>NZ_BAABEO010000009.1:0-376536 GCF_039540195.1 Arthrobacter ginkgonis | reverse complement strand
CTTGCGAAGGTGCGCCGCCGCCGTCGTAGGTGGGGGGCCTGCCGTTAGCGGCGGCCCTGGTTGGCGACGGCCTTGATGGCCTCGGCCGCGGCGGCCGGGTCCAGGTACTTGCCGCCGGCGACAACCGGCTTGAAGTGCTCATCCAGTTCGTACACCAGCGGGATGCCGGTGGGGATGTTCAGCCCGGAGATGTCGGCGTCGGAAATGCCGTCCAGGTGCTTGACCAGCGCGCGCAGGGAGTTGCCGTGCGCGGCGACCAGGACCGTCTTGCCCGCGGCCAGGTCCGGCTTGACCTGATCCTCCCAGTACGGAAGCAGGCGGACCAGGACGTCCTTGAGGCACTCGGTGCGCGGGGCGTCGTCGCCGAGGTCGGCGTAGCGCGGGTCGCCGATCTGGGAGAACTCGGAGTCGTCGGCCAGCGGCGGCGGCGGGGTGTCGTAGGAGCGGCGCCATTCCATGAACTGCTCCTCGCCGAACTCGGCCAGGGTCTGGGCCTTGTCCTTGCCCTGCAGGGCGCCGTAGTGGCGCTCGTTCAGGCGCCAGTTGCGCTTGACCGGGATCCAGCTGCGGTCCGCGGCCTCGAGCGCCAGGTTCGCCGTGATGATGGCGCGCTTGAGCAGCGAGGTGTGCAGGACGTCGGGCAGCAGGCCCTCCTCGGCCAGCAGCTCGCCGCCGCGCACGGCCTCCGTGCGGCCCAGGTCGCTGAGGGGCACGTCGTACCAGCCGGTGAAGAGGTTCTTTTCGTTCCACTCGCTCTGCCCATGGCGAAGCAGGATCAGGGTGTAAGTCATGGGGCCATCCTATCGAGGCCCGCGGGCGCGGAGGGGATTCGTGACGCGGCCGGACGGAACCGAACCCGGCGAGGGGCCGTGGGGTGTTCCGCCTACGATGGTCTGCATGGTGCAGAAGGCGGAGCGGCTTGGCGGACGGGCCTCGGGGCGGCCGGTCGGCAACATTACCCGCGGCACCACCAACCCCAACCGGATGCGCCGGGTGGACCGCTGGTTCGCCGGCCCGCAGGCGTGGCGGCTGCGGACCGAGGAGCGCCCGTTGGCCGTGGACCTCGGCTACGGCGCCTCCCCCACCACCGCCGTGGAGATGTTCATCCGGCTGCGCGCGGTGTGCCCGGACCTGGAACTGGTGGGGCTGGAGATCGAGCCCGAGCGTGTGGCCCGCGGCCAGGCCCTGGACATCGCGGGGCTGTCCTTCCGGCTCGGCGGCTTCGAACTGGCCCTACCGCGCCCGCCCGTGGCGGTGCGCGCGTTCAACGTCCTGCGCCAGTACGAGGAGGCCGACGTCCCGGCCATCTGGGACACCATGCGCGCCCGGCTGGCCCCGCACGGCCTGATCGCGGAGGGCACCTGCGACGAGGTCGGGCGGCGCGCGGCGTGGGTGGGCGTGGACCGCGACGGCCCCACGACGCTGACCATCGCGCTGCGGTTCGGTTCCTTCGCGCTGCCCTCCGAGGTGGCCGAACGGCTTCCGAAGGCGCTGATCCACCGCAACGTGCCCGGCGAGCGGGTCCACGAGTTCCTGCGGGCGGCCGACGCCGCCTGGCTGGCCGCGGCGCCGCTGGCCTCCTTCGGGAACCGCCAGCGCTGGATCGGGATGTGCCGTGCGCTGAAGGCCGCCGGCTGGCCGGTGCACGACGGCGTCCGGCGCTGGCGGCTGGGCGAACTCACCGTGGACTGGGCGTGCGTTGCCCCGCGCAGCGGCGGGCTGGCGCTCAGCGGCGGGCCGGCCCGGCCGCCGGGTCAGTAGCGGTAGTAGTTCCCGCCCTTGCCGGAAACGGCCGGCTTGACGTCGGCGTGGTAGACCGCGGCGATGCAGACCGCGATGATCTGCAGGAATCCGCCGAAGATCGCGAAGCTGAGCAGGCACACGGCTGCCGAACCGCCGGTCATGCCCAGCCAGAAGCCCTTCGTGCGCTTGCCCTCGCGCTGGAACGTGGCCCCGGGGTGCCGCAGGCAGTCCAGGAACGCCCAGCCGGCGATGAACAGCGCGACGATGCTGAACGCGAGCATCAGGTATCTCTCGAATTCAAGCGCAAAGTACATGGCCTCAGTGTAGACGGCGAGGGGCCCGCGACAAGCGAAGCGCGCCATGGGAGCCGTCGGAACGGTAGACGGCGAGGGGCCCGCGACGAGCGAAGCGAGGCGTGGGAGCTGTCTGGCGGTGCGAAAACTAGAGCGCGGTGTCCAGGGCCTGGGACAGGTCCGCCCAGAGGTCCTCGAGGTTTTCGATGCCGACGCTGAGGCGGATGAAGTCCGCGGGCACCGATTCCGGTTCGCCCTGGTGGCGGCGGCGGCGTTCGGCCAGCGACTCGACGCCGCCCAGGCTGGTGGCCGGCAGCCACAGGCGCAGCGCCTCGAGGACCCGCTCTGCGGCTTCCTGGCCGGCGGTGACGCGCAGGCCGACGATCGCGCCGAAGCCGTCCATCTGTTCGGCGGCCAGCTGGTGCCCCGGATCCTCGGGCAGGCCCGGGTAGCGGACCCCGGAAACGGCCGGGTGGGTCAGCAGGCGGCGGGCGATTCCGGCGGCGTTGCGCTCGGAACGCTCCACGCGCAGGGCCATGGTGCGCAGCCCGCGCAACGTCAGCCACGCCTCGAACGGCCCGGCGATCGCGCCGTGCAGGGTGCGGTGGGCATGGAGGCGCTCGCGCAGGTGCGTCTGGCTGGTCACGGCGGCCCCGAGGATGACGTCGGAGTGCCCGCCCATGAACTTCGTGGCGGAGTGCACCACGATGTCCGCACCCAGTTCCAGCGGACGCTGCAGCAGGGGTGTGGAGAAGGTGTTGTCCACGACCGTCACGGCGCCGGCGGCGCGGGCCGCGGCCGTCAGCGCGCGCAGGTCCGCGACCTCGAGCATCGGGTTGGTGGGGCTTTCCAGCCAGACCATGTCGGCGCCGCCGAACAGGGCGATGGTGGCCTCGGTGTCCTCAAGGTCGGCGATGCGGACCTCCACGTTGCTGCGCGTGGCGAGGTCGCCGACCAGGCCGAGGCTGCCGTTGTAGGCGTGGCGCGGAACCACCAGGACGCCGCCGGCCGGGACCAGGGACATGGCCGAGGCCACGGCCGCCATGCCGGAGGCGTAGACCAGGGCGGGCAGGTCCGCCTGCTCGAGCTGCCCGATCGTTTCCTCCAGCGGGTCCCAGGTCGGGTTGGAGAAGCGGCCGTAAACGCGCTCGCCGGGCGCGGGGACTCCCGCGCCGACGAAGGTCGAGGAGAGCACGATCGGCGGATTCACGGGGGCGTCCGGGGTGCGTTCCGGGCGCCCGGCGGCGACGACGAGGGTGTCCGGGGCAATGTCGGTGGCGTGGAGCGACTGCATGGTTTTAAAGCGTAGACCCCCGCCGGGCCGCCGCCGGACATCGGCCCGCCGCGTTACGGCCCGTGGCCCCCGAGCACGGAAACGGCACCGCCTCTCCCCTCCGGCCGGCCAGCCGATAGCGCCTACCGGGCTCCCCCGGCTCGCTCCGCTCGCCGTGGGCCCCTCGCCCGCTAGGCTAGGGGGGTGAGCGAATCCCAGTCCCCCGCCCGGCCGTCCGGGCTGTTCATCGTCTTCGAGGGCGGGGACGGGGCCGGCAAATCCACTCAGGCCGCCCTGCTGTCCGAACGCCTCGAGGCGTCCGGACGGACCGTGCTGCGCACCCGCGAACCGGGCGGCACCCCGATCGGAGAGAAACTGCGGGCGCTGGTCCTGGAGCACGGGCACGGCGACGTCGACCCGCGCACGGAGGCCCTGATGTTCGCGGCCTCGCGCGCCGCGCACGTCGAGCAGGTCATCCGCCCGGCACTGGCCGCGGGCACCGCCGTCGTCTGCGACCGCTACGTCGACTCCTCCGTCGCCTACCAGGGCATCGGGCGCGGCCTCGGTCCCGCGGGGGTGCTGGAGATCAACCGCTGGGCCACCGGCGGGCTGGTCCCCGACCTCACCATCCTGCTGGACGTGGCCCCGGACACCGGGCGCCGGCGCCGCACCTCGGGAGCGCTGGCGGAGGACAGGCTGGAGGCCGAGCCGGACGATTTCCACGCGCGGATCCGCGGCGCGTTCCTGGAGCTGGCCGCCGCCGCGCCGGACCGCTACCTGGTGCTCGACGCCGGCCGTCCCGTCGCGGAGCTGGCCGCGGACATTGCCACGCGGGTGGCGGGGCTGCGATGAACGTCTGGGCGGACCTGCCGGGGCAGGAGGCGGCCGTCGCACAGCTGCGCCGCGCGGCGGCGGACGATGCCCCCACGCACGCCTGGCTGTTCACCGGCCCGCCCGGTTCCGGACGGTCGAACGCGGCGCGTGCCTTCGCCGCGGCCCTGCAGTGCCAGGCCCCGGACCCGGCCGAGCGCGGCTGCGGGACCTGCCACGCCTGCCGCACCGTGCTGGCCGGGACCCACCCCGACGTCGCCCAGGTCGCCACGGAGCACGTCACCTACGCGATCGCCGATGTGCGCGAGCTCATCGGCAAGGCGCAGGACAAGCCCTCCGGCGGGAAATGGCGCGTCATCATCATGGAGGACGCTGACCGCATGACCGAGCGCACCACGAACGTGCTGCTCAAGGCCATCGAGGAGCCGCCGCCGCATACCGTGTGGCTCCTGTGCGCGCCCAGTCCCGCGGACGTGCTGGTCACCATCCGTTCGCGCTGCCGCCCGGTGAGCCTGCGCGTGCCCAATACGAAGGCCGTGACGGAACTGCTGGTGCGCCGCGACGGCCTCACCCCCGAGCAGGCCGAATTCGCCGCCCGGATCTCCCAGGGGCACATCGGCATTGCCCGCCGGCTGGCCCGGGACGAGGGCGCACGGCTGCGCCGGGACCGCACCGTCCGGCTGCCGCTGGGGCTGCGCAGCGTGTCCGACGCCGTGATCGCCGCCGGAGACCTGGTGGAGCTGTCCACCTCGGAGGCCACTGCGGCGGCCGAGGAGCGCGGCGCGGCGGAGGCCCGCAGGCTCCGCGAGACGCTGGGCCTGGCCGAGGACGCCCCGGTCCCGCCGCAGCTGCGCAGCCAGTTCAAGCAGCTGGAAGAGACGCAGAAGCGACGGGCCAAGCGCGGGGTGAACGATTCGCTGGACCGTTCGCTGATCGACCTGACCACGTTCTTCCGTGACGTCCTGACGCTACAACTGAAGGCGGGCACCGAGCTCGTCAACGACTACCTGGGGGCGGAACTGCGCTCCTACGCGGCACGGTCCACCCCCGAGCAGACGCTCGCCCGGATCGATGCCATTTCCGAGGCGCGGGTACGCATTACCGCCAACGTCTCCCCTCTGCTGGCCATGGAGGCCATGATGGCAGGACTGCTGCCGCCGCGCTGACCCTGGCGCCGGCACCCACCCCGACCCTTCCCACCACAAGCCGCCGAGGAGCCACCATGAAATACCTACGACCCGCATTCCGGGCGGTCGCCGCCGCGGCCGCCGGGATGCTGCTGCTGGCCGGGTGCGCCCCCGGCTCTTCGGACGACACCGGGAGTTCCACCACGTCCTCGGGCATGGTCGGCGTGAACACGGTCGCGGCGGGGCTGGAGAAGTTCTACACCCAGACGGTGGACTGGTCCTCGTGCGAAGCGGAGGCCGGCCCCGGCTTCGAGTGCGCCAAGATCGAGGTCCCCATGGACTACGAGCGCCCCGCGGCGGAGACGATGTCCCTGGCGCTGCTGCGCAAGCAGGCCACCGGCGAGAAGGTCGGCAGCCTGCTGGTCAATCCGGGCGGCCCGGGCGGCTCCGGCTACGACTTCGCGCGCGATGCCATGGCGACCACGCTGACGAGCCTGAACTCCGGCTACGACGTGATCGGCTTCGACCCGCGCGGGGTCAGCCGTTCCACCCCGGTCACCTGCCAGACGGCCGCGGAGCAGGACGCCGCCCGCCAGAAGCAGTACGACACCTCAACCGATGAGGGCCTGGCGGAGATCGAGACCGCCAGCCGCGACTACGCGAAGGCCTGCGCGGAACGGACCGGCGTCTCGCTGGCCTACGTGGACACCGTCAGCGCGGCCCGCGACCTGGACGTGCTGCGGGCGCTCAGCGGCGACGAAAAGCTGAACTACCTCGGCTTCTCCTACGGCACCAAGCTCGGCGCCACCTATGCCGGCCTGTTCCCGCAAAACGTCGGCCGCATGGTGCTGGACGGCGCGCTGGACCCCTCGCTGAACAACGAGGAGATCACCTTGGGCCAGGCCGGGGCCTTCGAGTCGGAGATCCGCGCCTACCTGCAGAGCTGCCTGGCCGCGGCCGGCTGCCCGTTCAGCGGCAGCGTCGACAACGCCACCAAGCAGCTGCAGGACCTCTTCGACTCCGTCGAGAAATCCCCCATGACGGCCGCGGACGGACGCCTCGTGCCGATCAACACCTTTGTCAGCGGGTTCCTCCTCCCGCTCTACGACAACGCCTCCTGGCCGGTGCTCACCCAGGCGCTGACCGAGGCGAAGGCCGGGAACCCGACCACGATGCTGTGGCTGGCCGACCTGGGCGCGGGACGCAAGGAAGACGGCACGTATGACGGGAACTCCTCCGACGCCTTCAGCTCGATCAACTGCCTGGACTACCCGATGGTCACCGACATCGAGGGCCAGCGCCAGGACGCGAAGGAACTGGAGGCCGCCTCTCCCACCATCGGCAAGTACCTCGCGTTCGGCGGCTTCACCTGCAAGGACTGGCAGTACCCGCCGACCGGTTCGCCCGCTCAGATCACCGCGGCCGGCGCGGCCCCGATCGTGGTCATCGGCACCACCGGCGATCCGGCCACTCCCTACCAGTGGTCCCAGTCCCTGGCCGAGCAGCTCGAATCCGCTGTGCTCCTGACCTACAAGGGCCACGGACACACCGCCTACGGCCGCGCCGGATCCTGTATCCAGGACCCGGTCGACGCCTACCTGCTCGAGGGCAAGCTTCCCAGCGACGGCCTGACCTGCTGAGCCGGGCCTGCTGGGTTGGGCCTGCTGAAATGGGGGCCGAGGGGCGCGCCGTTTTGACCGCGACCGACCGGCTCCTATAAAGTTGGGGACTGCGGCCGCAAGGCCGTGAGGCCCCTATAGCTCAGTCGGTAGAGCGTTTCACTCGTAATGAAAAGGTCGCCAGTTCGATTCTGGCTGGGGGCTCGACCGGGAAGGACCCGCCACCATGAGGTGGCGGGTCCTTCCGCATGTGGGCCCCGTTCCGGGAGTGGCGGCGTCCGGGATCGGGGCGCAGCGGCTAGGCGAAGTCGGAAACCGCCGGATCCGGGCCGATGCGACCGGCCTCGCCCTGGTCCAGACCGTCGATGGCGGCGATGTCTTCGGCGTCGAGCGTAAGGCCCAGCGCCGCCCAGTTCTCCGCGATGCGCTCCGGGGTCACCGACTTCGGAATCACCACGTTGCCCAACGCCAGGTGCCAGGCGATGGCCACCTGCGCCGGGGTGGCACCGTGCTTGGTGGCGATGCGCTCCAGCACCGGCTCGGCGAGCAGCTCGCCGCCCTGGCCCAGCGGGGACCAGGACTGGTGCAGGATGCCCTTGGAGGCCGCGTAGGCGCGCAGCTCGGACTGCGGGAAGTAGGGGTGGGTCTCCACCTGGTGGATCGCCGGGACGACGCCGGTGGCGTCCTCGATCTCCCGCAGCGCCTCGACCGTGAAGTTGCAGACGCCGATCGAGCGCACCCGCCCGGTCCGCTGCAGCTCGATCAGCGCCTTCCAGGTCTCGACGTGCTTGCCCTGCTTCGGCTGGAGCCAGTGGATCAGGTACAGGTCCAGGGTCTCCAGCCCCAGGCGCTCCATCGAGGCCTCGAAGGCGTCCAGGGTCTGCTGGTAGCCCTGGTCCGAGTTCCAGACCTTGGTGGTGATGAAGAGGTCCTCGGGGGCGATCCCGGAGGCCGCAATGGCGCGGCCCACGCCGGCCTCGTTGCCGTAGATGCGGGCGGTGTCGATGTGGCGGTAGCCCGCTTCGAAGGCGTTGAGGACGGCGCCTTCGGCGACATCGTCCTTCACCTGCCACACGCCGTAGCCCAGCTGCGGGATGGTGTGGCCGTCGTTCAAGGAAAGTTCGGGGGACACGAAATTTGTCATGGGCCCATCCTGCCACCGGCGCGGCGGCCCGACCCCGCTGCCGGGGCAGGCTCCGCCCATGGCGAAAACGCCGCCCGCCTGCGCGTTTCGGCTCCCGCGCGCCGGGCCCGGCCCCTGATGCCGGGGCGCCGCCTCAGCCCGCGGCGCGGGCCTGCTCCAGTGCCGCCTCAGCCGCCAGCACGCCGCCGGTGACAACGTCGGCCCGCCGGGCCACGTTCTCCAGCCCGGCCGACGCGTAGCCCCAGCGCTCGCCGTCGAGCCTGGCCATGGCCGCCGACTGCGCGGCCGTGGCCAAGTCGTTTGCCGCCTTGGACAGGGCACGGTGGACCGGGGCGAGGCCGCCGGGAATGTCGGTGTCGGAGCTCGGCCTCAGCAACTGCGCCTCCCGGCAGACCTCGCGCACCCGCGGCTGCAGGTCGGCCAGGTGATCGGCGATCATGACCAGGGCGTTGTAGAGGTCGTCGTCCTCGATTCCTTCGAGCACCTGGTGGAAGCGGTCCAGCCCGCGGCCGTAGCGGTCGTGGGCGCGGCGCCATATGCCGGTGCCCAGGTCCTTGTCGTCGCGGCGCGCAGCCCGTGCGCCGGAAAAGAGCCCCATTCCCGTTTCCATCCCCTACAGGTACTGTCCGGGACCGTGCTGGGGCTCGCTGTCCGAGGGTGCCACCCGGACCGGTTCGCCCTGCTCGTTGATGACGATCCCGGGCGCCACCTCGGTGCCCGCGGGGATCTGGCGCATGTGGATGCGCTGGGCAAGCTGCTGGTTCGCCAGCTGCTGCGCGGCCAGCGCGGTCTGGATGCCGTGGAAGACGCCCTCCAACCAGCCGACCAGCTGGGCCTGGGCGATGCGCAGCTCGGCCTCGGACGGGGCCTCGCCCTCGGTGAAAGGCAGCCGCATGCGGCGCAGCTCCTGGACCAGTTCGGGGGAAAGCCCCCGCTCCAGTTCCGCGATTGCCCGCTCGTGGATGTCGGCGAGGGTCACCCGGGCCTTCTCATCGAGCGGCGCGGACTTCACCTCTTCAAGGAGCTGCTTGACCATCCCGCCCACGCGGAGGACCTTTGCGGGTTCATCGACCAGCCCGCGGATGCGGAAGGACTCCCCCGCGGGAACCTGTCCGTCCTGGCTTCCTGCGTCGTCCGGCTGGGCCTCGGGCAGCTGCTGATCGGTCATGGGTCCATCTTGCCACGGACGATGGGACCGGGCTGTGGGCCAAAACGCCGCGTGGCGCCTCCGGGCCGCCGGCTCCGCGGGGGCGCCGGCGGCACGGAAGCGCCGCGGTGTGGCGGGGTGCGTGACGGCCCGGCAACGGGGCCCCTAGCAGCACCTCCCTTGGGGATTGCGGTCCTGCCGGTCCATCGCCTCGCGCCAATAGGCGCGCTCGGTGAGGGGTTCCTCGCCGGGATGCGCCTGGCCGTGGTGCTCCAGGTACTTGCGGTAGGCGTCCGCTCCGAGCACTCCGCCGAAGTACCAGGCCAGGCCCCTGCAGCCTTTGGCGACGGCTGCCCCGACCGTGGCCAGGACGGCCGCGGCCCGCGGCGGGGTGGGCGTGTCCACGGCTAGTGCCCCCTGTAGTTGAGGGCGCGCAGGCGGGCGGGCAGGGCGTTCCACCGCGCGTCCAGTTCCTTCTCGGCGGGGCTGGCCACAATGCCCGCCGGAGCGTAGATCCGCGACGGCGCCGCCGGATCCTCGTTGTCGGTCCCTCCGTGGGGGAACGCGCGGATGGTGGCGATGATGGCCGTGGCGATCACGATCACCGACAGCACCAGGAACACGATCGACAGCGTGCCCTGGACGAAGGTGTTGCGGACCACCGCTTCCATGGCCGCGACCGACTTCGCCGAGCCGAAGCTCTGCAGGCCGTCGGCCAGGGCCTGCTTGTACGCGTTGTGCTGCGCCCAGTAGCCCACAGACGGCACCGGGGAGAAGATCTTGTACAGCGAAGCCGTCACCGTGACCACGGTGGCGAAGGCCAGCGGCAGGATGACCACCCACAGGTGCTTGAAATTGCCGCGCTTGGCGACGATCGTCATGACCACCGCGAGGGCGATCGCGGCCAGGAGCTGGTTGGAGATGCCGAACAGCGGGAAGAACGTGTTGATGCCGCCAAGCGGGTCCGTCACGCCCAGGATCAGGATGTACCCCCAGCCGGCGACCATAAGGGCCGTGCAGACCCAGGCGCCGATGCGCCACGAGGTGTCCTTGAACCGCGGAATGAAGTTTCCGATCGCGTCCTGCAGCATGAAGCGGGACACGCGCGTGCCGGCGTCGACGGCGGTGAGGATGAACAGCGCCTCGAACATGATGGCGAAGTGGTACCAGAAGGCCATCATCGCGGGGCCCCCGAACCACTGGTTCATGATGGTGGCGATGCCGACGGCCAGCGTGGGGGCGCCGCCGGTGCGCGAGACCACGGATTCCTCGCCCACGTCGGCGGCCAGGGTGGTGAGCATGTCCGGGGTGAGGTTCACGCCCGCCAGGCCCAGCCCGTTCACGAAGGCCACTGCCCCGTCCACGGTGCCGCCGGTCGCCGCCACCGGAGAGTTCATGGCGAAGTAGATGCCGCGGTCGATCGAGATCGCCGCCACCAGCGCCATGATGGCCACGAACGATTCCATGAGCATGCCGCCGTAGCCGATGAACCGGGTCTGACGTTCCTTCTGGAGCAGTTTCGGCGTGGTGCCGGAGGAGATCAGCGCATGGAAGCCGGACAGCGCGCCGCAGGCGATCGTCACGAACAGGAAGGGGAAGAGGCTTCCCGGAACAACCGGTCCGTCGTTGCGGAAGGCGTACTCGGAGAAGGCCGGGACGGTGATCTCCGGGCGGACCACGACGACGGCGAGCGCCAGCAGCGCGATCACGCCGACCTTCATGAACGTGGAGAGGTAGTCGCGCGGTGCCAGCAGCAGCCACACCGGCAGGACCGCGGCGACGAAGCCGTAGATGATGATCGCCCACGCGATGGTGGTGCGGTCCAGGTGGAACAGTTCGGCGCCCCACGCGGTTTCAGCCACCCAGCGGCCGGAGATGATCGCGAACATCAGCAGGACGAAGCCGATCAGGGAGATCTCCAGGACCTTGCCGGGCCGGATGTAGCGCAGGTAGATGCCCATGAACAGGGCAATCGGAATGGTGAGGGCCACGGAATAGACGCCCCACGCGGATTCGCCCAGGGCGTTGACGACGACCAGCGCGAGGATCGCCACGATGATGATCATGATCGCGATCGTGGCGATCAGTGCCGCCGTGCCGCCGACCAGGCCGAGTTCCTCGCGCGCCATCTGTCCGAGCGAGCGGCCGCCGCGGCGCATCGAGAAGAAGAGGACCAGGTAGTCCTGGACGGCACCGGCCAGGACCACGCCGATGATGATCCAGACGGTGCCGGGAAGGTAGCCCATCTGGGCCGCCAGGATGGGGCCCACCAGCGGGCCGGCCCCGGCGATGGCGGCGAAGTGGTGGCCGAAGAGGACGCGGCGGTCGGTGGGCACGTAGTCGTGCCCATTCACCTTGTATTCGGCCGGGGTGGCCCGGAAGTCATCCGGCTTGGTGATCTTCCGCTCGATGTACTTGGCGTAGAAGCGGTAGGCGATCAGGTAGGTGCAGACCGACGCGAAGACGAACCAGATGGCGTTGATGGTTTCCCCGCGGGAAAGGGCCAGCACGGCCCACGCGACGCCGCCGAGCAGGGCGAGCACCACCCACAGCGCGATCTTGGCCGGCGTCCACTTGCGTTCCTCGGCCTCCACCACGGCCGGATCGACCGCGGCCGGAGGAATCCGCTCCTCGGGAGTGAGTGGTGTGCTCATGTTGGGCCTCGTGTTCCTGTCTCTCGAGTGATGTGCCGGCCATGCACGGTCTCCCCCCGACCACCCACAGCCGCGTGACTTTGAGGGTACTCCCCCTTGTCAGGCACATCACAGGGCTTGACACCCTCCGGCAACCCGTGCGGCGAATGGCCCCGCCCGTGCGGCGGACGGCTGCCGTCCCGTGGCCGGGCCTGCGCCGGAGGCCAGGGGCCAGCGCGTTAGAGCGTCAGGAGCAGCTTGCCGCGGTGTTCCCCCGAGTCGAAGAACTCGTGGGCCTGGGCGACCTGCTCCAGCGGGAAGGTCCGTTCCACGGCGACGCGCACGGTGCCGGCCTCCACCAGCGGCCACACCCGTTCCACCGTTCCGGCGACGATCCGCGCCTTTTCCGCGGCGGGGCGCGAACGCAGCGTGGTGCCGATGATGCGGGCCCGCCGGGACATCAGCGCCCCCAAATCCAGCTCCGCCTTCGCTCCGCCCTGCAGTCCTATAACCACCAGCCGTCCACCAACGGCGAGCGCGCGCACGTTCCGTTCCAGGTACTTGGCGCCGATCACGTCCAGGACGATGTCCGCCCCATGCCCCGCGGTGAGCTCCCGGATGCGGTCGACGAAGTCCTCGGTGCGGTAGTCGATGCCCGCCTCCGCGCCGAAGCCGCGACAGTACTCCAGCTTCTCCGGGGTGCCGGCGGTGACGATCGGGTGTGCGCCGACGGCCGCCACGAGCTGGGTGGCCATGGTGCCGATGCCGCCGGCGCCGCCGTGGATGAGCACGGTCTCCCCCGCGGCCAGCCCGGCCTCCAGGAACAGGTTGGAGTAGACCGTCGCGGCCACCTCGGGCAGCGCGGCGGCCTCGACCAGGTCCACCCCTTCCGGGACCGGCATCAGTTGCCCGGCCGGGACGGTGACGTATTCGGCGTACCCGCCGCCGGCGAGCAGCGCGCAGACCCGCGCGCCGGCGGCGTACCCCTGCACGTCCGAGCCCACGGCGGCGACGGTGCCGCTGACCTCCAGCCCGGGGATGTCCGTGGTGCCGGGCGGGGGCGGATAGAAGCCGCGGCGCTGCTGCACGTCGGCGCGGTTGATGCCGGCGGCCGCGACGCGGACCAGGACCTCGCCGGGGCCCGGCTCCGGGACCGGGCGTTCGGTGACCGCGGCGACCTCCGGACCTCCGGCGGCGGTGAACTCGACTGCACGCATCTGTTGCTCCCCTGTTCCGCGGCGCTCCTCGCCGCCCTTGTCAGGGTAGACGCTCGGGGCGCGCTTTTGGCCGGACGCCTCGGCTCTGCCGTATAGTGGCCGGGTCTGGATGGTTGTCCGAGCGGCCTAAGGAGCCGGTCTTGAAAACCGGTGTGCGGTGACCCCGTACCAAGGGTTCAAATCCCTTACCATCCGCGGCGCACGACGGCGGTGTCCCCGGTTCCGGGGGCACCGCCGTCTTCGCGTACGGGGCGGGTTCGGGGACGGGATCAGGCGTCGGTGAAGAGCTCCGGGCACAGTCGGCTCAGCAGCGCCCCGCGCAGTCCCACCGTGTCCGTCTCCCAGAACACCTCGGGGTAGACCAGCGCCCCGGAGACGGCGGCTCCCGGGTCCAGGCGGGCCACCATGAAGGCGGCGTCCGGGATCCGGCGGCTGGGCTTGGTGAAGCCGGCGGGGCCTGCGGGCACGAAGCCCAGGCGGTCGTAGTAGCCGGGCGCCCCCTCCAGGAACACCAAGGAGTAGCCGGCGTCCCGGGCCTGAGCAAGCGCCTGCCTGACGAGGGCCGTCCCCACGCCCTGGCCGCGGAAAGCGTCGTCGACGGAGAGCGGGCTGAGGACCAGCACCCGGTGGAGGTGGTCCCGCCCGTCCACGTAGGCGGGCGTCATGCCCACGTGCCCGGCCACCCCGCCATCGGCCTCCGCCACCAGTTCGAAGCCCTTGCCCGCGGACCAGTAGGTGCGCAGCGCGTCGAGCAGGACGGCGACCCGCTCGCCTTCCTCCGGCTCGTCGCTGCCGAAGGCCTCGCGGACGAGCTCGCGGATCCGGGTTTCCTCCCCGGGGCGCGGGGAACGGATGGTGGTGGGGGTGGAGGTGTCCATGGGTCGAGCGTAGCGCGCCGAATCTCCAGGCGTCCCGGGGACGAGGCGACGCGCCCGTCCGAAAGCATGGACGGTGTCGGCGGCGGCACCTAGGCTCGGTCCTGTGCGCCGGGCGCTCCGCCCTGTGCGCTTCTTGAGTGCAACTCCCTGCCTACCGGAAGGACCACCATGCCCATCCGCGAGACCACCGCCGCCGGCGAACCCGTCTGGACGGATCTCTCCTCCAGCGACATCGAAAAGACCAAGGCGTTCTACACCGGCCTGTTCGGCTGGACCTACGACGAGGCCGCCCCCGAGGAATACGGCGGCTACATCTCCGCCCGGCTCAACGGCCAGCTGGTGGCCGGCCTGAGCCCGCATCACCCGGAGTTCGGCGGCGTCCCGAACGTCTGGGGCCTGTACCTGAAATCGGACGACATCGACGAGACGGCCGATGCGGTTGGCGCCGCCGGCGGCCAGGTCTTGGCTCCGCCGATGCATGTGGACCCGTACGGGCACATGGCGATCCTCTCCGACGCCGGCGGCGCGGCGATCGGGGCCTGGCAGCCGCAGACGCACGAGGGCTTCGGGGTGGACGCCGAGCACGGCGCTCCCGCCTGGTTCGAACTGCACACCAAGGACTTCGCGGCGGCGGTGCCCTTCTACGAGCGGGCGTTCGGCTGGAAGACCGCGGTGATGGGCGACACGGACGAGTTCCGCTACAGCACCCTGGGCGAGGGGGACGATGCCCGCGCCGGGATCATGGACGCCTCGTCGTACCTGCCCGCGGAGGTCCCCAGCTTCTGGATCACCTACTGGGGCGCCGACGACGTCGACGCGACCGCGGCGAAGGCCGTGGAACTGGGCGGCAAGGTGGTCACCGAGCCCGAGGACACCCCGTATGGACGCATGGCCACCGTGGAGGACTCCACCGGGGCGACGTTCAAGCTGATCGGCGTCGCTGACTGAGGTTCCGCAGGTGCCGGGGCCGCCGCGTGGCGGCCCCGGCACACGGACGACGGCGGCACCCGGGCGGGTGCCGCCGTCGTCCGCCTTGCGGAGTTGGGCCTGTTCGCGGAACTGGCCCAAGTGCGGAGCCGGCCTAGCTAGGGAACCGACCGGGCCGGCCGGATGCCACTACTTGTGGTCGCAGTGGAGGCGGACCCTGTTGCTGTAGTCCCGCCCGTCGTCGTTGCTCCAGCTGACCGCCTGGTAGGTGCGGTTGCAGCGCAGGTCGTCGCCGTGGATGGTGAAGTCGCCGTTGCGGTTCGGGTGGACCCAGAACACGTCGACCGTCCGGTCGCTGGAGACGTTCACGAGCCAGACCTTGACGCGGTTGTCCTCGTAGTCGTTGCCCCGGATGCGGAAGTCGCCGTCACGGTCGATGCGCAGGTGCAGGTCGGCGTCGCTGCGGTTGTTGTGGTTGTTGTAGTCGTTCCTGTCGTGGTCCCGGTTGTAGTTGCTGTTGTTGTAGTAGTAGTTGTTGTTGTTGCGGTTGTGGTCGTTGCCGCTCCAGTTGCCGCCGGTGTTGTAGTTCCGGTTCCAGTCGTTGTCGCGGTTGTTGTTGTGGCGGCGATGGTTGTCGCCGTCATGATGGTCGTCGTTGTTCTGGACGACAGAGGCAACCGGGGTCGTGACGGCGGCCTGCGCGGGAGCTGCGAATCCAACGGTGGCGAGCAGTCCCAAGACCGCACCGGTACTGGCCAGCAGGCGGCGGCGGGAAGAAGCAGGTGAGGTTTTCATGGCTTGTGTATCAATTCCATGTGGTCCGGCGGCCCGGACGCGAGCGTCGCGTCCCTCCAGTGTCCGTGTTCGGCGTGGCGGGCCCCCGGCATCTTTGTGCCACTACCGTCCATCTCGCCGGCCCACTACCGGGGCTGTTCCGGTCCACTGCATGAGGTGGCCAGTGCCGCCACCCTCGGGAGATATGTGCCTCCGGCGTACGCCACCGTGCCCCTCCGGTGCTTGCGAACGCTTAAGTAGTAACCGTAGTCCTCCCCGCGTGCGCCGTGGGCTCAGGCGAGCACGAAAACCGGCGCCGAAGATGGTGCCGACACCCTCTTCTCCACTTTCCGGGTCCGTCCAGAGGGGCTGGCCCGGAAGGCTAGCCTGCCAGCCGGAGCAGTTCGGCGGCCGCGGCGTCGGCGTCGGCCAGGGTACGTGCCCCGTCGGCAAAGGGAGCGCCGGCCTCGGCGGCGATGGCGGTGCCCCACTGCACGCTGGAAAGCTGCAGCCCGAGCACGAAGATCCCGCGGTGCGGCACGCCCGCCGTGTCCACCAGCCGGTACGGTTCCCCGACCACGTCGAAGCCGGAGCCGTGCACCTCCTCGCCGTCGCCGTCGCGCAGCGTGCGCGGGCGGCCCAGCCCGTCCTCCTGAAGCTGGCGCAGCAGCGGCGAGGCGGTTTGGGCGACGCGGTTGGCCGGCATCATCGCCTCCAACAGGTGCCCGGCGGTCACCGGGTCGGCGTCGACCCACGGCGAGGACGCCGTGAAGTGCCCCGCCTCCTCGTCGAGCCCGAACACCGGGTCCGGTCCGATGAACTGCACCACCCCGGCGCGGGCGAGCGCTGCCAGTTCCTCGATGCGCTGCAGCGGCGGGCCGCTGGCCAGGCCCTCGACGAGCGGTTCGAACCAGCGCTGGAGCTCCTCGATGCGGCTGGCGTCCTCTAGCAGTTCCTCCGCGACCATCCGCTTGACCAGCATGCGTCCGGCGTTCAGCGCGCCGATGGCCATCTTCAGGGCATCGGCCTCCCCGCGTGCCGAGCCGCGCGCGTCCTCCTCCAGATACTCGAGCACTGCGGCCTGGTACTCCTCGTGGCCACTGAAGCCGCGCTCGGCGAAGGGGTGTCCCAGGGCGGGAACGTCCAGCCAGCCGGCGTCGGGGGCCAGGTCGGTGACCAGCCGCCGGACCTCGGTGCGCCAGACCTCGTGCCCGGGGTGCGGGGCCTCCAGCACCGCGTCGAGGCGGGCGGTGAACTCAGGTGCCCCGCCCGGGAACAGGTCCGAGCGGGTGCGGGCCAGCGTGGCGTAGTAGGTGCGCAGCACGTCGCGGTGCAGCAGGGGCCAGATGTGCGCCTCGAAGCCGACCTTGCCGGGCGGCTCCCCCGGGGCACCCTCGGCGGCCAGGGCGTGGACCGCCTCGAAGCTCAGGTGGCGCAGGGACACGGAGGGCGGGATGAAGGCGTCCACGGCGGCCTTGGCCCGGTAGGGGGTGCCGCGGCGGGAGGCCGCGTGCAGCACCGGCTCGCGCCCGGAGGCGCGGTACTCCAGCGCCCGGCCGGGGCCGTGGCCGGTCTCCACGAACTCGCCGTTGCGGCCCACGGTCAACTGCACCATGGCGTCGAAGAAGTTCAGTCCCAGGCCGCGCACCAGCACGGTGCCTCCCTCGGGGTAGGTGCTCCAGTCGACGTCGGCGGGCACGTTCGGCGGCTGGTAGTGCAGCCCGGCGGCGTCGGCCCGCTCGCCGGCGGCCTGCTGCCGCGGGTTGGGCAGGGCCGGAACGTGTCCCACGGCCAGGACGACGGCGTCCGCCGCGAGGGTGCCGTGCCCGCCGTCGAGCCCGACGGCGTAGCCGGAACCGGAGCGGCGCACGGACAGCGCCGAGGCGGGCAGGTGCCGCAGCTGCGCCACCGCGGGGTGGACGGCCAGGCGGGCGGCGGCCAGTTCGTGGACGTGGCGCAGGTAGCGCCCGTACAGGGCCCGCGAAGGGTAGGAGCCCGGGCCCAGGGCCGCCAGTTCGGCGGTCTCGGGCGGGGTGAGCGTGGCGCCGTCGCCGGCGGAGGCCAGCCATTCGGCGAAGGTCAGGCCCGGACCGGCCCCGTGGCCGCGGGGCGGAGCAACGGTGGGGAACAGGGCGGGGGTGTTCATCAGGAACAGCCTGGGCTGCCCGGTCGCCCAGACGTGCCCGGGGCCGGGCTCGTGGGGGTCCACGACGGTGATGTCCAGGAGCTGGCGCGGGTGGGTCTCCGTTCCCTCCCCCTCCAGCCGTGCCGCCAGCCGCTCCAGCAGGGAGGTGCCTCGCGGGCCTGCGCCGATGACCACTATTCCGAAATGCCCGTTGCCCATCCCCACAGCCTAGTGGCCGGGGCCCGGGTGGCCAGCGCTGCCGCGGCCCGTTCCGGCGGGTCCGGTGTGCCGCCGGATCCCGTGCCGGTGCCCGCTGTAGGCCTGGCGGGCCCCGGCACCGGGGACGCGGCCCCAGCCTGCGGTGCCGGGACACGGCCCCGCCTCCGGCGGCAGGACCGCCCGGCATGCGTTAATGCATCACATGCCCCTCAGCCCACCTCCCTCCATTCCGCAACGGCGCGCCTTGGTGATCGAGGACGATCCGGACATCCGGGGCCTGCTGGCGATGCTGCTGGAGCAGCGGGGTTTCGCGGTGTCGGAGGCCTCCGGCGGGCTCGCCGGCGTGGAGTCCGCGGCGCGGAGTGAACCCGACCTGGTCATCCTCGACATGGGCCTTCCGGACATCGACGGGCTGGAGACCTGCCGCCGGCTGCGCCGCTTCACCAACGCCTACGTGATGGTGGTCAGTGCCCACAACCAGGAGGCCGACCTTTTGGCGGGGCTCCAGGAGGGGGCCGACGACTATGTCGCCAAGCCGTTCTCCGCCCGCGAGCTGGGAGCACGGATCGATGCCGTGTTCCGCCGCCCGCGCATGGCGGAGCCCCCCGGCCCGGCCCGGGATGCGGACATGGATGAGGAACAGCAGCGGGCGGCGGCCGTGCAGCGCGGGCTGCTGCCGCGCAGCGCGCCCGAAGTTCCCGGCTACGGGCTGGCCGGCCATTGCCGTCCCACGCGCAGCGTGGGCGGGGACTTCTACGACTGGCACCTGCAGCAGGACATGCTCACCGTGACCCTGGCCGACGCCATGGGCAAGGGCATGGGTGCCGCGCTGCTGGCGGCCACGCTGCGCTCGGCGCTGCGCGGAGCGCACGGGCCGTCCCCGCTGCGCACCTGCGCCGCGGCACTGGACCTGGCCGGACCCGACCTCTACGCCCTCGACGCCTTCGCCACCGTCTTCCATGCGGTGCTGGACGCCGGCACGGGGACGCTGCGCTACGTCGACGCCGGACACGGGCTGGCCTGGATTGTCGATCCCGCAGGCGGTACCCGCCGCCTCGGCGGCCAGGGGCTGCCCTTCGGCATCGAGGCCGAGGCCGTGTGGGAGGAGCAGAGCGAGCGTCTGCTGCCCGGGGAGTCCCTGGTGGCGGTCAGCGACGGGTTTCTGGACGCTGCCGGCGGGATCGACGCCGCCGCCACGCGGATCCGGACCGAGCTGGCGTCCTCCGCGTCCGCGCAGGACGCCGCGGAGGCGCTGGCCGCGGGTGCCGGCGACGCCCCGGGGGACGATCTGACCGTGGTGGTGCTGCGCCGCGCGGCGGCCTAGCGGCAGGGGCCAGGACTTGGACAGTGGAAGGAAGAACAGTGCAGTTCACAACATCAACGCGCGGTGACCTCGTCGAGATCGCCACGGCGGGCAAGCTGAACATGGCCTCGGCACCCGAACTGCGCCGGGTGGTCGCCGAGATCGCGGCCCCCGGCGGGGCGCGGATCGTGGTCAACCTCGCGGGGACCGAGTTCATGGATTCCTCCGGGCTGGGGGCCCTGGTGGGGTGCCTGAAGACCGCCCGCGGGACCGGCGGCGACCTGCGCATCGCCAACGTCCAGGAGCAGGTCCGGATGGTGCTGGAGCTGACCAACATGGACCGCATCTTCACCCCCTATCCCTCGGTGGAAACGGCCTACGACGGTGTGTAGCCTGGATCCACTCACCTCCTGCCGCACCCCGGCGGACTGCGAGGCCGTCAACCGGTGCCACGAACGGCTGGACCGGCTGTGGGAAGCGCACCCCGCTGTGCCGCCGCGGGAACGGGCCCGCTTCGAGACCGCGCTGGTGGAGATCGTCGGCAACGTCGTGCGCCATGCCCGGCCCGGCCCGGGCCAGCGCCTCGAAGTGGCCGTGGAACTGAGCGTGGACGCGTCCTTCCTCGAGGCCCGCGTCCACGAGTTCGGCGCCGTGCACGCGGACATCCCCCACCTGCGCGCGGCGGACGCGGCCAACCCGGCCGCGGAGGCCGAATCGGGGCGCGGCCTGGCCATGGTCCGTTCATTGGTGGAAACGCTGGCCTACTCCCCCACGGAGGGGGGCAACATCTGGACACTGCGCAGGAGGCACGCATGAGCACACCCGTTGGCCCGGCCCAGGGCCCGGCCCACGACCCGTACCTGTGGCTGGAAGACACCCGCGGCGAACGCGCCCTGGACTGGGTAAGGACCCGCAACGCGCAGACCGAGGAAATGCTCTTCGACGACTCCCACCGCGCCCTGGAGGCCTCGCTGCTGGAGGTGCTCGATTCCGGGGAGCGGATCCCGGCGGTCACCAAGCGCGGAGACCACTACTACAACTTCTGGCGCGACGCCGAACATCCCAAGGGGCTGTGGCGGCGCACCACCTGGGAGCAGTACCGCACCGACCGGCCCGCCTGGGAGGTGCTGCTGGACGTCGACGCGCTCGCCGCCGCCGAAGGCGTCGAGTGGGTGTTCGCCGGCACCCGGATGCTGCGGCCGCCGGCCGGCGAGCCCTACCGCCGCGCCCTGGTGATGCTCTCCCCGGACGGCGGGGACGCGGTGGAGGTGCGCGAGTTCGGCCTCGACTCGCGGGACTGGGTGGCCCCGGACGACCGCGGGTTCCGGCTTCCCGCCGCGAAGACCCGGGTTTCCTGGGACGGCCCGGACGCGCTGTACGTGGCGACGGACTTCGGCCCCGGCTCGCTGACCCGCTCCTCCTATGCCCGCACGGTCAGGCGCGTGGAGCGGGGACAGGATCCGGCGCACGCCCCGGAGGTGTTCGCGGTGGACGAATCCCACGTGCTGGCGGTGGTCTCGCGCGATGCGCGGCCGGGCTTCGAGCGAACCGTCGCCGTGGATGTCATCGACTTCCACAACTCGCGCACCAGCGTGCTGGGATCCGACCGGTGGCGTCCCATCGAGGTGCCCACCGACGTGCAGGTGGGCCTGCACCGCCAATGGCTGCTGCTGAGCCCCCAGACCCCGTGGGAGGTCGACGGACGGACGCTGGCACCGGGCACGCTGGCCGTCGCCCCGCTTGAGGCGTTCCTGGCCGGGGACCGCACGGTCACCGAGGTCTTCGTTCCGGACGAGTCCTCCTCGCTGGAGTCCTACGACTTCACGCGCGACCACCTGCTGCTGAACGTGCTGCATGACGTCTCCTCCCAGGTCTTGGTCGCGGATCCGGCCCACGGGTGGGCCGTGCGCCCGCTGGAGGTCGGCGCCGAACTGCACACCTTCGAGGTCGCCGCCGTCGACGACGAGGATCCCGGGACCGCCAACGACTACTGGCTGACCCTGACCGGGTTCCTCACTCCGACCACGCTGGCGCGCGGAACCGTCGACGCCGGTCCCCCCGCACCGGTCAAGCGCGCTGCCGGGTTCTTCGCCGCGGAGGGGTACGCCGTCGAGCAGCACTTCGCGACCAGCGACGACGGCACCCGCATCCCCTACTTCCAGGTCGCCCCGCGCGGCATGGCGCTGGACGGGGCCAACCCGGTGCTGATGAACGGGTACGGCGGCTTCCAGACCTCCCTGACGCCGTCCTACTCGGGGGCGGTGGGCCGCGCGTGGCTGGAACGGCGGACCCCCGACGGGCGCGGCGGCGTGTACGTGGTGGCGAACATCCGCGGCGGCGGCGAGTACGGCCCGCGCTGGCACCGCGCCGCGCTGCGCGAGGCGCGCCACCGAGCCTACGAGGACTTCGCGGCGGTCGCCCGGGACCTCGTGGCGCGCGGGGTGACGGTTCCGGAGCGGCTGGCCGCGACGGGGCGCAGCAACGGCGGCCTGCTAGTGGGGAACATGTTCACCGGGTACCCGGAGCTGTTCGGCGCGATCTCCTGCGGCGTGCCGCTGCTGGACATGCGCCGGTACACCCGCCTCGGCGCCGGGCATTCGTGGATCGCCGAGTACGGGGACCCGGAGGTGCCCGGGGACTGGGAGTTCCTGCGCACCTTTTCCCCCTACCACCGCTTCGACGACGAGCCGCTGGCCGAGGGTTCCGCCTATCCGGCCACGTTGATCTGGACCGCGACCAGCGACGACCGGGTGGGGCCGGAGCAGGCCCGCAAGATGGCCGCGAAGCTGATCGACGCCGGGGTGCCCGACGTCTGGTACCACGAGGCGCTCGACGGCGGGCACGCCGGGGCCTCCGACAACCGGCAGAGCGCGCGGATGCTGGCGACCAGCTACGGGTTCCTGTGGCGGACGGTGGGTGCGGCGCGCCGATAGCGGCGCCGTTTTTGAAAGCGGCGCCTGCGTTCGGTAGTCTTGGAGGGCTGGAAACGGCAAAGGACACGTGCCAGAGCGGCCGAATGGACTTCACTGCTAATGAAGGGTCGGGGTTAAACTCGACCGGGGGTTCAAATCCCCCCGTGTCCGCGCTGAAAACCCCCGGGAAACCGGGGGTTTTCGTGTTTTTCGGGCCCAGCGTTCCCGGTTCCGGGTACCGAGGGATGCGAACCCTCCGTACCCGGCCGCCGAAGGCTAGGCCTGGTTGCCGAAGGCGGAGAGGATCCGGCGGACGGCTTCGTGGGGCAGGCCGGTGCGCTCGCTGACGATCCGGGCGGCCTCGTCGATGCGGCCGGAGCCCAGGTGCTCCAGGAAGAGCCGGCGCTCGGCGTCGGGCAGGTCGGCGGCACTGAAGCTGATCCGCCCGTCCGGCCCCTCGCCCTCGAAGGTGACCTCGGCGATTTCCCCGTCACCGCCGAGGCCCTCGGCGGGCGCGGACTCGAGCAGCTGGCGGATCGACTCCTCGTCCAGCCCGGAATGCTTGGCGAAGAGGGCAGCGGCGCCACCGAGGTCGCGGTCGCGCATCAGCGACAGGAACTGGTCGTGCTCGGCCGGGGGCAGGTCTTCGCTGGAGAATTCGCGGGTGACTCCGGCGGTTTCGGCGGTGATCTTGAACGAGGTGGTGGTGCGTCCGGCGGCGCTGCCGAAGCGCTCGGCCCAGTCGTCCGGAATGGTCAGCGCATCCTCCAACGGATCGGGCACGGCGGCGCTCTGCGGGGCCGAGGCCGGAACCGCCGGCCCGGCCGGCACGGCGGGGGCCGCCGGAACCGGCTGCTCGGGGGCGGGCGCCCCGGACGGGTCTTCCGCGGCCGGCACGGCCGGTCCGGCGGGTGCAGGTCCCGCCGGTTCGTGGCTGCCCGGTTCGGGCTTGGCCAAATCAAGTCCCGCCGCATCATTCGCTGTCGATTCCGGCGCAGCCGATTCCCGTGCTGCCGCTTCCTGCACTGCCCTGTCGCGGAAGACCTGCGGATGCTGCTGGAGGCTGCGCACGGCCACGATGGACTGCTTCACGCCCAGCCCCGTGGCGTTGCGGAACTCCTGGACGGCGCCGAGGAAGTTGTCCTGCCCCAGGTGCCGGTACACGGCGCGGTGGGTTTCGGCGTTCAGCAGCGCCGAGGCGGCGATCGCGGCCTCCGGCCCCACTGCCGCGGCAACCTCCGCCGAGTTCTTCGTCCGCACCCGCGACAGCCACCACCAGCCCAGCGTGAGGACAAGCAGCGGAACCAGCACCCAGAACAGGATTTCCATGGTGCCTAGTTTAGGGGTCGTTGAGGAGAGGGGGATCGCTAGGAACCTGCTCTCTCCGCGCGGTGCTCTCGGTACGTTCCTCTCCGCACGGTCCTCTCGGTACATTCCTCTCCGCACGGTCCTGTCCGTTCGCCCGGATCCCGCATCGCCGCCCGAATCCTGCGGCCGCGCCGAGATTCCGCCTCCGTACCGCTCAGGCCGCGATGGCCAGCACGAACGGCAGCACCGCCGGGGCCCCGGCGGCGCGCAGGACCCGGGCGGCCTCGGTGATGGTCCACCGGCTGTCCGCGAGGTCGTCGAGCAGCAGCACCGGGCCGGGCGCCGCTGCAAACTGCTCGGCCATCGCCGGCGGCACCGCAAACTGGTCCCACACGGCCGCGAGGCGGAACGCGCTGTTGCCACCGGAATCGCCGCGCGGGCCGCCCTGCTTGTACTCAAGTTCGCCAAGGTAGGGCAGCCTGCCGACGCGGGCGATCCCCTGGGCGAAGGATCCCACCAGCGCCGGATGCCGCCGGGAGGGCAGGCTGACGACGGCGACGGGGCGCTCGGCCCAGCCCCACTGGGCGAGCACCTGCACGCACGCCTGCAGCATGGCGTCCTCGATGGGCCGGTCCTCCCCGCCCTCCCCGGACGAAGAGAGCAGGGTGCGCAGCCGTCCGCCCCACCCCAGGTCGGTGAGGCGGGCCAGCGCGCGTCCGGGAAGCGCCTGCTCCCCCGGCTTGAGTTTGCCCTTCACCGGCACCCCCAGCCGGTCCATGCCCCCGGGCCACATCAGCCGCGGCTCGAGTTCCACCCCGACCCGGCCGAGGGCGGTCTGGGCGCTGTCCCGGGCCTCGGCGTCGATCGCGTCGCCGAACCAGGGGCCGGCGCAGTTGTCGCACCGTCCGCACGGGGCGGCGTCGGGATCGTCCAGCTCCCGGGCCAGGAACTCCATCCGGCAGCCGGAGGTGAACTCGTATTCCAGCATCGAGTTCTGCTCCGCGAGCCGGGCCGCCGCGACCCGGCTGTAGCGTTCGGCATCGTAGAACCAGGGCTGGCCGGTGCGCGCCCAGCCTCCCTGGACCCGCTGCACGGCGCCGTCGACGGCCAGGACCTTCAGCAGCAGTTCCAGCGGGGTGCGGCGCAGGTTGACCCGGGCCTCCAGGGCCGGCGCGGAGAGGGCCCCGCCGGCGGCCTCCAACTCGGCCAGCACCGCGTGCGCACGCTGTTCGTCGGGCATGGAGGCGGTGGCGAAGTAGCGCCAGATTTCCCGGTCCTCGGGCCCGGGCAGCAGCAGGACGTCGGCGTTGTCGGTGCCGCGGCCGGCGCGGCCGACCTGCTGGTAGTAGGCCACCGGGGAGCTGGGAGCCCCGACGTGCACCACGAAGCCCAGGTCCGGCTTGTCGAACCCCATGCCCAGCGCGCTGGTGGCCACCAGCGCCTTGACCTGGTTGTCCTTGAGCGCCTGCTCGGCGCGGGCGCGTTCCTCGGTGTCGGTGCGGCCGCTGTAGGCGAGCACGTTGTGCCCGGCCTCGCGCAGCAGCCGCGTGATGTCCTCGGCGGCGGACACCGTAAGGGTGTAGATGATGCCGCTGCCATGGAAGTCCTCCAGGTGCGTGAGCAGCCACGCCAGCTGGGAGCGCGGGCTCGGCAGGCGCAGCACGCCCAGGCGCAGCGACTTGCGCGCCAGCGGTCCGCGCAGGGTGAAGACGTCCGCTCCGCCGACGGCGAGCTGCTCCTGGACGTCGTGGACCACCCGCTCGTTCGCGGTCGCGGTGGTGGCCAGCACGGGCACGCTGGGCGGGAGCGCAGAGATCAGGTCCTTGATCCGGCGGTAGTCCGGCCGGAAGTCGTGGCCCCAGTCGGAGATGCAGTGCGCCTCGTCGATCACCAGCAGGCCCATCCGGCGGACCAGCTCCGGCAGCTGCTGGTCGCGGAACACCGGGTTGTTCAGCCGTTCGGGAGAGACCAGCAGCACGTCCACCTGGTCGGCGTCCAGCTTGGCGGTCACCTCGCCCCACTCCAGGGCGTTCGCGGAGTTGATCGCCTCCGCGCGCACCCCGGCGCGGGCCGCGGCCGCGACCTGGTCCCGCATCAGGGCCAGCAGCGGGCTGACGATCAGCGTGGGGCCCGCTCCGCGGGCGCGCAGCAGCAGGCTCGCCACGAAGTAGACCGCCGACTTGCCCCAACCGGTGCGCTGCACCACCAGGGCGCGGCGGCCGCCGTCGACCAGTGCCTCGATCGCCTCGAACTGCCCGTCGTGGAACACCGCGTCCTCGCGCCCCACCAGCCGGCGCAGCACCGCCGTCGCCTCGTCCCGCAGTCCGTCCCGCAGCCCTACCATCGCCGTTTCACCCATGACCCCAGTATTCCAGCCGCCCCCGACGCGATGGCCCGCGCGGCCACGGCTGTGGAAAACCCGCGCGGCGCTGGCCACCGGCTAAGCTCATAGGCGTGACGGACCAAATCGATCTTTCCCTCTCCTTCAAGGCCTACGACGTGCGCGGCATCGTCGGCGAAACCATCACCGCCGAATCGGTCGAGGCCGTGGGCGCGGCCTTCGTGGACGTGCTCGGCCTGGCCGGGGACACCGTGCTGGTTGGCGGGGACATGCGCCCCTCCTCCCCCGCCTTCGCGGAGGCCTTCGCCCGCGGCGCTGCCTACCGCGGGGCCAACGTGCGCATGCTCGGCCTCATCTCCACCGACGAGCTGTACTACGCCTGCGGCACCCTCGGCGCGGCCGGCGTGGTCTTCACCGCCAGCCACAACCCGGCCCAGTACAACGGCATGAAGATGGCCAAGGCCGGCGCCGTCCCCGTGTCCTCGGACACCGGCCTGTTCGAGATCCGCGACCTGGCCCAGTCCTACCTGGAGGAGGGACTGCCGGTGTCCCGGGAGGGGGCCGAGGGCACGGTCGAGCACACCGACGTGCTCGCCGGCTACGCCGCCTACCTGCGTTCGCTCGTGGACCTGTCCCGGATCCGCCCCCTGAAGGTCGTGGTCGACGCGGCCAACGGCATGGCCGGGCTGACCACTCCGGCGGTGCTCGGCGACACCCTGCTTCCCGGACTGCCGCTGGAGATCGTGCCGCTGTACTTCGAGCTGGACGGCACCTTCCCCAACCACCCGGCGAACCCGCTGGAACCGGAGAACCTGCGCGACCTGCAGGCCGCCGTCGTCGCCCACGGCGCGGACCTCGGCCTGGCGTTCGACGGCGACGCGGACCGCTGCTTCGTGATCGACGAAACCGGCGCGCCAGTCTCCCCGTCCGCGGTCACCGCGCTGGTCGCGCGCCGGGAGATCGCCCGCGCCCGGGCCGCCGGCGAGGACGTGCCGGTGGTCATCCACAACCTCATCACCTCCCGCTCGGTCCCCGAGCTGGTCGAGCGCGAGGGCGGCCGCGCCGTCGTCACCCGCGTGGGCCACTCCTTCATCAAGGCCGTCATGGCCGCCGAGGGCGCGGTGTTCGGCGGGGAGCATTCGGCGCACTACTACTTCCGCGACTTCTTCAACGCGGACACCGGCATGCTCGCTGCCATGCACGTGCTGGCCGCGCTGGGCGAACAGAACCTGCCGCTGGGCAGCCTCGCCGCGGAATACGAGCCGTACTTCGCCTCCGGGGAAATCAATTCCGAGGTCGTGAACAAGGACGAGGCGATCGAGCACGTCCTGGACGCGTGCCTGGGCCAGGACGTGCGCATCGAAACCATGGACGGCACCACGGTCGCCGCCAACGACGGCTCCTACTGGTTCAACCTGCGCCCGTCCAACACCGAGCCCTTCCTGCGCTACAACGGCGAGGCGAAGGACCCCGAAACCATGGCGCGCGTCCGCGACCAGGTACTCAAGATCGTCAGGAGCGTCGCATGACCAACGAACCCGCCGAGAACCGCATCCTCGACCTCGACCCCGAGGACCACCTCGAGCTGAACCGCGTGCTGGGCACCGCCCTCGGGGTGGCCCGCGAGCAGCTGGAGGCCCACGGGGTGTTCCTGCCGTTCGGCATTGCGCTGGAGCCGGCCGCCGAGGGCGAGCAGGGCGAACTGCGCCTGGTTGCCGTCCAGCCCCCGGAAACCCAGGACGCGGAGGAGGACATCGATGCCGAAGTCATGATGGCCGACCTCGTGGAGCTGCTCACCCAGCAGCGCGACAGCTTCACCGCGGTCGCCCTGGTCTCCGACGTCACCCTGCTGGACGACGGCCGCGACGCGGTCCACGCCAACGGGGAGCACTCCAAGGGCGGCGCGGTCGCCGTCGTGCAGGCGTACACGCCGCCGGCCGCGGACGGCGGCGAATGGACGTTCGACGCCCCGGCCGCAGAGCCCGGCGAACTGTACGTCTGGCGCTGAGCATCCGGCGCTGAGCTGAACATCCGGCACCAATCCGGGCGGGACTTCCCGCCCGCGGTGCCGGGGCGGCCGGTTACGTGCCGGCCGCCTTGGCCAACCTGCCACAGCCGACCTGCCACAATGATGGGGTGAGAATCAATGCCTTTGCCGACGTCTGCCTGCGCACGCTGATGCTGCTGGGCGCGCAGGCCGGCGACCAGCTCACCAGCCGGGAAATCTCCGAACGGATCGGGGTGCCCTACAACCACGTGAGCAAGGCCGTGCTGGAACTGCGCCGGCGCGGCGCTCTGGAGGTTGCGCGCGGACGCAGCGGCGGAGCCCGCATCACCGCTTCCGGACTGGCCCTGGGCGTGGGCGAACTGCTCCGTTCCCTGGACGGCCACCAGGACCCGGTCGAGTGCATCAGCGCCGACGGGACCAGCTGCCCGCTGCTGGCAGGCTGCCGGCTCCGCTCCGCCCTGAACCAGGCCCGCGAGGCGTTCTACGCGACGCTGGACGACATCACCATCGACTCCCTCACGTCCAGCCCGTCGCTGGCCAGGCTGCCTTTCCCCATTCTGCCCGTATAGCGGGCCACGCCCCGATTTGCGAACCCTCTTCTACTGGGTGTAGAACTGGAAACATAATCTTGCATTTCAAATGCTAGATAAAACGTTCCGAGGAGAAACGATGCTTTCCGAGAAGTCCCGCCCCGTCATCGAAGCCACGCTGCCCGTCATCGCGGAGCGCATCGGCGAGATCACCAAGAAGTTCTACGAGCGGCTGTTCACCAACCACCCGGAGCTGATGGACGGCATGTTCAGCCGCGCCAACCAGAAGAACGGCAACCAGCAGAAGGCCCTCGCCGGCAGCATCGCCGCCTTCGCCTCCCACCTCCTGGCCCACCCGGGCACGCTGCCGGAGGCCGTCCTCTCCCGGATCGCCCACAAGCACACCTCCCTCGGCGTCCCGGAGGCCGGCTACCCGATCGTCTACGAAAACCTGTTCGCCGCTATCGCCGAGGACCTCGGCGATGCCGTCACCGCCGAGGTCGCCGAGGCCTGGACCGAGGTCTACTGGCTCATGGCCGACGCCCTGATCAAGATCGAGAAGGGCCTCTACGCCCGGCAGGCCAACAACGAGATGTTCACCCCGTGGCGGGTCACCGCCAAGGAGGCCGCGGGCGCCGGCTCCATCACCTTCCGCCTGGCGCCGGCCGATGCCACCCCGGTCACGCGCGCCACGCCGGGCCAGTACGTCTCCGTCCGCGTGCGCCTGGCCGACGGCCTGCGCCAGGTCCGCCAGTACTCGCTCTCCGACGCTGTGGATTCGCTCACCGAGCGGGTCTTCACCACCAAGCTGGATGAGGGCGGGGAGGTCTCCCCGTTCCTGCACGGGTCCGTGAACGTCGGGGACGTCGTCGAACTTTCCAACCCGTACGGCGACATCGTGTTGGACGATTCCGACGCCCCGATCGTGCTGGCCACCGCCGGCATCGGCTGCACGCCCAGCGCCTCCATCCTGCAGTCCCTGGCGCGGCAGGCCTCCGACCGCCGCGTCCTGGTCCTGCACGCCGAGCAGCGCGCCGAGAACTGGGCCCTCGGGAACCAGATGCGCTCCGCCGTCGAGCAGCTGCCCAACGCCGAGCTGCTGCTGTGGCTGGAGGAGGCTGCGGCCGGCGCGGACGCCGAGTCCGGCTTCATGGACCTGGGCGGCGTGGACCTTCCGGCGGGAGCCAAGCTGTACCTGTGCGGCCCACTGCCCTTCATGCGCTCCATCCGCTCGCAGGCCATCGATGCCGGCATCCCGGCCACGGACATCCACTACGAGGTCTTCGGTCCGGACGTCTGGCTGGCCGCCTAAGGGAATCCGAGGGAACGACGACGACGGCGGCGGGTGCCCGCCGCCGTCGTCGTTCGTTCTGGAATTGTTCGTTCAGGAGTTGTTCGTTCAGGAGTTGTTCGTTCCGGGGGCGGGCAGCAGGCGCGGGTGGACCGTGCCGTGGACGGCCCAGGCGCGGACCATCGAGTTGAAAAGCAGCGGATCCTCGATGCTCCACGCATGGTGCATGCCCGGCGCCAGCCGGAACTGCGCCTGCGGCAGCTCCCGGTGCAGGGCGGGGAATCCGCGGGCCACGAGCTTGGGCTCGCGCTGGCCGGCCACCGCCAGCAGCGGCCCCGCGTAGCCGGACAGGCCCGCCGGCAGGCCGCCGGCGTAGACCTCGTCCAGCATGGCGCGCATGGTGTCCGCCCGGGTGCTCAGCCCGTGGTCGGTATACAGCCGCCGGCCGTCCTCGGGGATGCCGAAGGCGCTGGCCTGGAGGCGCCAGAACCATTCGGAGTCCCACAGGCGCAGCTGCAGCGCCGCCGCGGCCCGCACCGCCGCTCCGACGCCGTCCACCACCGCCCCGCTGACCAGCGCGGATTGCACCAGCTCGGGATGGCGGGCCAGGACCCGCAGGCCCACGACGGCTCCGAGCGAGAGCCCCACCAGGTGGACGGTTCCGTTGGCTGATTCGTCGGCGATGAAGGCCGCGACGTCGTCAGCGGCGCTGTCCAGTCCCTCCCAGTCCTCGTCCACGCGGGCACCGAAGCCGGGCAGGTGCGGGGTCAGCACCTGATGGTCGGCAAAGGACTGGACCTGCGGGTCCCACATCCAGTTGCCGACGTTGCCGCCGTGGAGGAAAACCAGGGTTCCCGCGCCGTCCCGCCCGGCGCGGGGCGGGTGGACCTCCGGGTATCCGGCCGGGTCCTGGCGGGGCACGTGCGGGGAGGGCTTCAGCGGCGTCACGGCAGGTTCTCCTTGGTGGAATCGAGCCATTCGATCTCGGCACGCACGTGCCGGATGCCGCCGTCGAGCGTCGCGGCCATGAGGTAGGCCCGGCGGTCCCGGACCGCGGCATCCCCCAGGTCCGCGTGCATCGCCTCGAACTCGGCCAGCTGGGCCTGGGCCTGGGCGCGGCGGTGGTCCAGAAGGTCCAGCACCTCCGCGCGCTCCATGTCCCCGGCGAAGAACACGCGCGCCAGGAAGGGCTCGCGCACCGGGTCGGGGCCGAGCGGGGAGCCCAGCCACGCCTCGAGTTCGCGGCGCCCGGCCTCGGTGATCTGGTGCTCCTGGCGGTCCGGGTAGTGCTCCTGGGGGACAGTGCGGACGGTGGCCAGGCCGTCGCGGACCAACTGGGCCAGCGTGCGGTAGATCTGCGCCTTGTCGGCATGCCAGAAGTGGTTGACGCTCGAGTCGAAGTGCTTCTTCAGGTCGTAGCCGGTCATCGGGGCCAGGTTGAGCAGGCCGAGTATCAGTCGGGCGAGGATCATGACCTCATCATGACACATCGCCTAGTCGATTAGTCAACCATGCCAGGCCAAGGCGCGGCGTCCGGAAAACACGGAAGGGCACACCCCGTGCGGGTGTGCCCTTCCGTGCGTGGTGCGGGACGGCGCTAGGCGCCGAGGCGCTCGTCAAGTCCGGCCAGCTCGTCCTTCAGGGACTGCGGCAGGGCCTCGCCGAAGCCGGCGAACCATTCCTCGATGGAGGCCAGTTCGGTCTTCCACTCCTCGTGGTCGACGCGCACGGCCACCTCGACGTCGGCGGGGGTGAAGTCCTCCAGGCCGTCCAGGTCGATCGAATCGCCGGTCGGCACGAAGCCGATCGGGGTCTCGACGGCGTCGGCCTTGCCCTCGATGCGCTCGATGGCCCACTTCAGGACACGCGAGTTGTCTCCGAAGCCCGGCCAGGCGAAGCCACCCTCGGGGGTGCGGCGGAACCAGTTCACCAGGAAGATCTTCGGCAGGCGCTCCGGGTTGGCCTTGGCGGCGATCGAGTCCCAGTGGTTCAGGTAGTCGCCGGCGTTGTAGCCGATGAACGGCAGCATGGCCATCGGGTCGCGGCGCAGGACGCCCAGGGCGCCGGCAGCGGCCGCGGTGGTCTCCGAAGAGAGCGTCGCGCCCATGAAGATGCCGTTGGTCCAGGAGCGGGCCTCGGTCACCAGCGGGATGGTGGTCTTGCGGCGGCCGCCGAAGAGGATCGCGTGGATCTCGACGCCGTCCGGGCTGTAGTACTCCGGCGCCAGCATGTCGACCTGGGAGATCGGGGTGCAGAAGCGGGAGTTCGGGTGCGCGGCCGGGCTGCCGGACTCCGGAGTCCAGTCGTTGCCCTGCCAGTCGGTCAGGTGCGCCGGGACCTCGTCGGTCATGCCTTCCCACCACACGCCGCCGTCGTCGGTCAGCGCGACGTTGGTGAAGACGGAGTTGCCCTTGGCGATGGCGCGCATGGCGTTCGGGTTGGTGCTCCAGCCGGTGCCCGGCGCGACGCCGAAGAGGCCGTACTCCGGGTTCACGCCGCGCAGCTCGCCCTCCTTGCCGATGCGCATCCAGTTGATGTCGTCACCCAGGGTCTCGGCCTTCCAGCCTTCGACGGTCGGGGTGAGCAGGGCCAGGTTGGTCTTGCCGCAGGCGGACGGGAAGGCGGCGGCCACGTTGTAGGCCTTGCCCTCTGGGCTGGTCAGCTTGAGGAGGAGCATGTGCTCGGCGAGCCAGCCCTCGTCGCGGGCGATGGCGGAGGCGATGCGCAGGGCGTAGCACTTCTTGCCGAGCAGTGCGTTGCCGCCGTAGCCGGATCCGTAGGACCAGATGGCGCGCTCCTCCGGGAAGTGGACAATCCACTTCTCGTCGTTGCACGGCCACGGGACGTCGGCCTTGCCCGGCTCCAGCGGAGCGCCCACGGAGTGGAGGGCGGGGACGAAGAACGCCTTCTCCGCTTCCATCTTGCGCAGCACGTCGGTGCCGATGCGGGCCATGATGCGCATCGAAACGACGACGTACGCCGAGTCGGTGATCTCCACCCCGTACTGCGGTTGCTCGGCATCCAGCGGACCCATGACGAACGGAATGACGTACATGGTGCGGCCGCGCATGCTGCCGGTGAAGCGATCGGTGAGGATCGCCTTCATCTCGGCCGGATCCATCCAGTTGTTGGTGAAGCCGGCGTCCTTCTCCTCCTTGGAGCAGATGAAGGTGCGCTCCTCGACGCGGGCAACGTCCTTCGGATCGGAGAACGCGGCGAAGGAGTGCGGGAAGAGCTCGTCGTTGAGGCGGACAAACGTTCCGCCGTCGACCAGCTCGGCGGCCAGGCGGTCGTTCTCCTCCTGGCTGCCGTCAACCCAATAGACACTGCTCGGCTGCGTCAGTGCTGAGACTTCCTGGACCCAGGCGGCAAGCTGGGCGTGCGTCGTGGGTGCGGTCCCCTGTGCGGCGACGAGGACCTGCTGATCCGAGCTCGCGCTCATAATCGGTTCCCTCTCATTGGGCTGACAATTTGGTGCTATAAATGCTAGGCCGCGACCAAGGGGGTCATTTGTGACTCAGCTCTCCTGATTTTACTCCTCCCGCTCTATAAATCCCTGAAATCCGCGGTTTTTCGGGATTTTTGATCAGCCAATTGTGATTAAGGTCACATAGACCGGTCTACTTCCAAAAGGCGAAATCCGCGGAAACGCAGGGGGTTACGGGGGTGATTTTGCAGCCCCCGCGGAAGTCTGTATAGTGGTTCGAGGTCAAGCGCACTGCGCCGGACACAAACACCAAGCGCCCATAGCTCAGCTGGATAGAGCGTCTGTCTACGGAACAGAAGGTCAGGGGTTCGAATCCCTTTGGGCGCACGGAACAAAAAGCCTTCGCTTTTGCGGGGCTTTTTGATTTCCCCGAACGCCCGCGTTTGGAACAACTGAACATGCGCCCATAGCTCAGCTGGATAGAGCGTCTGTCTACGGAACAGAAGGTCAGGGGTTCGAATCCCTTTGGGCGCACCAGGCAAACAGGAAAGCCCCCGCTTCGGCGGGGGCTTTCCTGTTTTCTCCCCCGCGCCCCGCGCAGCCCCCTCCCCCGCAACGCCGTCCGGGAAGTGCGCCTCATTCGTAAGGAATGAGGCGCACTTCCCGGACGGCGTTTCCACGGCCGCCCTTGCCAGACCCCCTGCCGGAATCCCCTTGACGGAAGCTCTTTGCCGACAGGCAGCCCAGCAGGCCCCATCGCCTTCCCCTGCACCCTGAAAGCTCCTATTTAAACTGACTGGTCAGTTTGATTTAGACTGGATCCGTGCTCACCACAGATTCCCTGACCGTGCCGGGCCGCCATGCCCTCCTGCTTGCCCCCACCAGCATCGCCGCAGCCCCCGGGCAGCTGTTGCTGGTGGTGGCCGAACCGCAGGACACGCGCACGGTGCTCGCCCTCGCGCTGACCGCCCGCATGAAGGCCGGCTCCGGGTCCGTGGCCTGGAATGGCAACTCCTCCCCCGGAGCGGTCCGGCGCGCCAGCGTCCTGGTCGATTCGCCCCAGATCAATGAACCCGAGCGGCACCTGCGCCTGGCCGACCTGGTCGCCGAGGACCTTTCCCTGCTGCCGGGCCCGTTCTGGCGACGCCCCCGCGCCCGTGCCTGGCTGTGCCGGCAGGGGGCCGAGCGCCTGGCCCGCACGTGGGTGGACGCGCTCGATCCCGCCGATCGGCTGCGCCTGATGCTGGCGCTCGCGCTGGAGGACGCCGCGGCCGAACTGATCGTGCTGGACTCCCCGGACCGGCACGGCCTCGAGGACGGGGCCTGGCTCGGCCTGCTCCGCGCCGCGGCGGCGCACCCGCGCGGGCCCGCCGTCGTCGCGGTCGTCTCCCGCCTTCCCGACGGCTGGGACGGTCCAAGCGCCACGGCCGGGCAACACAGCGCCACGGCCGGGCCGGACGGCCCCGCCTGCGGCGGGGACCCCGCCACCACCGCCCTTCCCGACCTTATGGAGGCACCCGCATGACCTCGTTCCGCCTGGCCCTCTCCGAACTCAAGCGGATGAGTTCGGGCCGGCTGCCCCGGCTGGCCGTCGTCGCCCTGACCCTGGTCCCCCTGCTGTACGGCGCCCTGTACCTGTACGCGAACTGGGACCCGTACTCCCGCATGGGCGAGGTCCGCGCCGCGCTCGTGAACCTGGACGCGGGCGCCGCCCGCGACGGCGGTGACCTTCACGTCGGCGACGACGTCACCGGGAAGCTCCTCGAGGACGGCAGCTTCGGCTGGGTGGTGGTCGGTTCCGCGGCCGAGGCCGAGGCCGGAGTGGCCTCCGGCGACTACGCGTTCGCCCTCACCATCCCCGAGGATTTCTCCGCCAACCTCGCCTCCCCCGAAGACCTGGCGGACACCCGGCAGGCCCTGCTGAGCGTGACCACCAACGACGCCAACAACTACATGGTGGGCACCTTCGCCGACCGGCTGGCCGTGACGGTGCGCGACACCGTGGCCGCGGAGGTCGGCACCCAAACCGCCGACGCGCTGCTGGCCGGCTTCGGAGACATCCACACCAAGATGCTCGAGGCCTCCGACGGCGCCTCCGAACTGTACGCGGGCACCGTCACGCTCTCCGACGGCGCGGCCGATCTCTCCTCGGGGGCCGCCGAGGCCGACGCCGGCGCGCAGCGGCTGGCCGAGGGCACCCGGCAGGTGAACGACGGCGCCGCGGCCCTGGCGGACGGAAGCGCGGCGGTGGACGACGGGGCCGCCAAGGCCCGCGACGGGGCGGCGTCGGCCGCCACGGGAGCCGGGCAGCTGTCCGATGGCGCCGCGCGGCTCTCCGCCGGACAGGCGGCGCTGGTCGACGGGGCGGACGCGCTCGCCGACGGGACCGGGCGGGCCTCCGCGGGCGCGGCCTCGCTCGCCGACGGGCTCGCGACCCTCCAGGACAAGACGGAGGGCCTGCCCGCGGACGCCAAGGCCCTGGCCGTCGGCGCCAAGGCAGCCGCCGCGGGCACCGAGAAGCTGGCACCGGGGGCGGCCTCGGTCGCCGACGGCACCGAGAAGCTGGCCGCGGCCCTGCCGGCCCAGGTGCAGGCGATGCAGGACGCCGGCGCCGCCCACGTGGCGGAGGCGGTCGCCACGCTGGTCGGCAACGGCACCCTGACCCCGGCCCAGGCCTCCGCCCTCTCCGCGCAGATCGACGCCAACCGGCAGGCCTCAGCCGCCGACGACGCGAAGGCCCTGGACGGCCTGCAATCCACCCTGGACACGCTCGCCACCGGAGCCCGTTCGGTCTCCAACGGCGCCGCGGAGCTGAACGAGGGGCTCCCGCGGCTGGCCAGCGGCACCCGCGCGCTGGCTGATTCGGCCCCGGCGCTGGCCGACGGCATCTCCTCCGCCGCCGCGGGCTCGGCCGCCCTGGCCGACGGCGCCGCGACCTTGGACAGCGGGGCCGCCGCCTTGGCCGAAGGCGCACGGCAAGCCAGCGCCGGGACATCCGCGCTGGCCTCCGGAGCCTCCGACCTCGCCGAAGGCACCGATTCCCTGGCCGATGGCGCCGCGACCCTTTCCTCCGGAGCCTCCGACCTGGCCTCCGGCGCGGGCACCCTGGCCTCCGGAACCTCGGACCTGAGCGACGGGGCGTCCACCCTGGCCGACGGGACGTCAACGCTGGCCGAGGGGGCGCAGGGCCTCGCCGACGGCAGCGGCAGGGTGGAGGACGGTGCCGGAACACTGTCCGACGGCCTCTCGGACGGCGCCGGCGAAGTCCCGGCCCTGACCGATGGCCAGCGCGGGCAGGCCGCCGCCACCATCGGCGACCCGGTGGCCGTGGGCACCACCGAACAGGCCTCCGCCAAGGTGTACGGCGAAGGCATGGCTCCGTTCTTCCTGGCCCTGGCGCTGTGGATCGGGGTCTTTGCGCTGGCCCAGGTCATGCGGCCGATCACCCGGCGCGCGCTGGCCTCCAACGCCTCCAGCCTGAAGATCGCCATCGGCGGCTGGCTGCCCTTCCTGCTGCTCTCCGCCGCGCAGGCCACCGTCCTGTACGCGGTGGTCCTCCTCGGCCTGGGCCTGGACCCGGCCCACCCCTGGATGGTGTGGGGACTGCTGCTGCTCACGTCGCTGGCATTCAGCGCCCTCATCCAGGGCGTCATCGCCTTCCTCGGGACCCCCGGCAAACTGGTGGTCCTGGTGCTGCTGGTGCTGCAAATGGTCTCCGCCGGCGGCACGTTCCCGTGGGAAACCGCCCCGGCCCCGCTCCAGGCGGCCCACCAGTGGCTGCCGATGGGCTATATCGTGAGCGGCATGAGGCATTTGATGTACGGGGCGGACCTTGCCGTCATGGGGCCGATCGTGCTGGCGCTGCTCGGCTTCACGGCGTTCGGGGTGGCCCTGAGCACGGTGGCCGTGCGCCGCAACAAGACGTGGACGCTGAAGACGCTGCACCCGGAGCTGTCCTCGTGAGCGCCCCGGAACGGGCGGCCGCGCAGGCCGGACCGACCCTCCGCCCGGCCCGCACCGAGGCGACCCGGCACAAGCTGTTCGCCGCGTCCATGGAGATCATCGGCGAACGCGGCCCGCACTCGGTGACGGTGGATGAAATCGCCGCGGCGGCCGGCGTTTCCAAGGGCTCGGTCTACTACAACTTCGGTTCGAAGTCGGAAATGATCGGCCAGCTGCTCCGGTTCGGCGGAGACATCCTCCTGGAACGGCTGGGACGCCTCGCGGACCGTCCGGACCCGCGCCAGGCCCTGGCCGCCATGGTCGGAGAAGCCCTCGATTTCCTCGACGAGTACCCCTCCTTCGCCCAGCTGTGGGTCAGCGAGATGTGGCATTCGGCCAGCGAGTGGCGCCCCATCCTGAGCCGGATGCGCGGGGAGGTGATCGACCTGGTCCGCGCCGCCGTGACGCGCATCGACCCCTCCGGGCCGGACGAGGACCTGGACACGCTGGCCACCGCCATCTTCGGGGCCACCCTGGCGCTGGGCCGCGACCGCCACAGCTTCCACCCGGAGCGCAGCCGCGACGCGTGCGTGCGGGCGGTGATGCGCTCCGTCGCCCACCCGTAGCACCCCGGCCGTTACGGGCGCGGCACCACGAAGTGGGTGACCCGCCCGTCGCGGCCGTCCAGTTCGGCCCAGGGCTTCTCCAGCTCCATGACGGTCAGTCCCAGCGTCGGGTAGTGCGTGGCCAGGTCCATCACCGCCTCCTCGTCCGAGGCCACCGAGGCCAGCCGCATCGCCAGGTCCTGGACCGTGGGGTTGTGCCCGATGACCAGCAGCGTGCCCACGGTCTCCGGGGTCTCGTTGATGATCGAGAGCAGCTGCGTGGACGAGGACCGGTACACCCGGCTGTCCAGGTACGGGGTGGGCGCCTTGTCCCCCAGCTCGCTGGTCACCCAGGCGCACGTCGAACGGGTGCGCAGGGCATCCGAGCAGAGGATGTAGTCGGGCACGATCCCGTTCTCCGCCATCCAGCGCCCGGCCAGCGGTGCCTCCCGGTCCCCGCGCGAGGCCAGCGGACGCTCGTGGTCCTCGACCCCGAACGGATAGTCCGACTTCGCGTGGCGCAGCAGCATCAAGCGCTTGATGTGGTGGTTGCTCATGGATTCAAAAATACTCCCGCCCCACGGCAAACGACGCCGGCCCCCGCGGTTCCGTGGCCACGGAACCGCGGGGGCCGGCGTCGTGCCGTTCCCGGCAAGCGCGCTAGATGCTGTACTCCGGGGCCGCCCAGACGACGACCTCGGGGTGCTCGTAGAAGCGGTAGCCCTGGCCGCGGACCGTGCGGACGGTGTTGGCGAGGCGGCCCAGCTTGGAGCGGAGGCGACGGATGTGCACGTCGATGGTCCGTTCGTTCGGGATCTCCTCGGCGTTGCGCCACAGGTTGCTCAGCAGCTCGTCGCGGCCCACGGTGCGGGTGCCGTTCTCGACGAGGTAGTTCAGGAGCTCGAACTCCTTGAAGGTCAGGTTGAGGGTCTCCCCGTCCAGGTGCACCTCGCGGCGGGACAGGTCGATCAGCACGCCGGAGGGACGCGGAGCGGACTGCGCCGGGCGGGGCGTGGCCTCCGTGCGCGGGCGGCGGGACGCAGTGGGATCCCCGAGCGCCTGGCGGACGACGTCGATGCTCTCGCCGGTCGCGTTGGCCGGCGCCAGCGCCACCGCGGCGTGCGTCTGGGCATCCGGAGCCAGCGTCTGCAGGAAGGCGCGGACCTGGGTGGCCAGCTTGCCGAGGGAGGTCCCCTGCGCCTGGGCGGCGGCCTCGTCCAGCCCGACGTACAGGACAAAGCCGCGGGCGGCGGTGTCTGCGCTGACGGCCTGCGGGCCCGGCGTTCCGCTGGGCGCCACGATGGGGGTCGGCGCCGTCATGGGCTGGCGATCCTCGACGGCCGGCACCGCATGAAGCTGGCGGAAGCCCTGCGGGGCGACGGCGGAGCGGCCTGCGGGCTGCCGCTGTGCGGCGGCGGCGCGGTTCTGGGCGTTCCGGATGGAGATGTGGACGTAGCCTGAAGTAACGGACATCTTGGATCCTCTGTAACTGTGTGAAGTGCCTGTGATCGGCGCGAATGCATGGGGTTTCCCGGCATGGGCGTGGTGCTGCCGGCCGGAGGGTGCGAGCGGGTGGCTAGCGGACGGGGGATGGGGTCCTAAGCCTGCATTCGACAACAGCTGCGGGCGCGGCCGATGCCGTGGCCCCACTGGATTTCTGCGGCTGCAGGTGCTGTTGCGTCGATGTTCACGATGTCCAGTGTTCCCGTAACAAATGAATACCGCAAGTAATAAAGATTCGCGCGTCTCGCATAGTGAGACGAAAATGCTTGATTGTGACTGGATTCACACTGGGCAGTTCTCCGAAATAGGCCCTTTGCACCTGACGTACTGTTCAGTAAAAACGTCATCCACTATCCGTTTTGACCAAAATGGCCCCTCCCGTGATGCAGCCAACGCGGGGTCAGCCCGGCACGCAAGACCCGTGTTTCGGCCGGTGGGTGGTGCCGGAAACGACGGATTCCGCACACCGGGCCGGCAAATTGCACGGTGCGGTGCGCGGAATGCGTGGAATGCCCGGGCGGCGGGCCTGGGGCGGCCGGGCGGTTGGGCGGACAGGCTGTCGGGCGGCTGGGCGGACAGTCGGGCGTCGAAGGGGTCCGGGCGGCCGGGACCTCCGGGGAGGACGTGCGGGTCAGGCGTAGGTGGCGGTGCCGATGGCCGAGGACGCCGCCGAACCGTCCGCACCCGCGCTGTCCGCCCCGGCGACCCCGTCCTGGGACGTGGTGGCTGACGAATCGCTGGAAGAGTTGGAGGAAGAACCGGAGCCCGAGGAGGAACCGGAGGAACCGTTCGACGCCGTCCCCGAGACCAGCAGGGTGGTGGCCTCGTAGGCGTTGCCGGACTTGGTGGCGACAACGGTGGCGGTGGAGCCGGCCTCCACCTCCGCCGAGGCCGTGGATCCCCGGGACAGGCTGCGGACGGCGGTGTCCCCGCTCAGGGCGTAGGTGCGGGAGAATCCGTCCTCGCTGGCGAGGGTGATCGAATCGTCGGAGACCGCGGTGACCTCCCCGGTCTGGGTGGCCATGGTGACGTAGTTGCCGTCGTCGTCCGCAACGACGTACTCGCCGTGGAGCGAGGCGCCGCCCAGCATTCCGGAACCGCCGGGCATCACGCCGCCGTCCCGGGGGCCTCCCTGTCCCGTCAGGCCGCCCTGCCCCGGCCCGCCGAGGTCCTCGCCTCCGTCGGTGCCGGTGCCGTCCTGCGTGCCCGGCCCGAAGCCCTCGCCGCTGTCCGTGCCGGCATCGGTGCCGGAATCCTGTCCCGTGCCGGCGTCCTGGCTGGTGGCGGCGGCCTCCGCGGGCGTGTTTGCCGCAGCGTAGGCGGCAACGCTGCCCCCGACGAGGACCGCGGCGGCGACGCCGACGATGGTGGCGGCCTTGCGGACGGACCGCTTCCGGACGGGTTCATTGACCGCGGCCGCACCCCAGGTGTTGGCGGGGTGTACCGGATCGCCGCCGGTCCAGGCCGGCGCCGCGACGGAGGGTTGCGGCAGCGACGCGGCCGGCTGCGAGGCGGGAAGCTGGGAGGCGGGAATGGCAGCCGTGGGAGCGGGCTGTGCAAATTGGGACTGGGCAAATGGGGACTGCGCAAATTCGGGCTGCGCAGGAAGTGCCTCCGTCGCCTGCCCGGGCGCCGGGGCGCCGGACGCGGGAACGCCGGACTGCGAGGTGCCCGACTGCGTGGGGTCCGGCTGGTGCTCCGGCCCGCGCTGCGGAGTGCGCTCGGGATAGGGCGGCAGGTTTGCCAGCCAGTCGCGGTTCTCGTTGCTCATCAGGATCCCCTTTCACGGTGCGGCGGTGGGCCGTGCCGGCCCCGCCTCGGGAACCCACTGTCCAAGTCCATGCTGTGGCGGGGCTGTGGCGGCAAAAGGGCACCGCTGTGAGCCGCTCGGTACGCTGGAAGTGGACGTCTCACAGCCGGGTCACAGCCCGAACCCAGAATCGGCATAAAGAGTGTTGAAAGAGTGGATCCATGACGAACTCGCGCTTCGCCCCCAGCCAGCTTCCCCGCCTTGAGCACCCCGACGGCACGCCCCTGCGCGCCTTGGTGGTCGACGACGAGCCCTCGCTGGCCGAGCTGGTGAGCATGGGCGTGCGGATGCTCGGCTGGGAGGTACGCGTCGCCCACGACGGCCCCTCCGCCGTCCAGGAGGCCCGCTCCTTCTCCCCCGACGTCCTGGTGCTGGACTGGATGCTGCCCGGCTTCGAGGGCACCGAGGTGCTGCGCAAGGTGCGCGTCTTCCAGCCCGACGTGCCGGCCCTGTTCCTGACCGCCAAGGATGCGGTGGAGGATCGGATCGAGGGGCTGTCCATCGGGGGCGACGACTACGTCACCAAGCCGTTCAGCCTGGAGGAGGTGCTGCTGCGCCTGCACCGGCTGGTCGAGCGCTCCGGGGCGGCCTGCGCCGACGCCGCGGAAATCGTGGTCGGGGACCTGGTCCTGAACACCGACACCCGCGAGGTCTTCCGGGCGGGGGACGAGATCCAGCTGACCGCCACCGAGTTCGAGTTGCTGCGCTACCTCATGGAAAACGCCCGCCGCGTCGTCTCCAAGTCCCAGATCCTCGACAACGTCTGGAACTACGACTTCGGCGGCCAGGCGAACATCGTCGAACTCTACGTCTCCTACCTGCGCAAGAAGCTCGAGGCCGGCAGGGCGCCGCTGATCCACACCGTGCGCGGAGCCGGGTACGTCCTGAAGCCGGCCCCATGACCGAAGCAGGGCCAGTGACCGCACCCGGCACCCGGCCGGACGCCGCCGTCGCGCGCCGCTCCATGTCCCTCAGCTGGCGCCTGGTGGCCGCCCTGGTGGCGCTGCTGGCGCTGATCTGCATGGTGATCGGCCTGATCACGCACACCGCCATGGAGCGCGTCCTCTACGCGCAGGTGGACCAGCAACTCTCCTACGCCTCCGACCGCGCCGTCTCCTTCGAGCGGCGCAACAGCGAGCAAGGCCGCGATTTCGACCCCCTCGACGCGTCCGGCATGGCTTCCGGCACCGTCAACGCGCGGCTGAAGGACGGCATGCTGATGGTTGGCGGCGTGCTGGACCCGCAGACCGGCGAGCGCCGCGACATCTCGCCGGAGGACGCGGCCCAGCTGGCCGCCGTGGTGCCGGGGGCCGCGCCGGTGGAGGTGCAGCTTTCGATCGGCCCGTACCGCCTGGTCGCCGTGCGGAGCGGCCCCGACAGAAGCGTGATCACCGGCCTGCCCCTGGCCTCGGCCCAGAGCACCGTGGAGTCCCTGTCCTGGACCATGCTGCTGGTTTCGGCGGCCGGGCTGGCCGCGACGGGGCTGATCGGTTCGCTGATCATCCGGCGCTCGCTGCGCCCGCTGGAGCGGGTGTCCGCGGTGGCGGGGGCGGTGGCCGCGCTGCCGTTGGACGCCGGCGAGGTGCGGCTGGCCCAACGCGTGGCCCCCGCGGACTCCCGCCCCGGAACGGAGGTCGGCAACGTGGGGCATGCGCTGAATGCGCTGCTGGAGAACGTGGAGTCCGCGCTGGAGGTGCGCCAGCGCTCGGAGGCCCAGATGCGCCGGTTCGTCGGCGACGCCTCGCACGAGCTGCGCACGCCGCTGGCCGCGGTCCGGGGCTACTCGGAGCTGGTGGCGGCCACCGAGCACCTCAGCGACGACGGCAGGCGTTCGCTGGATCGGGTGGTGGAGCAGAGCCGGCGGATGGGATCGCTGGTGGAGAACCTGCTGCTGCTGGCCCGGCTGGACGAGGGGAAGAAGACTCCGTTCCGGGAGGTGGACCTGGTTCCGCTGGTCGCCGACGCCGTGCGGGACCTGAGCGTCTCCGCACCCGGGCACGTGTGGCGGCTGGACCTGCCCAACGCCTCCGTGCCCGTGCTCGGCGACGGCCCCCAGTTGGCCCGGGTGCTGAACAACCTGCTCGCCAACGCCCGCAAGCACACACGGGACGGGACAACCGTGGAGGCGGCGCTGCGCCGCTCCGCCGATGGACGGGAAGCCCTCCTGACCGTAACCGACAACGGCGAGGGCATCGATCCGGAATTCCTGCCCCACGTCTTCGAACGCTTTGCCCGGGCGGACAAGGCGCGTTCGGGTTCCGACGGGACCACCGGGCTGGGGCTGCCAATCGTCCAGGCGATCGTGGAGTCCCACAGCGGCTCGATCGACGTCGCCAGCCGGCCCGGCCGCACCGTGTTCGAGGTCCATCTCCCCCTGGCCAGCCCGGCGCCGCCGCGGCCAGCCGCCCCGCCGAAGCCGGAAAAGCTGCCGAAGCCGGCCGTCGAAGCGAGCCCGCGGGCCTGAGGAAGGCCGCCCCCGGTGCGGGGAGTCCCCTGACTGCGACACCGATAACGGGCGCGGCCCCTGCGGAGGCGCCCGCCTCCGCAGAGGCCCACGGAGCGCCCCTCAGACGCCGGCACCCACCTCGGCCAAGCGGCGGTTGCGGCGGGCCTCGCGCCGCTCGCGCTGGACGGCCGGATCCGGCACCGGCGACGCCTCGACCAGCCGCTGCGTGTAGGGGTGCCGGGGAACGTCGTTGACCTCCACGGCGTTGCCCTCCTCCACGATCTCCCCGCGGTAGAGCACCACGGTGCGGTGGGAGACGTGCTTGACCACCGTGAGGTCGTGTGAGATGAACAGCATGCTCAGCCCCATCGTTTCCTGCAGTTCGTTGAGCAGGTTCAGCACCTGGGCCTGCACGGACAGGTCCAGCGCGGAGACGGGCTCGTCGCAGACCACCAGCCGCGGCCGGCCGATGACCGCCCGGGCGATGGCGATGCGCTGCCGCTGCCCGCCGGAGAACTGGCCCGGATACCGTTCGGCGGTGTCCTCGGGCATCCCAACCTGCCGGAGGATGTCCGCGATCCTGCCGCGGATGTCCTCGCGGGACAGCGACCGGTCGGTGGCCAGCGGCTCCGCCAGCGTCTGTCCGATGCTGCGTGCGGGGTTCAGCGAGGAGTAGGGGTCCTGAAAGACGACCTGCAACTCGCGCCCGAGTTGCTGGCGCCGCCGGCGTCCGGCATGGGTGATGTCCTCGCCGTCGAACCGGATGGTCCCGGAGGCCACGGGGGTCTGTCCCAGCACCGCCCGGCCGATCGTCGACTTCCCGGACCCGGACTCGCCCACCAGCCCCACGGTCTCGCCCGGGTTGATCGTCAGGCTCACGCCCTTCAGCGCCTGGAACTGCCGGCGGGCGGACTGCCTGTAGATGACGCTCAGGTCGGCGATCTCCAGCATCGGGTGCTCACTCATCGCACCGGCTCCTTATCTTGGGCGTCGACGGCGCGGACGCCGGCGTGCGTCTCGGCTGCGGTCTCGTCCAGCAGCTGCTGGAGCGAGTCCTGGACGGTGGGCAGCGGCTGTCCCACCACGGCGTTGTGCGGGTTGGCCCGCAGCAGCGCCCGGGTGTACGGATGCCGAGGGGCGGCGAAAATGTCGCTGACCGGCGCCGCTTCGAGCGTCTCCCCGTGGTAGAGGACCAGCGCCCGGTCGCAGATGTCCGCGACGACGCCCCAGTCGTGGGTGACCAGAACAACGGCCATGTTCTGCGTGGCGGAGAGGTCCCGGATCAGGTCGAGAATCTCCGCCTGCACCGTCACGTCCAGCGCCGTTGTCGGCTCGTCCGCCAGCAGCACCCGCGGGTTGGCCGCCAGCGTCCGGGCGATGCCCACACGCTGCGCCATGCCGCCGGAGACCTGGTGCGGGTAGCGCCGCACGACGTCGGCGGCGTTGGGGATGCGGACCATCTCCAGCAGCTCCACCGCCTTGCGCTTGGCTTCCGTCCTGCCCATCTTCTGGTGCAGCCTGATGACCTCGACCAGGTGGTGCTCGATCGAGAAGCACGGATCCAGTGCGGCCATCGGTTCCTGGAAGATCATCCCGATCGTGGCTCCGCGCAGCGGGCGCAGCGAGTCGTCGCGGGTCAGGTCGTAGCTCGTCCCGTCCAGAAGCATCGTTCCGGAGACCACCCGGGTGCCGGCCGGGAGCAGCCCGATCAGCGCCAGCGAGGTCAGCGTCTTGCCGGATCCGGACTCCCCCACCACTCCCAGGGTCTCCCCGCGGTCCAGGTCGAGGTTCATGTTGTCGACCAGGATCCGCTCGCCGTCGGCCCCCTCGGCGACGATCGTCAGCCCGCGCACCGCGAGGAACGCGGACGGGGCGGACGCTGGCACCGCGGCTGAGCGCCGCCCCGTGGCACCCGCCGTCGTACCCGCCGGGCCGCCGCCGCGGGATGTGGCGCCCGCAGCCGCGGCGTTGGCGCGCCTGCGCTTGTTCGGCGCGGAGCGGGTCCAGCCCTCCGCCGCGGCATCGCGTGCCGCGTCGCCGAGCAGGCCGAAGGCCAGCACGGTCAGCGCGATCGCGCCACCCGAGGGCGCCAGCAGCCACGGGTGGTCGCTGAGCGTCTGCGAGGCCTCGAAGACCATGCCGCCCCAGGTGGGGGCCGGCGGCTGCACGCCGAGGCCGAGGAAGCTGATGCCCGTCTGGGTCAGCACCGCGGCCGCGGCGAACAGGGACAGCTGCACGATCATCGGGCCCACGATGCGCGGCACGATGTGCCGCCCGATGATCGCGGCGTCACCCAGTCCGGAGATCTTCGCCGCGTCGATGTAGAGCTCTTCGCGGACGTTGATGGCCGCGGAGCGGATGATCCGGGCGATGCCGGCACAGCCCATGATGCCCAGGGTGACCATGGCGATCGTCATGTCGCGGTTGAACACCGCCAGCACCGACAGGAGGATGACGAGTCCCGGCAGGGCCATCAGCAGGTCGACGACCTGGCCGACGGCCTTGTCGATCCAGCCGCCGAAGTAGCCGGCCGTCAGGCCCAGCACGAAGCCCAACACGCAGGCGACGACGACCGCTTGGACGATCCCCAGGATCGTCGGCCCCGTGCCGTGCATCAGGCGGGACAGGACGTCGCGTCCGAACGCGTCGGTCCCCAGGACGAACCCGTCCCCCGGGCCCTGCTTGATGGCCAGCAGGTTCTGCTCCAGCGGATCGAAGGGGGCGATCCACGGGGCGAGGACGGCCACCGCGACGACGACGGCCAGCCACGCCAGCGCGGCGATGGCCAGCGGCTTGCGCAGCAGCCGGGTCAGGAAGCGCGCCGGCTTGTCCTGGGCTGCAGGGCCCTTGGCAACGAAGTCGGCGCCAAGGGGAGCGGATTCGTTCATGCGACACGCACCTTCGGGTTCAGCCAGCCGTAGCTGAGGTCTACGGCCAGGTTGATGGCGATGGTCAGGATGGTGAAGAAGAGGGTCACGCCCTGCAGCAGGTAGATGTCGAACTGGTGGGTCGCCTGGACGGCCAGCGAGCCGAGGCCCGGCAGGACGAAGACCTTCTCCACGAAGACGGTGCCGCTGATCGCGGCCACCATGATCAGGCCGAGCACGGTGACGATGGGCAGCGAGGCGTTGCGCAACGCATGCTTGAACACGATGTTCCGCGCCGGGATCCCGGACGCGCGCAGGGCGCGGATAAAGTCCCTGCCCATCACGTCGGACATGGAGTCGCGGGTCTGCTTGGCGACGCTCGTGATCGAGTGCAGTGCGACGGCGACCACCGGAAGCACCAGGCCCGCGAGCCACAGCCCCGGGTTCTGGCCGAAGGGGGTGTACCCGGTGGCCGGGAACCAGCGCAGGGTCACCGCGAAGAAGGAAATGAACACCAGCGCCACCCAGAACGACGGGAACATGAGTCCACCCACGGACAGCACGTCGATCGCACGGCCCACGAAGCCGCCGCGCAGCGCACTGAGGACGCCCAGGCTGACCCCGGCCACCAGGCAGACGACCAGCACGCCGACCATGATGGACAGCGTCACCCCCATCCGGGTGGTGAGCAGGTAGGTGACCGGTTCCCCGGTGATAGCCGAGGACCCCAGGTCGCCCTGGAGCGCCTGGCCGACCCAGCCGAGGTACTGCACCAGCAGCGGCTGGTCCAGGCCCAGCTCGGCGCGCAGGGCGGCGACCTGTTCCGGGGTTCCCTCGCCTTGGAGGATGGTCTGGGCGAGATCGCCCGGTGCCAGGGCGTTCAGGAAGAACGTCAGGAACGTGACCACGAACAGCAGGGGGATGGACAGCAGGAGCCGGTTGGCGACCAATCTCAACATCTCCGGGTACCTTTCTCGTCGTCGGGACGGCTGGGGGCGTCAGGAGGCGGGCTTGATCTCGGCCATGTCGATGATCAGGGACTGTCCGGGCTCGGGGACCTGGACGCCGTTGCCGACGAAGTAGGTGACGTTCAGCGCCGAGGTGATGCCGAACCAGGCCAGGTCCGTGACCTTGGCATGGACGGCCTTCCAGTCCTCCTCGGCCTGCCCGGCGGGCTTCGCCGCGGCGGTCTCGATCAGCCGCGTCAGCTCGGGGTTCTCGGAGTGGAACGTGTTGTAGGACCCTTCCGGATCCAGCGTCTGGAACTTCGCCATGAACGGTGCGCCCGAGTTGGACTGGGCGATGATGGCGCCGACCTCGTTCTGGTTGGTGGCGGTCTGCAGTTCCCCGAGGTTCTGCCATTCGGTGAACTTGAGCGTGATGCCCACCTTCTCCAGCTGGCCGGCCATGGCCTGCGCCTGGGTGGCGTTCAGCGTGTTGTTCACGTAGCCGACGTCGATGGTCAGCCCGTCCGGGTAGCCGGCCTCGGCGAGCAGCGACTTGGCCTTCTCCGGGTCGTAGGCGTACTTTCCGTCGTTGGCCGCGTCGTAGCCGGCGAAGCCCTCGACCTGCAGCTGCGAGGTCGGCGTGCCGAAGTCGCCGAAGAGCGCCGTCGTGATCAGCTCGCGGTCCAGCGCGTGGTTGATGGCCTGCCGGACCTTGAGGTTGCCCAGCGGCTCGTTGGTCTCGCCGTCGCGGTCCAGCAGGATCAGCCCGCTCCACTGGACCGGGTCGGAGACGATCCGCTGGCCTTCGCCCAGCTGGTCCTTGTTGGCGTTGCCGGTGACGGGGTCGGAGACCATGAGGTCGAGCTGGCCGGTCTTGAAGGCCTGGATCGCGGAGTTCTGGTCCTCGTAGACGGAGATGACGACCTTGTCCCAGGAGATGTCCTGCTGGTCGTAGTAGTGCTCGTTCGGAACGTAGGTGTAGGTCTTTCCGGAGATCGTGGCGGCCTCGTCCAGCACGTACGGTCCGGCGCCGAAGGTCTTGGTCGTCAGCTGCTTCGGGTCCTCCAGGGCCTTGGGGCTGATCAGGTCACCGGCCAGCCAGTAGGTGTTGAACACGCTGGCGACGTCCGGGTTGGGCTGGGTGAGCTTGACGGTGAACTCGTATTCGCCGTCGACGACCACTTCGTCGAGATTGGCCAGGTTCACGGAGAAGGGGCCGCCGGCGTTGGCCCAGTACTCGATGGATTTCTTGGCGGCCTCCGCGTTCACCGGCTCGCCGTCGCTGAACGCCGCGTCCTGGCGCAGGGTGAAGGTCACGGACTTGTTGTCGGCGCTCATCTTCCACGACTCGGCCAGGGCGGGCTCCAGTTCGCCGTCGGCCGTGGTGCGCACCAGGGGCTCGTAGGCGGGCTGCAGCATGCTGCCGGCGCGGCCGTTGCCGCTGAACGCCGGGTCCATGCTCACGGGCGCGAAGGTGTTGGAGATGTTCAGCACCTTGTCGGCCGAACCTGCGCCGGCGGCGGCACCGCCTCCGCCGGCGCAGGCGGTCAGGGCGAGCGCGGAGATGGACAGGGCGGCGGCGCCGAGCAGCGCGCGGCGGGTGACGGTGCGGGTGCGGGTGTTGTTCATGGGGCTCTTCCTCGAGGTCGTGAACGGGAACAGGGTGAAGGAAAGGGTCCGGCAGGCGCCGGGCGGGGCTGAGGCCGGATGGGAACTGCGGCCGGGTCGCGGCCGGGGGTCCCCTACTCCGTGTGGGAGGAGACGGGTTGCGGGGATCCATGCCGGGCGAGGTGGCGCCCGATGAAATCGAGGGAACGGGACATCACTTCCGGGAGCGTGTCCGCGCCGGTGAACACGTGGTCGCCGTCGGTTTCGAAGTATTCGACCTCGGCCCCGGCGTCGAGCATCGCCCGGTACAGGGCGCGGCTTTGCTCGACGTCGACCTGGCGGTCTTGCCGCCCGTGGGCGATGAACAGGGGCGGCGCGTCGGCGCGCACGTGGGTGAGCGGCGAGAGTTCCTCGGCGCTCCAACTGCTGCTGGCTAGGAGGATCTCGACGGGGCTGGTGGTGTACGTGCCGTTCTCTTCCGAGACGGCCGCGGGTCCGGCCGGAGCCACGGGAACCGCGAGGGTCGCCGGCCCGTACCACTCGACGATGGCCTGGACGTCCTCGGACTGGTCGAAATGTTCGCCAACCCGCCCGTTCCGGTCGCCGTCGATGCTGCCGCACAGACCGTGCATCAGCACCAAGTGGGCGCCGGCGGACTCGCCCAGCAGGGCCATGCGGGCCGGGTCCAGCGCATAGTCGGACGCGTTGGCGCGCAGCCACCGAATGGCGGCGCGGATGTCCAGGACCTGGGCCGGGAACGCGGCCTCCTTGGCCAGCCGGTAGTCGATCAGTGCGACGGCGTAGCCGGCGTCCAAGGCTTGCTCCACCACGCGGTGGGCGTGCAGGTTAGGTGCCTGCCGGCGCCGGGAACCGTAGACCCATCCGCCGCCGTGGACCCAGACGATCAGCGGAGCGGGCGACGCGGGGCCGGTGCCCGCCGGCACCCGCAGGTCCAGGAACTGCGGACGGTAGCCCTCCTCGGCGGCGTAGGGGATGTTCTCGTAGAAGACGGCCGACTCCCGGGCGTCCGCGGGAAGCGGACAGGGGAACGCGGCGACGCCCTCGGTCAGGGGTCCAGGCTCGCTCAGCGATGTGTTGGACAACGTCACTCCTCGGTGTGGGCTGGGTCATACTGCTCCCCTAGACACTGGTGGATGCGGCTGATCGTTGTCCAACAGCAATTATTGACCGCAGTAATAAGCAAATGCGATTTGAGGCCGGATGACTCGCGCTGTGATCAATAAGGAAAAAGCATAAAAATCATCATTTTCTAATGTTGGACGGGAATCACTGCGGGTTGCGACAGTTCAGGGGAAGGGTTTTCGGCCCACAGCCGCCGCCGGACCGCGGCCTGCTATTGCTGCGGCTGAAACCAATCAATCAACCAAAGAGGAGCACGGAACATGCCTTGGATTGACCTGCTGGGAAACGACATCCACTACACGGACACCGGAGCCGGCGAACCCATCGTGCTGGTGCACGGGCTCGGTTCAACCGCCGCGTGCTGGGAGCCGTTCATCGCGGAACTGTCTGCGACAAACCGCGTGCTCGCCTACGACAGCTACGACCACGGGTTCTCCTCCAACTCGCAGCGGGACGGAAAACTGGTGGACCGCGCCGACGAACTGGAGGAGTTCATCTCCCGGCTGGGCCTAGAGCGCCCCATTGTCTTTGGCCAGTCGATGGGCAGCATGACGACGCTGCGTTGGGCCTCGCGCAACCCCACCCGCGCCCGCGCACTGGTGGCGTGCGGCATGGGCTGGCCGCTGTTGGCTCCCACCAACGACGTGGCCAGCTCCCTGGACCCGGAGGAACGGATTTGGCTGGGCGTCGGCGCATCCTTCACGCAGGACTGGATCGACGCCAATCCCTTGGAATTCGCCCGGTACATCCGCATCCGCTCGACCGCAGCGGCCATCGAGGCCGCCCGGCATCCCCGCGCGATTGCCGAGTCCCAGCCAGGTTTCTTCTCCGACAAGCCCGAGGACATGGCCGAGGTCGAGGCCGGACTGCGTGGGATCGCCAGCCCGGTGCTGTTCTTTGCCGGGGACCAGGAGTCTCCGGCGATCTTCGCGGCCGTGAAGAATGCGCATAGCCTCATCGAGGGCAGCCGGTTGGTGGTTGTTGAGGGCGCCGCCCACAACGCCTACTACCAGGAGCGGGACCTGCTCCTGGAGTCGTTCCGGGAGATGACGGCCCCGGCACCGACCGCCTGAGACACGGCGCGGTGCGGTCCGGTCGTGTCCTAGCCCTCAGTGCCGAGGGCGAAGCGCGACCGGGCCAGCCGGACCACGTTGGACAACGCCGGGGTCTCCGCCGCCTCTCGCCACGCGATGCCGACCTGCGCCGTAGGGCTCTCCGTCAGCGGAACCACGACCAGCGTGGCGGGGGTGGTGCCCCGTGCCGGGGAGGGGCTGAAGCCCACGCCCAGCCCCGACGCAACAAGGGTGAGGAGGGACAGTGCGTCCTTGACCTCCATGACCTTTCGCGGAACGAACCCCGCTTCCTCGCACAATTCCTCGACGAAGTAGCGCAGTGTCCGGCCGGCGGCGGGCTTCATGAGGACGAACGTCTCCGCGGCGAGCTCCCCCATGGAGACCTGCGTCCGGCCGGCCAACGCGTGATCCTTGGGGAGCAGAACGCCGAATGCGGTCTCCTCCAAGGGCTGCCAGGCGATGCCCGCACCGGTGATCGGGCCGCCGACCATGGCAAGGTCAAGGCGCCCCTCCTGCAGCAGGCCGAGGTTCTCGGCGTTCGTCCGGGAGCTGTCGACCTCCAGTTGGATGTTCGGGTACTCGTTGCTGACGACCTGCATCAACCGGATGAAATGGTCGACGCCGAAGCCGGAGTTATGGCCCACCCGCAGCCGGCCGAACTCGCCCGTGCCGGCGTTGCGCGCGCGGCTCGCTGCGTCATCGATGGCCATCAAGGCCTTGCGGCAGGGCTCAAGAAACGCCTCGCCGGCGTCCGTGAGGCGGACCGAGCGCTTGTCCCGGTCAAAGAGGCGCGACCCCAAGTCCTTCTCGAGGTTCTGTATCTGCTGGCTGACCGCCGGCTGGGCCACGTTCAGACGCTGCGCGGCACGGCCGAAGTGCAGTTCCTCGGCCACCGCAACAAACGTCTGCATCCACGCGATCTGCATTAGATTTGCTCCTCTTCCCCGTCAATTCTATGCAGGGCCCCGCCCGGTGAGGCGGCCACAGTCCTCCTCCACCCGCCCGCTTGCGGCACGACCCAGTTAAGGAAACAGCATGCTCCCTCCACAAGAACTAACCGCCAACCATGCGCCCTTGGATGTGGCGGCGTTCTCCGCCGGTGTGCCGCTTGTGGCCCCGGCCGCCGAGTTGGCCTTCGAGGCCGTGGTGGATGTCGGAGAGATGTACGACCTCGGGTTCGGGCCTTTGGGCCACCGGCGGATCGTTCCGATCCTCGGCGGCCGGTTCCAGGGCCCGGCCATCACCGGCGTCGTCCTGCCCGGCGGCGCTGACCGGCAGCTTCTGCGGGCGGACGGCATCCGCCTGCTCGAAGCCGTCTATGAATTGCGGACCGACGACGGCGCCGTCCTCTCCGTCACCAACAGGGTCACGGTCGACGGCGTGGTGGCCGAGGGCGGCTACGCCCGGTCGGTTGTGGACGTGGTGGCGCCGGAGGGACCGCACGACTGGCTGAACCGACGCGTACTCGTCGGCACGCTGCACCCCTTGGCCCCGGCCAGGCAAGCTGTCCTCGTCCGGGTCTTCGTCCTCACCTGACGCGGCGGCGGAAGCCCCGAACGCCCGGCCAACACCGTGACGGGGCCGCCGAGGCTGGGCGGGGCTCTCTAGTGCGCCACCCCGTAGAGGCGATCGCCGGCGTCGCCGAGGCCGGGGACGATGTACGCCTTCTCGTTGAGTTTCTCGTCCAGGGAGGCCAGCACCAGGTGCACGTTGTCGTTGCCGCCGTGGGCGGCCTCGAGCTTGGCGATGCCCTCCGGGGCCGCGATCAGGCAGATGCAGGTGACGTCGGCGGCGCCGCGGTCGAAGAGGAACTTGATGGCCTCCACCAGGGTGCCTCCGGTGGCGAGCATCGGGTCCAGCACGAACACCTGGCGGCCGGTGAGGTCCTGCGGCAGGCGCTCGGCGTAGGTGATGATGTCCAGAGTTTCCTCATTGCGGGCCATCCCCAGGAACCCGACCTCCGCCGTCGGGACCAGGCGGGTCATGCCCTCGAGCATTCCCAGGCCGGCGCGCAGGATCGGCACCACCAGCGGGGTGGGCTTGGCGAAGGCGGTGCCGGTGGTCGTGGCGACCGGCGTCTGGACCTCCACCTCCACGGTCTTGACCTCGCGGGTGGCCTCGTAGGCCAGCAGGGTCACCAGTTCGTCGGTGAGTTGGCGGAAGACGGGCGACGGGGTGTTCTTGTCGCGGAGAACGGAGACCTTGTGGGCCACCAACGGGTGGTCGACTACCTGAACGCGCATGGGTCAAAGCTACCAGCCGGGACACCCGCGCCCTCCCGGTGCGCCGGGGTTTTGAGGCGAGCGACACCCCGGCCCCGCAGCGTGGACCCCGTAGGCTGGACCCCGTGAACGACCCCGCGCCGCAGCCCGCACTGCACGACGACGCCGCAGCGCATGGTGTCCCGGCCGCGCATGGCGTCCCCGGCCGCACGCGCGGGCGCGGCGCGCCCCTGCCCGGCCACGAGGAGTGGATGGGCCTGGCCCTGGCCCAGGCCCGGCTGGCGCTGCTGACGGAGGACGTGCCGATCGGGGCGGTGATCGTGGGCCCGTCCGGGGAGATCCTGGCGGCGGGCCGCAACGAGCGCGAGGCGATCGGGGACCCCACCGCGCATGCGGAAGTGGTGGCCATCCGTGCAGCGGCGGCGGCCCTGCGCGGCTCGGAGCACGACGACGGCTGGCGGCTGGAGGACTGCACCTTGGTGGTGACCCTGGAGCCGTGCGCGATGTGCGCGGGGGCGATCGTGCTGTCGCGGATCCCGCGGGTGGTGTTCGGGGCGTGGGACGAGAAGGCCGGGGCTTCCGGGTCCGTGTTCGACATCCTGCGCGAACCCCGGCTCAACCACTGGGTCGAGGTCTTTTCCGGGGTGCGCGAGCAGGAATGCGCGCAGCTGCTGCTGGATTTCTTCCGCGCCAAGCGCTAGCCGCGCCGGCCCTTACCGCCTCCCGGGGTCCGGCGGATTCGGTGCCGGGCCGCCGTTGACTCCCCCGCACCCGGCTCCCACAATGGGCAATGGCCGGACCGCACGGTCCCGACGCCTGCTCCCCGAGGTGGTTCCGATGACTGGTCACAATCCGTTGGGCGGCAGCGAGGTCGCGTCCCTGAGCCAGCGCCTGCGCGGGCAGGTCCTGGCCCGCGGTGAACCCGGCTTCGACGAGGCCCGCCCCGTCTGGAACGGCATGATCGAGAAGACCCCCCGCCTGATGGTGCTGGCCGCCGGAGCGGACGACGTCGCACCCACCATCGAATTCGCCCGGCGGCACGGACTGCGGCTGGCCGTGCGCGGCGGCGGGCACAACGTGGCCGGCAACGGAACGGTGGACGACGGGATCGTCCTCAGCCTCAAGGCCCTGGACTCGGTCCAGGTCGATGCCGAAACCCGGCGGGTCCGCGTCGGCGGCGGCGCGACCCTTGGAAAGATCGACGCCGTCACCATCGCCGAGGACCTGGTGGTCCCGGCCGGCGTCGTCTCCCCCACGGGCGTGGGCGGGCTGACCCTGGGCGGCGGCTTCGGCTGGCTGACCCGCACCCACGGGCTGACCATCGACAACCTGGTGGCGGCGGAGGTCGTCACGGCCTCCGGGGAGCACGTGCGCGCCAGCGCTGCGGAGAACCCCGAACTGCTCTGGGGTCTGAAGGGCGGCGGCGGGAACTTCGGCGTCGTCACGTCCTTCACCTTCGACGCCCACCCGCTGCCGAGCCAGGTCTACGCCGGGAACCTGGTCTACCGGCGGCCGGAGTGGGAGAAGGTCCTCGCCGCCGCGGACACCGTGTTCGCGGACCTGCCGGAGGAGGTCTCGCCGATCTTCACCGGCCTGGTCCCGCCGCCGGACTGGGGACTCGGCAATGAGCCGATCCTGATCCTGGGCGCCGTGTGGGCCGGGACGGACGCGGAGGCGGGCGCTGCGTGGTTCGAGTCCCTGCTCAGGCAGCTGCCCACGCAGGAGCGGATCCTCGGCCCCGTGCCCTGGACCGAATGGCAGTCCCAGGTCGACGTGTACTTTCCGTACGGATCGCGCGGGTACTGGAAGAACACGTCCTTCGACCGCCTCGATGCCGGGGCGGTCGACGTGCTGACCCGGCGGCTGGCCGAGCACGAACTCTTCGGCACCGCCTTCGACATCCATGTCATGGGCGGGGCCATGGCCCGGGTGCCGGAGGACGCCACCGCCTTCCCCGACCGCTCGGCCGCCTACTGGCTGAACATCTACGGGTTCTGGCGGAACCGGGCCGACGACGAACGGCTCACCGCGTTCGTGAAGGCCTTCGCCCACGAGATGCAGCCGTTCTCCTCCGGAGGCACCTACGTGAACTTCCTCGGCGCGGAGCACGACCGCGATCCGTGGCGGCAGGCGCTCGCCGTCTATGGGCCGGAGAAGCTGGCCCGGCTCTCCGCGCTGAAACGCGAATACGACCCGGAGAACGTGTTCCGGCTGAACCACAACATCCCTCCGGTCGGGCCGCAGGCCTAGCCGCCGTCCCAGGGGCAGCTTCCCGCCTCACGCCCGCCTCATTGCACCGGCCGGTTCGCCTCGATCCATCCGTCGATCCGCTCGAACCAGCTGAAGAGCCATTCGTTCCGTGCCTCGGCGCCGTGCGGAATGTCGCCGTGGGGCACGCGCCAGGCATGGATGACGATCTGCTTGTCCATGGGCAGTTCGCGCCAGACGTCGGAGAGGGTCGCCATGCCCTCCAACCCGGTGTGGCCGATGAACACCACGTCCGCGTCCGGGGCCGCGTCCAGGGCCGCAAGCATTCCTCCCGGCTGGGGAGCCAGGACGTTGGAGAGCGCCGCCGCGCGGCGCGCGTGCCCCACCCACCCGGCCCGCAGGAGCCGTTCGATGCGGCGAAGCTTGCGCTCCTTCGTGAATTTGCCGCCCTCGGGGAAGATGAGCACGACGCCGTTTCCGTCCAGTCCGCGGGCCAGGGCCCCGACCTCCTCCGCGGTCGTCCGGCGGGGCGGGTCCGCCGCGGCGGACCCGCGGAACGATTCCCCCAGGAGGGGCCTTCGGAACGGTGCCCCGGGGGCGGGCCTGCGGCCGGGTTCCTCCAAGGCGGGCCTCGGGCCCGGCTCACCCATGGTCCATCGGGTCGGGGTGACGAACCGGTTGGGCAGGCGGTGGAGCAGGACGTCGATCGCAGGGTCCCACTGCAGCGCCTCGAGCAGGACGATCCGGGGCTGCCTCCGGTAGTGGTTGATCAGGAGGTGGACCAGGATGAACGAATCCCCCGGACCGGCATGCCGGCTGGCCACGATCAGCGGCCGGCCCGGCGCCAGGGGGCTGGCCTCGGCGCCGCTGTGCGCTGGATCGGAGTCCGGGGCCTGGGTGTCGGGGGTCCCGGTGTGCGGGACGTCGCCCGGGATCTTGATCCGCAGCCGCAGGACCTGCCGGGCCTGCCAGAACAGGACCCTCAGGAGCGCTCCGGCAAGCGCGTAGTGGGCTCGCTGGAACGCCGGAGTGTGCAGCCGCCAGCCGAAGCCGGAAGCCACCCACAGGACGAACGCGGCCACCAGGGCCGCGGATTCCCAGAGCAGGTAGAAGATGAACATCCACAGGACGCGGGGCAGGCGGAAGTGCCGGGGAACCAGCGAGGCCAGGCCCAGCGCGGCGAGCAGCCACAAGGGCGCCGTCGCCAGCAGTACGGCGGCCAGGGCGACGACGGCGGGGGCCAGGAGCAGGCGCCGGACCCACCGCGGCGGAGTCTTCACGGCCGTTGGAGGAACGAGGCGAGGTACTGCTTGGACGCCGCATGGGCTTGTTCGATGCGCTGCAGCGTGGGGCCCATGCGCCGGTAGGAACCGAGCTTCTCGTCCCCCTCGATGGCGCCGCCGGTGGGCAGGACGTGCACGTCCACGCCTTCGGGCAGCAGCCTCATGTCCCGGGCGTAGCGGTGCCTGCGGGCCACCTCGAAGGCCACCTTCGCCGTTTCGAAGGCGCCCGTGGGAGCGCTCAACGGCTGCTCCACCCGGCCGACCTGCAGCACGTAGATGGTCCGGGCCCCCGCCGTCACGGCCTGCTCGATCGGGATCGAGTTCACGATCCCGCCGTCGATGTAGTGCTCCCCCTCGACCCGGGTCGGCGGCAGCAGCCCGGGAACCGAGGACGATGCCATCACGGCGTCGATGAGCGGCCCCGAATGGAACCAGTGTTCGGCCGCCCGTTCGATGTTGGCCGCCCCCACCATCAGCGGCACCGCGAGGCCCTCGAAGGTCGCGTTCTCCCCGAGGGCGTCCGCCAGGAGGCGGCGCAGCGGTTCGGGGGAATTCACGTGGGTGCGGCTGCTCGCGAACGTGCGCAGCCGCTGCCCGAACGAGGTCCCGTAGACCGCCCGGGCGGCCGGCGACGTCCAGGCCCCGACGAGTTTGGCAACCACCGCAGGAGAGGGGTCGCTGGCGGCGATGGCGCCGTTGATGGCCCCGATGGACGTGCCCACGATCAGGTCCGGGGCGATCCCGGCCTCGAAGAGCGCCTCGAGCATGCCCACCTGCACGGCGCCGCGGATCCCGCCGCCGCCCAAAACGAAGGCCACCGGGCGTTGGCCGCCCCGCGGCGTCCTTTGGGAGTCGTCTCCGCCGGCCCCGTCCTGCCCGCCAGCCATGTTCCCATTCTGCACCTGAACCGCCCCGTTTTGGGGGCGGGCGGGAACTTCCGGTAGAGTGGCCGGGTCTGGTGACGTGTCCGAGCGGCCGAAGGTGCAACACTCGAAATGTTGTGTACGGTAACCCCGTACCGAGGGTTCAAATCCCTCCGTCACCGCCAGCGGCGAAGGGCCCCGTTTCCTTGGAAAACCAAGGAAACGGGGCCCTTTTGCCGTCCCGGATCAAACGCGGGTCAGGCCCGTGCCGGTCAGTGCGGCGCCGGTCCGCGGCCGCGCCCGGCCTCGAGCCTGGCCTTCGCCCGCACCTTGCCCACGATGTGGAACACGCGGTGGGCCAGGATCACCATGCCGGCCCAGGCCAGCCCCAGCACCCAAGCGGCCAGCACGTCCGTGAACCAGTGGTGCCCAAGGAACACGCGGCTGAGGCCCATCGCCACCGCAAACGTCCCGCAGGCCAGGATGACGGCGGTGCGGACCCACGTGCGGTGCACCAGCAGGCAGGTCAGGTACGCCACCACCGCCATGATGGTGGTGGTGTTCAGCGTGTGGCCGCTGGGAAAGGACGGGGAGGTCTCAAACGGGGGGACCGCCATCGTGGTGTCCGGACGAAGCCGCCCGATCAGGTCCTTGCCGGCCACTGTCATGAGCAGCGAGCCGCCCGCGGCCACGGCGAGAAGGATCGTCGGGCGCCAGGACCGCGAGGCCAGCGAGAGCACCGCCAGGGCCACCACGGCAAGCAGCGTCGACCCCACGGGGCCGCCGAGGTTGGTGAACGCGGTCCCCGCCGCCGCCAGCCACGGCGTGCGCCCGGCCACCATCAATCCGAGGATCGGCAGGTCAAAGCCGGAAACCCCGTCGGCTTCGGTGACGTCCTCGTAGATCTCCCCGGCGAAGGCGGCCAGGGTCAGCACCACGGCGGCGCCCGCCATCAGGGTCACCCACATGGCGGCGTAGGGGCCCATTCGCAGGGCGAGGGCCTCGATGAGGCGCCGCAGCGGCGGGGGCAGCGAGTTCAGTGGCACGCCACCACCCTATGCGGGCCGGGCCGCACAGGGCAGGGAAGGCGCCCGGCGGGAGAGACGCAGGCGCCCGCCGCGTACCTGCGAAAATGGTCCCCATGTCACTGCGTATCCTCGCCATCGGTAAGAAGCACGAGTCCTGGGTCGCCGAGGGCATCGAACGCTACGGCAAGCGCATGAAGAAGCCCTTCGACGTGTCCTGGCTCCTGCTTCCGCATTCGGCCCGCGAAGGGGATGCGGCGCGCGCGGAGGAGTCCGAGCGGATCCTGTCCAAGCTCGGGCCGCAGGACTTCCTGGTCCTGCTGGACGAGCGCGGCAAGAACATCGACTCCCCCACCCTGGCCGCGACCCTGCAGCGGCCGCTGGACACCTCGCGCACCATCACGCTGGTGATCGGCGGCGCGTACGGGGTGGACGCCTCCGTCCACCAGCGCGCCGACTTCGTCTGGAGCCTGTCCAAGCTGGTGTTTCCGCACCAGCTGGTGCGGCTGATCCTGGCCGAACAGCTCTACCGGGCGCAGGAGATCGCCGGAGGCCGCCCCTACCACCACGTCTGACCCCACGAAAAGTGACGCGTAAGTGCGGGTGCTCTACCGAATCATGACGCGTTGATGCGAGTGCGGAATCGGATCCTGACCCACAGGTCCGCCACCCGCCCGGGAGGTAGCAAAATTTCCGGCGGACCGCCCCGGAGATAGCAAAATCTTGGAGCGGGGCACGACGGCGACCAGCCTCACCCGGAGTGGTCGCGGGTGTCGTGAAGCACCGCCTCCATGGCCTGCCCGGCTTCGCTGACGATCTCGCGCATCAACCGGCCGGCTCGGGCAGGATCTCGGGAGGAAATCGCCTCCGCCACGTCGGCATGGAGGCGGATCGCCGCAGGTTCGGGATGCTCCGGCATCAGATGGTGCTGCGTACGTCCGGTGAGCACCTCGGCGACGACGTCGCCGAGGCTGGCGAAGAGCTCGTTCCCCGACGCCTGGAGAAGCGTCTGGTGGAACGTGATGTCGTGGGCGAGGTAGGCCGCGAGATTTCCCTCCCTCCCGGTGACGGACATGCCGATCACCGCGCCGGTGAGTGCGCCGCACTGTTCCGGCGTGGCATGGGTGGCTGCGAGCTCCGCGGCGACCGGCTCCATGCCGCGCCGCAGGTCAGTGATGGATCGGAGCTGGTCGGCCCGTTCCGGACCCGCGAGCCGCCATCGGATGAGGCGCGGGTCAAGGAAGTGCCACTCGGCGCGCGGCCGAAGGGTGATCCCGATGCGCGGCCGGCTCGCCACCAGCCCCATCGACTCAAGCACCCGCACCACCTCCCGGGCCACCGAGCGGGAGACGCCGTACCGCTCCTCGATGGTCTCCAGCCGAAGCTGACCGACACCGCGCAGGTCCCCCCAGAGAAGGTCGGGTCCTACCCGGTCCAGCACGTGGACGTGCAGTCCACCATCGATCGCCGTCATGGTTCCTATCTTGCCTGATCAAGCCGACTAACAGGCCATACGCATCCAGATTCGTATGACTAAGCGGCATGTTCGTATGACTTTTAAAGGGCAAAAAGGTTGATTCGTATGATCAATCATGCGATGCTCGTCACATTCGCCAGTGAGGGGCGCCACAGAAAAGGAACCGACTTACATGAAACATTCCTCCGGATCAGGCCTCTGGGTCGTGATGGGCGTCGCGGGAGCCGGCAAGACCACTGCCGGCCACGCCTTGGCTGCCCATCTGGACGTCCCCTGTGGCGACGCCGACGATTTCCACCCCGCGGAGAACGTGGCGAAGATGCGCGCCGGCGTGGCACTCGATGACAGCGACAGGGCACCGTGGCTCGCGGCCGTCGGAACCTGGCTGGCCCTCCAGGGCGAGGGAGCGGTGATCAGCTGCTCGGCCCTGCGCCGGTCCTACCGCGACATCCTGCGCCTGCATGCCGGACCAGTGCGGTTCCTGCACCTGGCCGGGCCCGCCGAGGTGGTCCGGGCACGCGTCGAGGCCCGGACCGATCACTACATGCCGGCCTCCCTGGTCGACAGCCAGTACGCGGCGCTCGAACCCCTCGGCCCGGACGAGGACGGGATCACCGTCCGCTTCGACGAACCGGTCGACCAGATCGTCCACCAGGCGGCGGCACTGATCCACCGCACCACCACCCTGCAGCCCCGTTCGCTAGGAGCCCTTTCATGACGCTGTTCGCGGTCACCGACCCCATCACGCCCCACGCCGGCACGCTGCAGCTTGTCACCGCAGCCCTACTCGGCATCGCGCTGATCGTGGTGCTGATCAGCTGGCTCAAGCTCCATCCCTTCCTGAGCCTCACCATCGGCGCGCTGACGGTCGGTGCGCTGGCCGCCATGCCCATGGCCGACGTCGTGGCCAGCTTCTCGGCCGGGGTCGGCTCGACCGTCGCAGGAGTAGGCGTGCTGATCGCCTTGGGCGCGATGTTCGGACGGCTGCTGGCCGATTCCGGGGCGGCCGACCAGATCGTCGACACCATCATCGGGCGGGCAGGCCCCCGGATGCTTCCCTGGGCCATGGGTCTGGTCGGTGCGCTGATCGGCCTCCCAATGTTCTTCGAGATCGGCCTCGTCCTCTTGATGCCGGTGATCATGCTGGTCTCGATGCGCTCCGGGCTTTCCCTCATCCGGGTGGGCATCCCCGCCCTGGCAGGCCTGTCGGCCATGCATGGCCTCGTGCCGCCCCACCCGGGGCCCTTGGTGGCCATCAACGCCCTGAACGCCCCCTTGGGGATCACCCTGATCCTGGGGGTCCTCATCGCGATCCCAACCGTCGTGATCGCCGGTCCGCTCTTCGCCAAGGTGGCCAGCCGCTGGGTCGACGTCGCGGCGCCCCAGCTGTTCGTCACCGAGCGGGAGCAGCAGCTCGTCGGGGCGGGCCACGGCAGCAGCCACGCCACGCCGACCGCCGCAATCCACGCTGGCGCCGGCATCAACCCTGACAGTGCGGGCACCCGCCGGCCGCCGTTCGCCACCACGATGGCCACCGTGCTGCTGCCCGTCGTGCTGATGATGGGAAAGGCGATCGCGGACATCGCGGCCCCCAAGGAGAACCAGGTCCGCGTCGTGCTCGACTTCCTGGGCACCCCGCTGATCGCCCTGTTGCTGGCCGTGCTGGTTGCCTTGGTGACCTTCGGACGCGGCTCCGGAATGGATCGCCGCGGCATCGCCAAATCCTTGGAAAAGTCCCTGCCTCCCATCGCGGGCATCCTGCTCATCGTCGGCGCCGGCGGCGGTTTCAAGCAGACCCTGATCGATACGGGCATCGGCACGGTGATCACCGACTTCGCGACCAGCTCCAACATCTCCGTGCTGTTCCTGGGCTGGCTGGTTGCCGTAGTGATCCGGCTCGCCACCGGTTCGGCCACCGTGGCAACGATCACTGCTGCCGGTATCCTCGCACCGCTGGCGGCGGGGCTGCCGCCGGCGGAAACGTCCCTGCTGGTGCTCGCGATCGGCGCCGGATCGGTCTTCTTCTCCCACGTCAACGACGCCGGCTTCTGGCTCGTCAAGGAGTACTTCCAGCTGAACATCGCCCAGAACCTCAAGACCTGGTCGGTGATGGAGACGTTGATCTCCGTCGTGGGCCTGGTCCTTGTCCTCGCCGTCGGCGCGTTCGTCTGACACCGCACGCCCCTCGCTCCGCCTTCACTCACCCGAAAGCAGCCACCATGTCGCCTGTCCACCCCGTTGTCCTCGCCGTTACGGACCGGATCTCACAACGAAGCCACGCTGACCGCGCGGCGTATCTCCAGCGCATCAGGGCAGCCCACGCCCGGGGGCCTGCCCGCGGCCGGCTGGCATGCGCCAACCTCGCCCACGGCTTCGCCGCGACGGAGGAGCCCGACCGGGCCGCCTTGCGCGGGCTCGTCAAGCCCAACATTGCCATTGTCACCAGCTACAACGACATGCTCTCGGCGCACCAGCCTTTCGAAACCTACCCCCGGCAACTCAAGCGCGCCGTGATCAAGGCCGGCGGCATCGCGCAGGTCGCCGGTGGCGTCCCGGCGATGTGCGACGGCATCACCCAGGGCCGGGACGGCATGCAGCTCTCCCTCTTCAGCCGCGACGTCATCGCGATGTCCACCGCCATCGCCCTTTCACACGACATGTTCGACGGCGCGCTCATGCTGGGTGTCTGCGACAAGATCGTTCCCGGACTGCTCATCGGGGCACTCTCGTTCGGCCACCTCCCCACGGTCTTCGCGCCGGCCGGCCCCATGACTTCCGGCATCCCCAACGGGGAGAAGGCCAAGGTCCGCCAGCTGTATGTCGAGGGAAAGGCCACCCGTGAGGAGCTCCTCAACGCCGAAGCGGCTTCCTACCACGGCAGCGGCACGTGCACGTTCTACGGCACGGCCAACTCCAACCAGCTGCTCATGGAGGTGCTCGGCCTGCACCTTCCCGGAGCGAGCTTCGTCAACCCCGGGACCTCCCTGCGCGAGGCGCTGACCGACGAAGCCGGAAAGCGGGTCGTCGAGCTGTCGCTCGGAGGCCACGTGGCGCCGATCGGGGAGATCGTGGACGAGAAGGCGCTGGTGAACGCCGCCGTGGCCCTCTTGGCAACCGGCGGGTCGACGAACCACACGATGCACCTCGTCGCGATCGCGGCCGCCGCCGGCATCACCCTGACCTGGGACGACCTTTCCGAGCTGGGCGCCGTGGTCCCCTTGCTGACGCGGATGTATCCGAACGGAACGGCCGACGTGAACCACTTCCACGCGGCCGGAGGCATGGCCCTGCTCATCCACACCCTGCTGGACGCGGGCCTGCTCCACGAGGACGTCAACACCATCGCCGGCCCTGGCCTGCGGCGCTACACCGCCGAGCCCCGGCTCACCGCCCAGGGCCTCCAATGGCAGGAGGGCCCTCGCAATAGCCTCGACCGCGACGTGCTGCGCACCCACGAGGACCCGTTCACGCCCGACGCCGGGCTGCAGATACTCCGCGGGAACCTGGGCCAAAGCGTCGTGAAGACCTCCGCCGTGCCGGACGACCACCGCTTCATCCAAGCCCCCGCTCTGGTCTTCACCGACCAGGCCGAGTTCCTCCGCGCCTTCGCCGAAGGGGAGCTCGACCGCGACCTCGTGGCGGTCGTGCCGTATCAAGGACCCGCCGCCACCGGCATGCCGGAGCTGCACAAGCTCACGCCCGCCCTGGGCGTGCTGCAGGATCGTGGCCACCGCGTCGCCCTCGTCACGGACGGACGCATGTCCGGCGCCTCGGGAAAGGTGCCGGCAGCCATCCACATCACCCCCGAGGCTGCCCACGGCGGACCCATCGGAAAGGTGCGCGACGGGGACCTCGTCACCCTCGACACGCGGACAGGAACCCTGACCCTCCACGTCGACCCGGAAGAACTCGCCGGCCGTCCAGCCAACGGCTTCGCTCCGTCCCCCGAGGAATGGACCGGCACCGGCCGGGAACTCTTCGCCGCCTTCCGCAACGCCGTCGGCCCCGCCGACCGCGGCGCTTCGCTCTTCACCCGCCCGACCGACTCCACCCGCCCCGCCCACTCCACCGCACAGGAGCCCCACCTTGTCTGATTCCCTCCTCGATCACGTCCCCGTCGTTCCCGTCGTCGTCGTCGACGATCCGGACGACGCCGTTCCCCTGGCACGAGCGCTGGTCGAGGGAGGGCTGCCCGTCATCGAGCTCACCCTGCGGACCCCGGCCGCGCTGGAGGCCATGAGCCGCATCAGCGCCTCGGTCCCCGAGATCCTGCTGGGTGCCGGCACCGTCGTCACCCCCCATCAGGCGAAGCTGGCAGCGGATGCCGGCGCGCAGTTCCTGGTCTCCCCAGGTGCCACGCCCAGCCTCCTGGCCGGACTCCGCGACACCGGTCTTCCGTTCCTTCCCGGGGCCGCCACCGTCTCGGAGGTGATGGCCCTTCTTGAACTCGGCTACACCGAGCTCAAGCTCTTCCCGGCCGAGGCGTCGGGAGGCCTGGGGTTGCTGAAGTCGATCCACGCCCCTCTTCCCGGTGCGCGGTTCTGCCCCACCGGGGGGATCACCGCGGCCACCGCCGCCTCGTACCTCGCGCTGCCGAACGTCGGTTGCGTCGGGGGAACGTGGATCACCCCGTCGGACGTCATTGCGCGGAAGGACTGGGCCACCGTCGCCGAGCTGGCCCGGGCCGCTTCGGCGCTCGCTCCGTCCTCACCCAAGGCAGCGGTCCTTTCCTCGACTGAAACCCATCCGCCGGCAAAGAGGACCGCGGCGGCGGCCAGGTGATGCTCGACCACCTCACGAAAAATGACGCGCAAGTGCGGGTGTTCTCCCGAATCGTGACGCGAAAGTGCGGGTGCGGAACAGAATCCTGACGCATGAGTGCGTCGGCTGGCAGGTTCCGCGCACGCGGAACCTGCCAGCCGCCGTCGTTCTCCTGCCGGGCTCGCTGCCCCCTCGCGATGCGCCCGCCCGGGTCAGCCGGGCTTGATGATGACCTTGAGCGCCTTCTCCGCCGCGGATTCCTTGAAGACCCGGTAGGCCTCATCGATCTGCCCGAAGGTGAATGTGTGGGTGCCCATCTTCTCGGCGGGGATCTTGCCTGAGGCGACCATCTTCAGCAGGATCGGGACGCTGCTGGTGTCCACCAGGCCCATGGTGATGGTCAGGTTCTGGATCCACAGATCCTGCAGCGGCAGCTCCACCGGAACCCCGTGCACGCCGATGTTGGCGATGCGCCCGCCCGGACGGACCAGGTCCACCGCGGTGGCGAAGGTCTGCGGGTAACCCACGGCCTCCATCGCCACGTCCACGCCGAGCCCGTCTGTGAGCGCCTTGACCTGGGCGGCCGCGTCCGGTCCGGCGACCACGGTGTCCGTGGCCCCGAACTCCCTGGCCTTTTCGAGGCGGAACTCGTTGGTGTCGATCGCAATCACCCGGGACGCTCCCCACAGGCCGGTGGTGAGGATCGCGGACAGGCCCACGGCGCCGGCCCCGACCACCGCGACGGTGTCGCCCGGACGGACCCCGCCGGCAAGCACGCCCACCTCGTAGCCGGTGGGAAGCGAATCGGCGAGGAAGATCGCCTGCTCGTCGGTGACGTGCTCCGGCACCGCATACAGGGAGGTGTCCGCGAACGGGACGCGCACGTATTCGGCCTGCGTGCCGTCGATCAGGTGCCCGAAGATCCACCCGATGCCGCCGACCGTCTGGCAGTGGGAGGGCATCCCCTTCACGCAGTAGTCGCAGCGCCCGCACTTGGTGATGGCCGGGACCAGGACCCGGTCTCCGACCTTGAAGCTGCCGATGGCGGAGCCGACCTCGGTCACGGTGCCCACCGCCTCGTGGCCGAGGATGCGCCCGTCGGTCACCGCGGCGACGTCCCCGGAGAGGATGTGCAGGTCGGTGCCGCAGATGGTGGTGGTCTCCACCTTCACGATCACGTCCGTCGGTTCCTGGATCACCGGATCGGGGACCTCCTCCCAGGACTTCTTGCCGGGACCGTGGTAGACCAGTGCCTTCATGGGGTTTCCCTTCGGAACGTGGGGACGGATCTTCCGTGGGCCCGGGGCGGCGCCCACGGCCACCAAGCTAGCCGCGCCCGCGACCGGGCGGAACCCTTGGGCGGGCGCTTCGACGGCCCATACGTTGCACTGCCCCAGCCCCCTCGCCGGATTGCGGCGAGTGATTAGACGCGCCCCAGCACGTCGATGTCTTCGAGGAACTCCTGGTACACCTCGGCGCTCACTGTCATGCGGGTATCGGCGATCGCGTCGAGGTAGTCCTGGGTGACGGGCCCCTTACGCCCGTTCGACGCAAGGTCAGACGAGGAGCCCGAAGCGCCCCCGTCGTCGTACACGGCCTTTTCCAGGGCCCGCTGGGAGGCGCTTCGTGCAGCGAACTCGATGTCGGCCGGCGAAAAGCCCTCGGTGCGGGCCACCAGCTGGGCAATATCGACTGAATCCACCACGGTGGCCGGGATGAAGCGCTGCCACATGGCCTCGCGGGCGTGGACGTCGGGCAGGCCGATGGGGATGACGTAGTCGAAGCGGCCATGGCGCAGGAACGCGCTGTCCAGCGCGCGGATGAAGTTGGTGGCGCAGACCAGCAGGCGGCCGGGCTGTTCGCGGAAGGCGGGGATGATCTTGAGGAGTTCGTTGGTGACGCCCTGCAGTGGCGACGGCGGATCACCTGCCCGTTGGGACGCGATCTCCTCCACTTCGTCGATGAACACCACGGCGTGTTCCAGCTCCGCGATCTCCAGGAACGTCTCGCGCAGCGCGCCGGCCAGGCCCTTGGGATCGGAGGCCAGTCGCGAGGGGAAGACCTCCACGAACGGCCACTCCAGTCGCGATGCGATGGCCTTGGCGAAGGTCGTCTTGCCGGTGCCGGGAGGGCCGAAGAGCACGACGGCGCGCGGAGGCACGACGCCGTATTCATCGGCGAGGTCGGTCTCGGCCAGCGGCAGCACGAGCCGGCGTTCCAGCAGTTCCTTCTCACGCTTCATGCCGGCCACGTTCTCCCAGAGATCACGTGCCAGGATCCGCCCGCCGAGCAGGCTCAACGGCCCCAGCTCCTGCCGCTGCACCGGAATGGTCCGCTCGAAGTAGCGCAGGTTCTTCTTGACCACGAACCCGCGGCCCAGGAACGCCTCGACGCGGGTTTCGGTTTCGGGCATGAGCGCGGACAGCTTGTTGAGGCCGTGGGGGGCCATGCGGTTTTCGACGGCGGCCAGCAGCGAGGTGCCGATGCCGCGGCCGCGGTACTCGGTCAGCGTGGCGAGGAAGACGATCCAGCCTTGGTCGTGCGCTGCGCGTCCGACGGCGGCGCCCACCACTTGGTCACCTTGGACTGCCACCACCGCGTGGTCCTTTTCGCACGACGCCACGACCTCGGACAGCGCGTACACGGGCTCCACGCCATCGGCCTTGAGCGACTCCCACAGGTGCAGGATGCCGTCGAGGTCGGACGAATGGAAGTCCCTGATACGCCAGTTGGTCATGGCCGTGTCTCCTTGGTGGATCGCGTTTGGCGGTTTCACGGATGATGGAGCATCCGGCGGGCACTCTTCAAGTTGGCCCATTCAACCGTGGCGGGCCACGCGGTGTCACCATGTCGGCCTGCCAGGCGTGGGTCACCGGCCGACACGGCGACTCAATTCGTCAGTTTGGGGGAAGTTGCATTAAGCCCCTGAAGCGTGACTGGCTTCGGGCCAGCGGGAGGTGAAGATCGCGGTGCCGTTGCCGTACGGGTTGGCGTTGATCAGCCTGATGCCCTCTCCTTCCGGGCAGGCCCTCCTTGTCCCCTGACATTGACCGAAGCGCCCAGGGGATCGGACATCGATGGGCGTGAATGCGCGGACAGCCAGGACTCCTTCGGGAAGGGCGGTTGCGGCATGGTGTTCGGAGCACTGTGTCGGGGGCCCGGCGTAGGCTGGGGCAATGGCTGGGAAGACGTCCGCGCAGGCGGTCCTTGAGAGGTTCACGCCCGCAACCCGCGAGTGGTTCACGGGTGCCTTCGATGCGCCGACGGCGGCCCAGGTGGGCGCCTGGGACGCGGTCTCCTCTGGCGCGAACGCGCTGGTCATCGCCCCGACCGGTTCCGGCAAGACGCTCTCGGCCTTCCTCTGGGCGCTGGATTCGTTCCTGCGCGGCGCCCCGCCCGAACAGGCACAACTCCCGCTGGGCTCCCTCTCCCCGGTCTCCCTCTCCCCTGCTGGGTTTCCGCTCGCCGCGGCCGGGGAGCACGACGCCGAAAACCCCCGGGCCAAGGCACCCAAGCGCAAGACCCGCATCCTCTACATCTCCCCGCTGAAGGCCCTCGGCGTGGACGTGGAGCGGAACCTGCGCGCCCCGCTGATCGGCATCACGCAGACCGCGAAGCGGATCGGCCTGCCCGCCCCGGAGATCACCGTCGGCGTCCGCTCGGGCGACACCCCGGCGTCGGACCGCCGGAAGCTGCTGACCAACCCGCCGGACATCCTCATCACCACCCCCGAATCTCTCTACCTGATGCTGACCTCCCGGGCGCGGGAAACGCTCACGGGCCTGGACACCGTCATCCTGGACGAGGTCCACGCGGTGGCCGGCACCAAGCGCGGGGCCCACCTGGCCGTCTCGCTGGAGCGGCTGGACGCGATGCTGCGCAGGCCCGTGCAACGCATCGGACTCTCCGCGACGGTCGAACCGCGCGAGGAGGTCGCCCGCTTCCTCGGCGGCACCCACCCCGTGCGCATCGTCGCCCCGCCCGCGGCCAAGACCTGGGACCTGACGGTCACCGTCCCGGTCGAGGACATGACGGACCTGCCCGCCGCGGCCGCGGCGCACGACCTCGGTCCGGCCAGCGGGCTGCAGCCGCAGGCCAGCATCTGGCCGCACGTCGAGGAACGGATCGTGGACCTGATCGAGGCCAACCGGTCCACGATCGTCTTCGCGAACTCGCGCCGGCTGGCCGAACGGCTCACCGGCCGCCTCAACGAGATCCATGCCGATCGCGGCATGTTGGCCCAGGCGCCCGCCGCGGGCGGAGGCCCACAGGACAACGGCGGCGGAAGCCCCGGCGCGCCGGGTCTCGGTTCCGCTGCGGTGGCCCTGATCCCCGGCCAGCCCCTGCTCAAGGCCTCCCCCACGCGCACCCCGGCCGAAATGATGGCCCAGGCCGGGCAGACCTCCGGGGCCGAGCCCCTGCTGGCCCGCGCCCACCACGGGTCCGTGTCCAAGGAACAGCGCGCCGGGATCGAGGACGACCTCAAGTCCGGCCGGCTGCGCTGCGTCGTGGCGACCAGCAGCCTGGAGCTGGGCATCGACATGGGCCTGGTGGACCTGGTCATCCAGGTCGAGTCCCCGCAGTCGGTCGCCTCCGGCCTGCAGCGCGTGGGCCGCGCCGGCCACCAGGTCGGCGAAACCAGCCGCGGCTTCTTCTTCCCCAAGCACCGCGGGGACCTGGTCAACACCGCGGTGGCGGTGGAGCTCATGCTGGCCGGCCGGATCGAGCCGCTCTCGGTCCCGGCCAACCCGCTGGACATCCTCGCGCAACAGACCGTGGCCGCCTGCGCGCTCGGCGACCTGGACACGGAGGAGTGGTTCGACGTCGTCCGCCGCTCGGCGCCGTTCGCCGCGCTGCCGCGCTCCGCGTTCGAGGCCACCCTGGACCTGCTGGCCGGCAAGTACCCTTCCGACGAGTTCGCCGAGCTGCGCCCGCGCATCGTCTGGGACCGCGAGGCCGGAACCATCACCGGGCGCCCCGGCGCCCAGCGCCTGGCAGTGACCAGCGGCGGAACCATCCCCGACCGCGGGCTCTTCGGGGTCTACCTGGTCGGGTCCGAGGACACCGCCAAGGGCGGGCGCCGGGTCGGCGAACTCGACGAGGAAATGGTCTACGAGTCGCGCGTGGGCGACGTCTTCGCGCTCGGCGCCACCAGCTGGAGGATCGAGGACATCACCCACGACCGGGTGCTGGTCTCCCCCGCCTTCGGCCAGCCCGGCAAGCTGCCGTTCTGGAAGGGCGACGGGCTGGGCCGTCCCGTGGAGCTGGGCCGGGCGTTGGGTGCCTTCCGGCGCGAACTGGTCGCTGCGGACGACGCCGGCGACCGGCTGCGTGCCGCCGGCCTGGACCCGTGGGCCGCGTCCAACCTGCAGGCCTACCTGCGCGAGCAGCAGGAGGCCACCTCCGTGGTGCCCAGCGACCGGACGCTGGTGGTGGAGCGGTTCCGCGACGAGCTCGGCGACTGGCGCGTGGTGCTGCACTCGCCCTTCGGGATGCCGGTGCACGCCCCGTGGGCGCTGGCCGTCGGGGCCCGGCTGCACGCCCGCTACGGGCTGGACGGATCCGCGATGGCCTCCGACGACGGAATCGTGCTGCGGGTGCCGATGATGGAGGACGAGCCGCCCGGAGCGGAACTGTTCCTCTTCGATGCCGACGAACTGGACGCGATCGTCACCAACGAGGTCGGCGGTTCCGCCCTGTTCGCCTCCCGCTTCCGCGAGTGCGCGGCCCGGGCCCTGCTGCTGCCGCGGCAGAACCCGGCCAAGCGCAGCCCGCTGTGGCAGCAGCGCCAGCGCTCGGCCCAACTGCTGGACGTGGCCCGCAAGTACCCCAGCTTTCCGATCATCCTGGAAACGGTGCGCGAATGCCTCCAGGACGTCTACGACCTGCCTGCGCTGCGCGGGATCGCCGCGGACATCGAGGCGCGGAAGCTGCGCATCGTGGAGACGACCACCCAGCAGCCCTCGCCGTTCGCCCAGTCGCTGCTGTTCGGCTACGTGGCCCAGTTCCTCTACGAGGGCGACTCACCGCTGGCCGAGCGCCGCGCCGCCGCACTGTCCCTGGACCCCGGGCTGCTGGGCGACCTGCTGGGCCGCACCGAACTGCGCGAACTGCTGGACCCCCAGGTCATTGCGGAGACCGAGGCCCAGCTCCAGCGCCTGACCCCCGACCGCCAGCTCAAGGGCCTGGAGGGGACGGCGGACCTGCTGCGCCTGCTTGGCCCCCTTACCGTCGGGGAAATCGCCCAACGGCTGGTCCCGGAGGGACCCGAGACCGGAGTCCCGGAGGGGCCCGAGACCGCAGCCCCGGAGGCCGGCGACGCCGCCGGGGACGCGCGGGAGGCCGCCGCGCAGCGATATGCCGCGGAGCTGTTGCGCACCAACCGCGCCCTGAAGGTCCACGTCGCCGGGCGCGAGGTCCATGCGGCGATCGAGGACGCCTCCCGGCTGCGCGACGCGCTCGGGGTGCCGCTGCCGATGGGCGTGCCGCTGGCGTTCGTGGAACCGGTCGCGGACCCGCTCGGGGACCTGGTGGGCCGCTACGCCCGCACCCACGGGCCGTTCACGGCCCCGGAGGCGGCGGCGCGGCTGGGGCTGGGACCCGCCGTCGTGCTCACCGTGCTGCGCCGGCTGGCCGGCGAGGGCCGCGTGCTGGAAGGTGAGTTCCGCCCGGGCGAGGGCGGAGGCACCGCCGGGGAGGAGTGGTGCGACGCCGAGGTCCTGCGCCGGATCCGGCGCCGCTCGCTGGCCGCGCTGCGCGCCGAGGTGGAACCGGTGGATGCGGCAACCTACGGGCGCTTCCTGCCCGGGTGGCAGTACGTCGGGGAGAACCTGCGCGGGCTCGACGGCGTCGCGGCCGTCGTCGACCAGCTCTCCGGGGTTCCGGTGCCGGCGAGCGCGTGGGAGTCGTGGGTGCTGCCGGCGCGGGTGCGCGACTACCGGCCGGCGATGCTGGACGAGCTGATGTCCACCGGGGAGATCCTCTGGTCCGGGGCGGGGGCGCTCTCCGGGAACGACGGGTGGATCGCCCTGCACCTGGCCGAGACCGCGCCGCTGACCTTGGCCCCGCAGGCCGACTTCGAGCCCGATCCGCTGCAGCAGCGGATCCTGGACGCCCTGGCCGGGGGCGGTGCGTTCTTCTTCCGGCAGCTGCGGGAGCAGCTGGCCGGCCCCTTGGGCTGGGGCCAGGCCGGAGGGGCGGACCTGCCCTCCGAGGAGGCCCTGCTGGGCGCCCTGTGGGAGTTGGTTTGGGCCGGGCGCCTGGGCAACGACACCTTCGCTCCGGTGCGCGGACTGCTGGGCGGCGGGCACACGGCCCACCGGCAGCGGCCCGGGACCCCGCGTGCCCGTCCGGCGCGGCCGGGACGGTTGCGTGGGATCGCCGGCGGCCTGCGCGGCGGACTGGGCGCCGGCGTGGGCCTGGGGGCGGGCCTGCGTCCGGTCTCCGGGATGGGGGACGACGCCGGCCGGCCGGTCGGCGGCGCGCCGCTGGCGTCGCGGGCCGCGGGCCGGTGGAGCCTGCTGCCGGAACCGGAGCAGGATCCGACGGTGCGCGCCCACGCGGGCGCCGAGTACCTGCTGGACCGGTACGGGGTCCTGACCCGCGGGTCGGTCGTGGCGGAGAACGTGCCCGGCGGCTTCGCCCTGATGTACAAGGTGCTGGCGCGGCTGGAGGAGGCCGGCCGGGCCCGCCGGGGCTACTTCATCGAACGGCTCGGCGCCGCCCAGTTCTCCGTTCCGGCCACCGTGGACCGGCTGCGTGGGCAGGTCCAGGACACCGACCTGGACGCGGCCGGGCGGCGGCCGGAGGCCCTGGCCCTTGCCGCGACAGATCCCGCCAACCCCTACGGTGCGGCGCTGCCTTGGCCGGCGCTCGATGCGGGGCCCGACGGCGGGTCGTCCGGCGGGGCCACCCCCACCGGGCACCGGCCGGGACGCAAGGCCGGAGCCGTCGTCGTCCTGGTGGGCGGGGCGCTGGCGCTGTACATGGAACGCGGCGGCAAAACGCTGCTGGCGTTCACTGACGGGCCGGCCGAACTGGAGGCCGCCGCGTTTTCGCTGGTTTCCGCCCTGCGCACCGCGAATGTGACTAAGATGACAGTGGAGAAGGTCAACGGGAGGTCCATTCTGGATTCAACCGTCGCCACCGCCCTGCTGGACGCGGGGTTCTATTCGTCACCGAACGGAGTGAGATTCCGTGCATGATCCGAACACGTTGTCCAAAGTCACCGAGGTGATAACCCATGCCTGAGGGAGATACCGTCTACCGGGCGGCCCGCCGCCTCGACGCAGCGCTCAGCGGCCGCCCCCTGTTGTCCAGCGACTTCCGCGTACCGCAATACGCGACACTCGACCTCTCCGGCGCCGTGGTGAAGTCGGTGGTGTCCCGCGGCAAGCACCTGCTGATCCGGGCGGGCGACCTGAGCATCCACACGCACCTGATGATGGAAGGCCACTGGGACGTCTACGCCCCCGGCGAGCGCTGGCGGGCCCCGTCGGTGAAGGCCCGCTGCGTGCTCAAGAACGCCGACTTCCAGGCGGTCGGGTTCGAGCTGGGCTTCCTGCGGGTGATCCGCACCGCTGACGAGCCGGAGGCCGTCGGGCACCTGGGTCCGGACCCGCTGGGTCACTCGTGGGACCCGGCCGAGGCCGAACGGCGGCTGGGTTCGGATCCCGAGCGTCCGATCGGGCTGGCCCTGCTGGACCAGAAGCTCATGTCCGGGCTGGGCAACATCTACCGGTGCGAGCTGCTGTTCCTGGCCAAGACGCACCCGCTGACGCCGGTGGGCGAGGTGGAGGACCTGCCCCACATGGTTGAACTGGCCCACAAGCTGCTGCACGCCAACAAGGACCGCGCCCGGCGCGTGACCACCGGTTCCGCCAGCAGGGACCCGTACTGGGTGTACGGGCGGTCGGGCGAGCCGTGCCAGCGCTGCGGGACCCCGGTGGTCATGCAGAAGCTGGGGGATCCGGCGCTTGGGCCGGCGGCCGGCGAGCGGGACATCTATTTCTGCCCGCGCTGCCAGACGGAGGCGTAGCCGGAGCATCAGGCCACGGCGGCCGCGGCTTTCCGCGGCCGCCGTGGCATGTCCGGGGCCCGGACGGTACGGATCGAGAACGGCGCGGGTCCCGACCAGGGCGGCTCGCCGCCCGTGGGACACTGGAACCCATGGCCATGCAATCCCCCCTTCCCGTGCGCGACGGCGTCAACGCGACGCGCCTGCGCCTTCCGCAGGAGGGTCCGTGGGGAACCGTCATGGACTACGTGCTGCACCGGTTCGGGCATGTGGACCCGGACGGGATCGTGCGCCGCTTCGAGACCGGCGAGGTCGTGGGCCTGGGCGGCGAGCCCCTGGACGCCGCCACGCCGCTGGGCGGCCACGAGTTCCTCTGGTACTACCGCAACCTGCCCGTTGAGGAGCCTGTCCCGTTCACCGAGGACATCCTCTTCCAGGACGGGCACCTGCTGGTGGTCGACAAGCCGCACTTCCTGCCCACCACCCCGGGCGGCCGCTTCGTGCAGGAATCGGCGCTGGTCAGACTGCGCAACCGGTTGGGGCTGCCGGAACTGATCCCGATGCACCGGCTGGACCGCGCCACCGCCGGGGTGATCCTCTTCTCCACCAACCCGGAAACCCGCGGCGCCTACCAGACGCTGTTCGAGCGCCGCGCCATCGGCAAGGAATACGAGTGCGTCAGCGCCCTCCCCCACGGCGTGGTGCCGGAGGGACTCGAGTTCCCCCTCACCTACGGCAACCGGATGACCAAGCGCAAGGGCCACCTGCTCGCGATCGTCGAGGACGGGGAGCCGAACGCGGAAAGCGGCATCGACCTGATCCGCACCGGCACGAGCGCGGGCACCCACGCAGGCGCCGCCGTCGGGCACTTCCGGCTGCGCCCCCGCACCGGGAAGACCCACCAGCTGCGCGTGCACATGGCGGCGCTGGGACTGGGCATCCTCAACGACCCCTTCTACCCCGTGCTGTGGGACAAGGTGCCGGACGACCACGCGCGGCCGCTGCAGCTGCTGGCCCGCTCGATCGCCTTCACCGACCCGCTCACCGGCACCGAACGCACCTTCCGGTCCCGGCTCGAGCTCCAGGAACGCCCCGGCTCCGAAGAATCCGGGGAAAAGTCCCGCCACGAACCCGCCGGCGCGGCCGCCCGGTGAACCTGGACGCGGCCCTGGCCGGAAACCTGGGGCCCTGGTACTACCCGCTGATGCTGGTGCTCGTGGCCCTGGATGCCGCGCTGCCCCCGGTCCCCAGCGAACTGCTGGTCCTGGGCGCGGGGTCGATGGCCGCGCAGGGATCCCTGAACCCGGTCGCCGCGGTCCTGGCCGCCGCCGCCGGATGCTGGGCCGGCGACATCGCCCTCTACCTTGTTTTCCGCAACGGCCTGACCCAGTGGTTCGGCCGCTTCCGCTGGGGTCGCTGGGGTCACCGGAACATCCTCCGCCTCATGGGCAAGGCCGGCCGCGAAACCACCTACGCAGGCCTGGTCGGCGCCCGGTTCCTCTCCGGCGGAAGGACCGCCTCGGTGGCCGCGGCCGGGATGGCGAACCTCCCGTTGGGGCCTTTCCTGGCCCTGTCCGGAACCGGTGCCCTTCTGTGGTCGACATGGATGGTGGCCTTGGGGTATGTAACTGGTAACAGTACTGGCCTTTCCCCGTGGATCTCGGCTGTGATCGGGATGGGGTTGGGTACGCTGGTCGGGTTGGTTATTGCGGGGGGCATGGCCATCCGGGCGCGCAGGAAAGGGGCTCTTTCACATGACCAACACGTCGGATGAACCGTCGGCCGCAGCGGCGGCACTGGAGCGGTTGAGGGCCGGGCAGCCCGCTCCCGAACCGCACCACGATTCACCCCGTGATTCACCCCGGCCATCCACGCGGATGCCGCGGTTCCACCAGTCCCCGGGACGAGGCTCGGCCCCCCAGGAACGGCCTGCACCGGCCTCCGGCTTCCGGCATCTGGCCGCGCGGCACGGCCAGCACGAGCCCTCCGGCGATTCCGAGATCCACAGCCTCAGCGACTGGTTCGACCATCTCCCCGAACCCGACTGGCACAAGGTCGGCGACCACCTGCTGGCCCTGCCCGGCCAGGTGGGCCGGCGCGTCAGCGCGGCGGCCGCGGAACGACGCCGGAAGGCTGCCGAGCGTGCCGCACGGCGCGAGCGCGAGGCGGCCGAACGGGAAGCCGCCGAGCAGGCGGCCGCACTCGAGGCGGCCCACCCGGGAGCAGCCGCACAGGAGGCGCGCGACCGGGCCACCACCCGCGCCCTGCAGGTGCGTGCGTTGCAGGAGCATGTGCTGCAGGACCGGGCGCTCCACAACCGTTCCACGCAGGTCCCTCCCCTGCAGGCCGATCAGGCGCAGGTCCCTCCGGCGCAGGCCCGCCCGTTGCAGGCCGCTGCCCGCGACGCGGAGGCCGCCCGCATCCAGGCCGAGGCGCTGGCCGCCCGGCGGCAGGAGGCCCGCCTTGCCGCCGCCGAAAAGGCCGCGCTCGCCGCCGTCCTCGCCCGGCAGGCGGAGCGTGCCCGGCAGGCCGAACAGTCAGAGCAGGCCCATGAGGCGGAACGCGCCCTGCCCGCCAATGCCGGGCGCCCGGACATCGCCGACGGCACGGCGGAGGCGGAGCAGCTGGGGGTGCTGGTCGAACGGGCCCGGGAGGCGATCGTGGCCGCGCAGGCCGAGGAGGCCTCCATTCCCGCGCCCCAGCCGGAGGAGTCCCGGTCCCTGTGGACGGAGGAGCAGGCCGATCCGGTCTACATTCCGCCCTACAACCTTCCCTCGACCGAACCCGACCCGGAGGAGACCCCGCTGGACGAGCGCCGCCGCAGGGTGGTCGCCGCCTCCGCGGGCCTGGCGTTCCTGCTGGGGCTGCTCGGGCTGGGCGCCTTTGGCGGCGGAAGCCTCCACACCTCCCCGGGCGGCGTGTTCGCCCCGGACTTCTCCCTGCTCTCCCCGGCCAGGGGGGCGCTGCTGATCTGGCCCGTGGTGTTCCTGGGAATGGGCGCCATGGCGTGGTTCCAGTGGCAGCCGGGACAGCGCTCGTCCCTGCGCCAGCGCTCGGTCGGGTACCCGGCCGCGGCCGCCACGCTGCTTGGCGGCGTGTGGATGGTTTCCGCCCGCGCCGGGCTCGTGTTCCTGGCCCTGCTGGCCGCAGCCGCGGCCACCGGCGCGCTGGGCTACTGCCTGCGCCGGCTCAACGACCGCACCGCACGCACGCCGCGGGAACGGCTGGGGATGGACGTGCCGATCGCCCTCTACCTGGGGTGGATGCTCACGGTGCTGCCGTGGACGCTGGGAGTCTGGGCAACAAAGCTGGGCCTGCCGGTGGTGCTGGGCGACTCGCTCTGGGCGGCCGTGACCCTGGTGGTTGCGGCGTGGGCCGCCCTGACCTTCGCGCTGAGCGAGCGCAGCCGCATGGCGGTCGCGACCGGCTTCGCGTGGGGCCTGTTCTGGATCCTCGGCCAGCGCCTGCTCGGCGACCAGCGGTCCACGGTGGTGGCGATCACCGCCAGCATGTGCGCCTTCGTGGTGCTGCTGGCCACGGAGAACCGCCGCTACCAGATCACCCACGCCGAACGCCTGGCCGCCCGCCGGCAGGCGAACGCCCTGCGGGATTAGGCGTGCGGCATTAGGCCTGCGGGATCAAACGTAGTCGAGGCCCGGAACGCCGGAGCCCCCGAGAAGGGGGCTCCGGCGTTTTCCGTTTCCTGCCCCTACACCGCCACCCACGTGCCGCGCACCCGCCGCAGCACGGCCAGCCGCTGGGTGACGGCCACCGCCTCCACGGCCGCCCGCATGAGGGCGGCGGATTCGCGGGCCGTGCGGTTCTCGGCGCCCCGTTCCGGCTCCTCGACGGTGAACCGCAGCGTGATCCGGGGGATCCCGGCCACGATGTCCAACTGGTTCGCCTCCACGTGGTGGCGCTCGGCGAGCGCGGCGACCGCGGTGTCCATCACGGCCTCGGGCCGGTATCCGGGGCGCAGCCCGACGATGTTGAGTTGGGCACGGAAGGAGGGCATGCCGACCAGCCTACTGGCACACTGGGAGGCATGGGCGATGAGGAATCCTGGAAGCGTTGGCGCCGGCTCCGCGAGGAGGGGCTCGCGGCCGAGCACGGCTGGCTGACCGTAACCTCCTACCAGTGGCTGCCGGGGTCCCCGGGCCGCCTGGAGGGCCTGCCGGGGCTGTGGAGCGCCGGTCCGGCCGGCGCGGAGGACGGGAAGTACGACGCCGGAACACCCGTCGCCCGGCTCAGCGCCACCGCGGCTGACGGGCTGGTGGACGGGGACGGCCCGGGCGCTCCCGTGGTGGGAACGCTGGTGCGGGCGGTCGGCGAGGACGAGTCGGTGCACTGGGTGCGCCACGGCTCAACGCTGGTGGAGCTGGGGCTGCGCGGCGGCCGGTACATGGTACGCACCCGGGAACGGGATTCGGCGGCGCGGGCGGCGTTCCGCGGGGTGCCTACGTTCGCCTACGCCCCGGAGTGGGTGCTGCGCGGAAGGTTCGAGCCCTACCCGACGGAGCGGGAGGTCGCGGTGGATTCGATCCGGGCGGACACCAGGCTAACGGTGCTGCTGGCCGGCGACGTGGTGTTCGGGATCGGTGGGCGCGAGTACCGGCTGGCGGCGGAGGAATCGGCCACCGGCGGGCTGACGGTGGCCTTCCGCGACGCCACCAACGGGGTGGACACCCCGGCCTGGCGCTTCCTGCCGCTGCAGCCGCCGGCGCCGGACCCGGCCGGCGGGTGGACGGTGGACCTGGACTTCAACCGCACGCTGGATTATCCGTTCGCGTTCACCGGGCACGCGGTGTGTCCGGTCCCGCCGGAAGGCAACCGGCTGGACCTCGCGGTCACGGCCGGAGAAAAGTCCCCGGAACCGCCCGGCGCCTGACCGGTCAGGAGAACGCGGAGATGCCGGTGACCGCGCGGCCGACGATCAGCGAGTTGATCTCGTAGGTGCCCTCGTAGGTATAGATCGCCTCGGCGTCGGCGAAAACCTTGGCCATGCGGCGGTCGGTGAGGATCCCGTTGCCGCCCAGCAGCGCCCGGCCCAGGGCCACGGACTCGCGCATGCGCGCGCTGCAGTAGGCCTTGGCCAGCGCCGCCTGCGCCATGTCGGCCGCCCCGCGTTCCTGCAGTTGCGCCAGCCTGGCCATCATCGCCATCGACGCGGTCGCGTTGCCGAGCATCTGCACCAGCTGCTGCTGAATCAGCTGGAAGGAGGCGATGGGCCGGCCGAACTGCTCCCGCTCCAACGCGTACGCGCGGGCGATCTCGAACGCGGCCAGCTGCTGCCCCACGGCCTCCCACCCGACCATGATCCGGCTGGAGCGCAACAGCTCGTTGGCGTCCGCGAAGGAGTCGATGCCCGGGAACCGGTCGGCCTCGGCCACCCGCACGTCCTCCAGCACGATGTCCGCGTTCTGCACGATCCGCAGCGCCGTCTTGTGCTCGATCCGGGTGGAGGCGACCCCCGGCAGGGACATGTCCAGGATGAAGCCGCGCACCTGCCGGGTGTGCTCGTCGGCGGCCCAGAGCAGCAGGTGGTCGCAGAAGGTCCCGTTCCCGATCCAGCGCTTGCCGCCGTTGATGACCCAGTGGTCCCCGTCCCGGCGGGCCGTTGTTCCCAGCCCGCGGGCCACGTCGGAGCCGTGGTCCGGCTCGGTGAGGGCGAACGCGCCGGTGGTGCGCAGCGCCGCCGCGTCGGACAGGTAGCGTTCGCGCTGCGCGTCGGTCCCGAAGGCATGCAGCGACTCGACGAAGAGGTCGTGGTGGATCATGAAGAACGTCGCGAGCGACGCGTCGGCGCGGGCCAGCTCGGCGATCACCAGTCCGTGGAAGAGGTGGGAATATCCGCGCCGCGTGGGCGTGCCGACCCCCAGTTCCCCGAACGGGACCAGCAGGTGGGCCGGGAACTCCTCGCGGTCCCACCAGTCCGGCGCGTGCGGAAGCACCCGCTCGGCCAGGAACGCCCGCACCTGCCCCAGCTTCCGCCGCTCGTGCGGCGCCAGCCCGGACTCGATGTCCAGGAAATCCGCCCCCGGCAGCCGTGCCTCCATCGCGTTTCCCTGCTTTCCTGGGTTCGGGCTTCCGCCTACCGGGGGGCCATCCGGACCGCGCCGTCGAGCCGGATCGTCTCCCCGTTGAGCATCTGGTTGTCCAGGATGTGCGCCACCAGCGCGGCAAACTCCTCCGGCCGCCCCAGCCGGGACGGGTGGGGCACCGTCGCCGCCAGCGCTCTCATCGCCTCCGCCGGCAGCCCAGCCAGCATGGGGGTTTCGAACAGTCCCGGCGCGATCGCGACCACGCGGATCAGGTGGTGCGCCAGTTCGCGGGCGGCCGGCAGGGTCAGCGACGCCACCGCCCCCTTGGACGCCGCATACGCCGGCTGGCCGATCTGGCCTTCGAACGCGGCCACGGAGGCGGTGTTCACCACCACGCCGCGTTCGGCGCTGCCGGTTGCCTGATCCGTCCACGGGTCGGTGGCGGCCATCGCCTCGGCGGCCAGCCGCAGGACGTTGAACGTGCCGACCAGGTTGATGCGCACCACGCGTTCGAAGTCCGCCAGCGGCAGCGGGCCGCCCTTGCCCAGCACCTTGCCGGGAGTGGCGATGCCGGCGCAGTTCACTGCCACGCGCAGGGGTCCCAGCGAGGAGGCCAGCCCGACGGCGGCCCGCACCTGCTCCTCGTCCGTCACGTCCGCGGCGGCGAAGCGTGCGCGCTGCCCCAAGGCGGAGGCCGCCTCCTCCCCCGCGCTGGAGGGCAGGTCGACCAGCACCACGTGGGCCCCGGCGTCGTACAGTTTCCGGGCGGTGGCCGCCCCCAGGCCGGAGGCTCCCCCGGTCACGATCACGCTGGCTCCGTCGATCAGCATCCTCGCCCTTCCCCCGATCGGCCCCGGACCGGCATCCGCCGGTTCGCCGACGCTGCGGCGCCACGGCCCGGCCCATTGGGATAGAGCCTAGTGTGACGCGCGCCATGCCGCCATCGCCTCGCCCGGGCTCCCAGGCGGGATGGATCCGCGCGGGACGGATGCGGTCGGCGTGGGTACGGGCAGTTCCACTACGGCGTGGTGAGGCGGCGGTGCAGTTCAGCCACGACGGCCTCGTGGAAACGCATCAGCTCCGCGTCATCGAGGGTGGACAGGTCGGTGCCCGTGTCCACGCCCGAACCGCCGCCCTCCACCGGCTCCGCGGGGCCGGCGGTTCCGGAGCAGGAAAGCCGTTGCCCCGTGGCCGTCAGCAGGCACGAGGACCCGTCGGCCTTCAGCTCCACCCGGTGGGTGACGTTCTGCCTCAGCCCGATCGAGGCGTGCCAGGTACCTTCCCCGCCGGGGACGATCTCCATGATCTCCAGGCCGGTGGCCCAGCCGGGCAGGCTGGCGTAGTCGGCCTTGATGCGGTCGGCGGTGGCGGCATTGGACTGGCGCGGGGACGCCAGCCGGTACAGGGCCACGCTGGCGGGCTGGCCGGCGGTGGCCCGGGCGGTATCGAGCACGGTGACCACGTCGATGGAGCGTGAGGACGCCCGGGAGGTGAACGGGGAGACGTAGCCTTCCCCGCCCTGCGGGCCGACGGCGAGGCTGAAGTTGGTGAAGTTGCCCAGGTTGGTGTCGTCCTCGTCCTTGGGCTGGTCCGTCAGCCCGGTCTGGACCAGTAGGGTGCTCCAGAACGACCCGCCATAGGTCTGCAGGGAGTCGTTGATGCGCTCGGCCTGGGAGATGGAAACCGCAGGGCCCGGCAGGTCCCCGGGTTCGACGGTGTCCTGGATCCGCAGCTCGCCACTGGTCCCGTTGTAGACGGCGACGCCGGCGGGGACATCGCGCGGGGAGAGCCAGTTGTGCAGCTTGGTCAGGGGCACCACGACCACCGGGGAGTCTCCGTCGCAGTAGCCCCAGGCATCGCGTTCCTTGGCGATGAGCATGAAGTCGCGGGCCGCGATGGCACGCTCCAGCGAGTGCCCGAACATCCCACCCATGCGCTTCTGGGCGGCCGCGGAGAAGCTGCATCTGGTGCCCTCGGCCTGGCCGGTGAGGGCAAGGCGCTGGGACAGCAGGACCTCGTACCCGGGCTGGAACAGGCCGGGGCGGTTCACCAGGGTGCTGTAGGCGTCCTGCGGGGGCAGGTAGTCCGTCTCGCCGATGTTGCCCACCGTGCCGGAGAGGTTCGAGGAGGCTTGGCGTTCGGCCACCACAAAGGGGGCGCGCAGCGCCATCTCCGGCAGCGGTTCGGCCGAAACAGCCACGGAGTCGCGCAGGGCGGTGGCACGGTCCCACCACTGGGCAAGGGCCCCGGCGGCCGTCCCGAGGATCAGGACCCCCAGCACCGCGGAGGGCAGCCAGGCCGGGTTGCCCGGGCGGGCCGGCATCTGTCCCGCCGGGGCGTTCTCCGCCGAAGGAGCCTGGAGGGTTTGGACGGCGACCCGTGCAGCGGCGGTTGAATCCTCCGCTGCCTCCTCCCCTGCCCCCTTCCCCTTGCCTTCGGCTGCCTTGCGGGCCTTCTTGGCCTTGCGCGCCTTCTCGCTGGCCTGCAGCCGGGCCCCGGCGTCCACCAGCACCCAGAGCGCGGCGGCCAGGAGGACCAGCCCCGCCAGGATCCACACGCCCTGCTGGAACAGGATGCCGTTCAGGACGCGGGCCCGGGTCAGCGGGTCCAGCAGGGGCAACAGGACCACCGCAGCCCCGGCGGCGGCAACGGCGGCTTTTCTGGCAGGCGACATGTGTCGAGCCTAGCGGGCCGGAATGTCCCGTCCGGGCACCCCGGCGCCGCTGGCATGTCCGGGAATAGCCCCTCCCCACGGCGGGTTGGCACCTGACATGAGCCTGCTCTTCGAACCCGCCACCCTCTCCGCGCCCGCCGGCCCCGGCCTGGCCCTGCGCAACCGCGCCGCGCTGGCCCCGATGTGCCAGTATTCGGTCACCGCCCGCGACGGGCTGCCGCACGACTGGCACCTGGTGCACCTGGGCGCGCGCGCCGCCGGCGGGTTCGGGCTGGTGTTCACCGAGGCGACGGCGGTGGTCCCGGAGGGCCGGATTTCCGACCAGGACACCGGGATCTGGAACGACCTGCAGCGCCAGGCCTGGGGACCGGTGGTGGCGTTCATCCATTCCCAGGGGGCGGTCGCGGGCATCCAGTTGGCGCACGCCGGCGGCAAGGCCTCCACCTACCCTTGGCTGCCCGCGCACGCGGCGAGTGGATCCCGCGGCACCATGCCCTACGACGAGGGCGGCTGGCAGACCCTGGGTCCTTCCGAAACGGACATCTTCGGGTTGGCGTCCCCGCGGGAAATGACGGTTGCTCAGATCGAGGCCTCCGTGGAGGCCTGGGCCGCTGCGGCCGCGCGCGCGGACGCGGCAGGCTTCGACGTCGTGCAGATCCACGCCGCGCACGGCTACCTGATCCACCAGTTCCTGTCCCCGCTGACCAACCACCGCACGGACGGCTACGGCGGAAGCTACGCGAACCGCACCCGCTATGTGCGCGAGGTCGTCGCCGCCGTGCGGGCCGCGTGGCCGGCGCACAAGCCGCTGGCCGTGCGCCTCTCCGGCGACGACTGGGTGGAGGAGGGCTGGAGGATCTCCGACACGGTGCAGCTGGCGAGCGAGCTGCGCGAGCTCGGGGTGACGCTCTTTGACCTCTCCAGTGCCGGCATCGGCCCGTTCCGCGGCCCCACCGGACCCGGCTTCCAGGTTCCGCTCGCGGCCGCGGTGAAGGCCGCGCTGGCCGGGACGGACTCCTTCGTGACGGCGGTGGGGCTGATCACCGCCCCGGCCCAGGCCGAGCATGTGCTGGTCAGCGGTCAGGCCGACGGCGTGAGCATCGGGCGGGCCGCGCTGGTGCAGCCGAACTGGGCCGCCGTTGCGGCCTCCGAACTGGGGGTCGCCCGCGACCTGGTCCCGCGGGCGCAGCAGTACTGGCGCGCGGCCTGGTAGCGCCCGGAGCGCTCCCAGGCCGCCGGGCCCGGATACCGCAACGCCCCGGGAGCGCTAGCGCTCCCGGGGCGGCGGACTGGGCAGGTGGCCTGGTTCGTTAGTGGGCGGCCGGGGCCGCCTGCTCCACGGTGGCCCCCGGCTCCGCGGCGGACTTCTTCATGAACAGGCTGAGCAGGAAGACGCCGCCGCTGCCGATGGCCGCGGCCGCGAATCCCAGCTGCAGCCCCGCCACCTGCGCGGCGGAGGCTTCCGCTCCCCCGGCGGCCGCGGTGGCCGCACCGGCCACCATCAGGGCCACCAGCAGCGCGGTGCCCGCGGCCCCGCCCAGCTGCTGCAGCGTGCTCAGCAGCGCGCTGCCGTGCGAGTGCAGGCGGTGCGGCAGCGGGTTCAGCCCGGTGGTGAACGCCGGGGTGAAGATGAACGCGAAGCTGGCGGACATCAGCACGTTCAGCGCCAGCACCCACCCGAGCGGGGTGGAGCCGTCCAGGCGCGCGTACTGGGAAAGCACCAGGACCAGCATCAGCGAGCCGGGCACCGTCAGCGGCCGGGGCCCGAACTTGTCGTAGAGCCGGCCCACGAACGGGGCCAGCACGCCCATGAGCAGGCCGCCCGGAAGCAGCAGCAGCCCCGTGGCCAGGGTGTCCAGCCCGCGCACGTTCTGCAGGTACATCGGCATCAGGATGATCGCCCCGAAGAGCGACACCATCGCCAGCACCATCAGCGCCAGGCTCAGCGTGAACGGGCGGTAGGTGAACGGGCGCAGGTCCAGCAGCGCCGCGTCGCGCTTCTGCAGGCGCAGCTGCAGCGCCACGAATCCCGCCAGGGACACGACGGACACCGCAAGGGCAATCAGTGCCGCCGGATCCGGCGATGCGCCCGCCGTCGTGCCGGAGCCGTGCCCGCCGCCGCCGAGCCTGGACAGCCCGAACACGAGCCCGCCGAATGCTGGCACCGACAGCAGCACCGAGCCGATGGACAGCCGGCCCGTCGACTCGGCGTTGTTGCCGGGCAGCCGCGGGGCGCCGACGAGCAGCGCGGCCAGGGCGATCGGCAGCACCAGCAGGAACATGAACCGCCAGGTGAGGAAGTGCAGCACCAGCCCGGACAGAGTGGGGCCGATCGCCGGGGCGACGGAAATCACGATGCTCACGTTGCCCATGACGACGCCGCGGCGGGACACCGGGACCAGGTCCAGGATGGTGGTCATCAGCAGGGGCATCATGATCGCGGTGCCGCTGGCCTGGACCACCCGTGCGGCCAGCAGGACCGTGAAGCCAGGGGCCAGCGCCGCCAGCAGCGTGCCGGCGCTGAACAGGCCCATCGCCAGCAGGAAGGCGCGGCGCGTAGAGAGACGGCGCAACAGGAAGCCGGTCGCCGGGATGACCACGGCCATCGTCAGCATGAACGCGGTAGCCAGCCACTGCACGGCTTCCGGGGAAACGGAGAACTCCACCATCAGGCGCGGCAGGGCCACGTTCATGATGGTTTCGTTGAGGATCACCACGAAGGAGGACAGCAGCAGGACCCCGATCGTGGTGACTTCCCGGGGAGAGAGGCGGTCGGTGGTCTGGGGTGAGGGCACGGGCCATCCTGTTCCGGGCCAGCCGATCGGGCTGCCCGTTAGGGTTGCGGGGGTCCTTAACATGGTAGCCGCCACCCCCGGCTTGAGATGGTAAACATAGGGTATGAACGTGCGCACTCCGGACCCCAATCCCGGCTGGCTTTCCGCCGAGGACCTCTACGAGGCCCGCCGCCGGCTGCCCATGGTCTACGTGGAGGCGTTGCCGGTGCGGCTGGATCCGCTCGGCTACGTGTCCGAGATCGGCCTGCTGTACCAGGCCAACGAATCCGGGCAGATGATGCGCACCTTCGTTTCCGGCCGGGTGCACTACCGGGAGACGATCCGGGCCGCCCTGATCCGGCACATCGAGAAGGACCTGGGCCCGATGGCCCTGCCGCAGCTGCCGCCGAGCCCGGTGCCGTTCACTGTCGCCGAATACTTCCCCTCGCCCTCGGAAACCGGGCTGACGGATGACCGGCAGCACGCCGTGTCGCTGGCCTACATCATTCCGATGCGCGGCGAGTGCAGCCCCCGCCAGGATGCCCTGGAACTGACCTGGCTGACCCCGGAAGAGGCGCTGAGCCCGGCGGTGCAGGAAGAATTCGCGGGCGGACGCGGTAACCTAGTCCGCCAGGCCCTGGCCCACATGGGCTGGTACCACTAGGGGGTTCCCCATGGCTGCGCAGTCCTTTGTCCGCGGCGTTCGCGCCGAGAAGGTGGTGGCGGGAAACCGGTTCATCACCCGCACCGGCACGCCCAGCGCCCCGGTGGTGTCCGTGCGCACCATCCACGACAGCTTCGGCACCCCCGCCATGGTGGAGGCCAGGCTCGAGGGCGGACGGGCGGTGCGCATTGCCTACGGCTCCACGATCCGCGTGCACACCAACGAGCCCGCCCCGGAGCCCACGCTGAATGACCTGCCCGCGAACGCCGCCGACGGATCCCCGGAGGCAGTGCTGGTGGCGGTCGCGCGCGAACACCCGCACGATCCCCGCGTGGTGGCCTCGGTGGCGCGGCTCAGCCGCGGCCTGAACGTGAAGTCGGGCGCCCACCTGCACGACGTCGCCGAGCTGGCGCACCTGCTGTTCGTCGAGCTGGACGACCAGGAAAGCGCCTGGTGCGTCCTGGGCCTGCTGACCGGGCTGGACTTCGACGGGAACCTGGGGCGCTGGAAGCACGTGCAGTCGGCGCTCGCGCTGGCCGCGTTCCTCGCCGACCAGGACGGCGATGCGGTGGCCTCGGCCCATTTCGGGGCCTTGCTGCGTGCGGCCGAGGCCGCGTCGGGGGATCCCGCCCGCGCCCGGCTCGAGGCCGAGGTGCTCCAGCGCCGGATGGACGAGCCCGACCTGTTCGACCGCGAGATCCGCCGCGCGGCCGCCGCCGGGAACACCGACGCCGAACACGTCTGGCGCAACCGGCGCCTGCGCACGCTGCTCTTCCTGCGCGCCCACGGCGGGTCCCGGACGCTGGACGCGGACGAGCTCGGGCGCCTGATCCGGTTCGAGCTGGACGCGCTGCGCGGCTGAGCCCGAGTCCGTGCCCCTGCGAACGGGAATAGCTAGGCGCTTTCCAGACCCAGCCCGCGGCGCACCCGCGCGGCGTAGGCGGCGCCAGCCAGCACCACGCCGATGCCGACGACGGCGCCGATCACCGTTTCCAGCATGCGGTCATAGAGCAGGCCAGCGGAGAGCCCCGCCCCCAGGGACGTTCCCACCAGGGCCAGCGGGGTCACGAACACCTGCGCCCAGAAGTAGTTGCGGGCAATCAGCATCTCCGTGGCGAACTGCATCAGCCCCATGATCAGCACCGCCGCCCAGGGGTTGGGGTCCAGCAGGATGACCGCGCCCATCACCAGCAGGCCGGCGAGGGTGCCCAGCACGCGGTGGATGCCGCGGAGCACCTGGTGGCGGGTGGTCTGGCCGACCAGGGGAACCACCGCGGCCACCATGGCCCAGTAGATGTGGCCCATGTGCAGCACCGGGGCAAGCAGCGCGGCCGCGGAGCCGGCCAGGCCGGCGGCGAGCAGGTGCTCGAAGGATTCCGCCCGGATGGCCCGGCGCACCAGCGGGGTCATCCGGGCCGGTGGCGTGCGGACCCAGGGGGTGCGGCGCCGCGGCAGCAGCCAGCCCGCCAGGCCGATCACCAGGGACAGCAGCACAACCAGCGTCACCGTTAACAGGGATTCGCCCAGCGGGGGCAGGGCGGACATGGAGGCGATCGCCGCAAAGGCGAAGATGTGGAAGAGGGACCCGCCGGGACGGATGCGCAGGTACGCCGCGGCCAGGGCGCAGGCCCCGGCCACCACCGTGGTCAGGCCCACCAGCGTCCACAGCCCGGCCTGGGTGCCGTGTTCCACCAGCAGGGCGGAGCTGAGCCAGGCCGCCAGGATCACCACCCAGAACAGCGCGCCGGCGCGCAGCTGGGCGTTGAGCCGGTCCCGGTGCCCCTTGACCCGCCCGTAGACGCCGGTGAAGGCACCGAAGACCACGAACACCGCCAGGTCCATCCGGTCGATCACGATCAGGAAGGTCAGCGGCAGGAACACGCCAAGGGCCACGCGCAGGGCAATGAAGTGGTCCTCGTTGGCCGGGGCCAGCCGGAACATGGCGCGCCACGAGAAGGGGTGCGCGGCGGCGGCGTCCCGGCCCGCATGCCCGGCCTTGCCGGCCGGAGCACTGCGCTCTGGGCCGGGGGCGGCAGGGAGGGACTCGGGGACGTTCACCCAACAACGGTACGTCCCCACCGGGGAGCTGCGCTGCGTGGCCCCGGTAGGTGTGACGAATCCATCCCGCGGTTGTGAGCGAGGCGTCGGGTGCCTGTGACGCACCGCATCCACGCTGGCAATTTGGCCACAGGAGCGGTTTGGCCACACGGGCGTTTTGGCCGCATGGGGCAAAATGGAGGGGATGCCTTCACACACCGATTCCCTCGCCAGCCCGCCCCTCGAGGTTCCGTCCCCCACCGCGCCTTCGGAGGTACCGGCGTCGTCCGTCCGGCAGCATCCGCGCCAGGACGAGTTCGGGTTCGAGGTGGGCACGCGCCTGAGCGGCCCCGACGGCACCCCGGCGCTGGGCCGCACCGGCACCATCACCACCCCGCACGGGCAGATTCGCACCCCCGCATTCATCACGGTCGGCACCAAGGCCACGGTCAAGACCGTGCTGCCCGAGTCCGTGAAGGAATTCGGCGCGCAGGCGGTGCTGGCCAACGCCTACCACCTCTACCTGCAGCCGGGCTCGGACGTGCTGGACGAGGCCGGGGGCCTGGGCGCGTTCATGAACTGGGACGGGCCCACGTTCACCGACTCGGGCGGTTTCCAGGTGATGAGCCTGGGCTCGGGGTTCAAGAAGGTCATCGACATGACTCCCGTGGAGACCTCCGGGGCGGACGATGCCGTCGCCCCGGGCAAGGAGCGGCTGGCCAACGTGGACGAGGACGGCGTCTGGTTCAAGTCCCACCTCAACGGGGACATGCACCGTTTCTCCCCCGAGATCTCCATGGGCGTGCAGCACCAGATCGGCGCGGACATCATGTTCGCGTTCGACGAGCTGACCACGCTGCACAACTCCCGCGGCTACCAGGTGGAATCGCTGGAGCGCACCCGGCGCTGGGCCCAACGCTGCATCGCCGAGCACTTCCGGCTGACCGACGAGCGCGGGGCCAAGCCCTACCAGGCGCTGTTCGGGGTCATCCAGGGCGCCCAGTACGAGGATCTGCGGCGGAAGGCCTGCACGGACCTGGGCGCCATGCCCTTCGACGGATTCGGGATCGGCGGGGCGCTGGAGAAGGAGAACCTCGGAACCATCGTGGGGTGGTGCTCCGAGACGCTGCCGGAGGACAAGCCGCGGCACCTGCTGGGCATTTCCGAGCCGGACGACATCTTCACCGCGATCGAGAACGGCGCGGACACCTTCGACTGCGTCTCCCCCACCCGGGTGGCCCGCAACTCCGCGTTCTACACGCCCAACGGGCGCTTCAACCTCTCCGGCCAGCGGTACAAGAAGGACTTCACGCCGCTGCAGGAAGGGTGCGACTGCTACACCTGCACCCACTACACCCGCGCCTACATCCACCACCTCCACAAGGCCAAGGAGATGCTCTCCCACACGCTGATCTCCATCCACAACGAACGCTTCGTGGTGCGCATGGTGGACGACGCCCGCGAGGCCATCGAGGACGGCACCTTCTTCGAGCTCAAGGAGCGGACCCTGGCGGCCTACTACGCCGGGAAGCCGGACCCCCAAGGCGCCTAGGACCAACGCGCCTAGGGCGCGTTGCAGGCCGGTTTTGGGCCAAACAAGTACGACGGCGGCCGGTGCGGCGGGATCTTCCGCAGCACCGGCCGCCGTCGCATGCGGGAAGGCCTAGACGGTCTCTTGGACCGGGGCCGGGGACGGGAGGGTTTCCGCCTCGCCGCCCGCCTGGGCCAGCGTCATTCCCCGGGTCTCCTCCGCCATGAACAGGCACAGGAGGAATCCGGCGGCCGTGACGACGGCGGCGAGGAGCATGGTCGGGCCGATGCCCCACGCGGCGAGCGCGAAGGGGAGCCCGAAGGTTCCCAGCGCGGCGCCGATGCGGCTGGCGGCGGTGGTGATGCCCACGGCGCTGGCCCGCACGTTCGTCGGGAACAGCTCGCTCGGGTAGGCCCACTCGAGGATGCTCGGCCCGCCGGAGAACAGCGCGTAGGCGCAGAAGCAGGCCACGACGACGCCGACCGGGGCCGAGGGGGCGAAGCCCAGGATGAACAGCGGAATGGCCATCAGGGCGAAGCACCAGATGATCAGCGGACGTCGGCCCCACGTTTCGATGAGCTTGAGGGCGGGGATGCAGCCGGCCAGGAACACCAGGTCGATCACCACGGAGCCGAGGTTGGAGGCGTTGCCCTCGCCGAGGCCGAACGCCGAGAGGATCGTGGGTCCGAAGGTAAAGATGGCAAAGAGCGGCCCGACCTGCAGGGTGTAGAAGCCGCTGCAGAAGATGATCCGCTTGAGGTACGGCGGTTGGAGAAGCACCCGGAGGTTGACCTTCCCGGCCTCGGCACCCTGCTGCGCCGCGGAGTCGAAAACGACGTGCTCGACGCTGAGCTGGTCGGCGAGCGCGGCGCGGAGGGCCGCCTTCGCATCCTTCACCCGGCCGTGATGCAGGAGCCAGCGCGGGGACTCGGGGGTTCCGAGGCGCAGGAGCATGACGATCGTGCCGAGGAAGGCGGAAGAGACGAGCATCCAGCGCCAGGATTCGCCGCCGAAGAGCTCGAACATGAAGTATCCGACGAGGGACGCGAGGGCCGCGCCGATGAACCATCCCACCTGCAGGACGCCGAGCATCTGGCCGCGGCGCTTGCGGGGCAGCCATTCGGCCAGGAGCGAGTTCGCGATCGGGTAGTCCGCGCCGATGGCAAGGCCCATGATGAATCGCGCCACGATGAGCTGGAACGAGTCCTGGACGAAGAACTGCAGGACGGAGCCGAGCACGAGGACCCAGAGGTCGATGGTGTACATGAGCTGCCGGCCGATGCGGTCGGTGAGCGGGCCCAGGAAGACGGCACCCAGGAAGATCCCGACCAGCGCGGAGGCACCAATCAGGCTCGTCTCCAGCGGGGTGGTCTGGAAGTCGGCCGAGATGCCGATGAGGGCGATCGCGATGATGCTGAGGATGTAGCCGTCGAGGATCGGACCGCCCACGCAGGCGGCGACAAGCTTCTTGTGGAACCGCGTGAAACGCGCTTCGTCAATGGCGGCATGGATGTCCATCGAACTCCTTTGTACCAAGGGTGCGTCGCGGCCGCGTGAGTTGCCGACAGCCTGGCGACAGTTGATATATCAGACACTAAAGTGCAGTGAATCACATGTCAACGGGGGACATCTTGTTACGGGCGCAGGTTGTTAAGTGCGCGGTTTGTTAAGGGCGTGGCGGCGTGGCGCCGGAGACGATGCCCGTCACGTAGTTGTTGAAGTTGCGGACGTGCTCGCCCATCAGGAGCCGGGCGCGCTCGGCGTCCTTGGCCAGGATGCTGTCGATGATGGCCCCGAGTTCCAGGACATGTTCGGTCACCAGCGGACGGCGCTCGAGGACCAGGGTCCAGATGCGGGTGGACAGGTGCGCGTACCTCAGAAGCGTGTCCTCGAGGTGCCGGCTTCCGGCCAGCCCGTAGATGAGGCGGTGCACCGCGAGGTCGAACCGCATGAGCTCGTTCTGGTCCACGGACCGGGAATCCAGCGACTCCAGCAGGACGAGGTACCGGCGAAGTTCCTCATCCTGCCCCGGGCGGAGATTCTCCGCGGCCATGCCCGCGGCAACGGGTTCGAGGATCTGGCGGATCTGCGAGACCTCCGAGAGGTCGGTGAGATCGACGGGTGCCGCGAAGGAGCCTTTCCGGGGCCGGGTCACCACGAGGTACTCGCCCTCAAGCCGCCGCAGGGCCTCGCGGATGGGCGTCCGTCCCATTTGCATTTCCTTGGACAGCTGGGACTCGTTGACGGGCTCGTTGGGGCGGATCTCGAGGGTGATGATGCGGTCGGCAATGACCTTGTATGCGACGTCGGCCAGCGATTCGATGATTCCCCCTCCAGGCATGCTCAACTCGTCAGCCTACCCGCCCGGGGCGGGCCCCGGGCGGGGTCACAGCCAAAACCCCTTGCCAACCCCCGGACCGGCGGCGGTAGGATCCGGCTAATCGCGTCGTTCGGCGCGATGCGGCCCGGGGCTTTGAGCGGCCGCACAGGGGGAACATCGGGGGATCCACAGTGCGCTCCGCCTTCATCCGTCCGTCCGCGGCCGCCTTGGCCTGCGCCGCGCTGCTTCTGGGATCGGCCTCCTGCGCGGCTCCGGCTCCCCTGGCCGCAGCTCCCGCCCATGCCTCCGCCGCTCCGGCGGCCTTTCCCCTCCCGGCCGCCGTACCCACGGCCGCCGAACTGGGGCTGAAGTTCGGCACGATCGCCAACCCGCTCGTGAAGGCCGGCGGCACGCGCACCATCAGGCCGGCCAAGGTCACCGTCGACGCCAGCGCGGGCGAACTCCTCTCCCGCCTGGTGACGGTCAAGGGCCTCCCGGACGCCACCAACAAGGCTTCCGTGAAGGTCACGGCGGGAACCTACACCGTCACCACCACGGCCAAGGTGCGCAGCCGCCTGGACGGGAAGACCTATTCCTACACCTCGGCGCAGAAGCTCACGGTCCGTCCGGCCGTCGGGGTCAAGGCGCCCACGGTGTCCCGGCGCACGGTCACCCCCACGGTCTCCGCCGCCACCGGGGCCAAGCTGACCTCCAAGAAGATCACCGTGACCCGGAACGGCAAGACGATCAAACGGAACGTCTCCTCCGCCAAGCTGCCCAAGGGCACCTACATGGTCAAAACCACGGCCAAGTACTCGTTCACCAGCAAATCCACGTCGCTGGCCGCGGCCGCCGGCACCGCAGTCACCACCGATTGCGTGGTCACCCGCCTGGGCACCCTGCGGTACGGCAGCATCGGCAGCTACGTCGAGGGCAAGTACCAGGACATCTCGTGGACGTGCACCGGCGGGTTCGACGGCAAGCTGGCCGGGAACGGCTACTACTTCCCGGACACCAGCGGCGCGTCCGGATCCTCCGAGGGCCGCGAATTCGTCTTTTACCTGGCCGGCGGACCCGCGTCCTTCAGCCTCTCCCGCGCCACGGTCGGCACCGCCTTCAAGCACACCATGACGGCCCCCGAGGACCTCTACCTGACCACGGCCACGAAGGTCTCCGGGACCACCAGCAAGACGCACACGGTCAAGGTGGGCTGACCGGCCCGCCGCCCGGATGTGGTAGACCCGAACCATGCCCTCCTTCACCGACCTGCTGGCCGCCGCAGGCCTCGACGCCGACACCTCGCCGCGCCGGCTGGCCGAGTACTCCTACGACGCCTCCAATTACCGCGTCCCGCCGGCCGCCGTCGTTTTTCCGCGCAGCGCCGGCGACGTCCTGGGGGTCCTGGACGCCTGCCGCGCCACCGGCACCCCGCTGACCGCCCGCGGCGGCGGCACCGGGATGGCCGGCAGCGCGATCGGTTCCGGCGTCGTCCTGGACTTCTCCCGGCACCTGAACGCGCTGGGTGCAGTGGACGAGGACGGCGGCACCGTGCAGGCCGGCGCAGGCGCCGTGCTCTCCCGGCTTACGGACCACGTCGAGCGGGCCACCGGGGGCCGGCTCACCTTCGCCCCGGACCCGTCCTCGCGCACCCGCGCCACCGTGGGCGGGGCGCTGGGCAACGACGCGTGCGGCAACCACTCGGTCCGCCACGGGCGCACCTCGGACCACGTCGCCGAGCTGGATCTGGTCACGGCGGACGGGTTCCGGCTGACCGCCGGGCGCGGCTTCCTGCGCGCCACCGATCCGGACGACGCCGCAGCCGCGGCCCGCGCGGCCCGGCTCGCCGAGGAACTGGAGACGCTGGCCCGGGAGAACCTCGCCCCGCTGCGCACCGAACTCGAACGCATCCCGCGGCAGGTCTCCGGTTACCACCTGGCGGCCCTGCTGCCCGAGCACGGGTTCGACGTGGCCCGCGCGCTGGTCGGCTCCGAGGGCACCTGCGCCGTGGTGGTCGGGGCGCGGATGCGCCTGGTGGAGAAGCCGGCCAGCGCGCTGCTGGTGTGCCTGGGCTACGCGGACGTGGTGGATGCGGCCCGCGACGTCCCCGAGATCCTCACCTTCAACCCGGCCGCGGTGGAAGGGATCGACGACGCGATCGTGCAGACCATGCGCTTCCGCCGCGGGGCGGACTCCGTGACCGGACTCCCCAACGGCAAGGCCTGGCTGTACGTGGACCTGGACGGGGAGGACCCGGACCAGGTGCGGGCACAGGCCGACGCCCTGCTGGGCAGGCTCCGCGCGGCCGGGCGCCTCATGGACGGACGCGCGGTGCCGGACCCGGCCGAGCGCGCCTCGCTGTGGCGGGTGCGCGAGGACGGCGCGGGGCTCTCCTCCCGCCTGCACACCGGCGGGGAATCCTGGCCGGGCTGGGAGGATTCTGCCGTCGCCCCCGACCGGCTGGCCGACTACCTGGCCGACTTCCGCCTCCTGCTGGAACGGCACGGACTGCAGGGGGTCATGTACGGGCACTTCGGCGCCGGCTGCATGCACATCCGCATCACCTACGACCTGCGCAGCGAGGCCGGCCGCGCGGTGTTCCGGGCCTTCAGCCGCGACGCCGCGGAGCTGGTGGTGGCGCACGGCGGCTCGCTCTCCGGCGAGCACGGCGACGGTCGGGCCCGCTCCGAGTTCCTGCCGGTGATGTACTCGCCCCGGATGCTGGAACTGTTCTCCCGGTTCCGCCGGATCTGGGACCCCACCGGACTGCTGAACCCGGGCGCCCCGACGGACCCGCCGCCCATCGACGCGGACCTGGCCCTGGCGGGCGTCCCGGACCGGCAGTGGCGCACGCACTTCGAGCTGCACCCGCGCGGGGCGGGCCAGCGGGTTCCCACGGGCCACGACCCGGGCAGCGCCCCGGCCGGACTCGACGACTGGACGCACGCGGTGCAGGGCTGCATCGGCGTGGGCCGCTGCCGCACCGACGCGGGCGGGTTCATGTGCCCGAGCTACCGCGCCACCCGGGACGAGAAGGACTCCACACGGGGCCGGGCCCGGGTCCTGCAGGAGATGGTCCGCGGCGCCCGCACCGTGGAGGAGGGCTGGCGCTCGCCGGAGGTCCTGGAGTCGCTGGACCTGTGTCTGAGCTGCAAGGCCTGCTCCACCGACTGCCCGGTCGGCGTGGACATGGCCACCTACAAGGCCGAGTTCCTCTCCCACCACTACCGCGGCCGGCTGCGCCCGGCCTCGCACTACTCGCTGGGCTGGCTGCCCCGCTGGCTCAGGCTCGCCGGGCCGATCGCCCCGCTGGTCAACGCGGCGCTGGCGACCCCGCTGCGCAAGCTGGCCCCCCTGGCCGGGGTCACGGCGGCCCGCCCGCTGCCGGACTTCGCGCCCGCTTCGGCCTGGCGCAAGGCCGTGCACGACGCCGGGGCGCAGCCCGCGCGGTCCGGGCCCCCGGGTGCCGGCCCCACGGCCACGCCGGGAGTGGGTTCGCCGGAAGCGGGCGCGCCGGCCTTGGCCACGGACGTGGAAGGTTCGGCCGCGGACACGGCAGGTGCGGAGGAGACCGGCGTCGTGCTGTTCGTGGACACGTTCACGCGCGGTTTCCGGCCGGAGGTGGCCGGTGCCGCGGCGCGGGTGCTCGCGGCCGGCGGCCGGGTGGAATGCGCCGCCGACGCCTGCTGCGGGCTGACGTGGATCACCACGGGGCAGCTGGGTACGGCGAAGAAGAAGCTGGCCGGCGCCGCTGCGGCCCTCGACGACGGCACGCAGCGGCCGATCGTGGTGGTGGAGCCCTCCTGCGCCGCTGCGCTGCGCAAGGACCTGCCGGAGCTGGTGCCCACCGACCAGGCCCGGCGGGTGGCCGCCCGGGTGCGCAGCTTCGCCGCCCACGCCGGGGAAATGGCGGCGGCGGGCCGGCTGCCCGAACCCGCCGCGGCGCTGCCCGGGCAGGTGGTGCTGCAGACGCACTGCCACGAGTACGCCACGTTCGGCGCGGGCGTGCAGCGAAAGGTGCTTGAGGCCGCCGGGGTCGCGGTGCGCGAGGCCAGCGGTTGCTGCGGCGTCGCCGGGAACTTCGGCTTCGAGGCCGAGCACTTCGGACTGAGCATGCAGGTCGCCGAACAGTCCTTCGCTCCGGCGCTGCGGGAAACCGGCGCGGAGGCTCCGGTGCTCACCGACGGGTTCTCCTGCTCGCGGCAGGCCGCCCAGCTGGATCCCGGCCGGCCGGGCCGGCACTTGGCCCAGCTTTTGGATCCGGGTCCGTGAGGAAACCCCCGGGCCCCACGGCCGGCGTTCACACTCGATCCGCGGGCGGTTGGGAAATTGCCAACACTGGTTAGAATTTTGGGATGAACACTGGAATCGGGACTCGCGTCAAAATGGCCATCGAGACTCTCGGGACCGTCACGCAATCCGAAGTGGCCCGCCGCGTGGGCATGAGCCGGGACGCATTCAACCGTTCCGTCAACGGCCAGCGAACCTTCGCCCCGGTGGAGCTCGGACGGATCTCGCGCACCTTGGGCGTATCGCTGCACTGGCTCGTTACGGGTGACCCGCATCCCGCGTTGGCGTCCGGGGACTCCATCCCCGATGCAGTGGTGGCCACCGTGGCGTATCCGGCGGCCGCCTACCGGCAGGTGCGCCTCGTTCCGCCGTGGACCCTCAACACGAGCGCGTCGATGCGCAGCACCCCGGCCCAGGCCGCCGCCAGCGCGCGCGAACTGGTGGTCGCGGCGGCAGGCGAACGCTTCATCGAGGACCTGCCGGCGGCCCTGGCCACCGCGTTCGGGCTGGACATCTTCATCCTTCAGGGCGGCTCCGACTTCGACGCCCGCGCCGTGCATCTGGACCATTCGGCCTACGTGGTGGTCCGCGGCACCGGAATGTGGTTTGCCGCTAACCACGCCCTGGCCCGCGAACTCGGCCATCTCCTGCACGGAGAGTTTCCCCCGATCGACGCGCGAACCTCCGCCACCCGCGGATGGGCCGACGACTTCGCCGACCATTTCCTGGTCCCCGACGAACTCCTTGGACCCGCCATCGGCGAGGCGGACGAGGCCTCGCTCGGCGCCCTCCTGTGGGACACCGGCGTCTCCGCGGAAGTCCTCCGCGGGCGGATCGCCGCCGCGGCTCCCGCTTCCCGCGCCGAGGCCACGCTCGGCCGGCACGCCACGCTGGCCCTGGTGGCGAACCACATCGAGGGGTTCACCCAGCAGCCCCGAGCCAACGTCTACCGGGGAATCCGGGTCCCGCAGCAACTGCTGGAAGCACAGATGCAGGCGGTGGGCCGTGGGGAGGCGGACGGGCAGGTCCTGGCGTGGATGCTGGATGTTCCGCTGGAAGAGCTCTCCCCCACCCAGTCCTGGGGGCGGGCCTAGGGGCGGGACGGGGCGCAGGCCGGCCAGCGGGACGGCAGCCAGTCTCCCTCCGGCCGTCCCGACCGGAGGGAAACCAACTCCCACACACGAAGGAAGGGTGGTTCCGGCATGTGCCGGAACCACCCTTTTGCGGTTCGCCTTCATCGGCCTGCGCGATCGCCCCCGTTCACTGAAGCGCCCGCGCGGGCCGGGGTTTGGGATACCCACCCCCGTTCGCTGAGGTGGGTGGCCCAAACCGGGTTAGGCCCGCCGACGGGTCACGAGGCCCCAGACCAGCAGAACGGCAACGGCGCCGACAAGAGCGACGAGCCAGGTCTGCAGGGACCAGAATTCCTCAAGACCGATGCCAAAGATGCCACCGCCGATCAAGCCGCCCACGACGGCGCCGACGACGCCCAGCAGGAGGGTTGCGAGCCAGCCGCCGCCCTGTTCACCAGGCACGATGGCCTTGGCGATGGCGCCGACGATCAGGCCAAGAACGATCCAACCAATGATTCCCATGGTGATTACCTCTTTTCTGTGGGCCGCGGAGTCCCGGGCGTCCTGCGTCCCTTGCGGAGCACCGCGGCTCATACATAGCGAGTGGAGTTGATGTGATGGGCGCAAATTCAGTCGCGCGTAATCCTGGTCAGACGGAGGACGTCGCCGGTTCGGCCGGCGTCGCTCCCCCTTCATCCGTCCAGTCGCGCCCCAGGTCGGCGGAGAGCGCCGGGTCCGACTCGACGTCGGGCTCATGGGCAACGGCGGTGCCCGCCTTGTCCCCGTTGCGGAGGTGGAGCTTGTCCTTGAGGGAAGCGGCCGCCGCGACGGCTGCCTCCGAGGCCTCCGGAGCCTTTTCCTTGACGGTCTTGCCGAGGTCACCCAGGGTCTGCCGGGTGCGGGGATCCTTCACGAAGGTGCGTGCGGCGTCGACGATCCGGTCGTAGCTTTCGCGGCCTGCACGGGCTCCCAGCAGGTATCCGGCCAGCCCTCCGGCCACAAGAGTGAGAATACGAATGGTGATCCCCTTCGAGTTACGGTGGCCTCCCCTGGAGGGGTGCGCCATCTTGGCGGTCAGGTGAGATGATCGGGTCCAGCTCACTTGGTGTTGGGAATTTCCCAACGCCTCGGGCTCTACTATTACCGATTTGACCACAGTCGTCAACAACCGTTGCGGGATTTCCCGTACGGAGGGCCGCGAAAGGGCTCTGGAAATCACGGTGCGGGGCCGGGTCCGGCGGACGGGAACGCGACGCGTGCGGCGGGCGCCGGGGCCCGGGTTTTCGGGGCTTGCCCCTGCCGTCGCGTGAGGCCCTAGCGTGGGGGCCATGAACGAAAATAACGGGCACCAATGGAGCATCGGGGAACTGGTCACGGCCAGCGGAGTAACGGTGCGGACGCTTCACCACTATGACGAAATCGGCCTGCTCCCGCCCGGCGGAAGGACCGGGTCGGGCCACCGCCGCTACACGGCTGAGGACCTGCGGCGGCTCTACCGGATCCGGGCCCTGAGCAGGTCATGGCCACGCTGGAGGGGATGGCCCTGTACGAAAAGCACTTCACCCCGGAGCAGCGCCGCGAGCTGGAGAACCGCCGGGCCGACCTCGGTCCGGAGCGGATCGAGGACCTCAAGGCCACGTGGATCGGGCTGGTCGAGGAGGGCCTGGCCCTCGTGGCCGCCGGCAGCCCTGCCGACGGCCCGGAGGCCAGGGACGCCGACTAAAGAGGGCCCTCTCCGACGAACCGGTTCCGGCCGGCACGGTAGCCAAAGCATGCCGCCAGCAGGCCGACTGCCAGGAACAGGATGCCGGCGGCGGTGAAGGAGCCCGTGGCCTGGTGCAGCTGGCCCACCAGCAACGTCCCCGTGGAGCCGACGCCGTAGCCCACGCCCTGCATCATGCCAGACAGCTGCGCGGCGGTGTGCCCGTCCCGGGTCCGGAGCATGATCAGGGTGAGAGCCACGGCGGTGAGGCTTCCTTGGCCCAGTCCCAGCAGGCCAGCCCAGACCCACACGAGGTCCAGGGGGCCGAAGATGCTCAGGGCGAAGCCGCCGCCGGTCATCAGCGCAACCACCGTGTTGATGCCCCGCTGGTCGCGGAGCCTGGCGGCAAGCGCCGGCGCCAACAGCGACCCGAGCATCTGCAGCACAATGCTGACGGACACGATCAGCCCCGCCGTCGCTCCGTCCACGCCGCGCTCCCGCAGGATGGGCGCCAGCCAGGCAAAGACGCTGAAGGACATCATGGCCTGCAGCACCATGAAGACGGTGACCTGCCAGGCCACCGGGGAGCGCCAGACGCTCACGCCCTCCTTCACCGCCTGGCGCCGCACCCGGGGCTGGCGGAGCGCCGCCGGAAGGAACAGCAGCAGGACGACGGCGGCAGGCACCGCCCAGAACCACAGCGCCCGGGTCCATTCGCCCGTGGCCGCGTAGACCGGGTAGGTAAAGCCCGCCCCGAGTGCCGCGGAAGCGCAGATGGCAGTCGTGTAGAGCCCACCCATCAGGCCCATCCGGTGCGGGAAATCGCGCTTCACCAATCCGGGAAGGAGCACGTTGCACAGCGCGATGGCAGCGCCGCAGGCAGCCGTCCCGGCCAGGAGGGCAGGCAGATGGCCCGCTCCCTGCCCGGCGCCGGGTCCCGGCAGCCCCAGTTCCGCCGGGCGCAGCAGGAGCCCCGCCGTCAGCACGGCCATGGCCGCCAGCAGGACCCGTTCGGCTCCAAAACGCCGGGCCAGGGCCGGGGCAAGCGGCGCGAACACGCCCAGTAGCGTCACCGGAACGGTGGTCAGCACCACCACGGACCACCCGGGCAGCGCCGCCTGCGCGGTGACCTCCGGAAGTACCGCCGAGAAGCTGGAGAAGACCGTGCGGAGGTTCAGTCCGATCAGGACCAGGCACGTCCCCAGATACAGAAGCTGCCAACGGCTGCCCACGCGGATGGGTTCCGGCGCGGGCGGCTCCTCGATCTCGGCGTCCACCAGTGTGCCGGGTCCGCCCTCGGCCGCAGCGGGGCCGGGCCGGGGCTTCCTCGCCCCGGCATCCATTGCTTCCTTCACCCGCGCCCTCGCATCGTCCTTGGTCTGCTTGCCGTCAGCCAGATCGGGTCAGACGGTAGAGGGCCTCACATTACCCCGCGAGGGTTACCCATTCAATGGCATTTCATTCCCACTGGATGGACAGAAGTGGGGAGCCCGTGCCACGGACCTTCGGCGACGGCCTCGGCCCGGAACCCTAGTTGACCCGGTCCCCGTAGGGGGAGGACCTGCGGCCGGTGACCAGCCTGTAGCCCAGCCAGACGAACAGCGCCACCAGGGCCACCAGAAACAGCAGCACCAGGAAGGGCACAAGGAGGGCTGCCCCGACCAGGCCCAGCGCCACCCCGTCCTCGGCGGTGCTCGCCACCGGGGCGGCCGCGCCCGCGGTCATCGTGTTGAGCACGGGCCGGGCCGTCATTTTGGCTAGGTGAACCACCAGCGCGACCGCAACGCCGATCAGCACCGGAATCCACTGGTCCCCCGCGAAGAAGGTCTGCGGATCCGAAACCCTGACGGTTTCGGCACCCAGGCCCGAGGCGAAGACGATTCCGCCGGAGGCCGGACGGATCAGCGTCTGCACCCCGTCGTTGATGCTGTCCACCACCGGCACCTTGTCGGCGATGATCTCCAGCACCAGGAGGCCCGTCAGGATGACCAGCATCCACCCGTTGGACAGCCACTCCCACCCCGGCGGCAGGTCGACCAGTCCCGTGAAACGGTCAAGGAGGCCAAGCGCCAGCATGGGAATGTATGCGTTGAGCCCGGCGGCCGAGCTGAGCCCCATCGCGGTGAGAAACTCCATGACCCCAGATTAGATGGAGCCGTTCCGATTGGACCCCTGCCGATTGGACCCGGCCGGTCCCCGCGCCGTCGGGACGGGGCTAGCTGCCCGCGACCGCCTGCGCGGCGCCGTAGCTGGGTTCGCGGCGCTTGAACCAGCGGATCACCGCGGTGGTGACCGGGACGAAGACAAACTCGACGGCGGTCTTGTACAGGAAGCCGACCACCACGTAGTTCACGAAGGTCGGCATGTCCGCGATGCCGATGACCGGGGCCGCGATGGCGCAGAAGATCAGCGTGTCCGCGAACTCCCCGACGCCGGTGGAGCCCATGAGCCGGGCGACCAGGCCCTTCTCGCCGAAGCGTTCCTTCATCTTGACCAGCACCAGGGAGTTCAGCGTCTGGCCCACCAGGAAACCGGCCAGCGAGGCGGCGACGATCTGCCAGACCGGGCCGAGGGTGCGCTCCAGCGCGGCCTGGCCGTCGTACCACTCCGCTGCGGGCAGCGCGATGACGATCCAGAAGCACAGGGACGCGAAGGCCGCCAAAATGAAGGTGGTGAGGATCGCCCGGCGGGCGGCGCGGAAACCGTAGACCTCGCTGACCACGTCGCCGAGGATGTAGGCCAGCGGGAAAAGGAAGAAGCCGCCGTCGGTCACGATCGGCCCGAAGGTCACGCCCTTGGAGGCGCCGATGTTGGACAGGATCACGACGACGGCCATCAGGGCCAGCACGGTCGAGAAGTAGGGGCTGCCCGCCGCGGCAAAGGCCGCGTGCTTGAGCGAAGGAACGTCTGGTTTGGCGGAGGTTTCGGCCATGGAGGATTACCCAATCTGAAAGTGGTTCGCTGGGCGGCCCGACCTGGGGGAACGGCCCCTTGGAGGTCGGGGGCGGGGTGTCAAACCCCCGCCATCGGCGCCCGCTGTATTAGCACTTGACCCTCGATTGTCCCATGGAGGGGGCTCGGGCCCGCCAGGTCCATGGCGCCCGCCACATCCGGATCTGTTTTTGAACATGTTCAAAAACAGATAAACTGGAACGGATCCCCGCCACAGCAAGGAAAAGCATGGCCATGCAGACCGCCAAAGGAGCCGGAACCCGGCAAAGCGTCCTAAATGCTTCGCTGCGCCTGTTCGCAAAGGACGGTTTCCAAAAGACCACGATGCGCGCCATCGCGGCGGAATCCGGCCACTCGCTGGGCAACGCCTACTACTACTTCGGGTCCAAGGAAGAGCTGGCGGGAGAGCTCTACCGCAACCTGCGCCAAGAGCACCGCACCCGCGCCTGGCCCAAGCTCGCCGCGGGCAACAACCTGGAGACCCACATCCGGACCATCCTGAACACCGTGCTGGATGTCCTCGAGCCTTTCCACGACTTCGGCCCGGCCTTCATCCGCGCCGGCCTCACCGGCACCGAGGACCCCCAGGATCCGGACCGGGGGCGCGACCTGGCGCTGTGGCGGCAGGCCGTGGAGACCGCCCGTCCGCAGCCCCCGCTGTCCATGCGCCAGGACCTTCCGGAACTGCTGTGGCTGCTTGAGCGCGGCGTCGTCCTGTTCTGGGCGCACGACCCCTCCCCCGGCCACCGGCGCAGCCGCCGCCTGATCACCAACGCGTCCCCCGTCGTCGCACGCCTGGTGGTGCTGTCCCGCCTGCCGGTGGTGCGCACGATCTTCGATGACCTCATCGGGCTGGTCCGCGCCACTGCTTAGCCACTGGCGCCTAGTCCATTGGCGCCCGGCCGGCGGCCGGCCGCGGCTGCCCGCCTAAAATGGGTGTATGACTTCCCCCGAAAACGCCTCCCGCCCTGCCATCACGCTGACCATCGCCGGTTCGGAGGCCACCGGCGGCGCCGGAGCGCAAGCGGACCTGAAGACGTTCCAGGAACTGGGCGTCTACGGCATCACCGCCCTGACCTGCATCGTCTCCTTCGACCCGAAGGACAACTGGAACCACCGCTTCGTGCCGGTCGAGGCGCAGGTCATCGCCGACCAGCTCGAGGCGGTGCAGACCTGCTACCAAGGCAGCCTGGACACCGTGAAGCTGGGCATGATGGGCTCCCCGGCCACCATCGACACCGTGGCCGCCGCGCTCAAGGGGCAGGAGTGGCGCAACATCGTGCTGGACCCGGTGCTGATCTGCAAGGGCCAGGAGCCGGGCCACGCCCTGGACACCGACCAGGCGCTGAAGGCCAGCCTGCTGCCGCTGGCCACCTTCGTCACCCCCAACCACTTCGAGGCCGAGTCCCTGTCAGGGATCGAGATCAAGGACGTCGAGGACCTCAAGGAGGCCGCGCGGGTGATCCACGAGGCCTCCGGCGCGGCCGTGCTGGCCAAGGGCGGCGTGCGCCTGGCCGGCTCCGAGGCCGTGGACGTGTTCTTCGACGGCACCACCCTCGAGGTGCTCTCCGCGCCGAAGGTAGGCGAGGTCGCCGTGTCCGGCGCCGGGTGCTCGCTGGCCGCCGCCATCACCGCCGAACTGGCCAAGGGCGCCACCCCGCTGGATGCCGCGCGCACCGCCAAGGCGTTCGTGACCGAAGGCATCAAGAACCGCGTCTCCTCCAGCGCCCCGTTCGACGCCCTGTGGCAGGGCGGCGCCCGCTAGCCCAAGGCGGCCGGCCGCGAACTTTCCCTAGGGCGCGAAACACGGCGCACACCAGGACGACGCCGGCGCCGGGGTCGGGCCCGCCGGGCGCGGCCCCGGCGCCGTTTTGGCTTCAGGCCCCGACCTGGCGGAGCTGACCAGCGGACATCACGAATTGTGGCGCCCCGGATCCCGCCCTTTGTGGACCGCGTCACCTAGGCTGTGAAACGAGCTACAGCCGGGGGGGTGCTTCCTTAGCCTGCCCTGGCATCGTTCCGTCAGCAGGAATCCCTAGGAGTCTCATGTCCACCTCGCACCGTCCCCGCCTGGCGCGGGCGGTCGTGGCAGCCGCGTCGGGCCTCGCCCTCGCCGTTTCCATGGCCCTCCCCTCCACCGCAGCCCCGCTGGACCCCGATCCCACCCCCGGCAACGCCGCCCAGGCGCTAAAGGGCTCCTCCCTCGCCGGAGGGAAGGTCTCTGCCCCCCTCTCCACCGCCAGCGGGGAGGTGAGCGTGTTCGTGCAGTTCGACGGCGAGGGCGCGTTCGAGCAGACGCAGACCGAGGCGGTCCGCGAAGGCCGTTCCAAGCCGGTCAAGGACACCGCCAAGGTCAAGCGGATCCGCGCGGACATCGCCGCCCAGGGCAAGTCCGCCGCCCAGGAGGCCGATGCCGAAGTCATCTACACCACCACCAACACCGTCCCCGGCGTGGCCTTGCGCGGCGAGGCCGACCGGCTGCGCGAACTGGCCGAGCGCACCGACGTCGTCTCCGTCTCCGCGATCATCCCGAAGTCCCCGGACAACTTGGGCGCCGTCATCGACACCGCCGCGCTGTCCTCCTGGGTCTCGCTCGGGGTCACCGGCAAGGGCGTGACCATCGCGGTGCTGGACACCGGCGTCGACTACACGCACGCCACCTTCGGCGGACCGGGCACCACCGCCGCCTACCGTGAGGCCAAGGACTCCGTGTCGCTGCCGGCCGCCTCCTCCGGCCTCTACGACCCGGCGAAGTTCAAGGGCGGCTGGGACCTGGTCGGCGACAGCTACAACGCCGACGCCACCGACCCCGCCTACCAGCCGGTTCCGCATCCGGACTCCAACCCGCTGGACTGCAACACCGGCAACACCAACGGGCACGGCACCCACGTGGCGGGGACCGCCGCCGGGTACGGCGTCAACGCCGACGGCACCACCTTCACCGGCGACCACGCCACCCTCACCACCGCGCAGGTGGCCGCGTTGAAGGTGGGCCCGGGCACCGCCCCCGCCGCCAGCGTCGTTGGCCTGCGCATCTTCGGCTGCAGCGGCGCCACCGAGGTCACCGGCCAGGCGCTGGACCGCGTACTGGACCCCAACGGCGACGGCGACTTCTCCGACCGCGCGCAGATAGTGAACATGTCCCTCGGCGGGGACCACTCCCCCGTGGACGATCCGGAGAACGCGATCGTCAATGCGCTCACCCGGCAGGGCGTGCTCTCCGTCGTCGCCGCCGGCAACGCCGGGGACGTCACCGACGTCGGCGGCAGCCCGGGCAACGCGGCCTCCGCACTGACCGTCGCCAACACCATCGGCTCCCAGATCACCCTGGACGCCGTCAAGGTCCTGGCCCCGGCCGCGAACGCGGGCACCGCGGCCGGACAGTACACGGTGAACTACGACTACTCCGGCGCGGACGCGGACGCCCTCACCGGCACCGTCATCAAGGCACCCGAGGCCAACAAGTACGGCTGCACCGCCTTTGCACCCGGCTCGCTGGAGGGCAAGTGGGTCTGGCTGCAGTGGGAGGAGAACGGCTCCTTCCCCTGCGGCTCCGGAGCCCGCTTCAACAACGCGGCCGCGGCAGGCGCGCTCGGCGTTGTGCTCGACTCCCCGCGCCTAGTCTTCGACGGCGGCATCGGCGGCAACACGGCAATCCCCGGCGTGCAGCTGAACAAGCCCTCCTCCGACGCCCTGCGCCCGGCCGCCGAGGCCGGCACCCTGCAGGTGAACCTCTCCGCCGGCCTGATCGCCACCGCTGCCGGCGACACCGGCAGCCAGGACGTCCTGAACACCGGATCCTCCCGCGGCGTGCACGGTTCCGAGGGCGTCGTGAAGCCCGACGTCGCGGCCCCGGGCACCAGCATCGGTTCCGCGGCGGTCGGCACCGGCACCGGCGCCACCGCCAAGACCGGCACCTCGATGGCCTCCCCGCACACCGCGGGCCTGGCCGCCCTGGTGGCCGCCTCCGGCACCCGCACCCCGCTGGAAATCAAGGCGATCGTCATGAACACCGCCTCCGCCGACGTCACGGACGCCGGCGGCGACGTGTACGGGCCCGCCAGCGTCGGTACCGGGCGCACGGTGGGCTCCGCGGCCCTTGCGACGCCGGCCATCGCCTACGCGACCGACGCGCCGGACCTGGTGTCCCTGTCCTTCGGCGTGGACGAACTCGCCACCTCCAGGCACACCGAGGCCCAATGGGTCACCGTGCGGAACCTGACCAGCACGGCCCGCACCTACGCCGTCGCGTACGCTCCCGCCGTCGAACTGCCCGGCGCGACGTACACCCTGGACCGGTCCAGCGTGAAGGTGCCCGCCAACGGCACGGCGAAGGTCAAGGTGACCCTGACCGTCGATCCGGCGAAGATGGCCAAGACGCTTCCCAGCGCCAGCGAGCGCTACCAGGGTGGGGTCCCCCGCCAGTGGGCGGCGGAAGCCTCCGGACGCCTCAAGCTGACCGCTGCCGGGGTGCCCGAACTGCGCGTGCCCGTGCATGCGGCCCCTAAGCCGACCTCCGCGATGAGCGCCGGCAAGAAGATCTCCTTCACCGCGAACGGCACCGAATCGACGGTGACGCTCTCCGGCCGCGCCCTCAACCAGGGCACCGGCGATGCGCGGTACCTGTCGCTGGTTTCCGCGTTCGAGCTCGGCGCTTCCAGCGCCCGCCAGGGCCGGCAGCTCGACGCCGTCGCCGGCGGCCGCGAAATGGACCTGCAGTACGTGGGCGCCGCCACCGACGCGCCCGTGGTCGGAGCGGCCAACGGCACGCTGAACTTCGGCGTCAGCACCTGGGGCAACTGGGCGCACCTGGCCGGGACCACCGAGATCGACGTGGAGATCGACACCAACGGCGACGGGCAGGCCGATTTCCTGACGTTCAGCTCCCCGTACGGGGACGCGGACCTGGATGTGGCCGTCACGAAGGATCTGGCGACCAACCAGCAGCTCGAGCTGTGGCCGACCAACAGCCAGGCGGGCGACGTGGACACGAACACGTTCGACACCAACGTGGTTTCGCTGCCGGTGTCCCTCGGGACACTGGGCCTGGCGGGCAAGTCCAGCGCGCCCATCAGCTACCGGGTGAGCACCTACAGCTACTTCAACCGCGACGCCGACGGGAACCTGGTCGCGGTCGATTCCACCGGATGGATCGACTACAACGCGATCACCCCGGACCTGTGGTTCGAAGGCTCGGGCACCGGAACCGTCTTCGCCGACCTGCCGCGCCAGACCCTCACCGCCCACCGGGCGGCGGGCGAGACCAAGGCCAAGGCACTGTTCCTGCACTACCACAACGCCACGGGAACCCTCAGCGGCAAGAAGAACGCGGACGGCGGCAAGGCCGAGGTCCTGACGCTCAAGGTCGCCAAGAAGGACAGGCCCGGCAAGGGCCGGGACTAGTCCTAGCCCACCAGCGTAGTTAGGTCCAGCACGCGGCGGCATCCCACCCGGGATGCCGCCGCCGCTGCGCGCGGGAGATGCTGGGTGCTGACATGCCGAATTGCACCGGCAGACCGAATGAGACCGGCATACCGAATGAAACGAGGGAGGACCATGGAACCGACGCGCCACCAGGACGCCGCCTGGGCAACCGTGGTGTTCGCCGGCGTGGTCGCGGCCCTGCACATCTGGAAGCTGCCCGCCGCCCTCCCCGCCATCCAGGCCGACCTCGGGCTGAGCCTGGTGGCCGCGGGCCTGCTGTTGGGGATGGTGCAGGTGGCCGGCATGCTGGCCGGGCTGGCGGTGTCCCTGCTGTCCGAACTGGCGGGGGCGCGCCGCTGCCTGCTGTCCGGCCTGGCCCTGCTGTTCACCGGTTCGCTGGCCGGCGGCCTTTCGGCCACGGCCGGCGTCCTGATGGCCTCCCGCGTCCTTGAGGGTGCCGGGTTCCTGCTGGTCACCGTGCTGGCGCCGGGCCTGATCCGGACGCATACCCCGCTGCGCCGGCTCAACCTGGCGGTGGGCGTGTGGAGCGCCTACCAGGGCATCGCAACGTTCGTGGGCCTGGTGGCCACCGCCCTGGCGCTGCAGGTGGTTTCCTGGGAGACCTGGTGGCTGGTGATGGCGGCGGTGTCCCTGCTGCCGATCCCGCTGGTGCTGCGGCACGTGCCCCCGGACGCCCCGCCGCGGCCCGGCACCGGCCGCGGCCGGGCGGCTGCCCGCCGCATCGCCATCACGGTGCGCTCCCCCAACCCGTGGATCGCCGGCACGGTGTTCGCCTGCTACACGGTCCAGTGGATGGCCGTGGTGGGCTTCCTCCCCACGGTCTACCAGGCCAACGGGGTCACCGGCATCTGGCCCGGCGTGCTCTCCGCCGTCGTGGGCGGGCTGAACGCCGTGGGCGCGATCCTCACCGCTCCCCTGATGCAGCGCGGGGTCCCGGCCCGGGTGCTGCTGATCGGCGCCTTCGTGTCCATGGGCACGACGTCGCTGCTGACCTTCGCGGTGCCGTGGCAGCAGGTGCCGGGCGGGGCCGCGTTCCAGTTCGCCGCCGTGGCGCTGTTCTCCATGACCGGCGCCGCCATCCCCACGACACTGGTCAGGCTGGCCGTGGACCTGGCCCCGGAGGGCGGCTCGGCCCCGGCCGTGATGGGGCTGATGCAGCAGATCTTCAACGTCGGCAACTTCACCGGCCCGGCGATCGCCGCAGCGCTGGCCACCGCGACCGGCGGCTGGGGTGCCACCTGGTGGATGACCTGCGGCTTCGCGGCCGTGGGCATCCTGTTGGCGCTGCTGCTGAGCGAGCGGCGGCTGGGGCTGAAGATCGCCCAGCGCTGACATACGGCCAGCTAGGAATCGCGGCGCCGGCCGGGCCCGTCCCGCAGTTCCCGGGTGATCCGGTGCGCCTCCTCGAGCAGCAGGCGCCCCAACGCCTCCTGCCGCTCGGGGCGGAAGCGGGACTCGATTCCGGTCAGGGACAGGGCCCAGGCCGGTTCGCCCTTGCGGTCGAACACCGCCGCGCCCATGCCCCAGCTGCCTTCGAGGACCAGTCCGGGGTTCACCGCGTACCCCACCTCCCTGATGGCGCGCAGGTTGGCCCGGATCGACTCGGGGCTGTGGCCGGGACCGAAGCGGGCGGTGCGCGCGCCGTCGTCGTTCAGGATGCGGTCCACCTCGGCGTCCGGGAGGAAGGCCAGGATCGCCAGCCCCGCCGACGCGACCCCGAGCGGGAACCGCACGCCCTCGTGCAGGACGAAGGACCGGACCGGGAAGCTGCCCTCAACCCGCATCAGGCACACCGTTTCGTCGCCGCGCCGGATGGACAGGAAGGCGCTCTCCCCCGTTTCGTCGGCCAGCCGCCGCAGGCTGGGGCGGGCGATGTCCTCGATCGCGTACCGGTTCGCCGCCACCGCGCCCATGACGTAGAGCTCGGGGCCCAGGTGCCAGGTGTTGGTGGCGCCGTCGTGGTCCAGCAGACCCTCCGCCGCGAGCGAGGCCAGCAGCCGGTAGACGGTGGGCCGGGTCAGCCCGGACGCCGCCACGATCTCCGGCAGCGCCGCGCCCGCCTCCGGGGCGCGGGCGACGATGCGCAGCAGGTCCGCGATCCGGCCCACGACCTGCGCCCCCTGGACCGTTTTGTGCTGCACCGTTTTCTGCGTCATATTCGGCTCCATTATCCATAATATGGACAGCTTGCTGGCGTCCGTCCACAGTGTGATGACCAGTCAATCAGGGCCTTGACGCCCTGACAAATGCGCCGATAGGGTCCATTCAAATCCGGCCGTCCATTTAGTGGACAGACTCGCACGGACGCTGCGGCCCCTCCCCGAGGACGCCGCCCGCCACCGACACAAGGAGAAGCGCATGTCCAAGCTCATGGCAGATCCCGCCGCCGCGCTCGAGGGGGTACTGACCGACGGCATCACCATCGCGGTCGGCGGCTTCGGCCTCAGCGGCATCCCCGCCGACCTGATCGACGCGGTGCGCGATTCCGGGGTCACCGGCCTGACCATCGTCTCCAACAACATGGGCATCGACGGCAAGGGCCTGGGGGTGCTGATCGAGAACGGCCAGGTCGCCAAGGTCGTGGCCTCCTACGTCGGGGAGAACAAGCTGTTCGCCGAGCAGTATCTCGCCGGGGCCCTCGAGGTGGAGTTCACCCCGCAGGGCACCCTGGCCGAGCGGCTACGGGCCGGCGGCGCCGGCATCGCGGCCTTCTACACCAAGACCGGGGTGGGCACCCTGGTGGCCGAGGGCAAGCCGCACGCGGAGTTCGACGGCGTCCTCCACGTCCAGGAGCGCGGCATCGTCGCGGACCTGGCCCTGGTCCACGCCCACACCGCGGACACCGACGGGAACCTGATCTACCGCTACACGGCCCGCAACTTCAACCCCGTCGTCGCCACCGCCGGGCGCGTCACCGTCGCCGAGGCCGAGGTGGTCGTCGAGCCCGGAACGTTGGATCCGAACCACATCGTCACCCCCGGCGTCTACGTCCAGCGGCTGGCGAAGTCCACCGGCCGGACCAAGGACATCGAGCAACGCACCGTCCGCCCCCGGCCCGCCGCCGTCGGCGCCTGACCCCCGACCCCCGAACCGCAAGGAGAAGACCATGGCTTGGACACGAGACGAGATGGCGGCCATCGCCGCCGCCGAACTGGAGGACGGGGACTACGTCAACCTCGGCATCGGCATTCCCACCCTGGTGGCCAACAACCTCCCCGACGGCGTCCGCGTGGTGCTCCAAAGCGAGAACGGCCTGCTCGGCATGGGCCCGTTCCCCTACGAGGGCGAGGAGGACGCGGACCTGATCAACGCCGGCAAGCAGACCGTCACCATCCTGCCGGGCGGGTCCATCTTCGACTCGGCCACCAGCTTCGGCATGATCCGCGGCGGCCACGTCAAGGTCGCCATCCTCGGCGCCATGCAGGTCTCCGGCTCCGGGGACCTGGCCAACTGGACCATCCCCGGCAAGATGGTCAAGGGCATGGGCGGGGCCATGGACCTGGTGGCCGGCACGCCGCGGGTGGTGGTGCTCACCGAGCACGTGGCCAAGGACGGCACCCCCAAGATCGTCGCCGAGTGCACCCTGCCGCTGACCGGGGTGCGCGTGGTGGACCGCATCGTCACCGACCTCGCCGTCTTCGACATCCACCACGACCGCATCCCCAACGAAGGCGGCGCGCCGCGCCCGGAAGCCCAACTGGTGCTGGTCCGGCTCGCCCCGGGCGTGGGCCTGGACGAGGTCCAAGCCAACACGGCGGCGGACTTCGCCGTCTCCGACACCCTGGCCACGGAACTGGAAGGTGCCTCCGCATGAGCCTGCAATCCCAATTCGGCAAGGACATCCTGCTCACCGGATGGGGGCACACCCCCTTCGGCAAGCTCGCCGACGAGACCCTCGAATCGCTGATCGTGAAGGTCGGGCGCGAGGCGATCGCCAACGCCGGGCTGGAGCCGGGGCAGATCGACGAGGTCTACCTGGGCCAGTTCAACTCCGGCATGGTGGCCCTGGGCTTCCCGTCCTCGCTGGCGCTGCAGATCTCCGACGACCTGGCCAACGTCCCGGCCACCCGGGTGGAGAACGCCTGCGCCTCCGGCTCGGCCGCCGTCCAGCAGGGAGCCAAGTCCCTGCTGGCCGGCACGGCGCGCAACGTGCTGGTCATCGGCGCGGAGAAGATGACGCACGCGGGCGCCGACGTCGTGGGGGCGGCCCTGCTCGGCGCCGACTACGACGCCGCGGGGAAGGCCTCCAGCACCGGCTTCGCCGGGCTCTTCGCCGAAACGGCCAAGCACTACGAGAAGCGCTACGGCGCCGTGGGCGACGTGCTCGGCTCGATCGCGGCGAAGAACCACCGCAACGGGGTGTCCAATCCCTACGCTCAGCTGCGCCGGGACCTGGGCGAGGAATTCTGCCGGACCGTCTCGGAGAAGAACCCGGTGGTCGCGGAGCCGCTGCGCCGCACCGACTGTTCCCCCGTCTCCGACGGAGCGGCCGCGCTGGTGCTCAGCACCGAGGCCCCGCGCGCCGGAGCCGCCGCGGAGGCCGTCCGCCTGGCCGGCTTCGGGCACGCCAACGACTTCATGCCCGTGGACAAGCGCGACCCCACCGCCTTCGCCGGCAGCGCGGCCGCCTGGCGGCGCGCGCTGGCCATGGCCGGCACCGGCCTGGACGGGCTGGACTTCGCCGAGGTCCACGACTGCTTCACCATCGCCGAACTGGTCATGTACGAGGTCATGGGCCTCACCGGCCCCGGCGAGGGACGCCGCGCCATCGAAGAGGGCTGGGTGTACCGGGACGGCAGGCTGCCCGTCAACCTCTCCGGCGGACTCAAGGCCAAGGGCCACCCGGTCGGCGCCACCGGCGTCTCCCAGCACGTGGTCGCCGCCATGCAGCTGAGCGGCACCGCCGGGGACATGCAGCTTCCCGGCGCCCGCCGCGCCGCGGTGCACAACATGGGCGGGCTGGCCGTGGCCAACTACGTCAGCGTGCTCGAGGCCCACTGACCGTTCCCCAGCCCGCCCGTTCCGGGCCGGCCCATCTCATCAAGGACGACGACGGCGGCGCGCGGCGCCGTCGTCGTCCTGCGTTACGGCCTGTTTTCCGCCGGCGGGCGGCCTTGGCGTGCCCGGCGGTGCTAGGGGTTCGTCCCCGCCTCGGCCTTCTGCGTGATCCGCCCGGCCTGTTCGATCTGTTGGGCGCGGGCGCGCAGCCCGGCGATCAGCGTTTCCAGGCCGAATTCGAAGGCGGCCTCCGCACGCTGCACCGGTGGGGCGGCCTGGGCCAAGGCCTCCTCCAGGGCGGGGTAGCTGCCGCGGCTGGGCCTCCACGGAACGTCGGGCGCGGAGAGGTCCAGCGCGGCGCCGATGGCGAAGCTGTCGACCAGGCCGATGGCACTCACGATGTCCGGGCCCCTGAAGCCCGCCTCGGCCAGGGCGGCCGCGATGCCTTCATACATCCCCAGGATGTGGGGGTTCTCGACGGTGGTGGAGGCCAGTAGCGGCGCCAGCCGCGGATGTTGGGCGAAGCCTGCGCGGTAGAGGCGGATGGCGTCCCGGAGCTTCTCGTGCCACGGGGCGTTCGGGGAAGGAGAGTCGTCGCCGGCCCGGAACGCCGCCCCCCGCAGCATTTCGACCAGCTCGGCCCGCCCGGACACGTGGTGGTAGATCGAGGACTGGCTGACCCCCAGGCTCTTGGCGAGCTTCGGGAAGCTGAAGTCCCCCTCGGCGTCGACGAGCTCCAGGGCCGCCGCGACGACCTGCTCCCGGCTGAGCAGTGGTGCCTTGGGCCGTCCCATCGAGGTGAACTCTCCCCTGTTGAAAGAAATCGTCAGGAACCCCCTTGTGGAGTAATCCCGGTTACACCATACTAAACCGAAAGCCTCTCGATTAATGGCTCCCCTGCACGCCTGATCCCCTGGGTCCTTCCCCCTGAAAGCGGACATTCCATGGAAACCACCGACGTGATCTCCCCTGCGCGGGGGACGGCCGCCGGCCTGAAGCGCAATGCGCTGGGGACACCGGGCATCGTCTTCCTGGTCCTCTCGGCAGCCGCCCCCCTGACCATCATGGCGGGCATCGCCCCGCTGGCCATCGCCGTCGCCGGCCCGGCCGCGCCGCTGGGATACCTCCTGGCCGGCGTGGTGCTGGTGCTCTTCTCCACCGGCTTCATGGCCATGACCAAGCACATGCGCGCGGCGGGCGGCTTCTACGGGTACGTGACGAAGTCCCTCGGCCGCACCGCGGGCCTGGCGACAGCGGCCCTGTCGGTCGTCAGCTACAACCTGATCCAGATCGGCCTGTACGGGCTGTTCGCCCTGCAACTGCAGGGCCTGGTCCTTCGGTTCACGGGCGCGGACGTGCCGTGGCCGCTCCTGGCCGTCGCCGCGATCCTCGCCGTCTGCCTGGTCGGGTACCGGGGCGTGGACGTCGGCGCCAAGGTCCTCGGCGTGCTGCTGGTGGCCGAGACCCTCATCCTCGCCGTGGTCGCGGTGGCGGTCCTGGCCCAAGGAGGGGCCGACGGGATCGACGTCACCTCCTTCTCCCCCGCGCACCTGACCGACCCTGGGCTGGTCGCGGTGCTGGGCCTGGCCTTCGGCGCGTTCGTCGGGTTCGAATCGACGGTCCTCTACCGCTCGGAAGCCCGGGATCCGGAACGCACCATTCCGCGCGCGACGTACATCGCCGTCGGCTTCCTGGCGCTGTTCTACGCCTTCGTCTCGTGGACCACCGTGCTGGCGTTCGGCTCCGCCCAGGTGCAGTCGCTGGCGGCCGAGAACCTCACCGACCTGTTCTACATCGCCGCGGACACCTACGTCGGCTCCTGGTCCGGCGCTGCCATGGCCGTATTGCTGGCGACCAGCCTCTACGCCATGCAGTTGGCCTTCCACAACGCGATCAACCGGTACACCTACATGCTTTCCCGGGACGGGCTCACGCCGGCATTCCTGGGCCGCACGCATCCCCGCTTCCGTTCGCCCCACATCGCCGGCCTCGCGCAGACCGTCGTGGCCCTCGTCGTCGTGCTGGCCATGGCCGCCGTCGGCGCCGACCCCTACCTGCACCTGATGATCTGGCTGAACACCCCCGGCGTCCTTGGCATCATCTGCCTGCAGGGGCTGGTCTCGCTGGCCACCGTCGTCTACCTCCGGCGCCACCGCGAGGCGGCCACCAACCGGTGGGTCGTCCCGGTCGCGGCCGTCGCCACCATGCTGCTGTTCGCGGCCGTCTACCTGGTGCTGGCCAACATCGGCCTGATGACCGCGGCCGACGGCGTCACCAACGTCCTCATCGCCGCCGTCGTGCCCGCCGTCTTCGCCGCCGGGCTGGCCCTCGCCCGAATCCTGAGGAAAACCCGTCCCGCCATCTACGAAGGAATCGCCACCAATGACGGCAACTAAGGCCGACGCCATCATCCACGCCCGCACAGTGCGCACCCTGGCCCCCTCCACCGAGGGCGTCACCGCGATCGGCATCACCGGCGGCCGGATCACCCACCTGGGTAGCCCCGCGGACGCGTCCGCGTGGGCCGGTCCGGGGACCGCCGTCCACGACTTCGGCGACGCCTGCGTCGTGCCCGGGCTGATCGACTCGCACATCCACCCGGTCATGGGGGCCGAGATCACCTGCGGCGTGGACCTCACGGACGCCGGGTCCCTCGCGGAGGCCGCCGCCCTCCTCGCCTCGGAGGCAGAACGCACACCGGCCCCCGCCTGGGTCCGCGGGTGGGGCCTGAAGCCCACCCTGTTCGGCGCCGGGAATCCCGACAACGGCTTCCTCGGCGGCCTCCCGGCGGACCGCCCGGCGCTCGTGCGGCTCTTCGACGCCCACTCCGCCGTCGTCAACGGCGCCGCCCTCGCCGCCGCGGGCATCCACGGCGCTGCGGATTTCGCCGGGGTCCCCGGCATCGAACGGGGCCCGCACGGCCTGCCCACCGGCTGGCTGGTGGAGATGGACGCCATGGACCTGGCCCTGGACGCCATGCCGCTGGAACCGCTCGCCGAACGTGCCGCGCGCCTGCACGACGTGCTCACCCAGTTCGCCCGGCACGGGATCACCGGCGGACAGGTGATGGATTTCGGCGGAGACTCCGCCGCGCTGCTCGCCGCCGTCGAGGACGGTCCGGGCCTGCCCTTGGAGTTGCGCTGCGCCGCCTGGTGCGTGCCGGGAACCACTGAGGAGGACTGGGCAAACCTGGCATCGCTGGTGGGGACCGGAGGGCGGCGCTGGGCCGTCACCGGCATCAAGTTCTTCATCGACGGCACCATCGACAACGGCACGGCCTGGCTGCACGAACCCGACGCCAACGGCGAATCCCGGGACCCGTTCTGGCCCGACGCCACCCGCTTCTCCGAGGCGCTGCGCTACTTCGCCGACCGCTCCATCCCCACCGCCACCCACGCCATTGGGGACGCCGCGATCGCCCACGTGCTGCGCACGCTGGCCCAGGTCCCCGAGGCGGCGCGGTCGATCCACCGCATTGAGCACCTCGAGACGCTGCCCGACGCCCTTATCCAGGAGATGGCCCGGATCGGGGTGGCGGCCAGCATGCAGCCGACCCACTGCACGCACTTCGTCCACGCCGACCGCTCGGACAACTGGTCCTCCCGGCTCGGGGAGGACCGCGCCGACCGCGGGTGGCGCTGCCGCGACCTGCGGGAGGCCGGCGTCACGGTCGCGTTGGGCTCGGACTGGCCCATCGCTCCCTACGACCCGCGCGCGATCATGGCCGACGCGCAGCTCCGCCATCGGGTGGACCGTCCCGGGGCGCAGCCGATCAACCCGGAGCAGGGGCTGACCGCCCTCATGGCACTGGAGGGGTACACGACCCACGCCGCCAAGGCGGCGGGCCTGCCCGACCACGGCTCGATCGCGTTGGGGAACCGGGCCAACCTCACCGTGCTGGCCGCGGATCCGCTCGCCTCCAGCCCGGCCGAGCTGGCGGCGACGGCCGTGCTGGCCACGTTCGTCGATGGCGCCCTGGAGCATTCCCTCGTAGGCTGCTGACCCGCCGCTCCCGGAAACGAGGACGACGACGGCGCCGCGCGCCGCGCGCCGTCGTCGTCCTGCCTTATGGGAGCCCGCCTTTACTGCACCGGCTGGCCCAGCGGTCCGGCGGATTCCGGCCGGTTACCGTGCGGGGACGGCGGGCGGTAGAAGCCGGCGAGGAGTTCGACGACGTCCTGGCGTGCCGGGGGCGGATCGGCCTTGGACCATGCGGCGTAGACGGGCAGCGGCGGGGCATCGCGCACCGGCCGGTAGACGAGACCGGGACGGCGGTACTGGTAGGCCGTGGATTCGGCCGTGACGCCGCGGGCCGTGCCGGTTGCGATGACGGTGAGCCAGTCGTCGACGTCCTCGATGGGTATGGTCCTGCGGGGGCGCGCATCCTCCGGCCAGAGGTCCAGCCGCGTGCTGCCGGTCCTCAGGTCGATGGCCAGCGGCGAGTCGGCCACCTGCGCCAGCGAGACGGTCCGCCGCCGGGCCAGCGGATCGACGGAGGCCATCGCGCAGTAGCGCCTCTCGTGTCCGATGAGCACGACGTCCAGGATCGAGGTGTCGGGAACCCGCCGCAGGATCGCGAAGTCGCTGGTTCCCTCGGCCAGCCCGGCCGTGGGTGTGTTGGTCTTGACCAGCCGCAGCTCGCTGTGCGGGAAAACGGATGCCCACCGGCGCTGCAGTTCCTGGGTGTGCTTGCCCAGGGCGGACCAGGCGTACCCGATCCGGACCGTGCCGCCGTCGTCGGAGGCCTCCCGTTGGAGGTCCGCGACGATCGACAGCACACGGCGCGCCTTGCGGAGGGCCCGCTCCCCCGCGGGGGTGGGCTCGACGCTGCGGGTCGTCCGATGCAGGAGCCGCACGCCCAGGGCACGCTCGAGGGCGGCCACGCCCCGGGAGACCGCGGCCTGGGAGATGCCCAGTTCGATCCCGGCGTCGGTGAAGCTCCCGGTCTCGACGACGGCGACCAGGCAGCGAAGATGACGAAGCTCGACGTCCACGACACGAGTCTATTCATACGCTGGACGCATCAACACCGCTGTCCATGCATTATGCGAATTGATCCGGACGTCCCACACTCGGCTCATGGACCCGAAAGAACCCACCCCCCGCGGACGGTCCGCCCGCGTCGCCGCGCTGGTGGGCAGCGCCCTGTCCAACCAGCTGGGAGCGGCCAGCGGTTCCCTGGCGTTCCCGGTGCTCGGCCCCGTCGGGGTCGTCGCGGTGCGCCAGCTCATCGCCGCGGCCGTCCTCCTCCCGGTGGTCCGCCCGCGCCTGCGCACCTTCACCCGGCACCAGTGGTGGCCGGTGCTGCTGCTGGCACTCGTGTTCGGAACCATGAACCTGAGCCTGTACGCGGCGGTGGAACGCATCGGGCTCGGGCTCGCCATGACCCTGGAATTCCTCGGTCCGCTGGCCGTGGCCATCATCGGCGCCCGCCGCTGGGCGGGCAAGGCATGCGCCCTTCCCGCCGCGGCCGGAGTCCTGGCCATCACCCAGCCCGGGCCCTCGACCGACTACCTCGGCATCATGCTGGCCCTGACGGCGGCAGGTTGCTGGGCCGCCTACATCCTGCTCAACAAGACGGTGGGGGCGCGCATCCCCGGTGTCCAGGGCACCGCCGCGGCCGCCGGAGTCTCGGCCACCCTCTTCCTGCCCGCCGCACTGATCGTGTTCGCCACCCAGCGCCCCGATGTCCCCACCCTGCTCTACGCGCTGGGCGCTGGAATCCTGGCCACCGTTGTCCCCTACACCGCGGACCTGCTGGTGCTGCGCCGGGTCCCGGCCAACCTGTTCGGGATCCTGATGAGCGTCAATCCGGTGTTCGCGGCCACGATCGGCGTCCTGGCCCTCCACGAAACCCTCCACCCGGTCCAAGTGGCCGGCATCGCCCTCATTGCCGGCGCCAACGTGGCGGCCCTGCGCCTCCGCGGCGGCAATGGGGACGCCAGCCACGGGTGAGGCATCCGTGCGCGTTCCGCGCAAGCAACGCGTGCTCGATTCGTGCGGGTTTGGCCACCCCATTCCCGCATGAATCGAGCACGCGTTGGGGACGCCGCCTACGCCCGCGCCACCGGCAGGTCGGCCCACTCGGTGGTGTACCGCGGCGAGGAGAACTCGCGCTTCATGGTCCACGCCGCCGGCTCGGCCAGCCCTCCCTGCCCCAGCCCGATCGCGGCCTCCCCGAACTTGGCCCGCACCGCCCCCAGCACGTCCGCGATCCCGGATTCGTTCCGCTCCTCGGCGAAGGGCTCCAGCATCGCCTGCTCCCCGGCCGCATCGGCGCGCGAGAGCCCCGAGAACAGCACGCCGGCGCGCACGTACGGCACCCCGGGCACCATGCGCCCGCGCATGGCACCGACCGCGGCCCGGGTCAGCACGATCGGGTCCTGCGTGGGCGACGGCAGGGCCACGGAGGCGGCCGGCGCGGACTCCACCCCGGCGGAGAACCGGCTGGTCCCGGCCGAGACGGACACCACCGCGGCGCGCATTCCCTCGGCCGCCAGCCGGGCCGCGCCCTTCTGCGCGTACACCGCCATCACCTGGTCCATCTCCTCCAGCGTGGACACCGGCACCGCGAAGGAGCGGGAAAACATGACCTGCTGCTTGTCCGCCCGTTCCTCCGCGTGCGGAATGCACGGCGTCCCGTTTAGCTCCAGCACGGTCCGCTGCAGCACCACCGAGAACCTCTTGCGGATCGCGAGCGGGTCGGCCGCCCGCAGGTCCGCCACGGTCTCGATGCCCAGCGCGTTCAGGCGCTTGCCCGTCCGGGGCCCCACGCCCCAGAGCCCGGTGACCGGGACGCGGGACTGGATCCGCTCCGCCTCCCCGCGCGGCAGGGATCCCAGCGAACACACCCCGTCCATGCCCGGGTTGCGCTTGGCGATGTGGTTGGCGAACTTCGCAAGCGTCTTGGTCGGGGCGATCCCCACGCACACCGGCACCCCCACCAGCCGCCGCACGGCGTCCCGGATGCGTCCGCCTTCGGTGCGCAGCCGCGCCTCGTCGCCGGCCACGCCCAGGAACGACTCGTCGATCGAGTACACCTCCTGCCAGGTCCCGAACCGGCCCAGCACCTCCATCACCCGGGCGCTCATGTCCCCGTACAGCTCGTAGTTGCTCGAGCGCGCCACCAGCCCCCAGCGCTGCGCCTGCGGCGCCAGCTGGAACCACGGCGCGCCGGTCTTGATCCCCAGCCGTTTGGCCTCCTCCGAGCGGGAGACCACGCAGCCGTCGTTGTTGGAGAGCACGACGACGGGCCGGCCTTCCAGCCGCGGGTCGAAGACCCGCTCGCAGGAGACGTAGAAGTTGTTCACGTCCACCAGCGCGATCCGCTCCCCCGCGGCGAGCGCGGGACCGTCGGCCGCCCCAGAGGCGTTCGCCTCAGACCCCATCGCTTCAGACACGTGCGTCTCAAACATGGTGCAGGCAGCGGGTGACCACGCCCCACACCTCCAGCTCCGCCAGTTCCGCCACCTCGACGGCGGGTTCGTCCGCCTGCGACGCGCCGCCCTCCGCCACCAGGGAGACCCCGCGCGGAGTGGAGCGCAGGCGCCGGACGGTGAGTTCGCCGTCGTGCACGGCCACCACGACGGAACCGTCGCGCGGCGTCAAGGACCTGTCCACGATGATCTCGTCGCCGTCGGCGATGCCGGCCGCGGCCATGGCGTTCCCCTCCACGCGCATGAGGAACGTGCAGGTGCGGTCGCGGATCAGGTGGCGGTTCAGGTCGATCCCGCCGTGGAAGTAGTCCTGCGCCGGGGAAGGGAATCCGCGCGCCTCGTTCCGGGCGGGGCCGCCCCCACCGGATGCTGGCCCGGCGGGACCGGCGGGCGGATCGGCATGGAAGATCATGCCGCCACCATAGAACACATTTTCTAGCCAGGGCCCCTTTGCGGGGCGCCGTGCCCGGGGCCCGTGGCGCCGGCCGGCTTCCCGTCCCCGCGCCGCGCCCTTCATTCGGGTGCCGCGGGCGCGTACCTTCTAAGCCATGCGCATCGCCATCGTCGGGGCCACCGGCAACATGGGAACCGCCCTGCTCCACAGGATCCGCACGGCCCAGCGGGACGGATATCCCGGGGGCCTGGAGGTGGTCGGCGTGGCGCGCCGCCTCCCCGATTCCTCGGCCGAACCCTACGACGCCGCCGACTGGCACGCGGTGGACGTCTCCGCCGGGGATGCCGCGGACCGGCTCGCGGAGGCGTTCGCCGGGTGCGACGCCGTGGTGCACCTGGCCTGGGTGGTCCAGCCCAGCCACGACGAGGACGCGATGCGGCGCATCAACGTGGACGGCACCGCGGCCGTGCTGGAGGCGGCGGCCCGGGCCGGCGTCGGGCACGTGGTCTGCGCTTCCAGCGTCGGGGCCTACCGGGCCCGGCCCAAGGACCGGCGGGTGGACGAGTCCTGGCCCGCCGACGGGATCCCGAGTTCGTCCTACAGCCGCTTCAAGGGCGAGCAGGAGTCGCTGCTGGACCGCTTCGCCGCGCAGCACCCCGAGGTGAAGGTCGCGCGGCTGCGGCCCTCCCTGATCTTCCAGGCCCGGGCGGGCAGCGAGGTCCGCCGGTTCTTCGTTGGGCCGTGGCTGCCGGTGGGTGGGGTGCACCGGCTGCGCCTTCCCCTGCTGCCGTACCCGAAGGCCTTCGTCTTCCAGGCCGCGCATGCCCAGGACGTGGCCGAGGCCTACTGGCGGGTGTTGGATCGCGGCGCCGTGGGGGCCTTCAACGTTGCCGGGGAGCCGGTGCTGGGCCCCGATGCGGTGGCTTCCCTGTTCGGGGCCAGGCGCTGGCTGCCGCTGCCGACGGGACTGGTCCGCGGCGCCGTCGCGGCCGCGTGGCGGTTGCGGCTGCTCGCCGCGGACCCCGGATGGGTGGACATGGCCGCCGGGGCACCCCTGATGGACACCACCCGCGCCCGTGAGGAGCTGGGGTGGGCACCCCGGAAAAGTTCCCTCGAGGCCCTGCGCGACGTGGTGACGGGACTGGGCGAGGGGCGCGGCGTGGAAGCCTCGCCGCCGCTGCATCCGGACGGGGACGAAGCGTAGGAGCGGCCCGCGGTTCCCGCCGAAATTGCCCCTTCAACCGCGCGCCGAAGGCGCGTACCGTCGTTTCATGGGCATCAGGAACAAGGGCAGCGGCTCGCACGAGGGCAAGGCACCGCACGAGGGTGATGCGCCGTTCGAGGGCGATGCACCGCACGAGGGCAAGGCGACGCCGAAAAAGCACCGCAAGAGCCACAAGGGCGAAGTCGACGAGGGGGTCGTTCCGATCCGGGGCGATGAGAAGCTCGCCGACGACCTCGCCATGAGGGCCTACGGCGACAAGGACCACGACGGCAAGCCCGACGTCCCCAACGTCCCTTTCCCGGACTAGGGCGGGGTTCACCGGCAACCAACGACGGCGGGTGCCTCCTTCCGCCGAAGGAGGCACCCGCCGTCGTGCCGGAAGTTCCCGGGGCCTCTACTGGGCTCCGTGCGGAACGACGACGGCGCGGCCGGAGAGCTCGCCGGCCTCGAGGCGGCGGTAGGCCTCGAGCGCGTCCTCCATGCCGAAGCGTTCGATCTCCGGCACGATCTGCCCCGCCCGGTACATGGCGGCGACCTCATGCAGGTCCTCGATGGTGCCCCAGTAGGTGTTGGTGATGGTGGATTCGTAGGGGGTGCCGAAGAAGGACCATTCGTACAGGCCGTTGGCGATGCCCACAACGGTCAGGCGGGACCCGATGGCCATGGACGCGGCCGCGGTCTTGATGGTCGGGGCGGCGCCCACGAAGTCGAAGGCCGCGTCCACGCCGCGCCCGCCGGTGATCTCGCGGATCCGGGCGGCCTGGTCCGGGCCGCCGGGGACGGTGATGGCGCCGTGGGCGGCGGCCTTGGCCATGGCCTCTTCCTTCATGTCCGTGGCGATGACGGTGGCTCCGGTGAGCGCCTTGAGGATCTGCACGGCGATCTGGCCGAGGCCGCCGAGCCCGACGACGAGGGCGAACTTTCCGCCGCCGGCCAGGTTCGGCAGGGACAGCTTGATGGCGTGGTAGGGGGTCAGCGCGGCGTCGGAGAGCGGCGCGGCGGCCACCGGGTCGGCGTCGCCGAGCGGCACCAGGTTGCGGGCCGGAACCACGAGGTACTCGGCCATGCCGCCGTCGCGGCCCAGGCCGATGCCCAGGTACGGGTTGGTCGCGGCGTTCTCGCAGTAGGTGTCCTGGCCCCGGGAGCAGGCGGCGCAGTGGCCGCAGCCGACGGGACCGTAGACCAGGTAGGCGTCCCCGATCTCGAAGCCGGTCACACCCTCGCCCAGTTCCTCGACCCACCCGGAGTTCTCATGGCCCAGGACGAACGACGGCGGAACGGCGCCGGGGGTGCTGGCGTCGAACTCGTTGTAGACCGCCACGTCCGAGTGGCAGGCACCGGCGCCGGCCACCTTCAGGAGGACCTCGCCGGGACCGGGTTTCGGCTTCTCCACGTCCTTGAGGACGGGGAAGGTCTTGTAGTTCTCGAAAACAACCGCACGCATTACGCCTACTTTCCTGGGGTATCGCTTACGGTTTCAGCCTACGTCCGCATATATATGCAATTGCATCAATTTGGTGTGAGATTGAAGCTATTGGGAGGTGGCGCGGGCCACTCGGGCCCTTCAGCGGAAGCCCGGGACGGCCGGCCCCATGCCGCCTACCCGGCCCGGAGAATCCGGGACCCCGGCGATGACCGGCTCCGGGAACATGAATGACGGGCGCGCCCCGAAGGGGACGCACCCGCCGTCGTACCGATCTTTGCGCCCCGCGGCCTAACGCGCGGCCGCGGCCGCCTGGGCGGCGCCGCTGCCCTGGATCAGGCTCAGGACTTCCCCGCGGAGTTCGCCGAAGAGGGGCAGCGCCTTGGTGCGGACCTGGTGGCGCGGGACCGGAAGGTCCACCTTCAGGTCCGCGGCCAGCGTGGCCGGCCGGCCGGCGAGCACCAGCACGCGGTCCGCCAGGTACACGGCCTCGTCGATGTCATGGGTGACCAGCAGGACCATAATGCCCAGGTGATCGCGCACGCCCAGGACCAGGTCCTCGAGCTCGGAGCGGGTCTGCGCGTCGACGGAGGCGAACGGTTCGTCCATGACGATCGCCGCCGGGTCGAAGGCCAGCGCGCGGGCGATGGCCACGCGCTGCTGCATGCCGCCGGAGAGCTGCCACGGGTACTTGGCCTCGCTGCCGGCCAAGCCAACCTCGGCGAGCGCGCGCTGGACCCGGGCGGAGCGGTCCGTCTTGTTCAGGCCGGCGGACTTCAGCGGCAGGCCCACGTTGTCGGCGACGCTCATCCACGGCATCAGCGAGCGGCTGTAGTCCTGGAAGACGATCGACATGCCCCGCGGGGTGCCGCTGACCTTCTGCCCGCGGAAGGAGACCTGCCCGGCGGTGGGCTTCCGCAGGCCGGTGAGGCACTGCAGCAGGGTGGACTTTCCGGCGCCGGAGGGGCCGACGACGGAGACGAACTGGCCCGCCTCCACCTCGAAGGAGAGGTCCCTGAGGACCTGGTGGTCCCCGTAGCTATGGCCGAGGCCCTCGACGAGGAGCGACTGGTTCGCGGAGGTGCTGTTGTTGGTAGTCATTTTCTAGGCTTCCTTGTGCCGGGACTGCATGTTGATGTGCCACCAGAGAACCTTCTTCTCCACCAGCTTGAAGAGGAGATTGGCCACGTAGCCGACGATGCCCAGCACGATCAGGCCGCTCCACATCGCCGTGAGGTCGAACTGCCGCTGCGAGCTGAGGACGAAGTGCCCGATGCCGCCGGGGCGGCCCACCATTTCGACGACGACCATGGCGATGATGCCGATGGACAGGCCCACGCGGGCGCCGGCGAAGATCTGCGGAGCGGCCGAGGGCAGGACGATGTGCGTGATGGCCATCCGGCGCTTGATGTGGAACGCCCCGGCCACCTGGTTCAGGGTCGGTTCGACGGCGCGGACGCCGTCAATGGTGTTCAGCAGGATCGGCCAGGCGGCGACCATGCCGATCATCGCCACGCGCATCTCCGTGCCGTTGCCCAGGAAGATCATGAAGATCGGCACCATGGCGGTGCCCGGGATGGCGCGGACGAACTCGAGGATCGGGCGCACGGATTCCTCGAAGGGGCGCCACAGGCCCAGCAGCAACCCGATGCCCACGCCGCCGACGACGGCGATCGAGTAGCCCAGCAGCAGCCGTCCCAGGCTCGGCAGCAGGTCGGTCAGGGTGTGCTCGAAGAGCCACAGGTCCTGGAAGTCGGCCATGATCTTGGCCAGCGGCGGGAAGAACAGCGACTCGCTGGAGGCGGTGCCGAACCACCAGAGCAGCACCAGCGCGACCAGCAGCCACCCGCGGGATGCCACGTCCTTGACGGCGTTAATCATGGCTAGCGGTCCTTTCCGAGGGGTGCCACCAGAGCGCGCGGCCTTGGGCCGCCTTGAGCAGGGAGTTCAGGATCATGCCCAGCGAGCCGGAGATGATGACCAGGGCGAAGACGCGGTCGTTCCGGTCGATGACCAGGGCGTTGTTCAGTTCCATGCCCAGGCCGGGGGCGCCGCCGAGGAACTCGGAGGAGATCGCCAGCAGCAGGCTGATGGTGGCGGAAATACGCATCCCGGTGAAGACGAACGGCAGGACGCTGGGCAGGTAGATGTGCCGGACGATCTCCCGCTTGCGCAGGTGGAAGGCCTTCGCGACCAGCCGCAGCGACGGATCGATTTGCTGGACCGCGTAGATGGACTGGATCAGGATCGGCCACACGGCGCTGATCAGCACGATCGTGACCACCATCGGCCGGGTGGCCCCGAAGAACAGCAGGGTCAGCGGCAGGAACGCCACGGCGGGCACCGAGCGGAAGACGTCGATGACCACGCTGGTGCTCTTGACCAGGGCGTCGTTCAGGCCGATGAGCAAGCCGGCCACCACGCCGATGGCCAGGCACAGGGCGAAGCCGATCAGCGCGTTGCCGGTGGTGGTGCCCAAGGCGGCCCAGAACCCGGAGGTGCCGAGCTGGCTGCCCAGCTCCGCCACGGTTGCCCCGAACGTCGGAACACCCGAGCCCGGGGAGAGCCGGGCGAACACTTCCCAGACCAGGGCAAAGACCGCCAACGCAAGGATCTGGCGCCACGGCCGGGAACGGTTGCGGCCTTCCGGCCGCCGTTCGGCCGCGCCCGGGGGCACGGCCGAACGGCGCCGGGAGAGAGTGGTTGCAGTCATCCGGGGCCTACTTCAGCATGTCCGCGACAATCGTGTCCTTCAGGCCCTCTTCGACCAGCCCGTAGCGGGCCATGCGGCCCACGGCGGCCAGAAGGTCCTCGGCCGAGACCGGCTCGGTGCCCATGGTCGGGAGGACGGCCTTGGCCAGGATCTTCGGGTCGACGTCGACGTAGCCCTCGGCGACGGTGCGGCTGTTCGCGTCGTCCTCGTTGGCCTTTGCGTTGGCCTTCAGAATGGCCTCGGCGAACTTCTTGACCTTCTCCGGGTTCTTCGCAAGGTAGTCCTCGGTGGTGACGTAGGCGTAGTCGAGGCCGCCGACGCGGTCCTCGGTCGCGGCCGGGCCGAGGAGGCGCAGCTTGTCATTGGCCAGGGCCAGCACGCCAGACGGTTCGGGGACGGTGATCGCGTCGACCTGGCCCTGCTCCAGCGCAGCAAGGGTGTTGGGGACCTCGATGAACTCGAGGGTGGAGGAATCGCCGCCGTTGGCGTCCACCACGGCCCGGGCGTCGATCCAGGGCTGGCTGTTGATCTGCGGGAGGCCGATCGAGTGGCCTTCCAGGTCCTTGATGGACTTGATGTCGCTGTCGGCCCGGACGAACAGGTTGCCGAAGCCGCGGCCCAGCTCCTTGTCCGGCTCGGTGGTCACGCCGGCGGGGGCGATCATCACCAGCGGCACGCCCTGGCTGCGGGCCACGGTGGGGGTCACCATGTCCATGAGCGCAATGTCCATCGATCCACCGATCATCTGCGGAACCATGGCGGCGGCGTTCGGGCCTGCGGTCAGCTCGACCTTGACGCCAGCGTCCTCGAAAAAGCCGTCCGCTTCGGCAACCCTGGCGCCCAGGGCGTTGAGGCTCGGGAAGACGGTGAGGCGGATCGCGCCGTCCGATTCGGCGGCGGGGGCGCCGGCGGAGGACTCGGACGCGCCGCAGCCGGTCAGGGCCAGGGCGCCGACGGCGAAGAGCGCCGCAACGCGGCGGGTGAACTTGAGGTCATTCATGTGGGTCTCCTACTCGAAATGAGTGGTGGGGTGGGTCAGGGGTGCTTCGGGACGGGCCGGGTTCAGGCGAGGGCGCCAGCGGCGGCCAGGCCGTCGGCGACGATTCCGGCGATGCGCGGGCGGCGGGTCGAGATGCCTGCGGCCAGGGCGGTGGCCTCGCTGATCCGCCCGTCCACGACGAACTCACCGATCACGCTGTTGAGGATTTCGGACTGGTCGGTCTGCGCCTGGTGCCCGCAGTCCTCGACGTAGAAGAACTGCACGTTGGGCAAGGCGTCCTCCTGGATGTTGACGCCTTCGAGCGGCAGCAGGCGGTCCTGGCACCCGTGGAGGTAGACGATGGGCAGGCTCAGGCGGGGCAGCCGGTTGGAGAGGTCCATCCACTGCCTGAAGCTGCCGTCGACGGCGGCATGGCGGGAGGCGACGCCGGCGGCGTAGGACTCCTTCTGGCGTGCCGCCGCCGCGGTGCGGCGGGCCACCAGCTCGTCGGTGATGTTCTCCTTGGTGCGGATGACGTGGTTCAACACCGCGCGCATGGACTCCTCGGTGCCCTCGTAGCGCGGCGGCCAGTCCCCGCGCTCGCGGAACGGCCAGTCGATGCCGAGGCATTCGGAGAGGCCGGCCGTGGAAATCAGGGCCAGCCCGCGGACTGACTCGAAGTGGTTGGCGGTAAACAGGGCCGCGACCTGCGCTCCCTGCGAATTCCCGGCGAGGTAGAACTCGTCCAGGCCAAGGGTGGTGGTGAAGTCCCGGACGAAGTCGACCCAGCTCTTCAGGCCCAGCACCGGGTGGTGCTGGATTCGGGTGTCGGCGTGTCCGAAGCCCGGCAGGTCCGGGGCAAAGACCCGGGCCCCGCGAGCGGCCAGCGCGGGGATCATCTTGGACCAGCCGGCCGGGCCGGAGGATCCGGGCAGGCCGCCGTGCAGCAGCACGACAGCGGGGCCGGTTTCCCCGGCGGTGGCGAAATGGGCGAGCGAGCCGTCGCTCAGGCGGACGTATTCGGTGCGAACTTCAGGCGTAGTCATGCTTCCAGTCCTGTGTGGGTGGGTCGGCGGTGGTCAGGCCCCGCGGGTCAGGCATGCGCCAGCGAGCGGGGCTCGCCGCCCTGCTCCTCGCGCGGCGGGTGGTTCAGGCGCTCGTGGCCCCAGGAGTGCGGGGAGTCGTAAAGCCGCGGGATCCAGGTGGAGTCGTCGATGAGGATCCCGCCGAAGCCGTATTCGATGCCGAAGTCGGAGGGGGATTCGACGTACATCGAAATCATCTTGTCGTTGGTGTGCCGGCCGTAGGTGGTCTTGATGCGCGCGGCGCCGGCCTGCGCCCTGTCATAGGCGCGTCCGACGACGTCGATGTCATCGACCTCGAGCATCATGTGCCCGATCAGGCCCGGGCCCGTCGGGGACGCTGCGGCGAAGGCGAAGGTGTGGTGGCGGGCGTTGCAGTGCAGGAAGGTGGCGAACTGGCCCGGGGCCAGCTCGATCCTGTCGCTGAGCCGGAACCCCAGGATGTCCACGTACAGGTGCCAGTAGGCGTCCCAGTCCTTGACCAGCTGCAGCGCATGGCCGAACCCCAGGTCCCCGGTGACGAACCGCGCCCCGTTGGGGGAAACGAAGGGTTCTTCGGGCTCCAGGAAGCTGCAGAAGAGCTCGATCCGCAACGTGCCGTCCGGGTCCGGGAAGCTGGCTAGGGCCGCGACGCCGCGAGCGGAGCGCTGCTCGGCGCTCCCCTCGGTGACCGCATAGCCCGCGGCCCGCAGTTCCTCGACCAGTGCCGCGAGGTCCGCCTCGCTGGCAACCTCGTAGCCCAGGGCCGTCACCCCGTTCCGGGAACCAGCGTGGACCTCGAACCGGTAGGCCTTGTCGTCGGCCCGCAGCCGCAGGCTCCCGTCCAGGCGGGGAACGACCTGCAGGCCCAGCAGGTTGCCGCCGAAGGCTTCCCATTCGTCGAACCGGGTGGTCTCGATGACGGCGTATCCGAGGCCGATCACTTTTCCCATGGCGTTTCCCTTCGTGTGGTTGCTCTTGCTTTCAAGGAGTGTGCGCCAGGACACAGACCACGCCTAGGAATGCATTCCACATTGTGGAATGGTGTGCCGCTGGCCGGAATGGTCGCCGAAGTTCGCTACGGAGCCGAAGGGAGCGCGCGCCCGATGTGGAGGGCGGTCCGCTTCAGCACGCCCGCCAGCGTCCCCGCGTCCAGTGCGCCGGGACGGGCGGACAGGGACAGGGCGGCGACGGCCCGGCCCCGGCGCAGGATCGGCACCGCCACGCAGGCGAGGTCGGGACTGGATTCCTGGGACTCGACGGCGAAGCCCTGCGTGCGCACGGAGGCCAGCGCGGGAGCGAGCATGGCCGGGGCGGCAAGGGAGCGGGCCGTCAGCGCGGTGAACCGCGGCGGGACCGCGGGGGTCCACGCCTCGGCGGGCGTGAAGGCCAACAGGACCTTGCCGAGCGCCGTGCAGTTGGCCGGAAGCCCGCGGCCGCCCACCGCCGCCGGCGTGGGCGGGGACTCCCGCGTGCGCAGGGTGGCGAGGTAGGCGACGTCGAACCCCTGCAGCCAGGCGAGGTTCACGATGTGTCCGGTGGAGCGCTGCAACTCGGTCATGATCGGCAGCCCGGCATTGAGCAGGCCTGCCGGCTCCCCGCCCAAGGCGTTCTGGCCCAGGACGTGGAGCCGGCGCCCCAGCAGGTACGCGTCCCCGCGCCGCTCCAGCAGGCCTTCGGAAACCAGCGAGCCCAGCAGGCGGAAAACCGTCGATTTGGGCATGCCCACGCGCTCGGCGATGCGGGCCAGCGGCAGGCTGGGCTCGCCGTCGAACGCGTCCAGCACCGCCACGGCCTTGAGGATCGACGCCGGTCCCGCGGGCCGGCCCGTGGTGCCGGACGCGCCGGCCTTGGCCGCCCGCTGGCCGGCCTGGACCTCACCGCCGTGGTGCGCAACGGTCACGCTTCCCACCCCTTTCACGCGTTTGTTGGGCTCGCTTCGCGTCGAACCTAGGGGATCCCGGCCGCGTGGACAAGATTTATGGAATACGTTCCACATTGTGGGATGACAAGTTGGAGTGTGGCCTAAACCACGAGTTCAATGGCGTCCAAGCCGAGGTCGGATCGGCCGTGGCTGCCGAGGCTTGGCCAGCGATGCCGAGGTAGCGCGATGTGGACTGGGCGGTGCCGCGCCGCCCGCCCGCAACGCGGCCCGCGGTTCCCCAAGGCCATCCACTCCCCCAGCCAGCCCCCATCGCTTCGCCCACCCGCTTGCCCCATCCACTTCGCCCACATACGAGGAGCAGACATGTTGCAGACACTGGAAACCACCACCGGGCTCGCCGCCTACGTGCGTGACCATGCCGCCGAGGCCGACGCCGCGGGGCAGCTGCCCGCCGAGATGGCGGCGAAGATGCGTCAGGCCGGCGTCATACGCATGCTGCAGCCGGTCGATTTCGGCGGCGCGGAGGAGCATCCGCTGGAGTTCTTCGACACCGTCCTGGAGATCGGCGCCGCCTACCCGTCCGCGGGGTGGGTCACCGGCGTCGTCGGCGTCCATCCATTCGAAATCGCGCAGGCGGACCGCCGCGTCCAGGAGGAGATCTGGGGCCAGGATCCAGATACCTGGGTCGCCTCCCCCTACGCCCCCATGGGACGGGCCCACCGGGTCGACGGCGGCTACCTGCTCTCCGGACGCTGGCCGTTCTCCTCGGGCACCGACAACTGCGAGTGGGTCGTCATCGGGGGCATCCTGGAACCGGAGCCGGGCCAGGACGGCCCCGGCGAGCGCCGCCACTTCATCCTCCAGCGCGACCAGTACGTGATCGATCAGGAAAGCTGGAACGTGATCGGCCTCAAGGGCACCGGCAGCAAGGACCTGGTGGTCCAGGATGCCTTCGTGCCGGACTACCGCATCGTGGACCCGGCCCGGATCTCCTCCGGCGAGGCGGCCCGCGAGGCCGGCCGCGACATCCCGCTCTACCGGATGCACTGGTACATGATGTTCTCCGCCGCCATCACCGCCGGCACCCTGGCCATCGCCCAAGGCGCGCTGTCCGTGTTCGAGGAAACGGTCTGCAGCGCCTCCCGCGAAGCCACCGCAAAGGCCCTCCGCGACCCGCACCTGATGTCCGAGCTGGGCAACGTCTCCGCCGAACTGGAACGCTCCCGCACCCAGTTCCGCCACGACATCACGGAGATGTATGCCCAGGCCCAGGCCAACGTCCCGGTCACCGACGCGCAGCGGCTGACCGTCCGCCGCAACCAGGTGGGCCTGGCCCTGCGGGCCGTGGCCTCGGTCGAGAAGCTGTTCCTGCTCGGCGGCGGCCACACCATCCGCGAAACCGGTGCGTTCCAGCGCTACTGGCGGGACATCCACTGCGCCGGCAGCCACTCGGCGAACTTCGCCCAGCCGGTCTTCTCCGCCTACGGGGCGTTCCGGATGAACGGTGAGATCCCCGCGGGTGTGCGATTCTAGTTGTCCCGGCAGCAGCTCCCCTTGCCCCGCCGCCGAACCCGTCGACACCCGCGCGAAAGGCCTTCCCGATGGACACCGCAATCGACAAGGCCCTGGTGATCCTGGAAACCCTCAGTGGAGGCCGCTCCGGCAGGCCCTTGGCGGAGATCGCCGCGGAGACGGGGCTGCCCAAGACCACGGTTCACCGGCTGCTGTCCATCATGCAGCACCGCGGGTTCGTGGACCGTTCCGAGGCCGGGGGCTACCTGGTGGGGCGGAAGGTCATTTCGCTGGGCCTGGCCGCGGCGGAGAAGGATTCGCTGGTGCTGGCGGCCCGGCCGGTCCTGGGCACCCTGGTCGAGCAGACCCAGGAAACCGTCCAGCTGGGCCTGTTGCAGGGCAGCCAGGTGCTCTACATCGACCGCAGGGAACCGGCGGATGCGACGGTCCGGCTGGCCCGGACCCCTGCCCTGCTGGCCGAGCTGCACACCTCGGCCATGGGCAAGGCCATCCTGGCCTTCGGCCGGGAAGAGACGGTGGAGGCCTTCCTGGCGGCGCCGCTGAGCCGGTACACGGACCAGACCGTCACCGATCCGGTAAAGCTGCGCGAGGAACTCGAGCACATCCGGCGGACCGGCGTGGCCCGGGCCGACCGGGAACGCTACGAGGGCGTCGTGGCGCTCGGCGCGCCGGTGCTCGACGCCGACGGGTACGCCTTTGCCGCGGTCAGCGTCGCGGGACCGGCGCACCGGATGGATGAGGCCAAGTGCCGGCTCATCAGCGAGGCGCTGCCCCCGGCGGCGGCCGAGCTGACGGTGCTGGTCAGCCGCCTGCGCTGAGAGGTGCGGGGCCGCGGCTAAGGCTTAGACCGCCAGCAGGGCCAGCAGCGACAGTCCCGCGACGAGGATCCAGGAGGCCAGGGCCAGCACGACGATCCGCGAACCCTTGCCCGCGAAGTCACGGATCCGGACGCCGGCACCCAGCCCGAAGAGCGCCATGGTGAGCAGCCACTCCTGGACATGGGCTGCGGCTTCCAGCGCGCCCGCGTCCAGGACCCCCAAGCTGCGCAGCCCGACGGCGGCCAGGAAGCCTGCCACGAACAGCGGCATGGCCGGAGGCAGCTTCCCCTCCGCCGTCCGCCCGGCGCGGCGGGAACGGATGCGCCCCGCGGCCGAGACCGCCAGCACCATGGGCGCCAGCATGAGCACCCGGGTGAGCTTGACGACGACGGCGACCGCCAGCGCGGCCGAGCCGGCGGTCTGGGCGGTCGCGACCACCTGGCCGACGTCGTGGACGCTGGCGCCGGCCCAAAAGCCGAAGTCCTCCGGCGAAAGTCCCAGGAGCGCCCCGGCCATGGGCAGCACCAGGATGGCCAGCGTCCCGCACAGGGTCACCATCGCCACCGGGGCTGCCTCGTCCCGGCGGGCGGCGCCGGTCGCCGCGGACATGGCCCCGATGGCGGAGGCCCCGCAGATCGAAAATCCGGCAGCCATCAGCAGGGGCTGCTGGCCGGGAAGCCGCAGCGCCCTGCCCAGCCCGTAGGTGCCGAAAAAGGTAAGCACGAGGATCCCGACGACGGCGCCCAGCGCCGCCCACCCGAGCCCCAGGACGTCGATGAGGCTGAGCTTGAGCCCCAGCAGCACGATGCCCAGGCGCATGAACTTCGTCGCGGCAAAGCGCAGGCCCGGCCCAAGGACGCCGTCGACGTGCCGCGCGGTGGCGGGGACGTTCGCGGCGGCAACGCCGAGGACGACGGCGACCGTCAGGGCGGGAACGGCGGGGACCAGCAGGTGGGCCGGCCCCGCAAGGACCGCCGCGAGGGCCGCCGTCGCAATCCCCGGGAGGACGCCGGCCGCTGCTGCCCACCGCGGACCGCCCGGCACCTTGCGCCTGCCGCGCCCCGCCGCTTCCCCGGTGGCCCGATCCGAGGTCACGGGCCGGCCAGGGAGGCGCCGGCCGCCAGATCCCCGGCGACCGCCGCCGGCGGGCAGGGTCGCGGGGCCCCGGTCCGTGCATGCTTCATGGTTTTGAGCGTCTCACGAATGGTGCCCTAACGCTCATTGGGGGCACTCATCGGGGCGCTCGCCACGGCACGCGTCAGCGCTGCGGCGCTACAGTCCCAACCCCAGCTCCGGCCGGAGCTGCTCGCTGAAGGACAAGACGGGCGCGGTGGCCACCGGATCGCCCAGGCCCCCGACCTCCAGCACGGCGGCCCCGGTGATGCGGTCCCCGGCCAGGTCGCCCAGCGCCCGGTCGGCCTCGGCCAAGGGATAGGGCACGGTGGTGGGCCGCAGCGGGATCCGTGCGGCCAGGTCCAGGAAGGCCTCTCCGTCGGCGCGGGTGTTGGCGGTGACGCTGCGCAACTGGCGCTCCTGGAAAAGCTCCTCCGCATAGTTCAGGGCGGGGATGTCGCTGAGGTGGATGCCTGCCACCGCGAGCGTGCCCCCGCGGTCCAGCGCGCGCAGCGCCGGAGGCACCAGCGTCCCTGCCGGAGCGAAGAGGACCGCCGCGTCCAGCTTGGCGGGCGGCTCCTCGTCCGCGGCCCCGGCGAACGTTGCCCCGAGTTGCAGCGCCAGCTGGCGGGCGTCCTCGGAGCGGGTCATCACGTACACCTCGGCACCTTCGTGCAGCGCGACCTGCGCGGCCAGGTGCGCGGAGGCGCCGAACCCGTAGATGCCCAGCTTCCCGCCCGGCGGCAGGTCGGCCCGGCGCAGGGCCCGGTAGCCGATGATCCCCGCGCACAGCAGCGGGGCGGCCTCGCGGTCCGGGATCGCCTCCGGGATCCGGTAGGCGTAGTCCTCGGGGACCGTGGCAAGTTCGGCGTAGCCGCCGTCGTCGTCCCATCCGGTGAAGCGCGGGGTGAGGCAGAGGTTCTCGTCGCCGCGGAGGCAGAAGCGGCACTCGCCGCAGGTGCCGCGCAGCCAGGCGATGCCGATCCGCTCGCCCACGCGGAAGCGGCTGGATCCCACGCCGAGTTCGATGACGTCGCCGACCACCTCGTGGCCGGGCACCGTATGGGTGCGGTGGGGCTGCAGGTCGCCTTCGGCCAGGTGCAGGTCGGTGCGGCAGACCCCGCACACGCGCACCGCGACCAGGACTTCTCCGGGTCCGGGGCGCGGATCGGGGCGTTCGCCAAAGCGCAGCGGAACGCCCCCGATCGGGCCGGGCTGTTCCACCCACCATGCCTTCATCGCGGCTCCTCTCGGCTGGTCGAGTTAGGGCTGGTCGTGTCGGACCTGGTCGAGGTCCGGCCGGCACCAGTCTTGCACCCGGTCCCGGCACACGGAACCCGCAGGGGCAGCGCGATTTCTCCCGTTTCTCCGGTCCTCCGCGCGGCGTGTCCGGGAAACGCTCGGCGTGTCGCGGCGTTGCCCTGCGGACAACGGGGAGATCTTCCCGGTGGTGCGGCCGCGGGCGCAAAGGGGTGCGCGGTTGGCCGGAAAACGATGTCTCCGGCCAACCGCGCACGGTCCGGTCTGGCGGGCGCCTGCTCGGCGCCCGGTCTATGCGACCACGGGGACGGGATGGATCTCGTCGGCGGGGTGTCCGGTGCGCTCGTGGATGCGCTTCACGGCATCCGCGGAGGGGGCTTCGGACAGGCAGAAGACCGTGCCGGACTCAGGGTCCGCCCACGCCTTCTTGAACTCGACCTTCTCGTCCGCCTGGATGGCCACGTCGGCATTGTGCGCCTCCCGCAGACCCTCTGGCGTGATCCCGACCATCCCATGGTGAACATCCATGAACTCCGGCATGGCGACCTCCCGGATATTTTCGTTACCTTCTGACGGCTTTAGGGTAGGTCTGCCCCCGGGCGGCAACAATGTGGCCGGGCACAGCAAAGAGCGCCGGGTTTTGGGGTCGCCGAAAGGCGTTCGCCAAGCGCGCCCAGTCAACCGTAACCGCGACGAAACGAAGGGTGAGGGCGCCCGAAACGCGGCGGCGCTTCACTTGATCCATGGGCCGGCCCGGTGCCCGGGGGGCGCCGGCCCGGCCCACCTAAGAACACAAGCGAAGCATGCCCTGCGCGAGGCCGAGGTGGCGTTCGCAGAGCGGGGTTCCACCGGGGATCCCGGGCTCCTCAGCGCGCCGCTTTTAGAACCGGGCGTTGGCCACCAGAATCCAGATCGCCAGGACGCCGAGCGCCACGACCGACGCCCCCGTGGAGACGACGGCGACGATGTCAGCCTCGATACGGCCGGCGCTGATTCCCTCGGATCCGCTGCGGTACCGGCGCCGCTGCGACGCATAGATCCCGGTGGCGGCGAGGCCGGAGAGCAGCACCAGCACCACGATCGCCTGCCCATAGTGCGGCAGCCACCGCAGGAACACCGCCGAGGCCACGAACAGGCTCAGCATGGTCCGGCCCCAAGCCATCACGGTGCGTTCGGGCTGCAGTCCGGGGTCGTCGTGCAGACGGGCAGCAGGTTCGGAGCCGCCGCTCATTGGAGCACGATCACGGCGACGACGACGGCTGCGGCGATGGCACCACCCAAGCCGAGCAGCGGCGCCAGCAGGGGCAGCGGCAGCGGGCGCCCGTGGCGCATGCTGGCCTCCACGCGCAGCCAGCGCACGGTGGCGCCGAGGCTGAGCAGCAGGCCGATGATGACGATGAAGAGGGACAGCACGGTGCGCCACGGATCGGGGATGGCGGTCCCGGCGAACGCCTCCAGGGCGATGCCGCCGGCGATGAAGGCCAGCGCGGTACGGATCCACGCCAGGAAGGTGCGCTCGTTGGCCAGCGTGAAGCGCGGATCCGGCTCTTCCCCTCCGGGAAGCAATGCTTCGGAGATACGGGACCGGGGGTGGGACATCGGGACCTTCACTTCCTGGGATTCTGTTCGTTTCTGGCTTCCGGGGCTGCGCACGGCGGACGCTCCCCGTTTCGCTCCCCCTGAAGACAGTATCGCTGTCAGCCACAGCCGTCGTTTCCCCATCCCCCTTCCCGCGGCCAATTTCCGTCCGCTATTCTGTCCGAACCGGCCAGGGGGCGGCCGCCATGTACGGCACATTGGGGGAACATGCCGCTGCACAGCCCTGACCATTTCGAGCCTGACCACTTCGGAAACACCTTCCCGAACCAGCCGGGCAATCCCATCCCGTCGATCCCGTTTGCACCCCAGAGGGTCCGAAAATCCGGAACCGGCCGGATTCCGCAGTGGGCCGTCGACGAGGCGCTGGGAATCCGGCCGCCCATCATCCCGCGCCGGACCCGCACGGCACGTTTCCTGTCCTTCGGGGCGGCGCAGAGAAGCAACTCCAGGACAAAGCGGCGCCCGGTGGTTCTCCGCCCGCGGACCGTGCTCAGGACGGCCGTGGTGGTCGCCGTCCTGCTGTGCTTCTACTTCGGCACGGCGTTCGTCGACCGGAATGTCGCGCCCGTTGTGGAGGCCTCCCTGCCGTGGTCGAGCGTTCCACCGCAGGGCGTCGAGGCCGCCGCGCAGCCGCTCGGGACTCCGCCCGACGTCGCGGAATCCACGGCCTACCGGCTGTTGGAGCCGCCGGATTCGTCCCAGCCCTTCGCGGCCTACGACCCGTGCCGGCCCATCCACTACGTCATCCGCCCCGACAACGCCCCACCGGACTCCGAGGCCCTGGTCCACCAGGCCGTGGCGGAGATCTCGGCCGCCACCGGCCTGCAGTTCGCCTACGACGGGCTCACGGAAGAGGGTCCGTCGAACAGGCGGGAGTCCTACCAGCCCGATGCCTACGGCAAGCGGTGGGCACCCGTCCTGATCGCGTGGTCTTCGCCCACCGAAAGCCCCCGGCTGGCCGGGGACGTTGCCGGGCTGGGCGGCAGCGCCACCATCAAGGAAACGGGTACCCCCTATGTCCGCGTCAACGGCCAGATCGAACTGGATGGCCCCGACCTGACCGAAACGCTGGTCGAGCCGTACGGCCCGGACCGGGTGCAGGCCGTGATCATGCACGAGCTCGGGCATGTGCTGGGTCTGGGCCACGTCGACGATCCGAGCCAGCTCATGTACGGCGGCCCGAACAGCGTGACGGAGCTGCAGGACGGGGACCGCGCCGGGCTGGCGGTGCTGGGCTCCGGCGCCTGCGTGCCGCAGCTGTAGCCGGCGGTCAGCCCATCGCCTCGAAAGGAAGGGTGGGCAGGTCGACGATGTGGGCGCCGCCGTCGGCAACGATGGTGGACCCGGTGATGTAGGAGGCCTCGTCGGAGACCAGGAACCTGACGATGGAGGCCATTTCCTCCGGCTGGGCCGGGCGGCGCAGCGGAACGTGCTCGGTCACGCGCCCGTAGGCCTCCTCGCGGCTGGCGATCCCGGCGGCCCGGGCGAATTCGCCCATTTCGGCGTCGGCCATGGGCGTGCGTACCCAGCCCGGGCACAGGGCGTTGACCCGCACGTTCGCGGGCCCGTAGTCCCGGGCGAGCGTCTTGGTCAGGCCGATCAGCGCGTGCTTGCCCACGGTGTAGCCGGCGACGCCGGGCCCGGCGAAGAGCCCGGCCAGCGAGGACACGATCACCACCGAACCGCGGTTGCGGGTCAGTTCCGGCAGCGCGGCCCGCACGGTCTTGAAGGCGGTGGTGAGGTTGGCGTTGAGGCTGTCGCTCCAGGACCGGTCATCGGTTTCGCCCACCGTGGAGAAGCCGTGGCCGCCGGCGTTGGCCACGACGATGTCCAGCCTGCCGTAGTGGGCGACCACTTGGTCGATGACGCTGCGGGCATCGTCCGAGTCGGCCATGTCTCCCGGAACCACGAGCGCGCCCGTGCGTCCGGCGACGTCCTTCAGGGGTGCCTCCCGGCGTCCCGTCACGGCGATGCGCAGTCCGTCCGCTGCCAGCCGGGTGGCCACGGCGGCACCGATTCCGGTGCCGCCGCCGGTGATGAGCGCGACTTTCCGATCGATCGGGTCCGTGCCCTTGGCTCCGTGATTTTCAGGCATGTTTTCTCCTCGTGGTCTGGTTGCCGTACCCGCACCCGGCGCGGATCAGGACGTCTTCCGCTGGGCGGCCGCAATGCAGGCCATGGAGGCCAGCACACCGCCGACGGCCACCCCCAGCATCCCGGTGAACCCACCGCCGCTGGACTGGATCAGCACTCCGCCCAGCAGCGGTCCGATGGCGAAGCCGGTGCCGATCATCAGGTTCACGGTGCTCATGACGTGCCCGCCGCCGAGATCGGACAGGGTGGAGAGCAGGTACGGCAGGATGAAGGTCCAGGCGAACTTGAAGATGACCGCCGCAATGGCAAAGCGGACCAGCCCCGGAGCCCCGAACAGCAGGGCCACGCTGAGGGCCATGCCGGCGTAGCCGGCCAGCAGGAAGACGCGGCGCCGCGGCGTGTCCCCCAGCAGCGTGGCCACCAGGGCGGACAGGATGCCGGCGGTCGTGGCCAGGGAGAGCACCAGGCTGGAGGCGGACAGTTCGATGCCGGCGCCCGCGGAGATCTGGGCCATGAAGGTCCAGACGCCCGAGAGGGCGACATAGAACAGCAGCACGGCGGCCATGCCCAGGACCAGCCGGAACAGCGGCGCCTTGCCGGGCCCGCCGGCGTCGTGCTGCGGGGCGGCGGCGCGGCCGGCCTCCGCGGGAACGTCCCGGCGCAGCGCGTCGCCGTCGATCTGCCGGACCACGAACACGCACAGTGCCGCCAAACCCGCCAGGGTCCAGTAGATCGCCGACACGCCGGCGCCGGCGTACAGGGCCGGGAACGCGGCCAGGATCAGCGCCCCCATGGCCAGTTGGAACACCACGAAGATGCCGAACGCCCGGCTCGGGTTGGAGGTCCTGCCGCTGAGGGTGAGCAGGATGACGGTGATCGATCCGGCCGCCAGCGAGGTGACGAACCGGGCCGCCATCAGGGCCGGGAAGCTGTCCATGAAGCCGGACGCCAGGTTGCCGGCGATAACGACGGCGGTGAACAGGTAGGTGGCGGTGCGCAGGTTGACGCGGCGCAGCCACAGGAACGCCGGCACCGAGGCCAGGCTGAAGGCCGCCAGTTCAAGGGAGAACAGGCCACCCAGTTCCACCGGGGTCAGGCCGAACTGCTCGATCAGTTTGCCGGCGATTACCGGGGCGACCAGCAATACCGTGTATAGGACGGCGGAATAGACGGCGATGAAGGTGTAGGTGCCGCGGTCCGTGCCCGTGCGGGTGCCGGAAGTGGCCAGTGTTGTTGCCATGGTGTCCTCTTCGTTAAGTGCAGCTTCCGATTCGTTGTCCGGGCGTCAGCCGGCGGCCAGCGGCGCCGGGACGTCCCCGTCCGCGGCAAGGGCGTCGGACAGGTCGTAGACCTTCCGCCCCTCGAAGTACGTTTGCTTCACGCGGGTCTTGTGGATGGTGCCCGGGTCGATCTCGAAGAGGTTCTGGTCCACCACGATGAAGTCGGCGGACAGCCCTTCCCGGATCATGCCCGTCACGTCTGCCAGTCCCATGGCCGCCGCCGGGTTGCGGGTGAAGGCGGCGATGGCTTCGGCGATTGTCAGCCGCTGGGAGGCGTTGAGCGTGCCCTCGACGGCGGGATCCGGATTGCGCCGGGTGACGAGGGTTTCGAGGCCGGTCCAGGGGTCCGGCGAAGGCAGGGCGCACGGCCAGTCGGAGCCGGCCGACAGCAGCGCGCCGGCGTCGATCATGTCCTTGGTGGGCCAGCTGCTGTTGACGGTGTCCTCCGGGATCTGCTTCGCGATGCTGTCCTGGATGACCGAGGGGTACCAGATGTACGGGGAGGCATCGGGGACCACCTGCAGTTCGGCGAAGCGGGGAATGTCGGCGGGGTCGACGAATTCCACGTGGGCGATCTGGAAGATCGGGCCGAAGCCGTGCCTGCGGCGCACCACCTCGACGGCGTCGAGCACCAGGCGCACCGCCGCGTCTCCGGTGGCGTGCAGCTTGCCACCGTACCCGCGGTCGTAACAGAGCTCGAGCGCCTCCACCAGCTCGTCCTGCGTCCACAGCGGAGATCCGGTGAAACCCGGATCGTCATGGCCGTGGTGGCAGATGTAGGGCTGGAGCATCGCCGAAGTGCGCGTCATCGGGATGCCGTCCAGCACGAACTTCACGAAATCGGGGCGCACATGGGTGCTGCGGTGCGCCTCCCCGATGGCGAACAGGTCCTCCCCGACGGTGCCGGCCTCGATGAAGTTGCGGGCCGGCATCGAGCCGACCACCCACGCGGTGACCTCGCCGTCGGCCTCCAGCGAGCTGAGCGCCTTCCAGGAGTACTCCATCGTGGCCGCGTCCTGCACCGAGGTGATGCCGAACGAATTCAGCGTCTCCAGCGCGGTCTTGAGCGAGACCCTGTTGCGGGAATCCGGGTCGGCGACCGAGGCATCGGCGGCCGCTTCGGCCACGGCGGAGGCCAGTTCCTGCAGGACCCCGGTGAGGGCACCGGACGCGTCCCGCACGTAGGTGCCGCCGTCGGGATCAGGGGTGTCCGCGCCCACGTCCATCAGTTCGAGGGCCCGGGAATTCACCCACCGGTTGTGCATCGAATCATCGCAGAGCAGCACGGGACGGCCGCCGCCGGCCGCATCCAGGGCGGCCAGGTCGTCGGTGTTCATGATCTCGTCCATGACGGTCGCGCCGACGATCCCGCCGATGATCCACTCGTCCGGACCCAGGTCCGCGCCCCAGGCCCGTACCTTTTCGAAGATGGCTTCCTTCGTGTCGGTGGGAAGGATGGGCAGTTCCCAGGCAGCCTGTCCTCCGCCCAGGCCCAGGTGCGAGTGGCCGTCACTGAATCCGGGCAGGACGAGTTCGCCGTCCAGTTCCACGATGGCGGTGGAACCGGCCGCCAGGGCGCGGACCTCGGCGTCGGTGCCCACGGCCACGATTTTTCCGCCGGCCACGGCGAGCGCCTCGGCCCACTCGTGGGCGGGATTGCTGGTATAAATCCTGCCGCCGGTCACAATCAGATCGGCATGGCCCTGTTCGGCATGAATTTGTTCAGGCATGGTGTCTCCTCATGATGGGTGCTCTACGTCGGGGCCGGGTCGGGTGTCAGGATCCGGTGCGGGCCGGGGAAATCGTGGTCGAGATGTAGTGGCGGGCTTGTTCCAGCACCATCGGGACAACCTGCTCGGCGATGAACGCGGCTTCGGGATCGCCGCTGCGCTCCCCGGCCCACCCCAGGTAGGTCAGGCCGCGGGCGAGCAGCATCGCTTCCCACGAGGCCGGATAATGCGCAGGCAGGGGCCGCACGGAGCTGTAGCCTTCGAAGAGCTCCCGGCGGTAGGCCTCGTACTGCGGGTGCGGCTGGTACCAGAAGAGGATGGTCGCCAGGTCGAAGAGGTGCCAGCCTTCGCCGAAGTCGTCGAAGTCGATCATGATCAGGCGGCCGTCCTGGACCAGGACGTTTTCCGGCGTAAGGTCCGCATGGATGACGCCGTACCCGTCGGCCGAGGTGTCCATGACGTCGAGTTCGCGCTTCAGCCGCGCCATGGCCGATCGCAGCAAGGCGGCATCGTCCCGGCCCAGCCCGTCCACTGCCAGCGGATCGCCCCACAGCGCGGCATCGCCCACCAGACCGTCCGAGTCCCAGGCGCGCCGCTGGAAACTGCACACACGCTCGACCGCCGTCGTACGCTCGTGCAGTTCGGCCGCGAGGATACCCAGCCGGCGGAACGTCTCCGGTTCCAGGCTGCTGGTTCCAGCCAGTGCCTCGGCCACGTCCCCCAGCGGCTGCGAGGCTTCGATCCAGCGCTGGACGTCCAGCTGGAAATCGGTGCCGTCCTCGGCCTGCACCCTGCACATCGGCTCACCGTCGAGGGTGGGAACGACTTCAGGAACACTCAGGCCCTGCTCCCCCAGGACCTGGAGGTAGGCGAGTTCGGTCCGGATCTCGTCGTCGGTACGGTAGCCCGCCCGATGCAGCCGCATGGCGTAGCTGTCCCCCGTTTCCCGGGTCAGCCGGAAAACGTAGTTCTCCCGGTACTTGATGAGTTCGATCCCCGAGGTTTCCTCGAATCCGTAAAGTTTCAGCGCCCCGCGAAGGGCCCGGATTGCTTCCTCTGTTTTCACGCGCACAACTTTCTTCCGCCTGACGAACCTCGCCGTGTGATCGGCGTCATAGGCAAAGCTAAATCCTGAACGCCAAGTTTGGCAACTGTACTTTCTGTTCAATTTTTTACCCGGGTGTGCAATCCTTGAAACAGAAACACGAAGAGAGGCGGCCTTCCATGGCATCTACGCAGGACCAGCAGCTGCCGCTGCGTGAACGGAACCGGCTGCGAACCCGAGCGGACATCCTCGACGCCGCGGCCGAGATCCTCAGCGAAAGCGGCTACGCCGGCACCACCGTGGAAGAGCTCAGCCAACGGGCCGGGCTGGCCCGCGGAACCCTCTACGCCCACTTTCCCGGCGGGCGTGAGGAGATCGTGCGGGAGACCTACCTGCGCATCGCCGATGCGGTATACGTCCGGGGCATCAGCCTGCGCGAGCAGGCGGTGGAGGTCCCCGACCGGATCGCCGCGCTGGCGAGGGCCCTACTGGAGGCCGCCGCCACGCCGGCCGGGCGGTTCTACGGCGTGATGGGCTCCGACATGGTGGCCGTCCTTACCGGGACCGGCGTACCGGTCGGCACATCCAAGTCGTTCGAGGACCTGATCCGGCGCGACTTGGAAGAGGCCCGGGCCGCGGCCCGACTGCGCGCGGACGCCCCCACCGCAGCGCTGGCCACGGCCTTCAGCGGCGCCATCGGAGCCGCAGGGACGAAGGTTGCCGCCGACCCGGACTCGGCGGAACAACAGATTGCTGCCATCAGGCTGCTGGCCCAAGGGCTCCTCGGCCCCGCGGCGGCCTAGGCAGAACCACCCCCATCATCGGAAGGACAACCATGACCTCGGACACCGCGGCCATCGCGGCCGCCACCCGGCCCGCGCAGGACCTGCTCGCACGCCGCCATGCGACCTTGGGCAGCCACTCCCCGCTGTTCTACGAGACCCCGCTGGAACTGGTTTCCGGCAACGGCGTCTGGCTCACGGACGCCCAGGGCAGGACCTACCTGGACGGCTACAACAACGTGCCGCACGTCGGCCACGCCAATCCTGTGGTGGCCGACGCGGTCAACGCCCAGCTGCGTACGATCAATCTGCACACCCGGTACCTGAACAGCCGGGTGGTCGAGTACGCCGAGGCGCTGCTGGCCACGTTCGGCGACGGACTGCAGCGGCTGTTCCTGACCAACAGCGGTTCGGAGGCCAATGAGCTGGCCCTGCGCGTCGCCCGCCAGCACAGCGGAAACACCGGCGTCCTCGTGTCCGACTTCAGCTACCACGGCAACACCACCAGCCTGGCCGAACTGACCACCGGACTGCAGGTGCGGGAGCCCCTCGGGGCCCACGTGCGTCCGGTGCGCATTCCCGACGCCTTGGCAGCCGACGCCGGCGAACGACTGCTTGAGCAGGCGCTGGCCGAGGTCGACGCCGCGATCGCCTCCCTGCAGGAGGCCGGGCACGGCGTGTCGGCGTTCCTGTTCGACCCGCTGTTCTCCACCGAGGGACTGCTGCAGCCGCCCGCCGGCTACGTCGACGGCGTCGCCGCCCGGGTCCGCGCCGCGGGCGGCCTGGTCATTGCCGATGAGGTGCAGTCCGGCTTCGGCCGGGTCGGGAGCAGCATGTGGGGGCACCAGATGTTCGGCATCGAGCCGGATCTGGTCACCCTGGGCAAGCCCATGGGCAACGGCTATCCGGTGGGAGGAGTGGTGACCACCGCCGACCTGCTGGATGAGTTCGGCCGGAACAACATGTACTTCAACACCTTTGCCGGCACCCCCGTGTCCTCCGCGGCCGGGCTGGCCGTGCTGCAGGTCATGGAAGAGGAAGGCCTGATGGCGCAGGCCGCGGGCGTCGGCGCCCACATCGCCGACCGATTGCGGCCCCTCGCCGCCAAGAGCACCCATGTGGGTGCCGTGAGGGGACGCGGCCTGTTCTTCGGCCTGGATATCGTCGAGGCGGACGGCACGCCTGCCCCCGCCTTGGCGAAGGCGCTGATCGAGGACATGAAGACCCGCGGCGTGCTGATCAGCCGCGTCGGCCGCCACGACAACGTGCTGAAGATGCGCCCCCCGATGGTGTTCACCCGGGAGCACGCGGACCAGCTGCTCGAGCAGCTGGGACTGGCCTTGGAGGCCCTGGAGAAATAGGCCCGTGAATGCCCGCTGCCGCCCGAGTATGGTCTAAAGCCATCCTCGGGCGGCAGCGCAACCGTCAAGGAAACGGGCACGTGCTGGGCCTAGGCCACGTCGACGGCTCGACGCATCGCATGTATGGCGGCCCGAACAGCGTGACGGAACTGCAGGACGGGGACCGCGCCGGGCTGGCAGTGCTGGGCTCCGGCGCCTGCGTGCCGCAACTGCCGCCGGGGAACGGGTCCAATCCCGGGGACGGATTTTAACCGGGTCGGCGCCGCATTCACAGGGCAGGGATTGCCCGGATTCTGTCCTGCTTCCACGCCCCGAGGGAGCCCGGCTACCGTACTTTCCGGGGATATGGCGATCCACGCCTTGTGGCGGTATTGCAGCCATCCTTCGGCCGATATTGTCAGGCGCATGGGCACCCGCTGCCCGCAGGAGGTTCTGGGGGACTTCATCAACGCACCGTTGTGAAGGAGAACTGATGCAACCAACCGCTGCGCGAGGGGCCGGACGCCGGCTCCCGCTCGTCCTTGCCCTCATCTTGGCCTTGGCAGCCGCATTCACCGTGGCACCGGCCGCTCCCTCGCAGGCCGGTTCAAAAAAGGCGGACGACCGGATCCAAGCGACTCTCCTGTCATATTTGGACGAGCCCGCCTGGGCCTATGTTGGCAACCCGGTCGAGGTCATTAACTGGTTCACCACCGACATTCCGGCGGATGCTCCATCCGGGCCGACCGGAACGTTCACCCTGACCCTGCACGAGCGGGGCGCGAAACCGTACGTCCTGAACCTCACCGGGGATGAAGCTGAGATCCGGCCGTACATCACTCCGGTCAAGGTCGGGAAACGCTACTACACCGTCACCTATTCAGGGGACAAGTTCTACAAGCCAATTAAGCAAACGATCTCCTATGATGTTTGGTCCGGGCCTGACACCAAGACCACCTTGAAGGTGAACAAGCGCACAACCACCGTCAGCGAGCCGATCACCCTCAGGGCGCAGGTCACCACCTCCACGGGCCGGCCCCTAACCGGGTATTCGGACGGACATATCCAGTTCTTTGCGGACGGGGAATGGATCGGCGAAGGAATCAGCAGGCCCGGGTCTAGGGGATGGGATGCTTCCCTGACGATTGGCTACCTGCCCATCGGGACGCACAAGATCACCGCCGCTTTCGAACCCTTCATTCACTATGAGTCGTCCGCATCGAGGCCCTTTCTCCTCACCGTCAGGCCCCCAGTCTGGGCGGCGGCAGCCACAGGATCCTTCACGATTGACCAGTCGGAAAATGGATTCTCGTCCACGGTGTCTGCCACCGTTCGAGCCACAGAGCCCGGCGGACGCACTCCGACCGGGTACGTGCAGTTCTACGACGGCGACGACAAGTCCGGGCTGCCCGTTAGGCTCGTCAATGGCGTGGCTGAGCAAACAATTTGGGCATCGAATCCCAGAGTCAGCGTCAAATACATCGGCGACACACGCTACGCCCCGGCCATCCTGAAGCAGGCCATCCCCGCATCCTGACGGAACACCACACGGTCCGGGACGATTCCTCGGCCTTTGTAAGACTGCTTAGCCGATTGCGTCTTGCGGGACGTGCCGGTCGGGGCACACCGCCTGATCTCAAAATGAAGCGGCCGCCGCATCCTAAACAGATGCGGCGGCCACTTCAGCGGTTACCGGATTCCCCAACGCAGTGAGGGGAACGGGGACCTGCGACGGTTAATTCGTCGCCCAGATCGCGGCGGCGTCGGTGAAGGAGATCGTCTCGCTAACACGGATCTTGGCGTCGGCCACGGCGGCCTCCGGTACGTCGAAGCAGACCTCGTAGGTTCCAGTGCCACCGCTGGTCAGGGTCGGTACGTCCATGCCGGGCTGCTCAACGACCGCCGAGCAGGAGGTAGTGCTGTAGATGCGGGCGTCGGAGCCGACAAGTTCGGGGTTGAGGTCGATCCAGGGGTCGCCCTCCTCAGAGGCCGTGTATTCGACGGTCAGCTCCGCCAGCACATACTGGCCCTCGGCTGGCTCGTTGAAGTCGTTGGCCGCGGCGATCGCCTTATCGGCCGCAAGGTTCACGCTGTTGACGGTGACGCTGTACTCGCCGACCTCGGCGCTGGTCCCCAGAGCGAGCGATTCAGCGGCGGCCGCCTCCTGGACCTCTTCGGTGGCGGCACGCTCGCCGTCGGAGCCGTCCTCCACCGCTGCGGCGATGTCGTCAATGGCCTTCACGTAAGCGGCCTGAGTGACGAAGACAAGAACGATCGCGACGACCGAGATGACCGAGGCGGCGATGCCCAGGCCCTTGCCGCCGTGGCGCTTCGCGGCGATTACCAGCGAAACGATGCCGAGGACCAGGGAGACGAAGCCCAGGAACGCGGCGAAGTTGTTGATGATCGGAACCCAGCTGAGCAGCAGGGCGACGATTGCGATAACGAGCGCGGCAATGCCGAGGCCCTTGCCGGCGCCGGTCTTGGGTGTCGGCCCAGCTTGGGGCGCGGGTACTTGTGCGGTCTGGTTGGTCATGTTTCCCCCATGATGCAGTCGTTCCCAGAGCGCCGGGAACGGAACGAGTGACAAGGAACCGACTCTTCGGATCCTGCGGATCCAGAGTGCGAATTCGTGGATCCAGAAGAGGACGCTACAGACGTGGTCCGACAGGTTGGGTTCCGGCAAACCTCACGTGGTGGCCGCAGACTAGGGCGCCCCGGAATGGTCGGCGGCCAGCACGCCGTCGATGTCGGCCTCCAGGTGCTTGGGCCCCCGCAGCAGCGGACTCAGCCGGTACGGCGGCGGGTCCTCGACCAACCGGGGGTTTTCCAGCCGGCGGGCGAATTCGGTCAGCGCGGTCTGGGCCTCCAGCCGGGCCAGCGGCGCACCGAAGCAAATGTGGATGCCGCTGCCGAAGCCGAGGTGGGCGTTGTTCGGCCGGTCGGGGATGAAGCGGTCAGGATCGGCGACGTGGCGCGGGTCGCGGTTGCCGGCGGCGAGGGCAAGGGTGATCGCGGAGCCCTTGGGAATGGTGGTTCCGGCGATGTCGATGTCGTCGATGGCCGTTCGGAAGGGGACGAAGTGCACCGGCGGCTCGTAGCGCAGCAGCTCCTCCACCATCGGGATGGCCAGATCCGGCTCCGCACGCAGGCGCTGGAGCATCTCGGGGTGGCGCAGCAGGGTCAGTGCCCCGTTGGAAATGAGGTTGACGGTGGTTTCGTGGCCGGCGATGAGCAGCAGCAGGCCCACGCTCACCAGCTCCTCGGTGTCCATCCGCCCTTCGGGGCCGTCGTCGGTGGCCATGGCCGAAAGCATGTCGCCACCCGGATCCTTCTGGTGGGCCGCCACCAGTTCGCCCATGTAGGCGTTCAGGTCCTGGCCCGCCTCCCGCTGCCGCTGCATCCGCGTTTCCGCATCCAGGTTGGGGTCCGTGGATTCCAGGAGCCTGTCCACCCAGACCCGGAACCGGGGCTTGTCCTCGGCGGGAACCCCCAGCAGTTCGCAGATCACCGAGACCGGGAAGGGGTAGGCCAGGTCCTCCACGAGGTCGACCCGGCTTCTGCCCTCCATGTCATCGATCAGTTCGGTGACGATTTCGAGCATCCGGGGTTCCAGGTCCGTGACGCGCCGGGGAGCGTTCGGCGGCCCGAAGTGGCGCATCGTCAGCCGGCGCAGCCGGTCGTGGTCGGGCGGGTCCCTGAGCAGGAAGCTTTGGGAGGCCTCGGACACCTCCTCGGGGCTTGCCTCGTCCGCCGCGCCCGGAGCGCCAGCGGCGGCCGCGGCAGCCGCCAGCGCCTGAGGGTTCCGCCGCGGATCGGAGCTGACCCGCGGATCGTGCAGCAGCGAGAGGATCTCCGCGTAGGTGCTCACCAGGTAGGAGTCGTCAGCCAGCTTGGTCACCGGGGCGCTGCGCAGCTGCGCGTAGAGCGGGTAGGGGTTGGCCCGGTTCGAATAGTCCAGGATCTGTTCCCAGAGGCCCTGCTCTTCCTTGGAAGGTGGCTGCTTCATGGCCGGGGCTCCTTTGCGTCCATCGGTGTCAGGGTGGCGCGGCGTTCGCCGGGATCGTGCCCGGTCACGACGACGGTCGCGTCCTGGGTCAGGCGGGCCAGGGCACGGAACCCCGCCGGGACGGGCTGCTGCCGGGTGGGTTCGTCGACCGTTTCGAACGACGGCGGGAAGGGCGCGGCCCGCTCGATGAGCGGCTCGTAGAATTCCACCCACTTGTTCTGGTTGAAGGCGACCGCCGCCACGATCCGCCCCTTGGAGCCGTAGACCGCCAGGAAGCGGCGCTGCTCCACCGACCCTTGGGCAATGACCACTTCGTCGGCCACGGAGGCCACCCCCACGCTCTTGATTTCGGTGCCGAACTGGATGGACCAGAACTTCGGCACCTCCAGGTGGGGCCACCGCTCGGCCTCGCCGCTGACCATGTTGTGCGCCGCCACCTCGGCCTGGGAAACCACGTTGCCCCAGTGCTCGATGGCCAGGAACTGGTAGCCGAACATCGGCTGCGGCGCGCGGGCAACGTCGCCGGCAACGAAGATGTTGTCCATGACCAGCCCGTTCGCGTCGATGACCCGGCAGCCGGCGTCGCACGCCACGCCCCAGGGGCCACTGGCCAGCCCGGAGCCGGCCAGCCATTCGACGTTGCGGACCACGCCCAGGGCGGCCACGGCCACGTCGACCTCGAGCACGGTCCCGTCGGACAGGCGGGCGCGTCGGAGCCGCCCGCCGCCGTCGCCCTCCAGGGCGGTGACGCGGACCCCGCAGCGCAGGTCGACGCCGTTCTCCCGCTGGATCTCCCCCGCGATGGCGCCGACCATCCCGCCCAGCGCCGATCCCAGCGGCGCGGGCCCCGATTCGGCCACGGTCACCGGCAGGCCGAGTTCCCGGCACACCGAGGCGACCTCGGAGCCGATGAAGCCTCCGCCGATGACCAGCACCCGGCGGGGCCGTGCCGCGAGCAGTTCTTGCAGCCGGGCCCCGTCCTCACGGGTGCGCAGGGTGAGCACGCCCTCCAGCGCTGCCTGCTCGGGGTGGGGCCACGGGCGGGCCCGCACGCCGGTAGCGATCAGCACCTTGTCGAAGCCGATCCGGGTGCCGTCGGCCAAGTGGACCTGCTTGCCGGCCACGTCCAGTCCGGTGGCAGCGACGCCCAGCCGCCAGTCGGCGTCGATCTCCCGCCGCTGGGGCAGCGCGGTGCCTTCGGGAGGTATGTGCCCGGCCGGGACCTGCTTGGACAGCGGCGGCCGGTCGTAGGGCTCGTGCCGTTCGTCCCCGACCAGGGTCAGTTGCCCGGCGAACCCCTCCTCCCGCAGCCGTTCCGCGGCCCGCAGCCCCGCCAGCGAGGCGCCGACGACGACGATCCGCCCGGTCCGCTTGAACCCGTCGGCGCTTCCGTCGGCGCTTGAGGCCGGGTCCGCCGCCGGTTCGCCGGACAGCCCCGGTCTGTGGGGATCCGCCGCCGGTTCGGGCTGGCTGGTCCGGTCGGGCTGGCTGGCCTGATCGAACTGGCTGCTCCGGTCGAGCTGGATGGCCTGGACGGGGCAGGCTGCGGCAGCGCGCAGCACGGCCCTGCGCTGTGCGTCGTCGGGGTTGGGGTCGTAGGCCAGCGCCTCGTCCCCGCTCATGGTGAAGACGTCCGGGGCCAGAAAGGCGCACTGCCCGTAGCCCTGGCACTTCGTGAGGTCGACGACGAGTCTCATGAGGGGCTTCTTCCGCGGGCCCTGGGCCGGTGCGCGCCGTCTCCTGTGGCGCCCCAAGGGCTTCCGGGTCCTAATGAAGGGTCCTGGTGGAGTGAGGTGGTTCGAGTCTAGGCTCGCGCCCCGCGCGGGAGGAAGGGCGGGCCCAAGCCCGAACGCGTGCGCGATCCGCGCCGGTTTGGGCACCCCCAATCGACACGGATCGCGCACGCGTTGCCGGCTCTCCGCAGGCAGAGCGGCCCCGAGGTTCGGGGCCCGCTCCGCTACGCACCCGGCGGCAGCCGTCAGGCCGCCGCGGTCGGCGCGATCCCCTCGTCCGCCAACTCGGCCATGCCCTCCAGCATCGCCACGGTCAGGGCGTCCTGGAGTTCCTTGAACTTCTCCTGCCCCGCCACGTTGTTCAGCTCCTCGCGGTCCACCCCGTGATCGTAGAGCTCGGTGACCTCCGTGCCGAAGTACCTGGTCAGCCGGCCCTGCCGGGTCAGCACCGAACGGGTGCGGACGGGTCCGGGCAGGCCGGGCAACCCGAACGGCTGGTCCTCTTCGATGATGAGGGCCTCCCGCACGGACTCGGCCTCCCCCTCCAGTAGGGGCACCAGGGAGAGGCCCTGGATGCCGCGGTACCGGGGCGTGCCCGTCAGGTCGAGCAGGGTCGGGGCCAGGTCCGCCGTGGAAACCAGGGCGTCGGAGGTGCCCGCGGCCAGGCCCGGGACCCTGATGGCCAGCGGCACGTTGGTCACCGCACGGTAGTGGCTGAAGTGCTTGAGCATCAGCCCGTGGTCCCCGAACAGGTCGCCGTGGTCGCTGGTGAAGACCACGATCGTGTCCTCCGCCAGCCCGTTCTCCTCCAGCGCGGCCAGGACCCGGCCGATCTGCTCGTCCATCAGGGTGATCAGCCCGTACTGCGCCGCCAGCGCCTGGCGGAACTGGGCCTCGTCCGCGGCGAAGGTCATCGTGGGGTCCTCGTTGGGCTCCCCGCGGCGTTCGAGCATGTGGCGGATGTGCGGCGGGGACTGGGCGTGGTCCTGGTAGAAACCGACCGGCAACTGGACCTCGTCCGGGGAGTACATGTCGGCGTACCCCTCCGGCGGGGAGTACGGATGGTGCGGGTCCGGGAAGGAGACGAACATGAAGAACGGCTCCCCCGCCTCGGCGAACCCGGCCAGGTGCCCGGCAGCGCGCTCGCCGACGTAGGCGCTGGGATGCAGGTCCGCGGGAATGCCGGTCTGGTACACCTGGTCCCAGCTTTCCAGCCGCCGCGGCGCGTTCTCCGCGCCGCCGACGGTCAGCGGGTCCACGCCCCGTTCCCGCGCCCAGTGGACGTAGTGGCCCCCGGGGCGGTCCCCGTGGCCGATCACCAGGTCCACGTGGCCGTAGCCGTAGTAGTCCCGGGGCAGCGGAATGAATTGCTCGTCGTGGGCGGCCTTGTCCTCCCACTTGTCCCACCCCGGGGTGCGCGGCCGTGCGCGGGCGTCGGAGGCCCGCGCGTCCACCAGCAGCGGGTCGGTCGCCTCGATCTCGGCCAGCTGGACCGGCTCGAACCCCCACCCCATGTTCTGGTGGTGCAGCTTGCCCACCGCCGTCGTCAGGTAGCCGCCGCAGGAGAGCGTCCGGACCAGGTTGCTGGCGTCCGGGTCCATGGTGATGCCGTTGCACCGGGTGCCGTGGGCGGAGGGCCACCGGCCGGTCAGCAGGCTGGCCCGGTTGGGCATGCAGGTCGGGTTGGTGACGGTGGCGTCGGTGAAGACCATGCTTTCGGCGGCCAGCCGGTCCAGGTGGGGGGTCCGCACCACGGTGTTGCCGGCGAACCCCAGGTGGTCGGCCCGCAGCTGGTCCGCGATGAAGACCAGTACGTTCTTCGGCTTTGCGGCGCTCATGCGGGCTTCCTGATCATGGACAGCACGGAGGTGCGCTGCTCGGCGAACTCGGGCAGCGAACGCGTGGAGATCTGGTCCCGGGGCGCGGGCAGTTCGATGTCGACGACGTCCAGCACGCGGGCGGGCTTGGCGCCCAGGACCACCACGCGGTCGGAGAGGTAGACGGCCTCATCGATGTCGTGGGTGACCACCAGGATGGTCATGCCGAAGTCGTCGCGGATCTTCAGGCACAGGTCCTCGAGCTCGAAGCGGGTCTGCGCGTCCACGGAGGCGAAGGGCTCGTCCATGATCAGGATTTCCGGCCGGTAGGCCAGCGCACGGGCGATCGCCACGCGCTGCTGCATGCCGCCGGAGAGCTGCCAGGGGTACTGGCTGGCCGCGTGGGAGAGTCCGACGGCGGCCAGCGCCGTGTCGATGCGCTCGTTCATCTCCTGCGCGGGAAGGCGCAGGTGGCGCAGCGGCAGCCTGACGTTCTTCCGGACGGTCAGCCACGGCATGAGAGAGCGGCTGTAGTCCTGGAACACCAGGGCCATTTCCGGCGGCGGCCCGTCGATGGTTCGCCCGTCGATGGCCGCGGTTCCGGAGGTGGCCGGCTGCAGGCCGGCCAGGCACTTGAGCAGCGTGGTCTTGCCGACGCCGGATGGGCCGACGATGCACACCACCTCGCGCTTGTTGACGGTGAAGGTGAGGTCCTCGATCACGCACTTGGCGTTCGGGCCGCTGCCGTAGGTCTTGGACAGTCCGCTGACTTCCAGCCGCGACTGGGCCGCGGGCGCGTCGAGGGTCGCCGGGTTGTTCTGCAGTTCCATTGGGTTCTCCATGCCGGGGTGGCGGTGCGGGGCCAGGACGTGGTTCATGAGCGGGCCAGCCGCTTCGAGCCCACGTACCAGGCCAGGACGTTGTTCTTGATGGCTTCGAAGGCCAGGTTGGCGCCGAAGCCGATGACCCCCAGCAGCAGGATCCCGGCCCACATGTCCGCGGTCATGAAGCTCTGCTGGGCCAGCAGGGTCATGGCCCCGATGCCCTGCGAGGAACCGAGCATCTCGGAGGCGATCATCACGATGAACGCCACCTGGAGGCTGACCTGCATGCCGGAGGCGATCTGCGGACCGGCGGCGGGCAGGTAGACCTGCGCCAGCTTCTCGGCGCGCGTCAGCCGGTACACCTGGCTGACATCCTTCAGCGTGGAGTCGACGCTGCGGATGCCGTCCACGGTGGCGATCAGGGTGGGGAACACGGCCGCCAGCGTGATGCTGACCAGGCGCATTTCGATCCCGAACCCGATCAGCGAGATGAAGATGGGCACCAGCGCCACCGGCGGGATGCCGCGGAAGAAATGGATCAGCGGGTCCAGCGCCCAGCGGACCACCGGCACCAGGGCGGTGACGAAGCCCAGTACGACGCCGATCACCGTCGCCAGCGCGTAGCCGATCACCAGGTTCCGCAGGCTGAGCATCACGTCCGAACCGAAGTGGTCGAACAGCCACAGCGCCTGGAAACGCTCCAGGATCGCGTCCAGCGGCGGGAAGAAGGCGCTGGTGGAGTTCTCCGAGGCCACCCACCAGATGGCCACGACCAGCAGGGGCGTTCCAACTCCGAGGATCCAGTTGGCCAGTTTGCGGTTCATGCAGGAAGCACCTCACGGTAGGACGCGTGCCAGTGGAGCAGGCGGCCCTCGGCCAGCCGGCTGGCACCTTGGAAGGCCAGGCCGAGCAAGCCCAGGACGACGACGTAGGCGTACAGGGTGGGATAGTCGCCGCCGGCCTGGGCCTGGTAGATGCTCAGGCCCAGGCCCGGGCCCCCGCCGAGCAGCCCGGCCACCACGGTGATGACCAGGGCGCCGGGCGCGGCGACCCGCATGGCGGTGCCGATGAACGGCATGGCCGAGGGCAGGGTGACCCGGCCCAGGATTTCCACCCGCCCCAGCCCGTAGGAGCGGGCCGTGTCCAGGGTGACCGGATCGGCGTCGTGCACCCCGGCCACCGTCTGCATGATGATCGGCAGCACGCAGCCGAAGAACACCAGGAACCAGGACATCTGCGTGGTCGGGCCGAGGACCAGCACCACCAGCGGCAGGATGACGATCGGCGGAATCGGCTTGAGGAACTCCAGCACCGCCAGGGTGGCGTACCGGAACGGCTCGAAACTGCCGATCAGCACCCCGAGGACGACGCCGGCGACGGCCGCCGCGGCCAGGCCGGCCAGCGCGATGAGCAGGGTTTCGGCCAGCGCGGCCCAGAACGTCCCGCCAGCCAGCAGGCCGGCCAGCTGCGCGAGCACCAGCGAGACCGGGGGCAGCGGCCCGCCGGCCATCGGCCCGATGGCCACGACCTGCCACAGGGCCAGGGCGGCGGCAATGCCGCCGGCACTTGCCAGCATCTGCCTCAGATTTCTTTTCATGGTTCAGCTCCCACTGGATCGAACACGGGCTATTCCCCGGTGAGGATCAGGCTCTGGTCCAGCGGCACTTCCTTGGCCAGGAAGCCCAGTTCCACCAACTGCTTGTTGACCCGCTGGATGTCCTCCAGCCGCACCTCGGTGGGCCAGTAGGTCATGGCGCCGCCCTGGATGGTCTCCAGCGGCACCCCGGTCAGCTCGGAAGAGACCTGCTGGGCTTCGCCGAGATGCTTGTTGGCATAGTCGTTGGCCTTGTTGATGGCCCGGGCGAACGCGGCCATCTGATCCTTCTTGCCGTCCGCGGTCTTGGCGCCGGCCACCCACAGGCCCACCGCCCCCTGCTCGAAGAACTCGATGCCCGGCGAGGCCAGCCGGGCGTTGCCCTGGCTCTCGGCCTGGGCCGTGAACGGGGCGATGAGCGTCGCCGCGTCCACGCGCTGGGAGTTCAGGGACTGCAGCGCCGAGGCCGGGTCCAGCACCATCCAGTTGATCTTGGACGGATCGCCGCCAGCATCCTTGACCACCTTGGAGACGGTCACCTCCATCTGTGCCTTCCGGGCCGGCACCGAGACGGACTTGCCCTCCAGGTCCTTCGGGTTGGTGATGGTGCTGCCCTTGGGGATGAACAGGCCGGTGTCGTCGACCTTGCCCAGGTCCTTCTGGTCCCGGGCGTCGTCGGCGTAGCCGTCGGCCCCGGCGATGACCTTCAGCGGCACGTTCTGGCTCATCGCGTTCAGCATCGGGATCGACGGGCTGTAGGTCAGGTCCAACTGACCGCTCTGGGCCGCGGCGACGCCGGCGGGCGGGTTGGCCACCACGCTGGTTTCGACGTTCAGGCCCTCTTCCTTGAAGTAGCCCTTGTCGATGGCCATCTGGAGGGCGGCATCGGAGGCGATGCCGATGGTCCCCACCTTCAGCGTGGCGGTGCCGTCGGTGCCGGAGGCCGGAGCGGGTGCATTGGAACTGCAGGCGGTCAGGCCGAGCGCGAGGGCCGCGGCGAGGGCAATGGGAAGTCGGAATCGCATGGTCTCTCCTTGAGCTGTGTGGGGTGTGGGGGAAGTGCCGGTAATTAGGGGAAAAACTTGGGGGCCGGGACGGACGCGGGCTCGTGGACGATCCGCCCGCCGCTGACGGTCCAGGCGACATTGCGGTCCAGCAGGGCCTCGGGCTCCCGCCCGTCCGGCCAGGGGCCGTCCAGGACGCAGAGGTCAGCGGCCATTCCGGGCCGCACGGCGCCCTTGAAGGTTTCGGCGTGGTCCTGCCAGGCCGGCTGCGACGTCATCGCGCCGAGGGCCTGCAGCAGGTCCAGGCCTTCGCCGTCGTCGACGGGCCCGTGGTGGTCCGCGGTGTGGCGGGCGACGGAGGCCAGAACCGGCCGGCGCCAGTCGGTGGTGGTCACCGGGGAGTCCGAGGCGATGTTGAAGTGGACCCCGGCGCGGGCCGCGGAGCGCAGCGGCTGGTGCCGGCGGAACCGTTCCGGGCCCAGGATCCGGGTCAGGGCGTCGCCGCCGCCGTAGCGGATCATCGGGTTGGTGCTGTAGCCGACGTCGTGGGCGGCCAGCTGTCCGAGGAAGTCGTTGGACGGGAAGGACCCGTGGATGATGTAGTGCCGGTTCCGTCCGGGCCGCGCCGCCTGGGCGCGGGCGACGGCGCCGACGGCGGCTTCGGTGGCGGCGTCGCCGGTGGCGTGGATCCCGGCCTGAAGGCCGGCGTCGTGGACAAGGCGGATGATTTCGTCCAGTTCCGCCACGCGTTCGGCGTCGGTGTCCCCGGCGACCACCAGCGAGCCGTGGGTGCAGGCGTGGCCGTACGGCTTGGTCATCCAGGCGGTCCCGCTGCGCGGAGTGCCGTCCGCGAAGACCTTTACGCCCGCGATGCGCAGCAGGTGCTCGTCGATGCCGCGGTCCCGAAAGGTCCGGTGCAGCCCGGATTCGAGCCCGCGGCGGACGGTGTCCGCGCTGATGCCGCCGGTGCCGGCGAACAGGAGCAGGGCGTTGATGCGCAGGGTCAGCTCCCCCGCCGCGGCCATGTCGCCGAGCATCTCCAAGGCGGCGCTGGTGCAGGAGCCGTCCAGCAGGCCGCCGGCGCCGGGGCCGAGCCCCGGCTCTGTGAGCGAGGTGATGCCCTGGGAGTGCAGCACGCCCTGGAAGCGCAGCGCGGCGTCGCGCAGGACGGCGGCCGGCACGTCGGGCAGCACCCGCGTGATGAGTTCCATGGCCCCGTCGACCAGGCGTCCCGTGGGGGAACCGTCGGCCAGGCGTTCGATGATGCCGCCGGCCGGGTCCGGGGTGGCGGCGGTGATGCCGGCGAGGTCCAGGGCCGTGCGGTTCGCCAGCAGCTGGTGGCCGGTCTGGTCGAAAGCGACCACGGGGGTCCCGGGGCGGCAGTCGAGCAGGGCCTCCGCTCCGCCCGGGCCCAGCACCAGCTCGTCCCAGCCGTGCGCCCGGATCCACCCGTCCGCCGCGGCGGGGGTCCGCTCAATGGTCCCGGTGACCTCGGCCCAACTTCCAGCCGAGCCGGTTCCGATGGGCAGGTAGCCGAACCGCACCATGGAGGAGGCGATGAAGTGCAGGTGGGCGTCGTTGATGCCCGGCAGCACGGCGCCGCCGTCGGCGTCGATGACGCGGGTGCCGGGGCCCGCCAAGGCCAGGACGGCCTCCCCTCCCACGGCCAGGATCCGACCGGCGGCGACGGCGACGTTCACGCGCCCTGCCTCCGCGCCGACGGCATCCGGCAGCGTGCCGTTCGCGACGACCAGGTCGGCGGTGGTTGCGGTGCGGTTGCCGATGCTCATGGAACGCCCCTTCGGTGTGATGTGGATTACTGGCTCGACTAAGTATGTCGGATGACTTGGTCATCTGACCATCTTTTTTCTGTAAAATTCTTATTACCCACCGTCTCCACGCTCCGCGCCCCTCCGGAAACCCCCGGAAACCGGCGCTCAACAGGGTCCGCGACTAGGATGAGTGGGATCAACGGAGGTGAATGCATTGGCCCGAGTACCCACAGCCGAGCGCCGGCTGCAGTTCGTTCGGTCGGCGGCGCGGGTGATTGCCCAGGACGGGCTGGCCGCCGCGACGACGCGACGGATCGCGGCCGAGGCCGAGGCCCCGCTCGCCTCCCTGCACTACTGCTTCCGCAGCAAGGACGAGCTGCTGCAGGAGGTCTACTACTACCTCAGCCGCGACTACGCCCAGTCCCTCCCGCCTGTGGCGGCATCGGACGCCGGGCTGAAGGCCGTCGTCCTCGCCCATGCCCGGCGCGTCTGGGAGCGTATGCTCGCCGAGCCGCACGAGCAGGTGACGACGTTCGAGCTGCTGCTGCGCAGGTTCCGGGTGGATGCGGACGAGCAGCCGAAGGCCCTGGCCATGAACCGGTCCATGTACGAGGGCTGGGTGAAGTCCACCTGCGCGCTCTTCGAATCGGCGGCCGTCGGCGCCGGCGAAGAGGTTCCGGCCAACCTGGAGCTGGCCGCGCGCCTGTTCATTTCCGGGATCGACGGCATCAGTATGCAGCACCTGGCCGATCCGGACCCGGCGCGTTCCGCGGCCCTGGTGGAGATGCTGGCCTCGGCCGTCGCCGGATCGTTTACCTACTCCGCGGACGCCCAGGCCAGCTGAGCCCTCGCCAACCCGGCCCCGCCGCCCCGGCGAGGGACCGGCGTCGGCCACGCCGCCGCCGTCGTGCCTGCTACCCGAGCCTGCCGACTACGCGACCGCGCTATACGACCGTTCGGAAGCCGCAGTTGCTGCTGGCCGACTCCGGGCTGTTGGAGCTGCGGGCGGCCACCCGGTAACGGTTGCAGTAGGAGTCGTGGCAGAGGAAGGACCCGCCGCGCATCACGCGGCCGCGACCGATGGTCGGCCCCTGCGGGTTGTCCGCGGGCGCGTTGCGGTAGTACTTCGGCAGGAACCAGTCGCTGCACCATTCCCACACGTTGCCGCTAACCTCGTACAACCCGAACCCGTTCGCCGGGAAGCTGCGCACCGGGGCCGTGGCCAGGTATCCGTCCTCGACTGTGTTGGCGCGGGGGAATTCGCCCTGCCAGATGTTGCACAGGTGCTCCCCCGCGGGCCCGTACAGGTCGTTCCCCCAGGCGTACCGGTTCCCCTCCAAGCCACCACGGGCGGCGTACTCCCACTCGGCCTCGGTGGGCAACCGCCGCCCGGCCCAGCCGCAGTAGGCCTGGGCATCGTTCCAGGACACCTGGACCACCGGATGGTCCGGGATCCGCTCCCAACTGGAGAGCGGCCCGGCTGGGTGGGCCCAATCGGCGCCGCGGACGTTCGTCCACCAGGGCGTGCCGGGCACCGGGCCCAGGACCTCCTCCGGCCCCGCCTGCACCTGCAGGTGGAAGACGGCCGAGGAACCGTAGAGTTCGGATTCGGTGCGGTAGCCGGTGGCGGCCACGAACCGGGCGAACTGCGCGTTGGTCACGGAGGTGGCGTCCACACGGAAGGGGTCCAAGCGGACCTCGTGCACGGGCGTTTCCCCGTCCTTCGCGTACCCCTCGTCGAACCGGTCGCCCATCCGGAAACGGGCCGCGGGCAGGAACACGTCGTCGTGGGCAGGAGCTTCGGCGTTCCCGCCTGCGAAATTTCCGCCGGGGGCATTTTCGCTGACTGGCAGCGCGGCGGCCGCTGCGGCATCCGGGTGGGATTCCGGACGCGGTGGGGTTCCGCAGCAGGACATGGTTCTCTCCTCTGGCAGGGCGGCGGGCCCGGGCACGTCGTCGGGCCGGCGCGAATCGTCAGGCTGGGCGAGTCGTCAGGCTTCGGCAGCGGGCCGCGCCTTCTCGATCCTCTCGTGCCTTCTCAATAGGTCCAGCCCCAAGGTACCGCAGTGGACAGGCAACCGGCGCGCGGATGAACCCCAACGCGTGCGGGACGGCCGGCGATGCCCCTCCTGCCGGCTAGCGCAGGTCCCTGCGCAGCGGGTGGTCCGCGGGAACCTGGACCAGCACGATCCGGGTCCCGTCAGGGTCCTCGATCCAGCCCTCGATCAGGCCCCACGGCTCGGTACGGGCCTCACGGGTGGCCGTCACGCCGAAGTCGGCGAGGCGCTCCAGTTCCGCGTGGACGTCGCGGACCTGCAGCCACAGGATCAGCGACGAGGGCTCCCCCGCCGGGCGGCTGCCGGAAACCTCCAGCAGTCCGGTGCCGAGGAAGAAGACCGTGCCGGGGTGGTCGTCGTTGCCGAACTCGCGGGCGATGCCCAGGCCCAGCATGTCGCGGTAGAACGCAAGGGTGGCCTGGTGGTCGACGGGGTGCAGCAGCACGCGGCTGGAGAGGATTTCCATGGTCCCCATCTTGGTTAGCGGTGAGGGTGGGAGCAATTTGGCCGTTCCGGTGCCCGCACCGCCGGGATGCGAGCGGGCCCCGGAGTCACCTACCGGATGCTGGCGGTGGCCTTGGAGTACTTGCTGACCGTGGTGTAGCCGGTCTTGGTGCCGGTGACCCGGACCTTGATGGTGTCCTTCCGGTCGGTGGCCACCAGGCTGTAGGTGGACTTGGTGGCGCCCTTGATCTTGGTTCCCGACCGGTACCACTGGTACGTCAGCTTGGTGCCCGTGGTCCAGGTACCGGCCTTGGCCGTGAGCTTGGAGCCGACCTTGGTGGTGCCGCTGACGGTGACGGTCCCCGTCCCCAGCGTGCCCTTGGCGATGGCGGCGGTGGATGCCGAGGTGCGGGAAAGGGTGGTGTACCCGCTCTTGGTCCCGGTGACCTTGACCGTGATCCGCTGGCCGGCGTCCGCCGCGGCGAGGCTGTAGGTGGACTTGGTGGCACCGGTGATCGGCTTTCCGGCGCGGTACCACTGGTACGCCAGGGTGGTGCCCGTGGTCCAGGTACCGGCCTTGGCCGTGAGGGTGTAACCGACCTTCGCGGTGCCACTGATCGTGGGGACGGCGCCCGTCAGCGTGCCCTTGGCGATGGCGGCGGTGGCCGCCGAGGTGCGGGACAGGGTGGTGTAGCCGCTCTTGGTCCCGGTGACCTTCACCGTGATGGCGTGGCCGGCGTCCGCCGCGGCAAGGCCGTAGGTGGACTTGGTGGCGCCGCTGACCGGTTGGCCCGAGCGGTACCACTGGTACGCCAGGGTGGTGCCGCTGGTCCACGTGCCGGCGTTGGCCGTGAGCGTGGAGCCGACCTTCGCGGTGCCGCTGATCGTGGGGATGGCGCCCGTCAGCGTGCCCTTGGCGACGGCGGCGGTGGCCGCCGAGGTCGCGGAGTCGAAGACCGCCGGTTCTCCGGCCATCCGGCCGGTCACCGTCACGCTCAATTTCTTGCCGAGGTCACCCGAGGCGGCGGTGTAGGCGGCACCCGTGGCATTCGTGATCGGGGCGCCGTCGCGCTTCCACTGGTAGGTGAAGGACAGGCCGGACGGGGACCAGCCATTTCCCGCCTGTGCGGTGAGCTTCTGGCCAACCACCGGCGTGGTGTCGCTGACGGTCGGCGTCCCGGCCACCACGGTCGGCTCCGGCTCCTCGCCGGGCACAACGCCCACGGCAGCGGCCGCATCCACCAGCCCGGCACCGCACCCTAGGGCACAGGTTCCGGGGAGGGGACGCACCGTTTCCTTCAGGCGCGCCTCCACCTGCGCGGGGGTCATCGACGGCTGCGCGGCCAGGAGCAGGGCCACCACCCCGGACACGTGCGGGGCGGCCGAGGACGTGCCCTCCGCGAAGCTGTAGGCGTCTCCGTCAGCCCCGTACTCGGGATCCGTCATTCCGTAGTTGGTCGTGGAAAGGATCCCGCCTTCATCGCCGGCATCGAAAGAGCCGCCGGGTGCGGTGACGTCGATCGCCTCCCCGTAGTTGGAGTATCCGGTCAGGGATCCATCGGGGCCGCTGGCGGCCACCGTGATGACGTGGTCGCAGTTCGCGGGAGAGGACAACCGGGCGTCCATGCTTTCGTTGCCGGCCGCGGCCACCACCACGGAACCGGCGGCGACCGCGGCATCCACGGCACCCTGCAGGGTGGCCGAGCACTCCGCATAGCCACCCAGGGACAGGTTGATCACGTCCGCAGGGGTGGAGGGGGCCGCAATCGGGGCGCCCTCTTCGTCACGGACGGTGCCGCCGGAGGCCCAGATGATGGCGTCGCTGATGTCCGACGCGTAGCCGCCGCAGGACCCCAGTGCGCGCACCGGGAGGATCTTGGCCTCCGGTGCGACGCCGGCAATGCCCTTTCCGTTGCCCGTCACCGCGGCAATGGTTCCTGCCACGTGGGTGCCGTGCCAGGAGGAGGCGGAGCCTTCGGCGTCCTCACCGCACTGCTCCTCCCCGGTCCAGTCGCCCTCGTCCGACGGGTCGGCGTCGCGGCCGTCTCCGTCGCGCGGGTCGACGGAATCGTAGGCGGGCACTCCGGACTGGCTGATCATGTCGTAGCCCGGCAGCACGTTGGCATCCAGGTCGCCGTGGTCGGTGATGCCGCTGTCCACCACGGCCACCACCACACCGTCGCCGCGGGAGACGTCCCAAGCGGCGGGCACGTTGATGCCGGCGAATGCCTCGGAGCCGGCCTCGGGATCGGAGAAGTCCCACTGGTACCCGTAGTGCGTGTCGTTCGGCGCGGTTGCCGCCGGCTTCAGGATCAGGTCCGGTTCGGCGTACTCGATTGCCGGGTCGGCCTCCAGTTCGGCGACCAGGTCCGCGGCTTCGGCGGCATCCAGTTCCCGGTCCGTGGTGACGACGCGCGCCCCGCTGGCGGTGGCGCTCACCTCTTGGACCTCGGTGTCGAGTTCCTCGGCGGGCTGTTCGTAGGTGTCGGCACGGTCGGCGGCCTTGTGGCCGGCGTCGTCCGTGAACTTCACGATGAAGCGGTCGACGGCGGCGGGCTCCGGCGTGCCGGCTTCGGCGGTGGCTGCGGGAGCGGCGGCAGAGAACGGGGAGTCCTGGACTCCGATGTCCTGGGCACCGCTGCCGTCACCGGCGGAGGCGGCGGACGCCGGGGCGGCCACGGTGGCGCCCAGCAGGGCAGCCGCGGCAAGGGAAGCGGTCGCGGAAAGGAAGCGGGAACGCAGCAGAGGCATGTTCGGCTTTCTGGCATCGGGCGCGCCGGAAGGCTGACCATCGGGCGCACAGGCAGGTGGGAGCCACCGACACCGCACTCCCTCCACAATTCTAGCAACGTTAGGCGGATCCGTGGTAATGCAATCCAACACATCTGCTATGAAATTGACTCGCTGCGAAAAATACCCCGAACGGAAGCCAGCCGCCCTCACGTTCCGCAGCAGGCCTCGAAAATGGGCTGAAAAACTGCTGGAAAGCCACTGGGAGAGCGCCGCAAAGCCGCCGCCAAGGGGCTGGGAAGGTGCCGCGCATCAAGGACACGGTCGTCACCATAGAGTGGTGCCATGCACGTCCTTATTGCAGGCTGCGGCGACCTCGGCACCGAGGCCGGGCTGCGCTTCGCCGCCGCGGGCCACACCGTGACCGGGTGGCGCCGCTCCCCCGAAAAGCTTCCCGCCCCCATCCGCGGCGTCGCCGCCGACCTCACTGGTGAGCTGCCCGCCGTGCCGGCGGACACCGACGTCGTCGTCATCACCCCCGCGGCGCCCAACCGCACCGAGCAGGCCTACCGGGCCACCTACGTCGGCGGGGTCGCGAACGTCCTGGACGCGCTGGAGCGCGACGGCGTCCGTCCGCGCCGGATCCTCTTCGTCTCCTCCACCGCGGTCTACGGGGATGCCGGCGGCGGCTGGGTCGACGAGGACACTCCCGCCCGTCCGGCGAGCGCGACCGGGACGATCCTGCTCGAGGCCGAGGAACTGCTGCGGGCGCGGCGGCCGGACGGGATCGCGCTGCGCCTGTCCGGGATCTACGGGCCGGGCCGGACCCGGCTGATCGACCAGGTCCGGGCCGGGAACACGGCGCTTCCGGGGCGCCCGCAGCCGACCAACCGGATCCACCGGGACGATGCCGCGGCGGCGATCGTGCATCTGACCACCGCCGTTGCGGACGCGCAGCTCCCGCCCGTCCCCGTCTACATCGGTACCGACGACGAACCCGCGGAGCTCGGCGACGTGCTCGGCTTCCTGGCCGCTGAGTTGGGTTTGCCTGCGCCCGGTGGGCCGGAACCGGCGCCTGTTGAGCACGACGGCGGGGCGCCCGCTTCCGGGACCGCCTCCCCGTCCGGGACTCCCGGGCGCGGCGGGGACCGCCGGCTCTCCAACGCGCGGCTGCGCGGCACCGGGTTCGAGCTGGCATACCCGACCTACCGCGAGGGGTACCGGGCCATGCTCGCCGGGCAGGGCGTCCGCCACCCGTAGAAGCCGCCCCCGGCGATTTCGCCCTGGACCTGCTTGCGCTGCCGTTTCGGGGCGCGCGGGCAGCCGGGACGGGGGCGGCCGTGGCCTAGATTGGGGACATGCCCACCACCGAGACAGAGCTGCCCATCGACACCGGCGAGGCCACGGTCCCGGCCCGCTACGCCCGCCCGGCGGAGCCGGTCGCCACGATCGTCCTCGCCCACGGGGCCGGGGCCGGCATGGACCACCCCTTTATGGCCGGTTTCGCCCGGGCCCTGAACGACGCCGGCGCCGCCACCCTGCGCTTCGACTTCCCCTACATGGCCGCCGGCAAGAAGTTTCCCGACCGCCCGCCGGTGGCGATCGCCGCCTGGCGGGCCGCGATGGAGACGGCCCGGGAGCTGGCCCAGGGCGGGCCGGTGTGGGCGGCCGGAAAGTCCTTCGGCGGACGCATGGCGTCCATGGCCGTGGCCGAGGGCATGCCCGCGGCCGGCCTGGTGTTCCTCGGCTATCCGCTGCACGCCCCCGGCAAGCCGGAGAAGCTCCGCGACGAACACCTCTACGGGCTCACCCTGCCGATGCTGTTCCTGCAGGGCACCCGCGATCCCTTCGCGCAGCCCGGGGAGCTGGAGCCGGTCGCCGAACGCATCGGCCACAACGCCGCCATCGAATGGTTCGAGGGCGGGGACCATTCCTTCCACGTCGCCCGCTCCAAGCGCTCTCCCGAGGAGGACGGCGCCTCGCTGGCCGGGGCCGTCGCGAAGTTCCTGACGGCCCGCGCCTGACGGTTTTCCACCCGATCCGGTGCAGGCCGCCCCCGGACTCCGGGTACGGTCGTTAGGTGCCCCTTACGCTTCCTTCCTTCCCCCGTGCCCCGGATGCCGGCACCGCCGCGCCGGGCCCGGACTCCCTTGCCGTTCCCCCAATCGCGACGGCGGGGCAGGCGCTGCGCCATGCCCTGACCGGCGAGGGCCGCGGGCTGCGCCTGGCCGCCGCGGGCGCGCTCCTGATGCTGCACCAGGTGTGCGAAGCACTGGTTCCGGTGATGATCGGTGTGGCCGTGGACCGGGCGATCGCCCCCGGCAATCCGGTGGCGATGGCATGGTCCCTGGCCGGGCTCGCCGCGGTGTTCGTGGTGCTGACGGCCAGTTGGCGCATGGGATTCCGGCTGAACACGCGCGTCTTCGGCTTCGGCGAGCACTCCCTGCGGCAGGCGGTCCTGGACCGGGTGGTCCGCACCCCCGGCCCGGCCCGCACCCATGGGCCGGGACGGATCCTGAGCATCGCCTCCTCCGACACCTCGATGACGGCCGGGCTGTCCTGGACGGTCGCGCGGCAGTTGGCCGCATTCTCCGCCCTGGCCACCTCTGCGGTGGCGCTGCTGTTGATCTCCTGGCCGCTGGGGCTGGGCGTGCTCGCGGCCACGGCCCTGTTCCTGGCGGCCATGCACCTTGTCACCCGCCCCCTGGAGCGGCGGACCTACCGGCAGCAGGCCGCCGCCGCGGAAGCCACCCAGATGGCCACGGACCTGGTGACCGGGTTGCGCGTGCTGCAGGGTGCCGGCGCCGTCGGCGTGGCGGCGCAGCGGTACCGGGACGCAAGCCGCGGGTCGCTGGCGGCAGCCATGACGCGGGCACGCTCGAACGCGCTGTTCAACGCGGTGACGGTGTCCCTCTCCGGCCTGTTCCTGGCCGGGATCGCCTGGGTTGCGGCCACCCAGGCGCTCGCCGGGACCATCACGGTCGGCGAACTCGTGGCCGTGGTCGGACTGGCCCAGTTCGTGCGGGACCCCATGTCCTGGATGGCGTTCTTCGCGGCCGACCTCGCCGAGAAGCGGGCCGCGGCACGCCGGGTGGCCGAGGCCGTCGGCGCCCCGGCCGGGGACGGCGGCGTGGCCACCGGAGCCTCCGCATACCCCAACGCCCGGACCGAGGGGGCACTGCTCGCCGTGCGGATCGACGCCGCACCAGCGCCCGAGGCCGCACCCGCCCCCCTTTGGGAGATCGTCCTGCACCCCGGCCGGATCACCGGGCTCGCCGTGGACGGGGCCGCCGCGCAGCGCCTGGCCGGACTGCTCTCCGGCGAACTGCCGGCTGTGCCCGGTGAACTGGATGTCCTCGGTTCCGATGCCACCACCCTGGCGCCGGAGGAACTGCGCCGGCGCGTGTTTGTCGCCGAACACGGTGCGGCGGTGTTCAGCGGCTCCGTCCGGCACAACCTCGGCGCCGGCGAGGTCCGGTCCGAACTGCTCGAAGCCGCGGCCGCGGACGAGGTCCTGCAACACCTGCAGGGCGGGCTGGAGGCCGAGGTCGGCGAACAGGGCCGCCTGCTCTCCGGCGGCCAGCGCCAGCGCCTGCTGCTGGCCCGGGCGCTGCACCAGCCGCAGCCGGTGCTGGTGCTGCACGAGCCCGCCAGCGCCGTCGATCCGGTGACGGAGGCGCGGATCGCCGCCGCCCTGCGGTCCGTCCGTCCGTCGGGACTGCTGCTGATCACCACCAGCCCGCTGCTGCTGGGCGCCTGCGACGCCGTCCTGCACCCGCCGGCAGGGTTCCACGCGCCCGGCCCGTCCGGCCCTTCCGCCTCATCTCACGCTCCGGCCGCGTCCGACGCGCCGGCCGCCGACTCCCTCGCTACTGAATCCACCGCCGACGGAGACACCCATGTCCGCCCTTGAGACCACGCCCGCGCCGGAATCCACCTTCGCTCCTAAACCAACCCCGGCCGCCTCGGACCACGCGCCCTACCGGCTGCCGATCGCCGACGGCCGGACCACGTGGCGCTACGCCGTGCGGCTCTTTGGCCGGCGCCCGTGGCTGGTGGCCGCGGCCGGCGTCGTGCTGGTCGCGGCGGCCGCCGCGGGGCTGGCGGTGCCGGCGGCGCTCGGCTGGATGGTGGACGTCGTGGCCGCGACCGACGCGTCCGATGCCGCCACCCCGCTGGCCCTCGGCGCCGCGGTGCTCGCGGGCGCGGCGCTGCTCGGCGCCGGACTGACCGCCGGCGGCGACATCCTGCTGGCAGTAGTGGGCCAGCACGCGCTCGCTGACCTGCGCGAGGAGGTCTTCGAGGCCGCCGTCGCGCAGCCGCCGGAGACGGTCGAACGCGCCGGCACCGGAGACCTGGTCTCGCGCGTCTCCCAGGACGTGGAGGCGGTGAACGAGGCCATCGGCGGGATCCTGCCGACCTTCCTCGGCGCGCTGTTCACCGTGGGGATGACCCTGGCGGGCATGGCGCTGATCGATCCGCGCTTCGCCCTGGCCACGCTGCTGTGCGTGCCGGTGCAGTGGTTCGCGCTGCAACGCTTCCTGAGGGTCTCGGGACCGCTGTACCGGCGGATGCGGGTGGCCGAGTCCGAACGCGGGCAGCACGTCCTGGAGGCAGCCGCGGGAGCGGCGACGGTGCGTTCGCTGGGCACCGTGGAGTCTTCGCTGGGGCGCATCGCCGAAGCCTCGCTGCACGCCGTCAGCCTATCCCTGAGCGCCGTGGTGGTGCGCAGCCGGTTCTTCGGACGGCTCAACGTGGCCGAACTGCTGGGGCTGTCCGCCATCCTGGCCACGGGCTTCGTCCTGGTCTCCGCGGGCGAGGCGAGCGTCGGGGCGGCGACGGCGGCGGCGCTGTTCTTCCACCGGCTTTTCGGGCCGATCGGGGCGCTGCTGGCCAACGTGGACGAGCTGCAGATGGCCGGGGCGGGGCTGGCCCGCCTGGTCGGCGTCGCCCGCTCCGGCGGGCACGACGGGCGGGGCACGACGCCGGTGCGGACCTCCGCGCCGGCTGCCGGCGATGGTGCCGGCGGACTGGTTCTGGAGGACGTGCGCGCCGGCTACGACCCGCAGCGGCCGGTCCTGGACGGATTCGACCTGCGCATCGAGGCCGGGCACACGGTCGCGCTGGTGGGGGCCAGCGGTGCCGGGAAGACCACGCTGGCCCGGGTCATCGCCGGCAGCCTGGACCCGCAGCACGGGTCGGTGCGGTGGAGCGGCGGCGCCTGCGTCCTGGGTTCGACGGCGCTGCTGGTCAGCCAGGAGGTGCACGTCTTCTCCGGGACCGTGGCGGACAACCTGAGGCTGGGGCCGGGAGCCGTGGGCGAGGCGGAACTGCTGCGGGCCGTGGACGAGGCCGGGGCCGGCTGGGTCCACGGGCTGCCGCAGGGGTTGGACACCCCGGTGGGGCAGGGCGGGCACGCCCTCACCGGCGAGCAGGCCCAGCACCTGGCCCTGGCGCGGGCCCTGCTCAGCAACGCACCCCTCGTGGTGCTGGACGAGGCGACCGCCGAGGCCGGCTCCGCCTCGGCGGAGGCGCTGGCCCGCGCGGCGGACCGGGTCGCGGAGGGCCGCACCGCCGTCGTCGTCGCCCACAGGCTCAGCCAGGCCCGCCACGCGGACCGGATCCTGGTGATGGAGCGCGGCCGGATCGTCGAGGACGGGACCCACGAGGAGCTTGTGGAGGGCGGCGGAAGCTACGCCCGGCTGTGGCGGGCCTGGTCGGCCGGCCACTGACATGGAGCTGCCTTAGGTTCCGTGGTGCTGAACCTAAGGCAGCTGCGCAGTATCGGGACGTGCAGTACCGGACGTGTAGCGGTCAGCGGGCGGTGTAGCCGCCGTCGACCACCAGTTCGGAGCCGGTCATGAAGGAGGCGTCGTCGCTGGCGGCGAAGAGGATCACGGCGGCGATCTCCTCCGGGCGGCCGATGCGGCCCACCGGGGTGGTGGCAACCAGGAGTTCGCGGTCGGTTTCGCCCAGGATCGGGGTGTCCACGAAGCCCGGGTGCACGGAGTTCACGCGCACGCCCTCGGTCGCCCAGCCCAGCGCGGTGTTCTTGGTCAGCGTGCGGACCGCGCCCTTGGCCGCGGCGTAGGCCGGAGAGGTGCCGAACCCGCCGACGATCCCGAACATGGAGGACACGTTGACGACGGCGCCGTGGCCGGAGGCCTTCAGCGCCTCGGCGGCGGCCTTCTCGCCCAGGAACACGCTGGTCTGCGTGACCGCGACGACCTTCTGGTAGGTCTCGAGGCTGGTCACCTCGATCGCCTCGCTGTCCCCGATGCCGGCGTTGTTGACCAGCACGTCCAGGCGGCCGAACTCGGACAGGGCGAAGGCGACGATGCCCGCCCAGCCGGCCTCGCTGGTGACGTCCAGGTGGTAGGCGCGGGCGGTGCCGCCGGCGGCTTCGATCTCCTGCACGGTTTCGGCCGCCTTGGCATCCTGCAGGTCGGCGATGATCGCCGTCCCGCCCTCGGCCGCGAAGCAGGTGGCCGTGGCGCGGCCGATCCCGCTCGCTCCGCCAGTGATGATGCCGACTCGTCCGTCAAAGCGGGCCATGGGTACTCCTTTGTCCTGTGATTTACTGCGTCCTGCCGGGGCTGCGGGCCGGGTCGCCCAGTGGAAACCCGCCGACAACCCGACTCAATCTATCCAACATATGTTGGATAGATTGACCCTACTCCCGTCCGCGGAAAAAGGCGAGGCGGTTTTCGCGGAAGAATAGGAGACATGGATCCACGCATGTCACGCAGCCGCGCGAAGCTGGCCGAGGCCGTGCTGCGGCTGGCCGCCGAGCGCGACGTCCCCACGCTGACCGTCGCCGAGATCTCCGCGGAGGCCGGCGTCAACCGGTCCACGTTCTACCAGCACGCCCCCTCCCCCGCCGCGCTGCTGTGCACGGTGCTCTCCACCGAACTGGACGCCATCCGCGAGCGGCACCTGGCCGCGGCGGACGGGGACATCCGGGCGGCCCTGGGGAAGGTGACGCTGGCCGTCATGGAGCACGTCCAGGAACACTGGGACGTCTACCGGCGGGGCCTGGCCGGCTCCGGGGAGGCGCCCGGCCTGCAGGCGATGCTCGGCAGCCACTTCGAGGCCTCCGCACGGCTGGTCTTCGAATCGCGCCGGGTCAGGGTCCCGCGGCGCGCCGGCCGCCCGGTTCCGGCGGCGATGGCGGCCCGCTTCATCGCCTACGGGGTGGTCGGGGCGATCGAGGCCTGGGTCCTGGAGGATGAACCAGAACAGGCAGCGGAGGTGGCCGAGGACCTGCGGGCCCTGCTGCCCGGCTGGTGGCCCCTCGCCTGACGCCGCACCGCCCTTGCACGACGACGGCGGGGGTCGGGTTCCGTTACGACGAAACCCGGCCCCCGCCGTCGTGCTGGTGCCCGCGGCCTGCCGTCAGAGGACGCGGGTGGCGACCTCTGCGTCCAGGCGCGGCAGGCGGCCAAACCAGGGGTTCTCCCCCGGCGTGCCGACGTTGACCACCAGGAACGCTCGCCATCCGGTGCCGGCGTTGAATTCCTCGTCCACCCCCGCGGCGTTGAATCCGCCCATCTGGCCAGCGTGCAGGCCCACGGCGCGCACGGCCATGGTGAAGTAGCCGGCCTGCATCCAGGCGTTGTTCTTGGCGACCTCGGCGCGGCGCTCGGCGTTGCCGTCGAACATGGCCTTGCGCTCGGGCGCGTGCGGGAAGAAGGTCGGGAAGTGCTCGTGCCAGTCGGTGTCGTAGGAGAGCACCGCAACGGCGGGGGCGGTGCGGGTCTTCTCCCGGTTGCCCTCGGCCATCTGGGCAACGAGGCGCTCGCGGGCCTGGGGCGACTGCACCCAGGTGATGCGCAGCGGCTGGTTGTTCATCGCCGTCGGGCCCATCTTGGTGAGCTCGTAGATGGCGGCCAGGGTCTCCTCGGAAACCGGCTCGGCAGAGAAGGTGTTCGCGGTGCGGGCCTCAAGGAACAGCAGGTCGGCCGCCTCGCGGTCCACGGAAAGCTGATCTTCGAGGGCGGTCTGGGCTTCGGTGGCATCGATGGTCATGCGGGGTCCTCACGGATCGGAAGGCAAGTCATCCGTGGCAACTGCCGCCGGCCGGAGTTCATTCCCGGCCGTTCCCCGCTGACGCGGGCCCGCGGGCCATTCGGGCGGCGGGTTCCGGACCGCCGTTCGGGCCTAGGCGTCCGTCCTGTTCCGCCTCAGCTCCTCCTGGAAACGGGCCAGCTCGCCCGGGTCGCACGCGCCTCCCAACACGGCACCCATTCCGATCGGCGCCGGTTCGCTCAGCGCCTCCCAAAGGTTTCGCAGCAAGGTCTTCATGGCGCACCGCCCCTCTCTCCCCGACTCCGGGGCCACATCCGGCTCCCCTGGCGGGTCCCGGTCCGTCCAGTCTCGGGGCAGCCGGTTACGGCCGGCGCACCGCGGGGGTTTCAGGAGTGTAAATCCGGGGTGCGGGCCAGGGAATGGGATAGGGGACCCGCAGATGCCGTGCCTGCGACACTGCCCGGTTTCCCCAGCTGGAGGAAAGTAACTGGTTGGATGTGGAACATGTCCCTCACATTCCATGGCGGCCAGGTGTGGTCGGAGATAAAGGATCTGGTAGCCGGAGCCGGCGAGATCCATGCAGCCATTGCCTTTCTCGGCCAAGATGCACCGGATCGACTTCCGTTGAAGTCTGGCGACGTCTTGGTAGTCAACGCTGACAAGCGCGCGGTCGCCTCCCATGCGACGAATCCCTTCTCCATCGAGAAGTTCATCCAGCGTGGCGTGGCGGTTTACTCCTCACCAATGCTCCATGCCAAGGTGATCGCCACCGATAAACACGCCATCATCGGATCAGCGAACGCTTCGCAGCATTCCGAGGATTCCTCCGAGGCTATTGTCGTGACGGACAACAAGACCGTCATCAAGCAAGTCCAAGACTTCGTGCTGGAAGAGATCAATGAGAGCCTAGAAATTTTGGGCGAGGAGCTCACCGAACTCAAGAAGATCTTCGAGGAAAGCCATCCCAAGTACACGGTTCCAGGCGTCACCGGTGCCCCCAGCAGGAAGGGTCTCTTTCCCGACCCGCTCAAGGGTTTCTATTTGTCCTTCGCCGAAGAATCAGATCTGACCGACGAAGAACGTGATCAGATCATGTTAGGGGCACGCCGGGAAACGGGATACACATCGGACATGTGCCAGATTGGTGGCCCCGACGACTCTTTCCCGCTCGGGTCTATTGTGATCTTCCACGATGGCGCAACTTTTCAAGCCCCCGTACTCGTCGATAGTCACGTCCGTGAGGCGAAATCCGGGCGACGAAAGACTCGCTATGGCCAGCGCCTGCTGCGAAAATCCGGTGAGCGAAGCCGTGTGGCTTCGACCATTGCCAGACACCTCCGAGAGAGCAATATCTTAATGGCGGAATTGGATCTCGAATCAGGATCTTTCGAACTGGCTGACGAGGTTCGTGATGCGCTGATGAGGGTTTGGTTCAAAGACTTCAATCCCAATTCCTCCAGCGCTAATTCCTAGATAACAACCGACTGCGTCGCCGGCAAGGAACTCCTGTCAGAGGCGCAGCCGGCCTGCTCGACGAACCATCGCGGCCAGAGGGTAGCAGTGGCGACGATGACTTCGATGCACCCGGCAGCTCACGGGACTGATCTTAGGCATGAACCTGCCACAAAGATTGTCGCAGCAATCCCCAAGTAGGGACGTGCCCCAGGGGCAGGGATCGCCGCCGCGATCGAGGACAGACGGCCGCTTCCCCACTGCGTCGAGGCTGCGTGCATTGGCCGGAATGGCACCGGTTCCTCGCGCCTCCGGACCGCCCCGCTTCGCAAAGGGCCGGTGGGTTCGAAACACTCTCCCCTGCTGCCTTTGGCTACGCCACCGACCTGAGGCCACCAAAGACGCATTGGCCGCTTAGGCCAACTTGGAAGAGGCGACAAAGCCACTCGCTGCCCGAGATTCTACCTGCGTGTGATGTCTTGTGGCCGCCCGGTTCGGCACTTCTTTTGCCCCCGCCGGACACGCTTTTGCCCACCGCGGACACGTCCTGCCGTGACCCATGACACTTCCTGCCGCTGCGGACTCCAATGGTCGAGTCAGGCCACTCGGGCCCCAGCAAAGCGAGGAAGACATGACCCAGCAAACTTCGGTGCAGGCGGCCGCCGCGTCCGGCGTCGCGCCGCTTCCGCCCATCGTCGAGATCTCCTCGGTGAGCAAGTCCTACGGCAACGTGGAGGTCCTGCACGGGGTCGACTTCCGGGTCATGCCGGGGGAAGTGGTGGCCATCATCGGCCCTTCCGGCTCCGGCAAGTCCACCCTGCTGCGGTGCATTAATCACCTGGAGCAGATCGACAGCGGCACCGTTGTGGTCGCGGACGAACTGATCGGCTACCGCCGCAGCGGCGGCGACCTCTTCGAGCTGCCCGAACGCCTGACCGCGAAGCAGCGCCGCGCCACGGGCATGGTGTTCCAGAGCTTCAACCTGTTTCCGCACCTGACGGTCCTCGAGAACATCACGCTGGCCCCGCTGAAGCACAGGGTGAGCAGCAAGGCGGAGGTCGCGGCCGAGGCACACCGGCTCCTCGACAAGGTCGGGCTGGGCGAGAAGGCGAGGAGCTACCCCGGCGAACTCTCGGGCGGCCAGCAGCAGCGCGTTGCCATCGCCCGGGCGCTGGCGATGAAGCCGCAGGTGATGCTCTTCGACGAGCCGACCTCCGCGCTGGACCCCGAACTGGTCGGCGAGGTCCTCGAGGTCCTGAAGCAGCTCGCCGAAACGGGCATGACCATGATCGTGGTCACTCACGAGATCGCCTTCGCCGGCCAGATCTGCGACCGGATCGTCTTCATGGAGGACGGCCGCATCGTTGAGGACGGTCCCGCCGCACAGGTCCTGGCCGGCCCCCGCGAGGAGCGGACCCGAACCTTCCTCTCCCGGGTCCTCTAGGCGTACAGGCACCGGGCCAAACGGCAAACACAGCACCCCTCCTCCCTCCTTACCCAGCGCGCACCCGCCTTCCCCCATTCCCCTCCCCATTCACACAGGAGCACCGATGAATAAGATCCAGGCACTCGCCGTTACCCTCCCGCTCGCCCTGCTGCTTGGCGCCTGCGCTGCGGGCGGCACTGGCAAGCAGGAGGCGGCCTCGTCCCAGCCCGTGGAGATCTACGGCAAGACCGTCCAGGCGGACCCCGCACTGGCCGCCCGCATCCCGGCGGACTTCGCCGCCGACGGCGTGCTGCGCGCACCCAACATGCTCATGGACCCCATCGGCCTCACGGACCAGGACGGCAAGGACGCCGGCGTCGTTCCCGACCTCGTCAAGGCCATGGGCGCCCGGCTCGGCCTGAAGACGGAGACCGAACTGGGCAGCTTCGACGCCCAGGTTCCGGGCGTGATGAGTGGCCGCTACACGATGTCCACGTTCACCGGCGACTTCCCCGCCAGACGAGACGTCCTGGAAATGGTGGACTATCTCAAGTCCGGTTTTGCCTACATCACCATGGCGGACAACCCGAAGGGCATCGAGAAGTTCGACGACATGTGCGGCCTGTCCATCGGCACCCTCAAGGGGGCCAGCCAGGAGGTCGCCGCCGAGAAGTTCGCCGAGGAGTGCACCACCAAGGGCCTGCCCGCCCCCGAACTGCAGAGCTTCAGCAACACGCTGCTGAGCGTGCCCCTGCAGGCCGGGCGCGTGGACGTGATCTGGGACAACACCTCCACCTTCTACGGATTCGAGAAGGACCAGCCGGGGGTCTACGTCATGCCCGTCGAGCCTACCTTCAACGCCTACCTCGCCTTCGGCGTCGCCAAGGGCAACACGGAGGCCCGCGACCTGCTCAAGGACACCCTGCAGTCCCTCATCGACGACGGAACCTACGGAGCCATCCTGGAGCACTGGGGCCAGCAGGAGCTTGGGATCCCCGCCGCGCTCGTGAACTCCGACATCCAGAAATGAGCAGGACCTTGAGCGCCCCCACCCCAACCCGCCCCGCCCCGGGCACCGCCGAAAACGCGGCCTCCACCGTTCCGGCGGTACGGGTCCGGCGGAAGTACGGCGAACTGGTGGGCTGGGCCCTCCTGGCCTTGGCCGCGGCCGGATTCCTCGCCAACATGCTCACCAATCCCCGGTGGCGCTGGGACGTGGTGGGCCAGTTCCTCTTCGACCCCTTGGTCCTCCGAGGAGTCGGCTCCACCATCTTCCTGACCCTGGTCTCGGGCCTCTGCGGCCTGCTCCTGGGGCTGGTGGTGGCCCTGATGAAGCTCTCTTCCAGCCGGGTCCTTCAGACCGTCGCGACCGCCTACATCGGCTTCATCCGGGCGATCCCCGCGCTGGTGCTGATCCTCCTGCTGTACTTCATCTCCGCGCTCTTTCCGACGCTGGAGTTCGGGATCCCGTTCCTGCCCCCGCTGGTGGAGGTGCCGACCAACTCGCTCATCACCAAGTTCGGGGCGGCTTGGCTGGGCCTGACCATGCTCATGGCGGCGCACTGCGGAGAGATCATCCGCGGCGGCATCTCCGCTGTGCCCCCGGGTCAGCTTGAGGCCTCCAAGGCGCTCTCCCTGGGACGCTTCACCGCCTACCGGAAGGTCATCCTCCCGCAGGCCATCCGGGTCAGCATCCCCTCCTTCGCCAACGAACTGATCACCCTTTTCAAGAACACGTCCCTGGTCTCCGTGATCGGGTATGCCGAACTGCTGACCGTGGTGCAGGGCATCTACGGCCGCACCTACCAGACCATCCCGCTGCTGACCGTGGCGTGCATCTGGTACCTCACCCTCACCGTCCTGTCGATGGTGGGCCAGTCCCGGCTGGAGAAGAAGTACGGCCGCGGCTTCCAGCGGCGCTGACCGCCCCCAGAACACGCCCCTACCCGCAAGGAGTACCCATGCACCCCCCAACCTCCGGCACAGCGCCTGGACCGCTCTCCGGCATCCGCGTCCTGGACTTCACCCGCTACGTTTCCGGCCCGTTCGCCACCATGCTCCTGGCCGACGCCGGGGCCGAGGTGATCAAAGTCGAACCGCACGGCGGCGAACTCACCCGGTTCCAGGAACCCATGCTCCGGCCCGGTGACGCCGAGCAGGTCAGCTCCTACTTCCTGCGCTTCAACCGCGGCAAGAAATCGGTGGAACTGGATCCGCGCAGCCCCGCGGACCGCCCGGTACTCGAGGAACTGATCCGTTCCGCGGACGTCCTGGTGGAAAACTTCCGCCCCGGCGCGCTGGAAAAGCTCGGCCTGGGCTGGGAGACCCTGCGCGCGCTGAACCCCGGCCTGATCTACGCGTCGATCAGCGGCTTCGGCCACACCGACGGCCCGCTGCGCGACATGGCGGCCTTTAACCTCATCGCCGAGGCCATGGCCGGCACCGTCAGCGAAAACCCCGGCCCGGACAGCCCCCCGCGGGCCCTCGGCCTGCCGTTCGGGGACAGCGTCAGCTCGCTGTTCGCCGTCATGGGAATCCAGCAGGCCCTGCTGGAGCGGCACCGGACCGGCTTGGGCCGGAGGGTGGATGTCGCGATGTACGACGTCATGCTCTCCATGAACGAGATGTCGATCGCGCTCAAGTCGATGGTCGGGCACGACTTCAACCCCGCCCGCCCGGTCCACGACTGGTTCGCCCCGTACGGCTTCTTCAAGGCCCGAGACGGATGGCTGGCGCTCTGCGTGGGCACCGACGAACACTGGCGCCAGCTCTGCCAGGTGGCCGGATGGAACGATCTGGCTGCGGACGCGTCGCTGGCCCGCGGAGTCGACCGGGCCTCGGTGTTCCACGGGCGGATCTCCCCCCGCCTCGACGCGTGGCTGTCCGGGATGGATGTTGCCGATGCCGTGGACCTCCTTGGCCGCGCCGCCGTGCCCGTGGCTCCGCTGCAGCGCCCGGAAAACCTGCTCTCCGACGAGCAGGCCAAGGCCCGGGACATGGTCGTCGGCTACGAGGCCAACGGGGTTCCCTTCCGGCTCGCCGGCAACCCGTTGGGCATCCACACCGGTCCCGAGGCGGCGCGGTTCGCCACGCCGGGGCAGCACAACGCCGAGGTGTTCGGTCCGCTGAGCGGTCGGCCGGAGCGGCCCGACAGCGGGGCCACCAGCGTGAAATCCGCGCCAGCAGCACGGAAGGAGGCCATCCGTGTCCGCTAACGACACCTTGGTCCGTTTCACCGTCGAGGGACGCATCCTGCGTGCCACCCTGTCCCTGCCAGGGCGCCGCAACGCCCTGTCCGATGCGATGCTCGAGCAACTGGTCAGCGGCGTGCGCCGGCACCAGGCCGCCCAGGACATCCGGGCCCTGATGCTTGATGGGGACGGCGGCTCGTTCTGCGCCGGCCGCGACCTCAGCGACCAGGCCGACGACTTCGAGCAGGGCCCGGCCCAACTGGTCGTCACGCACCGGCGCTTCGCCGACCTGATGGTCGAGTTCGCGGAACTTCCCGTGGTCAAGATCGCCGTCATAGAGGGCTACGCCGTCGGGGCCGGGTGGTCGCTAGCCGCCGCCTGCGACCTGAGATACGCGGCGTCAGACGCGGTGTTCTCTATCCCCGAGCTCAGCCTCGGCTACCCGTTCGGCATGGGCGGGGTGGCCCGGCTGGTACGCCACCTGGGCCTTGCCCGGGCGGCCGAGCTGGTGCTCTCCGGACGCCGCTTCGGCGCCGAGGAGGCCCTCGGCCACGGGTTCCTGAGCAACGTGGGGCCGCTGGAGGACCATCGTGCCGAGGCCGTGCGGATGGCCGACGTCATCGCCTCCCGCCCCGCCCTGGTGTTGGCCCAGACGGCCCGGGAACTGCGCGACGCCGCCCGATCGCTCGTCGCTGCCGCGGACCGCGACGTCGAGGGGATCGTCCTCGCCTCGCTCGACGAGGAATGCCGCCAGACCACCATCCAGTACGCCACCCGATTCTCAAGGAAGCAGGCATCATGAACCCCATCGCCATCACCAACGGCACCCTCCAAGAAGACTCACCGCACGCAGACGCGGAATCGCTGCGCGGAACCATCGCCGCGGTGCGCGAGGACAGGTCCTTGGGCAAGGTCCGGTTCAGCACCACCTCCGTCGCCGCGGGCGGCGTCGCAACGCGCTGCCTGAGTGGACCGCTGGTGCAGGGAGGCACTAAGGAATCCAATCGTCTGGGCCGCTTCGAGTGGGGGATCGACGAGCCGGCGGCGCTGCTGGGCACCGACACCGGCGCCAACCCCGCCGAATACCTGCTTGGCGCGCTGGCCGGGTGCTACACCGTGACACTGACGCAACTGGCGGCCCTGAAGGGCATCGAACTCTCGCGGATCGACCTGGACCTGACCTTCGACCTCGACCTGGCCGGCTTCCTGGGCCTGGACGCGTCGGTCCGGCCGGGGGCCGCCGGCATCGGCATCGACGTCTCGCTGGACAGCCCAACGGCCAGCGCCGCCGAGCTGGAGGAACTGGTCCGCGCCACGGAGCAGGCATCACCGATCCGGGACACGCTGGCCAACCCGGTCCGGGTGGTCACAACAATGAAGCGCCCATCCGGTCCCGACGCCACCGATCCGGGGTCTGACCGAACCGCTCCTTGAACACGCGCGTGAAGTGCGCCTGTGACGGGAAGCCGAACCGGCGGGCCAACGAGCCCACCGAGGCATCCGCTGGGCCCGCGGCGAGCGCCTGCGCCGCGGCCTCCACGCGCTGCTCGCGGACGTAGCGCACCGTCGTCGTGCCCTGCTCGGCGAAAAGCCGCGCCAAGTGGCGTTCGCTGATGCCCACGCCCGCGGCGATCGCCGCGGGCGTCAGGCCAGCGTCGCCCAGGCGGGCCGCGACGTACCGCCGGGCGGTGAGCAAGTAGGCTTCCCCGCTTGCCGTGCCTCTGGCGCCGCAGATCAGGTCCACCAGCGCTAGGAGGTCCTCCCCGGCCTGCCGCACCGGCGCCCCCGGCTGCATCGTTGCCTGCTGGATGGCAGCCGTGAGCGCCACCTTCTGGGCATGCCGAGCGTCGCCTTCGCGTGTCCGGACGACGTGCGCGCGGTCCAGGGACGCACCGAGCGCGACTTCGGCCCTCGCCCGCGGCATCTCCATCATGAGCTCCGACATGTTGGAGGAGCAGCCGAGCAAGAACGGCGAATCAACGTCGTAGAGGACCAGATCCCCACGCCGCAGGATCTGGGTGCCGGAACGGTCGTGGAAGAAGGCCTCGCCGTGAGTCACGACAGCCAGCGCCACCGTATGCAACGGCTGGCGGCGGATGAGGTCGGGGGTGCGATCCACCAGTCGGGAGCAGCCGGAGACGGCGATGAACTGGAAGCCCTCCGCTGGCCGGTTCCAGAGATTGAGGGCCAAGCCGGAATCGTCGTGCGTGGAGGCGCGGATTCCGGCGAACGTTCCGGCGCTGTGGTTCTCCCACATGTGAATGCGGTCCTCGACGGCGTACTCGAAGCTGGAAAAGGTCGGACGGACCGTCAGCGCTGCCGAACTCACCAAATAGTCCTCCCCTGGAACTACGTGCCCCCGGGCACGTAACGTTTTATGCCCGGCATCACACTTCCAAGGATCCGAGTGTTTGTGAAGCCCCTCGTGCCGATACCTGGTCCTACGCGGGCTGCGCTTCGGCGAACGCCTTGAACGACTCCATGAACTTGTAGCACTGCTTCGGAAACGCCGGGCGCATCAGCAGACCAATGACCTTCATGAATCCGCTGAATTGGAACTCGTTGCGGGCCACCCAGCGGGTGGCGTCCGGGCCGGCCTCGTGGAACTCGTTCCGGGTGACGTTGTGGACGTCCTTGGCGACATAGGTCCCGTCGAAGCGGTGGGGCAGCTCGCGCAGGGTGACCGTCTCGATCATCTCCATCGTGCCCTTGCCCTGCTTGTACGTCAGGCGCGAAGTGGCCCCCGGCTCCCCCGGCGTGCCGGAGATCGGCTCGAAGGACAGCAGCCCCTCCTGCCACTTCGGCAGGTTCTCGGGGGCGTCGAAGAGCTCGATAAAGCGGGCCAGGGGCACATTCACGATGATCTCTTGGCTGAATTCCATGGGCCCAGACTATGGGGCCACCCCGCCGATTTGGCATCCATTCCCTTGGGCACGATGACTGGCCCACTTCGCGGGTGGACGAGCCGGGCCATCTAGACGCCGGGTTCCGGCCCCGCCTTGAGCGCATAGCTGCCCAAGCCATCCGCCAGCAGATTCAGGGCGCGCTCGGCCTGGCTGTCGGTCTCGCGGGCCAGGCGCGGCAGATCCATTCCCTGCAGGATGCCGCGCCGAGTGGCGGCGACCAGCGACCGGTGCACCCCCATCATCGCGTTGGCGGCAACCCAAGGGACGACGTCGCCCTCCTCCGTACCGGTCTCCTCGGCGAGCAGTCCGGCCAGCGCCGCCGCATGCGTGGCGAAGACGAGTTCCTCGCGCCGCTGAAGCGCCGGACTCTCCGCGATCAGCCGGGCGACCCCGGCCAACTGCTCGCGCGCCTCTTCGCCGCCCTCATGCAGCAGGCCCCGGCCGCCGCGCAGAAACCGTCCGAAGGCGGCGAGCACGCTCTCCCCCGGACCGCGCTCCCGGATGGCCGCGAGGAGGCCAGCCTCGAAGGCCTCCAGACCCCGAAAGACGAGGTCCTCCTTGGTGCGGAAATGGTTAAACACCGTTTGCTCCGAGACATCGGCGGCCGCTGCGATCTGTGCCACCGTGACGCCGTCGAACCCGTGCTCAAGGAACAGCTGCAGAGCGGTCCCGGCAATCAGCGCCATGGTCTGCTGCTTCTTGCGGGCTCGCCGTCCCGCTTCCGGCGCCGGGATGGACGTTTCCGCCATCGGCTGCATCCTTCCCTCATTCTTAGGGTTACCCTAAAATTCTAGTGACTCTAGGGTTTCGTGTCGACAGGCACCTCCCCGCGAAGGCGATTCCTACCAGGAGCACCCCATGAACGACTCCACCGCCACCTCCCCCGCAACCCGCGAACGCCAGGTACGCCGCCCGGGCTTGGGACGGCGCTCCCGACTGGCCCTGCTCACCACCCACATCGTCGTGTCGGTCGGACTGCTTGGCGATTCGGCGGGTTTCCTCGCCGTCGCGATCCGCCGGGCCACCTCCGACAACCCGGCCGTCGTCGAGGCCTCGCACGAACTGCTCGGCATGTTCGCCCTCTTCTTCGGCATCCCGCTGAGTTTCCTTGCGCTGATCACCGGCGCCGCGCTCAGCCTCGGCACCCGTTGGGGCCTGTTCCGCTACCCGTGGGTGATCGCCAAGCTGGCGTTGACCGTCTCCGTGATCGTGGTCGGGGCAACCGTGCTGCGCCCCGTCCTGGTCGGCGGCGCGCAGGTGGACGGAGGCGCCCTGATCGCAGGCGCCGCCTACGACGTCGTCGCACTCACGGTCGCGACCGCGCTCGGGGTGTTCAAACCCGGGAAGAAGCTGCGCCGGCACCGGCCGGCCACTGCGGCTAAATGACCTCGGCTGGGTGACCTCCAGAAGCCGCCGCACCGCCTCCTCCGCGGAAGCCACCCGGACCGGACCTTCCGCCGGGAACTCCCACCCGCCGATCGAAAACACCGGCACCCCGCTCCGGCAGGCCAGCGCGATTTCGCTGGCGGTCCCCCAACTGCCGCCGACAGCGATGATGCCGTCGCAGGAGCGCACCAGCAGGGCGTTGCGCATCTCCCCCAGCCCGGTCGGGAGGGACACCGTCAGATAGGGATTTGCCGCCTTGCGACTGCTGCCCGGCAGCAGCCCGACCGTCGTTCCGCCAGTCTCGAAGGCGCCTTGGCTGGCCGCGGCCATGACCCCGCCCAGTCCGCCGGTCACGACGACGGCGCCGGCCTGGGCGAGCAGCTTGCCGGCCTCGTAGGCGATGGCGCATTCGCCATCGGTGGCATCGTCACCGGGGCCGACGATGCCTGCGTACATGGCCGGACTCCTTCCTGTTCCACGACATCTGGCCTCCCCAGTAGGCCTTGGTACGCGGACCTTGGGAATCCCTTACCTCACGCTTCAGGCGACGGAGGCGGTCCAAGGGTCCAGGCAGCTCCCGGTCCCCCGCGGTACCGGCGTAGGCTCGAAAGCATGACGGACTACTTTGGCGCGGACCCGCGGTCCCAGCGCGAACGGATGCTGGACGGCGACCTCTACATCGCCGATGACCCCGAACTGGCGCGGGCAAACCACCGGGCCGCCCGGCTGGCCGCCGCCTACACGGCCGCCTTTCTCGCGGACCCTGCCGGTGCGCGCAGCGTCCTGAAGGAACTCCTGGGGCAGGTGGGCGACGACGTCGAGGTTCGGGCACCCCTGTACGTCGACTACGGGAACCAGCTTTCGATCGGAGCCCGCACGTTCGTCAATTTCAACCTGACGGCCCTGGATGTCGCCCCGATCACCATCGGAGAGGACTGCCAGATCGGACCCAACGTGCAACTGCTGACGCCCACCCATCCGCTGGATCCGCAGCAGCGTCGGGACAAGCTCGAGGCGGCGGAGCCGATCACCATCGGCGACAACGTCTGGCTGGGTGGCGGCGTGATCGTGCTGCCCGGGGTGAGCATTGGCGACAACTCCGTGGTGGGCGCCGGATCCGTCGTCACGAAGGACATCCCGGCCAACGCCGTCGCGGTCGGCAACCCGGCGAGGGTCGTCCGGAGCCTCTAGGGTTGGGGACGGCGAACCACACTTGTCGCTCCTCCGAACGGTCAACAAAGACTGAGACAGCCATCCAAGAAGCGGCAAAGAACCGTGCCGCAATTGGCCCAGAAGTCGAACCCCATCTGCAACAAGATGAATTGGAAAAGGGACCAAGAATGCGCAACATGTCGTCGCCGTCGTACGTGAAGGACGCGGAAGCCCGCATCCACGAAGAAAACATCCAGCCTGTGACCCTGCTCTGCCAAGAGCTGCAGGACGGCGTCCCCGGCTCCAGGGTCCCCTTGGTGGATCCCGTGCACGACGTCGACGACGCGCGGATCATCTCCCTGCAGATCGCGCCCGGCCCGGGCACGTCCTCCGGGTTCCTGTCCTTGGAGAACGACGACCCCACCGCCGCACGGCTTGCCGAGGTCTATGAGGCCGCCGGCCTTCAGCCTCGCCACGGCATCCTATGGAACGCCTATCCGTGGGAACTGCCGGCGGAGGCAGGCATGAAGCTGACCCTTGCCCAGACCAAGCAGGGGGTACGGCCCTTCCGCAGGTTCCTTGCCGAAGTTCCGCGGGTGTCGGCCATCGTCGCGCACGGCGGCTACGCGCAGAACCTCATCGACGAACTCAGCAAGACCGGCGGGGACCTCATTCTGAGGGAACGGGGCATCAAGGTCTACAAGGTCCGCTCCACCGGCGACCGCTCCTTCATCGGAAACGGCACCCAGCAAGAGGGGTGGTTCGTGGATATGGTCGACGCCTACACCGACGCGATGGGGCGGGCGGGGCTGCCCCGACCGGCAAAGTAGGGAAGGACTCCCGGCAGCGCCTGATCTCCGGCAGGCAGCCCGGCCGGCAGCGCACCGGGCTGCACGAACAGTGGCGCCCCGGATGCAGTCGGTCAACGCAGGATCTCCACCAGGGCAATCCAGGAAAACAGCACCGCGCCCACGATCGCCAAGACGCTACCGACGCCCACCCACACGTATCCGGTGTCCACACCCGCCAGCAGCAGCAATGTCGGCTGGCACGGGATCAGCCCCAGGCAGGAGGCGGCCAGGCCGGGCGGGAGCGGGTTCTGGGATGAGGGTGCCGATGTGACGGCGGCCGTAGGCCTTGGTCACCTGAACGATGCTGACCAGCATGAGAACCAGCGGTCAGTGGCGTCCGCGGGCATGAGCGGCAGCGTGGCCTCAAACAGGACAGGCGTGGCCGCGAGCCGGCTGGCCAGGATCCACACCCGACCAGGGCGGTCAGCCAGCTCCTCTGGGGACCTGCAATTGTTTTTGGATGGCTAGCGGCCGACGTCAGCCGACTGCGTCTCGCGGGCAGGCACGCCGCTGTCACCGACGGACACAATTTTTCCAGTCACTGCAAAGTACCCTGCCAGCGCCAGCAGCAAAGATATGCCTGCCAGCCCCCAGAACGTAGCGTCCCAACTGCCCGTCAGATCATGCAGCAGCGCGGCGCCCAACGGCCCCAGAGATGCGAGGGCGAAGCCGAGCCCCTGGCTCATGGCCGAAAGCCTCCCCGCGGCCTGAGGTCCCGCCGATCGGACCACAACCAGCGCTATGCCAAGCCCGAATGCGGCGCTCTGGACAACACCCAAAACGCCCACCATAAGGAACTGCAGCTCGCCCCCAACCGTCAGTACGCAGAACAATGCAGCGGCGATCAACACGCCCACCCCGGGCGCCATGACCTTCAGCACCGCTGGGCGACTTGCCAGGACCGGAGCCATCAGGCTGGCGGGAAGACCAGCGACGCTGAACCAGGCCAGCAACCCAGCAGCGTCGCCGGCTGTCATTCCTTTCGAAACGAGGAACACCGCCAGCCACGAGGTGACGGCGAAGTACAGCATCGCCTGCAGCCCGAAAAACGCCATCACCGCCCAGGCAGTAGCCTGCTGGCGCAGCCCCCGATAGGCGGAAGAACGCGCAGGGGCTCCCGTAGTCATGACTTCAGTGGGGACGGAGTTTGATGCCGGAGAGAAGACGGTTGAATCCACGGGTGCTGTCCGGACGCCGCCATGGCCGAGGAAAAGTACTGCGGCCAGCAGGGCCGGAATAGCCCACACTGCAAGTGCCCATGTCAGGCTTCCTCCCCAGAGGTGCTGCAACGGCTGGATCAGCCCCGCACCTAGCGCCGCTCCAAGACCGAAGCTCATGCTGCAAAGCCCAGTCCACCACCCGGTGCCTTGGTTGGCTTTGATGATCTGCGGCAACAGCACACTTGCCGCCATTATCGCCACGCCCGCCAATAGGGTCCCGGGGAGCATAAGGACAGGAGCCAGCACACGGGCCGTTAGGGCCGCCGCCAGCATCAGCATCGCCACCGCGACAGCTCGACCGGCCCCGAGGCGCCGGGCGAGCCACGGCCCACAAGGTGCGGAGACTCCGAAAGCAAGTGCTGGAAGCGCCGTCAGGAGAGGAATCAGCTGGGCATCCATCCCGAGCCCCTTTTCCAGTTGACCCACGGCCCCTGCAACCGTGGTGATCGCCGGCCGGAGATTGATGGAAACGAGGATCAAGGCCATGAGGACCCAGATGGATTTGGATGACACACGGGATCCGTGACGCCCGGGGGGCCTTGGGCATTTTTCTTCCATGATCGTCCCCTTTGGGTTGATGGTATACCAACTTTACTTTTACCCGGCGCCTGCTCCGCAAATTCCGCAGTATCTTCAGAATTTCCCTGCCTCGCGGAGATGGTGGAATACCAAAAGGGGATTGACCCATTGCATGTTCACTAGACGCCCGGTACCTTATGAGAGGTATCGCACTTTGGTGACGATAGTCAAAAATTCTGCACAACCATTCGCTGATGGCATCCGCTACTACCGACCCTGTCCCGTGCCGCGGACAGCTAGCGCACCGGGCCCTCAGCTTGAAGATTTGGGAAGGCCTCCATGAAAAGCAACGATTCTTTACCCGCTGTCGGACCAGCCGACTTTGTCATCAGCGGTGCAGTCGTGCTCACCATGAATCCCGAGCAAACCTCCGCCAGCGCGTTAGCTGTGCGGGGCGGCGAGATTGTGTTTGTCGGAGACGACAAGCAAGCGGAACCATTCATTGGACCTAAGACGATCCTGCTGGATGCGAAGGGACGGTTCATTTGCCCGGGATTCCATGATTCGCACAATCACATGTTGATGACGGGGCTCGGGATGCTGATCCCCACCTTGTCCACTGCACGGAACATCCCAGAGCTGCTGACGGTTTTGGGCGCCCAAGCGGAGGACACCCCCCAGGGCGAATGGGTGATATCGGCGGGCGACTGGCATGAGAGCAGGCTTCAGGAGGGACGCATGCCTTCCCGGGTGGAACTGGATGAGGCTTGCCCTGCAAACCCTCTTGTGCTCCGCAGAGGGGGCCACAACATCGTCTTGAACAGCGCGGCGTTGGAGCGCTTCGGGATAGACGAAGATTCCCTCCCCCCGGCAAGTGCAACATATGTGCGCCAAGACGGCCGCCTTACCGGGCAGATCATCGGAAATGCACACGTCACGGATCTGCTCGATGCGCTGCCGAAACCTAGCCGGGACCAGTATCGCGAAGCTCTCAGAAGGGTCCAGCGCTCCTACAGCCAGGCCGGAATCACCTCGGTAATTGACCCCGCCCTGACACTGGAAGAAATGCAGTTGTACCGTGACCTGGCTGACTCTTCTGAGCTTCAAATTCGAGTCTCTATGCTCTGGCGCGTCCCGCCACCGCGGACTGATGTTGCCGCTGCCGTACGCATGATTGAATCCGGAGATGTCCGGGTCGACGGCGAGGACAGTTGGGCGCGCACCATCGGCGTCAAAATCTGCGTGGACGGCGGCGTGGAAACCGGCTACTACCGCGACCAGTACCAGCGCGTCGACGACGTTCACCACCCCCGAGGCAAACCCTTCCTTGATCCTGAAGACCTTGAACGCCTCTGCAAGGCCGCAAATCGTGCCGGCTTACCCGTGGGCGCCCACTGCGTAGGGGACGCGGGCATAGATATGGTTCTGGACGCCTATGAAAAGGCGGACGCCGAGACGTCCCTGAAGGGTCAACGATGGACCCTTATTCATATGCTCTACCCCCAGCCTGAGCATTGGGATCGCCTCAACAACGTTGGTGCCGGGATCGCCGCCCAGGAGCCGCTTCATTTCGCTTTGGGGGGCGGCTTTGCCGAGTATCTGGGCCGGGAAAGAGCCGCTGCAATTGCTCCGCTGGCGGACTACTTGGCTCTCTGCGAGCAGCCCGTCGGTGGTGGCTCGGACAGTCCTGTTGCCCCCTACGAGCCGCTGGCGGGAATTGAGGCTTCCGTTACGCGCGCCACCAGATCAGCCGGGGTTCTGGGCCTCGAGTCCGCCATCTCGCCGGAGGAGGCCCTGGGCATGTATACGGCTGGCAGTGCGTGGTGCGCGAATGCCGAACGTCGGCTGGGCACCCTGGCCCCGGGAATGCTGGCGGATCTGGTGGTCCTGTCCAAAGATCCGCGCACGGTTGCCGGCGAAGCCATCGCTGCCATCGAAGTGCTCCTGACAGTTGTCGACGGACGTGTCAGCCACGGTGAATTCGACGGCGGCTTGCTCCCCCGAATCGGGGCGTAGTTCCCCGCCATAGACCAGCCCGCTTGGGCGAAATCGATCCCGAAGAGAAAGCGCCAAACAAATATGAATAGTCGACCCCTTCGGCCGACCTCCCTCACGGAAGATACGGCACACCTTCAAGCTGTGCAGCCCATACGGTGGGCGGTCATTGTGCTCGCGTTTCTTGCTGTGGTTTTGGATGGATTCGACACTGCCTCGATGGGTCTGTCGATACCCGCCCTTTCAGCCGCATGGGGGGTAGCGCCAGCGAGCTTCACTACACCCCTGATCGCAACAAATGCCGGTGTGGTCATCGGCTACATTGCCTGTTCGAGGATTTCCGCCCAGCTTGGACTGCGGCTCACGCTGATAGGCGGTACAGCCATCTTCGCCGTCGGGTCAGCGTTGACCGCACTTTCCAGCGAAATCACCATGATGGCCGTGGCGAGACTGGTTACCGGTTTTGGATTGGGTGCCGTACTGCCGTCAGCCGTTTCGCTGGCGACCCTCGGATCGTCGGCCCGCACCCGGGAGCGTCTCGCCGTCCTTGTGACCATGGGCCTGTCGGCCGGTGCGCTTGTTGCCGGGCTGAGCGGCGGCAAGCTGGCCGGCGCTTACGGATGGCAATCAATCTTTTGGGTTGGAGCCATACTGCCCGTCGCGCTCTTGCCAATCATGTACTTCCGGATTCCCAATGTCCGTGTCACGACCGATCATGACCAACGGTCCAATTCGGGTGTCGCCAGCCTGTTCGCCGGTGGAAGAACCCCCAGCACATTGCTCCTGTGGGCTTTCGCCTTCCTGATCTTCACTACCTTTTACGCTTTCTCTTCCTGGCTTCCCACCCTGTTGCTGCACTTTGGCTTCAGTACCTCAATGGCACCGCTCGGAGCCGCCTCGTTGGGTATCGGAGGCATCCTGGGTGCTTCAATGCTGATCATTTTTGCTGGCAAATTCCCCACCAGCCGGATGCTCATTGTCGCCGGGGCATTGGCCATTGCCTTCCTCATGTTGGTCTCATTCATCACACCCGGCCCGGTGCTCCTGCTTCTTCTGTTCACGGGCGTTGGAGCCGGACTTGCCAGCAGCATGGTCGGTCAGGCCGCCGTTGCGGTAAGTGCCTATTCAGAAGCTTCACGGACAGCAGGTGTTGGCTGGGCGGCAGCCCTGGGCCGGGTGGGCTCCATCGTCGGCCCAGCTGCCGGCGGACTAATGCTTGCGACAGGTCAGTCGGCTCAGGCGGTTGTGGCCGCATCCTGCGTTCCCGTAGTGATGGCCGTAGTGGTGATGGCCCTTCTGGCACGCAGAATTGCAGGACAAGCGCGGGCAGAGGGAGCCGACGTCAGCGCAGGCTAGAAAGGAGGCCCGCGGCGGAAGCCGCCGCGGGCCTCCTTTACATCACACCGGCGATTACCGAGCGTGCAATGTCCGGAACCCGCGCACTCCGCTCCGGAACGCCCAAAGGGACACAAAAACCGCGTCAAAGCAGCCGTTCAACCGGTCGGCAAAACCCACCAAGGGTTTAACAACACGCTCAGCGCAGGATCTCCACCAAGGCGATCCAGGAAAACAGCACCGCGCCCACGATGGCCAGGACGCTGCCGATACCCACCCACACGTATCCGGTGTCCGCACCCGCCACCAGCATCACCGCGCCCACGGTGAACGCCACCGGGGGCAGGATCCCCACCACTGCCTTCATCACGCGGGTGTCGGCTCGCTGTCCCTCCTCGCGCAGGATCGCCCGGACGGCGAACACCTCAAGCAGCCACAGGAGCGCCACTCCGGCCAGGATCTCCAGACCCAGCAGCCACGGCGGCTGGCCCGGGATCAGCCCCAGGCAGGAAGCGGCCAGGCCGAGCGTCAGCGCGCCGATCGAGGCGCCGGCACGGGCGGGCAGCGTGGCCGTCTTCAGGATCTCGGCGATGTTGACTGACATGGCCACAATCAGCAGACCGGCCAGCGCTGCCCCGGCGCCGGCGATGGCGAGGTTGAAATCCGTCCACTCCCCCAAGGCGTTTTCCATGAGCGGACTCTACTGCCCCGCCGTCGTGCTCCGTAGTGCGCAAGAAACGAAGGTCACCCTGCGATCAATTGACTTTCGATAGATTTCAAACGAAACTCAATGCATGAAAATGACGCAATTCGCGGTCACCTCCCTGCGCATCCTGCTGGTGGTCGCCTTCGCCCTCCTCCTGTTGCTCCAGACGATGTCCTTCCCTGGGCAGTTCGCCCACATGGCCCAGGAGTCGCCCGAGCGGGCCTACCTGCAGTGGCCGCTCACCGCGTTCGCGGTGGTGGAACTGCTCTGCGCCCAGGTGGTCATCGTGAGCACGTGGAAGCTCCTCACGCTGGTCAGGCGGGACCGCATCTTCAGCGGGGCCGCCACGGCCTGGGTGAACGCGATCGTGTGGGCGGTCCTGGTGGCCTGGACCCTGCTGTGCGCGCTGTTCCTGGTCGTCGGCTTCACGGCGGACGATCCCGGCGCGCCGCTCCTGCTCTTCGTGTTCGTGGTCGGCGGGGCCGTCATCGTGCTGTTGATGCTGGTGCTGCGCGAACTGCTGCGCCAGGCCACCACCCTGCGCAGCGACATGGAAGCGGTGATCTGATGGGCATCGTGGTGCGCATCGACGTCGAACTCGCCAAGCGGAAGATGAGCGTGGGCGATTTCGCCGAAAAGGTCGGCCTGACCCCGGCCAACGTGGCGGTGCTGAAGAACGGCCGCGCCAAGGCCATCCGCTTCAGCACCCTGGAGAACATCTGCCGGGTCCTGGAGTGCCAGCCCGGCGACCTGCTGGAGTGGGTGGAGGACTAACAGCCCATGCACGCCACGGGGCCCGCCAAAACGGCGGGCCCCGTGGCGTGAGGCTATCCGTTGTACGCGAAGCGCTGCAGGCGGTGCGCGGTCCGGTCCGGGTTCAGCATCAGGATGCTGGCGGCGCCGACCACCAGCAGGTAGAGGCCGATCATCCAGAAGGCGCTGTTCATGCCGTCGATCAGCGCCATGACCATCTCCACCGGGACGGGCTGGCCCTTGGGGGCCGGGACGTAGCCGGCCGAATCCATGAGCAGGCCGACCATCGCCGGGGAGACGACGCCCCCGATCGAGGCGAGCCCGGTCAGGGTCGCCATGACCGCCGCCCGCTGCCGGGAGCAGACGGTGAAGGCCACGGCCGTCGGGGCCAGCGGGTAGATCATCGCCAGTCCCGCCCCGACCGTCATCACGCCCACCGCCACCACGCCGTCGACGGCGGGCAGGACCAGGAAGCAGACGCCGGAGGCCAGCAGGGTGGCCCCGAACAGCGCGCCCAGGGCCCAGCGGACCGTCACGCCGCGCCGCATGAGGAACCGGGAGGCGTAGCCGAGGGCGAGCAGGGCCAGTGCGCCCAGCACCCAGGGGAAGGTCGAGACCAGCCCGATGGCCCCCGGCGGCAGTTCCACGGCCGCGGCCAGGTACTGCGGCGCCCACGTGGTCAGGAAGCCCTGGGCCCAGAAGCACCCCGCGCCGGCCAGGACGGCGATGACGAACATCCTGCTCCCGATCACGCGCAGGATGGGCACCACGCCCAGCAGGTCGGCGACGTCGGCGACGCTGCCGCGGCCCCCGCGCAGGGTGCTCCGCACCCGGTCGGCCGGGTCGGCTTCCGCGCCTTCTCCCCCGGCGTACGACGCCGGGTCCTCCCCCGCCGCGACGGTTCCGGGCGCGCCGTCGTCGGCCCCGGACAGCGCGGCCTCGGAAGGCGCCTGCCCGGAAACCGCGGAACCGGAATCCGCGGCCCCCAAACCCGCGGCTCCGGAAGCTCCCGTCCGGGCCCGGCTGTGGCTGTAGGGGCCGTCCCGGCCGACAAGGAACCACACTGCGGACCACACCAAGCCGACGATGCCCAGGAAGCCGAACGCCCAGCGCCATCCCAGCTCCGGGTGGGCGATGATCCCGGCGAGCACGGGCGCCGCGATGATCGGTCCCAGCGTCGAGCCGATGGCCACCATGCTGCTGGGCAGGCCGCGCTCCCGTGCGGGGAACCACCCGTGGACGTGCTGCAACGTGATGGGGGTGGCCGGCCCCTCCGCCCCGCCGAGCAGGATGCGGGTGACCAGCAGGACCGCGGCGCCGCCACCGAACAGCATCGGGAACTGCAGCACGGCCCAGGAGACGCCCATGGTGAGCAGGATCCAGCGGGTCGGCACGCGGCCGGCCAGGAATCCGACGCCGACGGCCGCGATGGCGAACAGGAAGAAGAACGCGCTGCCGATGAATCCGAACTCGCCGGCCGAGAGCTGGAGTTCGCGCATGGCGGGGCCGGCCACCAGGCCCAGGACCGCCTTGTCCGCGAAGTTGATGATCTGGAACACCACCAGCATGCCGGTGACGATCCACGCCCTCCGGTTCATGCGGCCGTGCGCGATCGCGGCCCGGAGCGTGTGCGCGGGAACCTGCTCCTGCAGGTCCTTCGCGGCGGTCATGCGGACACCGCCCCGGTCAGGTCCAGCCCGCGGGACGGGCCGCCAGACATGCCGCGCTCGCCGACGAGGAACACGTCGTTGTCCTCGGCCACGGTGACGGAACCGCCGAAGTCGCGGGCCGCCGCCGCGGCCATCTTCGCGGTGTCGGCCGCGCCCGGCGTGTTGGGCACGATGTGGTGGAGCACCAGCCGCCCGACGCCGGCGGCCCGCGCCACCTTGCCGACGTCGTCGAACGAGGTGTGGGATTCGCGCAGGTGGACCTCGATCCCGGAGCGCTTGGGCCCTTCGGGCAGGGTCGCCAGGATCGCGTCCAGGTCCATGACCTCGTGCAGCAGCAGGTCCGCCCCCTGGGCCAGGCGGATGCAGTTCTCGGACACCGCGGTGTCGCCGGAGACCATCACGGACCCGTAGGCGGAGTCCACCCGGAAGCCGAACGCCGGGTAGCAGAGACGGTGGTCGACCAGGATGGCGCTGATCGTAACCAGCTCGTCGCGGTACACCTCGAACGGCTCCATGCGCGGGTGTCGGGCCAGGACCGGGTCCGCCTGCGCCGAGGCGGGGATCTCGATGTCGTGCCCGCTGACCCAGCCGTGCGGCTCGTCGCGCCCCTCGTCGGCCATGCGGATCGCGATGTCGGAGGCGAACACCCGGTCCAGGAGGGCGTCGACCATCTCGGCCGTTCCGGCCATCGTCCGCCCGGCGACGCGTTCGTCGATCTCCCGGGCATGCTCCGGGCTCTCGGCCGGGATCCGCGCCGGCCGGCCGGGGCCGTAGACCCGGACGGGCCGGCTGAAGGACTCCCCCGGGACCTGCCACCCCGTGACCAGGAACGCGCCGAGGTCGTACACGTGGTCCGAGTGGTGGTGGGTGAGGAAGACGGCGCGGAGGTCCTCCCACGCGCTGGAGGTCCTGTAGTTCCTGATGCTGCCCATGCCGCAGTCGATCACGTAGGTGGCGCCGTCGACGCGGATGGCCGTGCTGGTGCCGGCCCGCGAGCCGGAAACAATCGGCCCCCCTCCCGTCCCCAGGGTGTGGACGGACATGCCGGTGTGCTGTTGCTGAGTGCTCATAGTGGCCCTTCAGTCTGTGGAGAAAGCTGGAAATGGCGGCCCCGGAACGGGGCGTGCGGCCGGCGGATCGGCATCGACCCGAGTGTGACGCCCATCATATGTACTAGATTTGGCGATCGCAATAGTCATTGCATATTCGGATTTCTCCTGCCATGCTGGCTCTCGTCTCCGGCGGCGTGGGCCGCCACCGAAGCGAGAAAGGATCCGTCGTGGAAATCAGGCAAGAGCAAGAGATCGTTCTGGGCGACCTGCCCAAGGGCATCACCCTGGCGAGCGAGGCCATGGGCAACAAGACGTGGAACGTGCTGGGCCACACCTACCTGGCCAAGGCGGAGAGCTCGACGAGCTTCGCGTGGCTCTCGCTGGATCCCACCGGGACCGGCGTGCCCCCGCATGTGCACCCCACCCAGGACGAGCACATCCATGTGCTTGAGGGTGTCTACACCCTGTACCTCGACGGCGAGTGGACCACCGCCGGACCCGGCGATACGGTCCGCATGCCCATGGGCCTGCCCCACGCCTACTACAACCGGGCCGGGGGCGCGGGCAAGGCGCTGTTCTGGGTCAGCCCCTCCGGCAAGCTCAGCCAGCTCTTCGACCAGCTGCACAACCTCGCCGACCCCGACGAGGTGGTTCGCCGCTCGGCGCTGCACGACGTCGACTTCCTGCCGCCGGGCGCCGTCCCGGGAGCCTAGGCGTGGCCGCGGATTCCCAGAAGATCGTCCGCTACGGCGAGCACCCGGACCAGTTCGTGGAGTTCGTCCCGGCGGAGGGGCCCCGGCGGGGCATGGCCGTGCTGGTCCATGGCGGCTTCTGGCGGGAACGCCACACCCTGGAGCTCATGCGTCCGCTCTCCCGGAGCCTGGCCGCGGCCGGTTGGGAGGTCGCGAACGTCGAGTATCGCCGGGGGCCGGGTGCGGTGTGGCCGCTCCCCCTCGACGACGTGCGCGCCGCCTGCGCGCTCGCCGACGCCGCGCGGCGGGATCCGCAGAGGGGACCCGTGGGTCCCATGGTGGGCATCGGGCATTCGGTCGGCGGCCAGCTCGCGCTGCTGTCGGGCGGTCCGCTCGACGCGGTGGTGGCGCTGGCGCCGGTCACCGACACGGCACGGACCCACGCCGAAGCGCTCGGGGAGGCCGCCGCCGCGGAGTACTTCGGCGGCGGCCCCGCCGTCGATCCGGCGCGCTACGCCGACGCCTCGCCGATCGCCCGTCTGCCCGTGGGGCGGCCCGCCCTACTGGTCCACGGCAGCGACGACGACCGCGTGCCCGTGCGGCACACGCTCGACTTCCTGGCCGCCGCGCTGGAGGCCGACGACCCCGTGGACGCGGTGCTCCTCCACCGGCTGGGGCACCGCGACGCGATCGACCCCGGACACGGTGCCTGGCAAGGGGTTCTGGAGTGGATGGCGCGGGTTCAGGCGAGCGAGGCCAGCACGCTTCGCGCGTGATGCTCCGCCGGCGCGGCCAGCATGCCGTGCAGCTCGAGGAACAGCGCCTTGGCGCGCGGCGCCTTCCAGCCGACCGGCAGCAGCTCCAGCGGGATGTTGGGGTCGCGGTAGGGGAAGCGCCGCCACCGCGTCAGCAGGGGCACATAGGTGGAAAACGCATCACTGTGGCCCGTCTCGTCGAGGCGGGCCACTTCCGTTGTCCGGGCCTGCTTTGTCCCGGCTGGCTGTGTCCCAGACTGCTGCGTCTCCGCCTGCTCCGGCCGGGCCTTCCAGCGCTCCAGCTCCCCGGCGTAGTCGTCGATGAACTCCGCATACTGGGCGTCGAGCCCCTCCAGGTCCCACCACTGCCGGACGCGTTCCCGCAGGGCATCCCCCTCGCCGTTCGGCGCCGAGCCGAACGGCACGGAACCATATTGCGCCGTGAAGTATTCGATGTAGCCCAGCAGGCCGCGCTCGCGCAGCCGCTGGATGGCCTGGTCCAGCACGGTCGAGGGCGCGATGGCGACCCCTCCGGCGACGAACCCGAACCCGAGGCTGGCCAGCTCGCTGCGCAGTTCGTAGCGGCGGTTGCGCTCGGCCTCCGGGACGGAAAACACGACCAGCGCCCAGGGATCCCCGCGCCGGGAGCGTTCGGGAGCGAAGATGCGGGCATCGTCCGCGCGGAACACGTCCATCACGGACGCCGAGAGGCTGTAGCTGGCCGGGCCGGGGTCCGCCCGGCGTTCGAGCACACCCTTGGATTTCAGGCGCGAGACCGTGGACCGCGCGGCCCCGTTCTCCACCCCCAGGTCCGCCAGCAGGGCCACCAGGGAGGCGACGGGCAGGCTGCCGGTTTCGCGCGCGTACAGCCCGTACAGCGTCACGACCAGTTCCTGGTGGAGCGGCTTGGACTGCATCGAACCTCCCTCTCGCGGCCCGGCGTTGGGCATCCGCCCATGGTATCGCCACGCGCGGCACAGACTGCGGTGGCCCGCACGCTGCACGCGTGCGGGCCACCGCAGTCGTTCCGGAGAGCCTTGCCGGCCTGCCGTCGTCGTCCTACAGGACGCCGGCCTACAGAACCCCGGCCGAGACCTGCGGGCGCCACCGCAGGTGCGGGTTCTCCGCGACGTCGGGTTCGCGCAGCAGCGACAGGCGCGGGCGGACCGCGTCGGTGCGCGCGCTCGGCGGCTTGCGGCGGCCGGCGCGGAACTGCTCGCTCCATTCGGCGCCCTCGCCACGGTACTCCTGCTCCGCCGCCGCGTGCAGCGTCCACTGCGGGTCGTACAGGTGGGTGCGGCCCAGGGCCACCAGGTCCGCGCGGCCGGCCAGGAGGACGGAGTTCGCGTCGTCGTAGGAGGAGATCGCGCCCACCGCGATCACCGTCACGCCCGCGGGAGCCGCGACCTCCTGCCGGATCCGGTCAGCGAACGGAGTCTGGTAGCTGCGGCCGAACTGCGGCCGCTCCTCCGGGGTGACCTGGCCGCTGGAGACGTCGATGCCGTCGGCGCCGTGGGCAACGAACGCCCGGGCGATCTCCACGGCGTCGTCGGCCGTGTTGCCGCCCTCGACCCAGTCGGTCGCCGAGATGCGCACGGTCAGCGGCTTGTCCGCCGGCCAGGCGGCGCGCACCGCGTCGAAGATCTCCAGCGGGAAGCGCAGCCGGTTCTGAAGGCTGCCGCCGTACTCGTCGGTGCGCAGGTTGGTGACCGGGGACAGGAAGGAGGAGAGCAGGTACCCGTGCGCGGCGTGGACCTCGAGCAGGTCGAAGCCGGCGTCCTCGGCGCGGCGGGTGGCGGCGACGAAGTCGGCGACCACGCGGTCCATGCCGGCCCGGTCGATCTCCCGCGGCACCGCGTTCTCCTCGCCGTAGGGCAGGGCCGACGGGGCGACGGTCTCCCAGTTGCCCTCCTCCAGCGGCCGGTCGATGCCCTCCCACATCAGCCGGGTGGAGCCCTTGCGCCCGGAGTGGCCGATCTGCGCGCCGATCTTGGCGGTGGAGCGGCTGTGCACGAACTCGGTCACCCGGGACCAGGCGTCGCGCTGCTCGTCGGTGTAGAGGCCGCTGCAGCCCGGGGTGATCCGTCCCTCCTCGGAGACGCAGACCATCTCGGTCATGACCAGCCCGGCGCCGCCCATGGCCTTGGAGCCCAGGTGGACCAGGTGGAAGTCGGTGGGCACGCCCTCGACCGAGGAGTACATGTCCATCGGGGAGACGACGATGCGGTTCTTCAGCGTCAGGCCGCCGATGGCGTGCGGCTGGAACATGGCCGGGACGACGTCGCCCAGGCCCTGGCTGTGCGCGAAGCGCTCCTCGACGCGGCGGGCGAACTCGGGGTCGCGCAGGCGCAGGTTCTCCTGGGTGATGCGCCGCGAACGGGTCAGCAGGTTGAACGCGAACTGGACCGGGTCCTGGTCGCTGTACTGCCCGATCGACTCGAACCACTCCAGCGACGCCTGCGCGGCGCGCTGGGTGGACTCGACGACGGGACGGCGTTCGGTCTCGTAGGCCTCCAGGGCCGTGTCCAGGTCCGCGTGCTCGTGCAGGCAGGCGGCCAGCGCCAGCGAGTCCTCCATGGCCAGCTTGGTGCCGGAGCCGATGGAGAAGTGCGCGGTGTGGGCGGCGTCGCCGAGCAGCACCACGTTGCCGCGGCGCCAGCTGCCGTTGCGGACGGTGGTGAAGTTCAGCCACTTGGAGTTGTTGGTCAGCAGCTCGGAGTCGCCCAGTTCCGCGGCGAAGATCTCGCGGATCTTCGCCACCGCCGCCTCGTCGGAGACGCCGGGAGGGAAGGCGGTGTTTTCGGTCGCGTCGAAGCCGGCCCGGCGCCAGACGTCCTCATGCATCTCCACGATGAAGGTGGAGCCCGCGTCGGAGAACGGGTACCCGTGGATCTGCATGGTGCCGGCGTCGGTCTCCTTGACGAAGAACTTGAACGCCTCGAACACCTGGTCGGTGCCCAGCCACATGTACTTGTTCGAGCGCACGTCCAGGTTCGGGCGGAAGTCCTCGGCGTACTTGGCGCGGATCTGGGAGTTCACGCCGTCCGCGGCGAGGACCAGGTCGTAGCCGGCCTCCAGCTCCTCGATCGGCGGGGCCGGGGTGGAGAAGCGCACGTCCACGCCCAGTTCCAGGGTGCGGCGCTGGAGCAGTTCCAGCAGCTCCTTGCGGCTCATGGCCGCGAAGCCCTGGCCGCCGACGGTCAGCTGCTCGCCCTTGAAGTGGATGTCGATGTCCGCCCAGCGGGCGAAGCGGCGGGACATGTAGTCGGCGACCACCGGGTCGGCGTTGCCGATCCCGCCGAGCGTCTCGTCGGAGAAGACGACGCCGAAGCCGAAGGTGTCGGAGGCGGCGTTGCGCTCCCACAGGGTGATCTGGTGGGCGGGGTCCAGCTGCTTCATCAGTGCGGCGAAGTAGAGCCCGCCGGGGCCGCCGCCAACAATTGCGATCTTCATGGCTGTGTTCCTTCCTAGGCCCGGCCCGCGCCGGCGAGATTTGAGTCGTTGTCCTGCTTGAGCGCCTCGCGCAGCTGGAAGTGCTGCAGCTTGCCGCTGGGGTTGCGGGGCAGTTCCGTCACGAAGCGGACGTCCCGCGGGTACTTGTAGGGGGCGATGGTCGCCTTGACGAAGTCCTGGATCTCCTTGCGCTTGGCCGCGTCACCGACGACGCCCTCGCGGAGGACCACGAAGGCGCAGACGACGCTGCCGCGCTCCTCGTCCGGGCGGGCCACCACGGCGTTCTCCACCACGTCGGGGTGCTGGTCGATGGCCGCCTCCACCTCCGGCGCCCCGATGTTGTACCCGGAGGAGACGATCATGCTGTCCGAGCGCGCCTGGTAGACGAAGTAGCCGTCCTCGTCGCGCAGGAACGTGTCCCCGGTGAGGTTCCACCCGTCCTGCACGTAGCTGCGCTGGCGCTCGTCGCTGAGGTAGCGGCAGCCGGTCGGGCCGATCACGGCCAGGCGGCCCGGCACCCCCGCGGGCGCCTCGTTGCCGTCCTCGTCCACCACCTTGGCGCGGAACCCGGGGACCGGGAGGCCGACGGCGCCGGGCCGGATGTCCTCGCCCGACGCGGAGATGAACACGTGCAGCAGCTCGGTGGCGCCGATGCCGTTGACCAGCCGCAGGCCGGAGGCGGCCTCGATGGCCTCCCAGGTGTCCTTCGGCAGGTGCTCGCCGGCCGAGACGCCGATCCGCAGCCGCGAGAGCAGGTCGGCGCGGCCCTCCTTGATGATGGCGCGGTAGGCGGTCGGGGCGGTGAGGAGCACCGTCACGCCGGCCTCGGCGGCCAGCTCGGCCAGCTCCACCGGCGCGGCGCGCTCGGTGAGCAGCACGGAGGCGCCGAAGTAGAGCGGGAAGACCACCAGTCCGCCCAGGCCGAAGGTGAACGCCAGCGGCGGCGAGCCGGCGAAGACGTCCTCGGGGGTGGGCTGGAGGATGTGCCGGGCGAAGGTGTCCGCGTTGGCGAGCAGGTCGCGGTGGAAGTGCATGGTCACCTTCGGCGCGCCGGTGGTCCCGGAAGTGGGGCCGAGCAGTGCGACGTCGTCCGCCGCGGTCGCGACGTTTTCGAACGTGCCGTCCTTCGCGGCGGCCACCTGCACCAGGTCGGCCGCGTCGGCGGAGCCGTAGCGCAGCACCGGCAGGCCAGCGGGGGCCGCGGCGGCGTCCATCTCGCCGGCGAAGCGGTGGTCGGTGATCGCCAGGACGGGCCGGGTGAGCCCGATCAGGGTGGCGACCTCCGGGGAGCGGAGCATCGGCATGGTGGTGACGACGACGCCGCCGGCCTTGAGCACGCCCAGCCACGCCGCGACCAGCCACGGGTTGTTCGGGCCGCGCAGCAGCACCCGGTTGCCGGGCACGATCCCGTGGTCCTCGGTCAGGACGCGGGCGACCTGGTTGGAGCGCTCGAGCAGCTGCCCGTAGGTCCAGATGGTGCCGTCCGGGGTGCGCAGGGCGGGGCGGTCGGCGCCGTGGCGGGCCGTGGGCTCGTCGATGAGCGCCGTGGCGGCGTTGAGACGGTCCGGGTACTGCAGCTCCGGGAGGGTGAATTCCAGCGTCGGCCACAGCTCGGCGGGCGGAAGGTTGTCCCGGGTGAACGTGTCCACGTGGGCCGATGGCGTCAGGTGCATGGCCGTTCCTTTCGTGGTGGGTGGGGGCTGTCTAGCGGGCGAGGGACCCGCGGCGAGCGAAGCGAGGCGTGGGAGCCCGGTAGGCGCTAGCCGCGGATCATGCCTTCTTGGGCGACGGTGGCGAGCAGGCGTCCGGAACGGTCGAAGAAGCGTCCCATGGCCAGGCCCCGGTTCGACTGGCCGGAGACGGCGTCCTGCGCGTACAGGACCCACTCGTCGGCGCGCGCCTCGCGGTGGAACCACATGGCGTGGTCCAGGCTGGCGGTGGCCAGGTTTGGGCTGGACCAGTGCAGGCCGCGCACGCGCAGCAGCGTCTCGAGGATGGTGTAGTCGCAGACGTAGGCCAGCGCGGTGCGGTGCAGGTCCGCCGTCGCCTTCGGGTCCGCGGCGTCCGGCAGGGCGTCGAACGCCTTGACCCATACCGCCTGCGCCGGCACCGCGCCGCCGTCGGTCTCCACGTACACCGGACCGGGCACGTGGCGCATGTCGAAGCTGCGCCCGTGCGCCCAGTATTCGGCGGCCGGGCCCGCGGTTCCGGCCAGGACCGCCGCGGCCGTCTCCAGCGATCCGGGCTCGACGGCGGCCGGGGCCGGCTGCTGGAAGTCCGGCCCCTCCTCCGGGACCTGGAAGGATGCCATGGCGGCGAAGGCGGTCTTGCCGCCCTGGACCGCGCGCACCGAGCGGGTCGAGTAGCCACGCCCGTCGCGCAGGATTTCGACGTCGTAACGGACCGGTGCGCCGATGTCGACCGGACGCATGAAGTAGCTGTGCATCGAGTGCAGCGCCCGGTCGGTGCCCGTGGACCGGATCATCGCGGCCGCGGCCTGGGCGACCATGTCCCCGCCGTAGGCCTTGGGCCACGGGACGTACTGGGTCGTGGCCTCGAAGGAGCGGTCCGCCGGTCCGTCGACCTCGGTGAGCTCGATGGCCTTGAGGAACGTCCCGGAGGTGTCCGGCCCGGCGATCGGGGATCCCGTATCCAGGGCGGTGGCTTCCATGACTAGGCCCTCCGGTAGTCGGCGAGGGTCTCGTCGGCGACGTCTTCGAGGTTGACGACGAGGTTCTCCGGGGTGCGGGCGGTCAGCCAGACCAGTTCCTCGGTGACGGACATGTTGGCCTCGACGTGGGGCATGAACGGGGGCACGAAGACCCAGTCGCCGGCCTTCATGTCGATGAACTCGGAGTAGTTTTCGCCGAAGTAGATGCGCCCGTGCCCGCGCAGGACGTAGCCGCCGGTCTCGGCCTCGCCGTGGTGGTGCGGCAGGGACCGGTAGCCGGGGACGTTGGAGACCTGGCCGAACCAGATCTTGGTGGCCGGGGTGTGCTGGATCGACACGCCGGAGACGCGGATGCAGTCGCCGGACTGGGCGGTGTTGGTGTCCTCCTGGCCGCCGCGGGTGACGACCGGGACAACCTTGCCGCCTTCGGACGCGTACAGGCTGTTGTCGCCTTCGAGGAGGTACTCGCTGGTGGTGGTCATGGTGTGCTCCTTCTCAATTATGCGTGGACCGCGGCGGCGGGCACCGATGCGGAATTCAGGTTGATGATGTTCTCGAGCCGGCCGATGCCGTCGATCTCGGTGGCCAGCGCGTCGCCGTCGGCCAGGTAGCGCGGCGGCTTCATGCCGGCGCCGACGCCTCCCGGAGTGCCGGTCAGGACGACGTCGCCGGGGCGAAGGGTGGTGAAGCCGGAAACGTACGCGAGCAGGCGCGCGGGCCCGAAGACCAGCGTCGCGGTGTCCCCCTCCTGGACGAGTTGGCCGTTGACGTAGCCGCGGACCCGGAAGGTCGGGGCGGCGCCGAACTCGTCGGCGGTGACCAGGACCGGGCCGATCGGCGTGCTCGCGTCGAAGGCCTTGCCCTGGAACCACTGCAGCGTGCGGTGCTGCCAGTCGCGCATGGAAACATCGTTGGCGACGGTGTATCCGGCGATCGCCCGGGCGGCCTCCTGCTCGCTGGCGTTGCGCAGTTCCGCGCCCACGACGACGGCCAGCTCGGCCTCCCAGTCGACGCGCTCGCTGCCGACGACGTCGATGCGGTCCTGCGCGCCGGCGAGGGTGTCGGCGAACTTCGCGAAGAGCGTGGGGTGCGCGGGCAGCTCGCGGCCCATTTCCAGGATGTGGTCCGAGTAGTTGAGGCCGCAGCACACGACCTTGGCCGGGCGCGGGACCACGGGGGCGAAGTCGGCGGTGGCCTCGTCGATAAGCGCCGGACCGGCCCCTTCGGTGCGGCCCGCGAGCGTGGCGGCGACGATTTCCCGCCAGCCGTCCTGCGCGATCAGTTCCCCCACGTCCGTCGCCGGAAGCGGGGCGAATCCGCCCTCGACGGCGGCCGCGGCGACGGTGCCGCCGTCGATCCGCAAAGTGGCCAGTTTCATCGGTTCTCCTTCGAAAGTTCTATGTCGACTTTTTTACGGCCGTCACATACGATCAACGTAGCACGACCAAATCGATGCACGGAAGCCCCTATCGGAAACTTTCCACCAGGAGAACGAGATGACCACTCACACCCCCACGGCCCACACGATCGTCAACCCGCAGTCGCTGCCCAAGCCCTCCGGTTATGCCCATGGCGTGCTCGCGGGCAACACGGTCTACCTCGGCGGCCAGACCGCGCTGGACCAGGACATGAACATCGTTCCCGGCGGCATCGTGGAGCAGTTCCGGCAGGCCTTCTCCAACGTCCTCACCACCCTCGCGGAGGCCGGCGGCCGCCCGCAGGACCTGGTCAGCGTGACCATCTACCTCACGGACGTGGACGACTACATGGCCAACGGCCGAGAGATCGGCCGCCTTTGGCGGGACATGGCGGGAACCGACTATCCCGCGATGGCGGGCATCGGCGTCTCGCGCCTGTGGCAGAAGGAGGCCCTGATCGAGATCCAGGGCATCGCCGTCATCCCCGAAGGCTGACAAGGCGGCCGCTGAGAAATCAGCCGCCAAGGCGCTTCGGCTCCATTAGCGACGCGAGGGCGGTCCCGGACCAACGTGGTCCGGGACCGCCCTCGCTGCGTGCCGGGCTCGGCCAGCGTCCTGCGTCTGGCCCGCACCCTTTTCGCCGCAGGAAAACGCGACCCCTTCGCGTTTCGCCAAAGGTCGATGCGGGTTCCGACCCCGAAATCCAGCACCTGCCTTTGCCCAAACGTATTCCGCGGACATCAACCTGCGCCGAAATGCGCCGCCGCATGCCCGGGCCGGGACTTCTGGACGCAGGTCGCTAGGGGACGCGGTGCTCGCCGATGATCCGCTGGGCATGGCGGGCCGCAAGGGGGGCGATCAGGCGGTGGGTGTGCACGAACGCGCGCCGGGCCTGCGGCTCCTTCCACCCCTCGGGGAGGTACTCCAGCGGCAGGTTCGGGTCGCGGTAGGGCAGGCGCCGCCAGAGGGTCAGCATGGGGATGTAGTACCGGAACGCGTCCCGGCAGATCTCCGGCGTCGCCTCGCGCAGCGCGGTGGCGGGATCGTCCCCCACCAGGCGGGTCCAGAGGTCCTCCGCGTCGCCGAAGTCGGCGAGGAACTCGGCCATGAGGGCGTCGATGGCGTCCAGGTCCCACCAGGTGGCGACCTTGGCCCGGATCTCGGTGGCATCGGCGAAGAGGTAGTCGCCGCGGAAGAATTCGACGAATCCGTCCAGCCCGCGTTCGGCCAGGAGTTCGCGGGTCCGCCCGACGACGGCGGCGGAGGCGATCCAGACGCCGGCCGCGACGGTCCCGAACCCGAGGTCCCCCAACAGCGACCTCAGCTGGTGGCGCAGGTGGCGTTGCGTCTCCGGGACGGAAAACAGCGCCAGGACCCACTCGTTGGCGCCGTCCCCGCGGCGCTCGGAAAAGATCCGCTGGTCGCCCTCGGCGAAGACCCGCTGCAGGTCCTCGGACAGTTCGTAGGCCGCGGCCCCTCCGCGCTTGGTGCTGCGCAGGATCCCCTTGGACTTGAGCCGGGAGACGGCCGATCGCACCCCGGGCGCGTCGTACCCGAGGTCGCCCAGCAGGCCGATCAGGGTGGCGACCGGCAGGGCGCTGCCCGGCTCCCGGCTGTAGAGGCCGTAGAGCGTCACGAGGAGTTGCTGGTGGCGCACGGCGCCGGTTGCCGGAACGGGGCTCGCCGCCCCGGCCGTTCCCGTTGCAAGCCCGGCGCTCAACGCAGGACTCCGGCGAACGCGTTGCGCATGGCCTCGGGCCAGGGCGCGGAACCCTCAGCCCCGCCAGGGACGTGGACGGTGGTCACGGTGCCGTCCGCGGCCAGGCCGCCGGCGGATCGCCCGTGCGGCTGCGAAATGACTTCAAAGCCCAGGGTGAGCGAGGACGTACCGACCCGGTCGACCCAGACGGTTGCGACGACCCGCTGGCCGAACCAGAGCTTCCCCCGGAAGTTCAGGATCTGCTGGACGCGGGGCGCCACGGGGAAGTAGTCCTGAAGTCCCAACTGGCGGACCAGTTCCGCCTCGGCGGCCTCGACCCAGCGCACGATCGCCGAATTGTGGTGGTGCCCTGAAGCGTCGGTGTCGGCCCATTCGACGACCCGTTCGATCGACGCGCCCGGACCCCGCTCCGAACCTTGGTCCCTGCCCATAGCCACCTCCCGTGTCCGGCCCAGGGGGTCCTGGCCCTTCGCTCCAAATATAACGGATTCCTGCCGCGCGCAATCTTTGCGGGATACCGAATTGTGGCTTTGCGTGCGGCCGGAGCGTCCGCGCCTCCTCTGGCCGCGGCGGGCCTCCTTCCGCCGGAGCCCCTCAGCCGGCCAGGCCCCTCGACATCCCCTCCCCCAGGCGCAGCGTCTCGACGGCCTCGTCCCGGTTCACCCGGGCCAGCGTGAGCGCGCCGACCACCAGCGAGGTGAACAGCCGGGCCCGGCCCTCGAGGTCGGCCGCGGAGGCGCCCGGCAGCGCGCGCCCGAGCGCGGCGGAGAACGCGGAGGACAGTTCGGCCCGGTAGGCGTCGACGGCGGCGCGCACCGTCGCGTCGTGCCCGGCAAGGCCCGCGGTGCTGACCAGCAGCAGACAGCCGGCGCGCTCGTCGTCATGCTCCACGGCGGCCACGGCCCCGGCCATCTCGGCGAAGTACCCCGCCAGCGCCTCCCGCGCCGCGGCGGGATCCCCCGCCGCCGTACCCGTTGGCGCCGCACCGCCCGCGGCGAGCCGGCCGCCGTCGTCCGCCTGCGCGGTCAGGGCGGCGAGGCGCGGGCGGACGATCTCGTCCAGATAGCTCTCCACTGCGGCGTCGAACAGTCCGCGCTTGCTGCCGAAGGCGTGGTAGAGGCTGGAGCGCCCCAGGCCGGTGGCGCGCTCCAGGTCGCCCAGCGAGGTGGCGTCGTAGCCCAGGCGCCAGAAGACGTCGCGGGCGGCGCCCACGGCGGTGGCGGTGTCGAACGTCTGGGTGCGCCCCATGCGGCCTCCGTGCATCGTTGTGGTCAGCGACCGGTTTATTTTGTACCGGACGTTCCAGTATTGTACTGTTCCAGCATCATACTGTACCGGTCGGTTCACAAAACGATTCGGCCCCCGCTCCCCAAGCGCCGCGTGGGTCCAAACCAACAGGAGCCCGAATGACTTCCAGCACCCAGATCCAGCTCGCCAGCCGTCCCGCCGGCTGGCCGGTCCCCGAGAACTTCCGCACCGCCGTCGTCGAACTGCCGCCCCTGGCGCCCGGCGAGGTCCGCGTCGCCAACGAGTTCCTCTCCGTGGACCCGTACATGCGCGGGCGGATGAACGACGTGAAGTCCTACGTGCCGCCGTATGCCCTGGGCGAGGCGATGACCGGGGGCGCCGTCGGGCGGGTGCTCGAGTCCGCCGCCGACGGGCTGGCGGCCGGCGACGTGGTGGTCCACCAGCTGGGCTGGCGGGACATCGCCCAGGGTCCGGCGGCCGGGTTCCGGAAGGTCGCTGAACTGCCGGGAGTTCCGCTGTCCGCCTACCTGGGTGTGCTGGGCATGACCGCCCTGACCGCGTGGGTCGGCCTGCTGGAGATCGCGCACCTGAAGAAGGGCGAAACCGTCTTCGTCTCCGGCGCGGCCGGAGCCGTCGGGTCCATGGTCGGGCAGATTGCCCGGCTCAAGGGCGCCGGGCGCGTGGTGGGTTCGGCCGGCAGCGCGGAGAAGGTGCAGCTGCTCACCGACAAGTACGGCTTCGACGCCGCCTTCAACTACAAGGACGGCGACGTAAAGGGCCAGCTGGCCGCGGCGGCTCCCGGGGGCATCGACGTCTACTTCGACAACGTGGGCGGGGAACACCTTGAGGCCGCGCTGGCCGCGTTCAACAGGGGCGGCCGCGCGGCGCTGTGCGGGGCGATCTCCCAGTACAACGCCACGGAGCCCGCCGCCGGGCCGCGGAACATGGCCAACCTCATTACCCGCAGCCTCACGCTGCAGGGCTTCACCGTGGGCAACTACGCCCAGCACTTCCCCGCGTTCGCGACCCAGATGGGCGACTGGCTGGCCGCGGGGGACGTTGTCTTCGACGAAACGGTGGTCGACGGCCTGGACCACACCGTGGACGCGTTCCTGTCCATGCTGGCCGGCGGCAACACCGGCAAGATGGTGGTCCGGCTGTAGGCGACGGCCCGAAACGCTGTCTGAGTTGTGCACCTCATGAGCGCCGAATAGGGTGCACAACTCAGGCAGCGTTTGCCGTGTCCGCGGCGGACGCACCCCCAGCGCCGGTTAAGACGTGGCTGGCTGCTTGCCCGCGGCGTCCTCCGGCGTCGGGGTGCCGTCGTCCTCGTAGCGGGTGGCGTTGGCGAGGTCGCGGCCGGCGATGTAGCCGAACGTCAGGGCCGGGCCGAGGTTGATGCCGCCGGCCGGGTAGTGCCCTCCCATGACGGACGCCTGGTCGTTTCCGGCGACGTAGAGTCCGCCGATTGGCTGCCCGGCCTCGTCCAGGACCCGCGCGCGTGAATCCGAAGCCAAACCGGCAAACGTCCCGAAGGACCCGGGGACGATCCTGACCGCATAGAACGGCCCCTTGTCCAGCGGCCGCAGCGACGGATTCGGGGTGTTCTTGGGATCTCCCCCGTAGCGGTTGAATTCGCTGGAGCCGCGGCCGAAGTCCGGATCCACGCCGTTGCGGGCGTTCCGGTTGAACTCCGCGACGGTTTCGGCGAGGGCCTTCGGGTCGATGCCGCAGGCCGCGGCCAGCTCTTCGATGGTGTTGCCCTTCTTCAGGTATCCCGAGCGCAGGTAGGGAAAGAGCGGGACGGGCAGCGGCTTGGCCATGCCGAGGGGGAACTTGCGCACGAACGCCGCGTCGGCGATCTGCCAGGCCTGGACGGGCTCGCCGTCGGGGGTCGCCTTCAGCAGTCCGTCGACGTAGTCGTAGTAGCCGTTGGCCTCGTTGACGAAGCGCTGGCCGTCCGCCCGCACGCCGATGCTGCCGGGCTTGGCCCGGTCCATGATGTGCGGGAAGGTGCCGGTGCGCCCGTTCCGGTACGGGACCAGGGAGACCGGGCACCACGCGGCCGGGGACTCGACGTCGGTGTCGAAGCGGGCTCCGACGACCTGGGCCATGGTGATGCCGTCGCCGGTGGTTTCCTTCGGGGCCAGCGTCCAGTGCTCGCGGCCGGTCGGGGTCTTGGGGAACAGCTCCCTGCGGCGTGCGGCGTCGTTCGGGAAGCCGCCGGCGGCCAGGACGACGCCGCGGGTGGCGTGGATCGTGTAGCTGCCGTCGGCGGAGTCGACGACGGCGCCGGTGACGCGTCCGGACGCGTCGGTGACCAGGCGTTTGGCGGGCGTGGACACCCGGATGTCCACCCCCAGGTCGTCGGCCGACTTCATCAGCCGTCCGGTCAGCGCGGTCCCGTTGACCAGCTGCATGTTGCGCCGGTGCGTGATCAGATCCAGCAGGTGGAAGCCCACCCGCCAGGCGGCGTGGAACAGTCCCTGGACGTTGCCCTGCGAGGCGGAGAGGAACTTGGTGAGATCCGGTCCCGCCATGATGCCCATGCCCAGGAACGAGGTCTCGTAGAGCTGGTGGCGCATCTTGGCGCGCAGCTCCGGCTTGATGCGCCGGGCGTTGAACGGCTTCGGCCCCACCGAGCGGTGCCCAGTGCCGGCACCCGGCGTGCTGCCGTAGATGTCCTTGATCTTGGCCCCGGGAACGAACTGGAGGCTGGTCTTGTCCTGGAAGAAGCCGACCATGTGCGGGACCGCCTCAAGGAACGCGTCCACCCTGTCCTCGTGGTAGTTCTTGCCCAGGCGGTGGCGCAGGTAGGTGCGGAAAAGGTCGCGGTCCTCGTTGACGCCGTCGGCCTTGGCCAGCGGATTGCCCGGCGTCCAGGCCCAGCCGCCGGACCAGGAGGTGGCCCCGCCGCAGACCTCGGCCTTTTCAACGACGACGACCTTCAGCCCGTGATAGGCGGCCGTGACGGCGGCGGACAGGCCGCCGGCCCCGGAGCCCACCACCAGAACATCGCAGTCCACGCTCGGACGTTCGCGGTCGGTGTCTGGGCGTTCAGTGTTTGGGGGTGTAGCCATTTCGTGTCTCTCTCAGTGGAAGTAGGTGTCGGAATCCAGGCGCGGCGGGGCGCCGGTTTCGAGCGCGTCGATCGCGTCGATCTGCGCCTGCGTCAGGGAAAAGCCGAAGACGTCCAGGTTTTCGCGCTGGCGCTGGGGGTTCGCGGACTTGGGTGTGGCCACCCGGCCGTGCTGCACGTGCCAGCGCAGGACGATCTGCGCCGGGGTCTTGCCCAGTTCCCTGGCCGGACCGCTCACGGCGGGGTGGCCGAGGAAATCGCCGTTGCGGCCCAGCGGGCTGTAGGCGGCGGTGAGGATCCCGTGGTCGCGGTGGAAGCGAAGCTGTTCGGGCTGGCCGTGCTCGGGATCGATCTGTACCTGGTTGACGGGGACGTTCAGGCCGGCGGCCTGCACCAGCCGCAGGTGGGCGGGCTTGAAGTTGGACACGCCCCAGGCGCGGATGGAGCCGTCGTCGACCAGTTGCTGCAGTCCCTCGCAGGCTTCGACGAAGCGTCCCTGGGCCGGGTTGGGCCAATGCACCAGGAACAGGTCCAAGTAGTCCGTGCCGAGCCGCTTCGCGGCCTCCCCGAAGGCCCGGCGCACTCCGTCCCGGCTGTGCCACTGCGTGTTGAACTTGGTGGTCAGGAAGAGTTCGCTGCGCTCGGTTCCGCTGCGGCGGATCCCCTCCCCCACGGCGGCCTCGTTGGCGTAGTTTTCGGCGGTGTCGATGTGCCGGTACCCATTGTCGATGGCCCGCGCCACCGCGGCGGAGGCGTCATCGCCCGTCAGCGGCCAGGTGCCCAGCCCGATGAGCGGGATGTGCACGCCGGGTGCCAGTTCCGCCGTCGTGGTCTCTGTGGTGCTCTTGTCCGTGGTGCCGCTCATTTGGTGCCCTTCCCTTGGAGGTTTTCCGTTTCCCGAAGCGTGCTGGCGGCCGCCAGCACCGCGTCCATGCCCGACTTGAGCTTGCGCGCCCACGCGAGTTCGCCGAGCGCGGCCACGCGCCGGTCCGACGGCGTCTCCGCACTGAGCGGGAGGCCCTCCGGAAGCGCGGCCACGACTGCGGCCAGGTCGAAGTCGCCGTCGCCGGGGACCTCGCGTTCCGAGCGCGATTCGATGACGAGTTCCTCGCGGCTGGAGGGCCGCCGGGCCGGTCCGTCGCACAGCTGGAGCAGCGGCACCAGGTCCGCGTGGGCGCGCAGCTGGTCCCACTGCCTGGCGGCCACGGCGTCCTCCCCGTCGGCCGTGCCGTTGAAGCGGTTGAAGTGCAGAGTGTCCACGACGATCTCGCAGCCGGTCTGGCGGGCGATATCCGCGGCCTGGGCGATCGAGGCCACGGGCTGGTAGGAGATCGCTTCAAGGGTGGGGGTGATCCCGAAGCCGCGGCCGTCGTCGGCCATCCGGGCCAAGGTGTCGATGAGCCTGGCGCTGTCCGGATCGGCCGCCGCGACGGTGAGGGAGCCGGCTCCCAGGGCCTGTCCGGCCTCCATCATCCGCAGCCAGGCCTCCCGCTGGTCGCTGCCGTCCAGCAGCAGGAATTCGATGTCCCGCACGGTCACCCCGGTGTCCCGCATCCGGGCCAGGGTTTCCCGCAGCATCGGCGAGCCCGGCTGCAGGTCGTAGGGCCGCTCGGTGGGCGTCACCGGACGGACCCGCGTGCCGATGAAGTCGAAGCCGGCCTCCGCCGCGATGCCGACCAGCTCCGGCGGGGCGGTGTTCAGCAGGGACAGTTGGGCCAGCCCCAGGGGCCGGGTGTTGCGGGTCATGATGCTGCTCCGTTCAGGCTCGGTTCATTGGCTGCGGTGGCTCCGGGCGCCAGGAGCCCGGCGATGCGCTGGGCCGCGTCGTAGCCGCTCTTGACGGCGTTGGAGGCGATGGCTGGCGTCTGATCCACGACGGTTCCGGCCAGCGTCACCGGCACTCCGGCCGTGCGGCTGAGCTCCGCGTCGCGGACCTGAGCCGGCACCGCGCCGTCCAGCGGGACCACGGACCGCGAGACCAGGAGGGGTCCCGGGGCGGCCAGCCACTCGCCCCCGGGCGGAAGGTTTGGACCGCCGATCCGGACCCGGGCGCCGTCGTACTCTTCGATGGCCGCGCCCAGCCGGATCCGCACGCGGGGGTTGGCCTGCAGCCGCGGCACGGCCAGGATCTTGGCGCGGCGGCCGGACTCGGGGGCGATGGCGTCTTGGGCGCCCACCAGCAGGACCGCGGTCCCGCGGTCCGCCAGCGTGTCGGCCACGCTCATGGCCACGGAGTCGGCGCCCCAGATGGTCACGGCCTCGGGGGCGGCCCCGCCGCGTCCATCGAGGACCTCGGGATGGGCGGCGAGCCAGTCGCGCACGTCCAGGACGTTCGGGGACTCCTCGCCGGGGAACCCGGCGGCCGGGCGGGACCCGCCGGTGGCGAGCACGACGGCGTCCGCCGCGGTGTCGCGGGCCAGGCCGCCGACGTCGTTGGTGTCCACATGCGTGCCCAGCCGGAGGTCGATGCCCAGCCGGGCGTTTTCCTCCGCGGTCCATTCGGCGAAGCGGTGGAAGTCCGGCGTGGACTTCATGCGTTCGGCGAGGGCGAACTGCCCGCCGGGGCGGGCGCCGGCGTCGAGCACGGTCACGCGGGCCCCGGCTTCGGCGAGCTCGCGGGCGGCGGTGAGGCCGGCGGGGCCAGCGCCCACCACCACAACGCGGGAGCCTTCGCGGACGGCGGGGGTGGGGACCGGGACGCGGGATCGGCCCACGGCGGGGTTGACGGTGCAGGTGACCTGGCCAAGGCCCAGGTTGTCGATGCAGACGTTGCAGGCGATGCAGGGGCGGTAGCGCTCGCCGCGCAGCACGCCCCCGGCGAAGGCCGGGTCGGCGTGGATGGCGCGGGCCAGGCTGACGAAGTCGCAGGTGCCGTCGCGCAGGACCTGCTCGATGATGTCCGGGGAATTCAGCCGGCCGGCCATGCCCAGCGGGAGCCCGAAGCGGCGGTAGGCCTGGGCGTGCCCGGCAAGGACGCCCGGCTTCCATTCGCCGGACTGGACGATCCATTCGCCGGCCTCGTAGCTGCCCGCGGAGAGGTCCAGGAAGTCCAGGTGTTCCAGGTGCGCCTTGGCGATGATTTCCACCTGCCGATCCGCCGTGATGCCGTCCTCGGGGCCCTCCACCACGGAGACGCGCATGCCCACGATGGTGTCCGGGACCGCGGCCCGCACGGCATCGATGACCAGGTTCATGAAGCGTTCGGGCGTGGCGAACTCGTCCGTGCGGTGGTTGGTGAGCGGCGACATGAACTGGTGGATCAGGTAGCCGTGGGCGCCGTGGATGTTGATGACGTCGAAGCCGGCCCGCACGGCCCGGCGGGCCGCCTCGGCGTAGGCCCCCACGATCTCGTGGCACTCGGCGGCGGTGAGCTCCCGCGGGACCTCGCCGCCCGCCGTCGCGCACGGCACCGGCGACGGTGCCAGGTTCTTAAACCCGGACACGGCGGCCTGCGCGGTGCGCCCGCCGTGGTTGAGTTCGACGGCGGCCAGCGCGCCTTCGGCGTGCAGGGCGTCAGTGAGCCGGCGCAGCCCGGGAATCACCTCATCCGTGTGCAGGCCCAACTGGTGCGTGCGGCCCTTCCCGTCGGCGCGCACGTAGGTGGCTTCGGTGGTGACCATCGCCAGCCCGGCCTTGGCCCGCGTGGCCAGGTAGTCGATGTACTGCTCGGTGATGAGGCCCTCGGTGGTGCCGTAGTTGCGCTCCATGGGGGCGGAGGCCAGGCGGTTGCGGAGGGTTTTCGGGGTGCGGCCGTTGCGGCCCAGCGTCAGGGGCCGCGCGGCCAGGGGCTGAGCTGCTAGGGGCTGAGTGGCGTGAAGGGTGTTCTGTTCCATTGCTGTTCCTGGGTTCCTTACTTCCTGGGTTCCTGGGTTCCCTAGCCCGCCACCGGCGCCAGCGACTGCGTTCCGGGCAGCGACTGCGTTCCGCATTGCGCCTCGGCGAATCGCACCGGAAGCCCGGACCGCGAGGACTCGTAGATGGCAAGCAGGATCCGCAGCGCCTTGGTGGCGTCCCGGCCCGTGACGGCGGGGTCCGTGCCGTCACGGAGCGCCTGGACGAAGTCGCGGACCTGCGCGGTGTGGTGCGGGATGAGTTGCCCGTTGATGGTGGCCAGGTCCACGTTCGGGAAAATCCCCTTCGGCTGGACGGGCTCGGTGCTGATCGTCTCCGCCACGGCCCACAGGTCCACGCGGCCGTCGCTGCCTTCGGGAAACTCGGTCAGGGAGGCGGAGGCGCCGGTCTCGCCGGTGATGCGGATCTGCACCCCCAGGCTCGGGGACACCGCCGTCGAGGCCTCAACGGTGGCCATGGCACCGGAGGTGTACGTGATGACCGCGGTGGCGGAGTCCTCCACCTCGATGTGCTCGCCGTGCTTGTAGGTGTTGATCTTGCCGTAGACCTCGGCCACGTCTCCCATGAACCACTGGAGCAGGTCGATGTAGTGGATGGCCTGGGTCATCAGCACCCCGCCGCCGTCGCTGGCCCAGGTCCCGCGCCAGGCGTCGCGGGAGTAGTACTCGGGTTCGCGGTGCAGCATCACCGAGCACTGGCCCATGATGGGCCGGCCCAGGGTGCCGTCGTCGATGGCGGCACGGATGCGCTGTGCCGCGGGCCAGAAGCGGCGCTGGAACAGGACCCCCAATTTCACCCCCGCTTCCTCGCAGGCAGCCACCATGCGCTCCGCGGACGCCAACTCGATGGCGATCGGCTTTTCGCAGAGCACGTGGACCCCGGCGGCCGCGGCCTGGAGCACCACGTCCTCGTGGGTGGGGTGTGGCGTGCAGACCGAAACGATGTCGAGGTCCAGGCCCAGGAGCTCGTCCACGGTGGCGGCCGCCGGAACGCCCCAGGCGGCGGCGGTGACCCGGGCGCGTTCAGGGTCGATGTCGCACACCCCCACGACCTCCACATCGTCCAGGGCACGGAAGGCCTCCAGGTGGTTGCGGGAAATGGCGCCGCATCCCGCGATGCCGACGCGGAGGGTGCGGGGGGCTGTGGATGCTGGGGTGGTCACGGAAAAGGCCATCTTTCTGCTGCTGGAATCGGGGGAATCGCGGGACGCCGGGCCGGCGGCGCCGCTAGTACGTGGCGCGGCCGCCGGAAAGGTCGAAGACGAATCCGGTGGTGTAGGAGGCGGCGGGGGAAACGATGAACTCGATGAGCGCCGCCGCCTCGGCGGGCGTCCCGAAACGGCCCATGGGGATCTTGGCGGCCTGTGCCGCCTGCTGCTCCGCCGGCACCTCCTGGAACAGCGGCGTCACGACGTTGCCGGGCGCGAGGGCGTTCACGGTGACGCCGGAGACGGCGTATTCCTTCGCGAGCGACTTGACCAGACCGAGGATGCCGGCCTTGCTGGCCGAGTAGGCGGGCATGTTGACCACGCCTTCCTTGCCCGCCGTCGACGAAATGTGCAGCAGCCGCCCGTAGCCCGCCTCGGCCATCGTCGGCAGGACCGCCTGGGAGACGATGAAGGCTCCGGTGAGGTTGATCCTCAGGATCCGTTCGAAGTCCTCGACCGAGGTGGCCAGGGCCGGGGCCACCGGCCCGAGGATGCCCGCGCAGTTCACGACGGCGTCGAGCCCGCCCAGGGTCCGCACGGCCGAGGAGACGGCCGCCCGGACGGACTCGGGGTCCGCCACGTCCATGGGGAGCGACGAGTCCTTGGGAAGCGGCGAGGCGACCTGGTCGCCGGGCCAGCGGGCGGACGGGAGGTCCGCTCCGACGACGGCGGCGCCCGACGCCCGGAGCCGTTCCGCCGTCGCCCGGCCGATGCCGCTCGCGGCCCCGATGACGAGGCAGCGCGACTGCGCAATGTTCTCGGGGGCCATGGTGGCGGGTGCGGTGGGGATGGTGCTGGGTGCTGTTTCTGGACTCATTGTTTCCCTCGCTTGCTTGGCCTGACCGGACATGCCCTTTCAGGAGGCCGTCAGGCGGCGGATGAACGGACCGCGGCGCGGAAGGTGGCCAGCATGCGGTCCGCGTCGGGCCGGATGCCGGTGAAGAGTTCGAAGGCGGCGACGGCCTGCCCGACCACCATCCGGCCGCCGTCGAGCACTGCGCAGCCCCGCTCCCGGGCGGCCTTGATCAGTTCGGTTTCCAGGGGCCGGTAGATCACGTCCGCCACCCAGAGCCCGGGGTGGAGGAGGGCGGGGTCGACGGGAACACCCGGGTGGCCGCTCATGCCGATCGGCGTCGAATTGACCAGGCCGTCGGCCCTCCGGATGCTCGGGGCGACCGAGTCGGTCCGGGCAACGGACACCTCGCTGTCCGGGAAGTGCGGGGCAAGCCGCGCGGCGAGGTCCTCTGCCCTGGCCGGTTCGATGTCCGCGATCACCAGGTGCTTGGTTCCCGCGCTGAGGAGTCCGAAGGCCACGGCCGCTCCCGCTCCCCCGGCACCGATCTGCACCACCAGGTCGGTTGCGGCGGACGGGAGGCCTGCCCGGAAGCCGCCCATGAAGCCGGTGTGGTCCGTGTTGTGGCCGACGGCCCTTCCGTTGTGGAAGGTGATGGTGTTCACGGCGCCCAGGATGCGGGCCTCGGGTGAGAGATCGTCCAGGCCGTCTTGGACCAGTTGCTTGCTGGGGTGGGTGACGTTGAGCCCGTCGTAGCCGAGGTCGGCTGCGACCCGGACCAGCGCGGCGGACCCTTCGGCCTGCTGGCCGATCGTGTCCAGGTCGATGACGCGGTAGGCGTAGGACAGGCCGAGCCTGTCCGCCGCGGCTTCGTGCAGGCGGGGCGTCAGCGACCCGCCGATGCCTGCGCCGAGGAGTCCGACGACGTACCGGTGGCCGGTGGTGGCTTCACGGGGCCGGAAGTCCCAGGCGCTTTTTGGCGGGGCGATCTCCGCCGTCGAATGCTGCCCGCTCATACCCGCGCCTCGTCCGGGGTGGCGGCCGTCGGTGCGGAGTCCTTGGGTGCCTCAAGCCGCTTGGCGGTCTTCTTCTGTCCCAGCAGGGCCGTGGGTGTCCTGAACGTCTCGGGGCCCGTCAGCGTTGCGATCGCGGAGATCAAGCAGGCCACGGCCGCAAACGTTGCGACGGGCACCCAATTGGCCTTGTCGCCGCCGATCAGGAGTTGGGAGATCGCGGGGGCGAACCCGGCCAATAGCAGGCCGAGCATCAGGCTGATGGCCATCCCCGAGTAGCGGACCTTGACCGGGAACTGCTCCGGGAAGTAGGCGGGGTAGATGGAATTCGCGCCGGTGTAGGCAACGCCGATGAGCAGGATGCCGGTCAGGAAGATCATTGGAACGTTCGCGGAGGACAGGGCCGTGAAGAACACGTAGATCATCACGATCTGCAGCACGAGTCCGCCGAGGAAGACGGGCTTGCGGCCGATCCGGTCGGAAAGGATGCCGGCCAGCGGTCCCATGGCGACCGCGGTGAGGTTGGCCACCGCGATCACGGTGAGCATGAGTCCCCTCTCGATGCCGATCACCGAGGTGGCGTAGGAGAGCGCGAAGACGTTGACGATCGTGTTGATGATGGCGAACAGCGACATCGCGGTAATGCGGATCACCGTTGGCCAGTGGTGCCGGAACAGGGTCACGAGGGGAACCTTGACCACTTCGTCGTTCTCCTTGACCTCCTCGAAGACCGGCGGCTCTTCGAGGAGCCGTCGAAGCACAAAGGCGATGACGGTAACCACCGCACTGGCGAGGAAGGGGATGCGCCAGCCCCAGGCCATGAGCTGCTCCTCCGGCATGGACGCCACGGGGATGAAAACGAGGGTGGAGAGCACGATTCCGAACATGATGCCGCTCATCGTCCAGCTCGTGTAGAAGGCGCGCTTCCTGTCCGGGGCGTGCTCGAGGGTGAGCGAGCTCGAGCCGGGCGATTCTCCGCCGGCGGACAGTCCCTGGATCAGCCGGAGAACCACGATCAGGATGGGTGCCGCCATGCCGATCTGGCTGTAGGTGGGCAGGCAGCCGATCAGGAAGGTCGAGGTGCCCATGAGCAGGAGGGTGAGGAGCAGGACCCTCTTCCGTCCAAACTTGTCGCCGAGGTGGCCGCAGATGACCGCCCCGAGCGGACGGGCGACGTAGGCGACACCGACGGTTGCGAAGGACAGCAGCATCGCCGAGGGGCCGGGGGCGAAAAACAGCTTTCCGAAGATCAGCGCTGCCGCCGAGCCGAAGATGAAAAAGTCGTAGTACTCGAGGGCGCTTCCGACAAACCCTGAGACCGCCGCGATCTTGGCGTTGTTCCGAGGCCGCACTGACGCCGATGTCGACACTGCCATGGTGTTCCCTTCATGTGACCGGCAACCGTGGCCGCGGCGCCGCCTGAAGTCGGCGGCCTTGCGGTTCGGTTACGCCGCATTGTGCGGCTCACATGAAAGTGTGGCGCGTGGCACTTTGTGTGTCCACGACTTAAATGATCTATCACCATGCTGCTTTACGTCTTAATGATGGTCAGTCGGGTATCTCCGGAAAGGTCTCCTCCATGACGGCAAGCACCGCCGCCAACACGGCGGAATCGTTCTCCGACGACCATGCGATCGCGTGGTTCATGTAGTGCGGCGGGTCCTCCAGGGCCACGTAGGTCGCGCCGGACGGAATGATGGGCGCTATCCCGCTGCTCATCAGCGTGACGCCAACACCCGCGGCGACGAAGGTGAGCACCATGTAGGGATCCGAAAGCTCCTGCACGACGCGCGGACGGAATCCCGCCGCCATGCAGGAGGCGAGCAGCACTTCCGACATCGCGGACGAGCCGTCCATCGGCGGCGAGATAAAATCGTCCCCTGCCAGGCTTTTCAGCGGAATTGATCCTTTGTGGGCCAGCGGATGGTCCAGGGGAAGCACCGCGCCGATTTCTTCGCGCGCAACCAGCCGCGCCACGATCGAGGGCGCCGGGGATTCGGGATAGCCAACGAAGGCGAGATCGAGGGTGCCGTTGGCGACGCTGGCCAGCCCGTCCGCCGTGCGCACCCTGCTGGTGAGGTCCAGTTCGATGTCGGGGTACCGTCGCCGCAAGGCACGGGTGAGTGGTGGAAGGGTCAAATGGTTCACGGCCCCGGAGAAACCGATCCTGATCGTGCCCCGGATGCCCGCGACCTCCGTTTGGGCGGCCTCGCGGGCCAGGCGCATCTCCTGGAGCACGCGGTACGCCCGCGGCAGGAGGGCATGGCCGGAGGGCGTCAACGCCACGCTGCGGGTGTTGCGCTCAAAGAGCCGCGTTCCCAAGTCGGCCTCGAGTTTCCGGATCGTCTGGCTCAGCGGGGATTGCGACGTGTGCAGGCGCGACGCGGCGCGGCCGAAGTGGAGTTCCTCGGCCACCGCAACGAACGCCTCGAGCCATCGGATTTCGGTCATTGTGCTCGCCTCCTCTGGCCCCGGCAGCCCCCGCGCGCGTACGTTTCGGGCGGCAGGCGGCCGCCATCGTGCTACGAATCAGCATAATGGCGGGGCAACTGTCCTCGGTTTTGGCTTTGCCGTGGGTCCGGGGCTCGACGGCGATACGGCCTCAGGTTGCTGGGCTGCAGTTTGCAGCGCCCGGCGGTGCCGAGGCCCGAACGCTGTCTGAGTTGTGCACCTCATGAGCGCCGAATAGGGTGCACAACTCAGGCAGCGTTTGCCGTGTCCGCGGCGGACACACCCGGCGCCCGGACCTCACACGACCACCACGGCCTTGCCGCGCACCTCCCCCGCCTCCAGGTGCCGCAGCGCCTCCGGCATCCGCTCCAGTGGGTAGGTCGCATCGATCGCCGGAACCACCCGGCCCGCGGCGGCCAGTTCGGCGAGCCGCTCCAGGTCGGCGGCGCCCTCGCGGGCGAACATCACGGCCAGCCGCTGCCGAATGAACGGCGAGAGCGCCAGCGCCCGGAACTGCCGCCCCAGCCCGGTCCAGAGCCCCGCATTCTCCCCTCCCACAATGACAGCCGTGCCCGTGGGGGTCAGCGCGCGGCGCAGCCGGCCCAGCGAGGCGTTGCCTCCGGTGTCGATGATCAGGTCGTAGCTGCGCGATCCGTCGGCGAAATCCTCCCGGGTGTAGTCGATGGCGCGCTCCGCCCCGAGCGCGCGCACCAGGTCAAGCTTGCCGGTGCTGGCGACGCCGGTGACTTCCGCGCCGGAGGCCTTGGCCAGCTGGACGGCGTAGCTGCCCACGCCGCCGGAGGCCCCGATGACCAAGACCCGCTGCCCCGCCCGGACGCGTCCGGCGTCGCGCAGCGCCTGCATGGCCGTGGAGCCGGAGACGGCCAGCGCAGCCGCCTGCTCGAAGCTCAGCCCAGCGGGCTTGTGGGCCAGCTTGGCCTCGGGCGCCACCGCGTACTCGGCGAAGCTGCCCCGTCCGTAGCCGAACACCTCGTCGCCGACGGCGAAACGCGTGACCTTGGAGCCCACCGCGGCCACCGTTCCGGCCAGGTCCATCCCGGGCACCGGGTTCCGCGGCCGCCGCAGTCCCATGGCCAGCCGGATGGCGTACGGCGTTCCGGTCACCAGATGCCAGGTCCCGCGGTCCAGGCCGGCGGCCCGGACCTTCACCAGGATCTGGTCCGCCGCAATGGCAGGTCGCGGAACCCGCGCCAGGCGCAGGACGTCAGCGGAGCCGTATTCCCTCTGCACGATGGCACGCATGGTGCCGTCCTCCGCCGAAGGCACGACGCCGGGCTGCCCCGTCCGCGCGCCGGGGGCGTCCGGACGGGAGGTGGGAGACGGCCGATCCTCGCCGAGCGGGGAGTGTTGCCCGGTGCTTTCCATGGGATGTCCTTCCGAAGCGTCAGGCGGGAGACCTTGGACGAAATCCAGCTCCCGTACTTAGTACGGACCATAACTTACTAAGTACGGAAGTGCTAGGGTCGGGAGCACCATGGTGGAAAAAGGAATGGTGGACAACGAAGTCGCGCAGAAGGATCCCGCATCCCCTGCCGCGCGCTCCCCGCTGAGCGGTGATCCATTGAAGCGTGAGCCGCTGAGTCGCGAGCGGGTGCTGCGCGCGGCCGTCGACCTGGCCGACGGATCCGGCATCGCCGCGCTGACCATGCGCTCGCTGGCCCAGGCTCTCGGGGTCAAGCCGATGTCCCTCTACCACCACGTGGCCAACAAGGAGGAGATCCTCGACGGCATCGCGGACCTGGTCTTCGCGGAGATCGAACTCCCCGTCCCCGGCCGTGATTGGCGTGCCGAGCTCACCCGCCGGGCCGCCTCCGTCCGGAGCGTGCTGCGCAGCCACCCGTGGGCCACGGCCCTCATGGACTCGCGCACCTCCCCCGGCCCCGCGACGCTGCGCCACCACGACGCGCTCCTCGGGGTCCTGCGCGGCGCCGGCTTCTCCGTCCCCATGGCCGCGCACGCCTACGCCCTGCTGGACGCCTACGTCTACGGCGCCGCCGTTCAGGCCAACTCCCTGCCGTTCGATGGACCCGATACCGTCGCCGAGGTCGCCGGGCCGATCGCCAAGCTGTTCGAATCGGGCCAGTACCCGCACCTGCTCGAACTGGCCACCCAGCACGTCATGCAGCCCGGCTACGACTTCGGCGACGAGTTCGGCTTCGGTCTGGACCTGCTGCTGGATGCTTTGGCCCGCGCGCTCCCGGACGCGCCCTCGGCCTAGACCCGACGGTCCGGCACCGGCTCAGCGGCCGACGGCGGACGGACGCGTCCCGGTGCGCGGCCGGCCCCGCACCAGAGCCCACAGCACGCGGGCATACGCCACGGCCAGGAGACCCGCCCCAGCCAGTGCCGCGAGCAACGCGGGGATGCCCAGGACCAGCGGCGCCTGGCCGGTGTAGGCCTGGAAGATGCTCACTGCCAGCACCAGCGAATACCCGGCAATGGCCATCCGGACCGCGCCCCGCCGTCGTGCGTCAGGCCACGGGACGCGCTCCGCCAGCCAGCCGAGCAGGGGCAGGACCTGGACGGCGTGCAGGGCGATGCCGTGCGGGGATTTGAGGATCCCGGCGGCACCGAGCACCACGCCGTCGGGGCCGAAGAGGGCCTCCTGGTCGCCGGCCACCATGTGCGGCACACCCGCCGCAACGATCGCGGCGCCGAGGACCTGGCCGAGCACCAGCAGGACCAGGCCCGCGCGAATGCCCAAGGTGAGCGCGGGAGCGCCGGGCTTGGCGGAGGTGAAGCTGAGGACGGCCACCACCACGAGGATGAGGGCCAGCACCGACACGGCCTGGCCCATCGCGGAGAAGACGGCGGCGTCGAACGGCGTGGCAATGTTGAAGTGCGAGGGCACACCCCGCCAGGCCTGCAGGGTAATGAGCCCGGCTTCGGCAACGGTTGCCACGGCGAACCCGCCCCACAGGACCCATGAGGCCCACGGGCGGATCCGCAGGCGCGTCTCGATCAGCGCGAGGGTCACCGCCGTCAGGCCCAGGGACAGGCCGAACGTGATGGGTTTGCGCCAGGAGACCGCTCCTTCCCACGCGGTGCCGGAGAGCAGGAAGACGACGGCGTGGAAGGCTGCGGAGGCGAACATGACCACTCCGACCGCAGCGAGGAGGCGGGCGGGCACGGAAAGCTGTCGCCAAGTGCGCTTGAGGAACACGACGCAGTTGAGGAAGCAGTTGAGGAACAAGGCGTAGGGGCGCGAGCGCTGCAGCGATGTGGTCACGGGCTCAGGATAGGGACCATGGCGGGCTTTTCGGATCGGGGACTTCCCTGATCCTTCTCAGGGCCCTCGGCTTCCAGGCCCGGGGAGCCTAAAATTGTCGGCACGGAACAACGATCCTGAACAAACGGACCGGAACAGAGGACCGGTGAGCGCAATGAAGCGTGAAAAGCACCCCAATTACGACTCCGAGCACCCGATGGAACGGCTCGGACCCAAGCCCCTGCACGGTTCGGCCAGCAGCCCCGGCCAACCCAACCTGGCCGGTGCGCAGATCCCCGGTCCCGGCGCCGGACGCCTCGTGGCCGGCGAGGACGGCCGGCTTGCGGATGCGTCGGCGGACCCGTGGGAACTCCAGGGCCACCTGGGATCCCAAGGCTCCCAAGGCTGGCTGAGCCGGCTCTTCGGGCGCGGGCGCAGGAACCGCAAGGGCACCTGAGGCCCGCCGGCGGAAACCCGCGGGCGCGCCCGCCCTTCCGCCCCCGCCCTTCCGCCCCCGCCCTTCCGCCCCCGCCCCACCTGCGGCACGCTAAGGGGAACACCGCACCGGCACGCCCGCAGGAGGTTCCCATGGCTCGGCGCCCCAGCGCCTCGACCGTCCCGTCCACCTCGTCCCCCGCCACGGACCCGCCCCTCATCCTCGGCCCGATGCTGCGCCACGTGGACGCCACCAGCGCCAGCGTCTGGGTGGAGACGCGGGACGCGGCCGACGTCGTCGTGCGCTCGGGCCAGGACGAATGGTCAGCGCGGACCTTCGCCGCCCACGGCCACCACTACGCGCTCGTCGAGATCGCCGGACTGGCCCCCGGCAGCGTGCGCGCCTACACGGTGGACGTCAACGGCGAGCGCGTGTGGCCCGACGGCGGCGGGTTCCCGCCGTCGTCCATCGCCACGCTGGATCCGGGGCGGCCGCTGCGGCTGGCGTTCGGGTCCTGCCGCACCAGCGTCCCGCACGACGCGGGCGGGAACCGCACCCACGGGGTGGATTCCCTGCGCGCGTTCGCGCTGCACCTGGCCGCGGACCCGCAGGCACCGCGGCCCGACCTGGCCTTGTTTTTGGGCGACCAGGTGTACGCGGACTCCACCAGTTCCCAGATGCAGGACTTCATCGCCTCCCGCCGCAGCCTGCGCGAGCCGCCCGGCAAGGAACTGAAGGACTTCGAGGAGTATGCGCACCTGTACCGGCTGGCGTGGTCGGACCCGGCGAACCGGTGGCTGCTCTCCACGCTGCCCTCCGCGATGCTCTTCGACGACCACGACATCCGCGACGACTGGAACGCCTCTATGTCCTGGCTGCGGAAAATGCGGGCCACCGAGTGGTGGCAGGGCCGGATCGTCGCCGGGCTCGGCACGTATTGGGTGTACCAGCACCTGGGCAACCTCTCTCCCGCCAAGCGGGCGGAGGACCCCCTGTGGCAGCGGATCGCCGCGCACCGGGGGCCGGAGGAACTGGACCTGACCGGGGAGCTGGACGCGTTCGCCGACCTCGCGGACAAGGACCCGGCCAGCTACCGCTGGAGCTACAGGCACGACTTCGGGGACGTGCGGCTGGTGGTAGTCGACACGCGGGCCGCGCGCTGCCTGGAACCGGATGCGCGCGGGATGCTGGACGGGCCGGAGATGGAGTGGCTGGACGAGCAGCTGCGCGGCGGGGTGCGGCACCTGTTGATCGGCACGTCGCTGCCGTTCCTGCTGCCCATGGGCCTGCACCATCTGGAGGCGTGGAACGAGGCGCTCTGCAACGGGCGCTGGGGCCGCGGCCCGGCGGGGGTCGGGGAATGGCTGCGCCAGACGTTCGACCTGGAGCAGTGGGCGGCGTTCCAGCTCAGCTTCCAGCGGGTCGCGGCCATGGTGGCGGAGGTGGCCGACGGCGCGCGCGGGCCCGCGCCGGAGACCGTCACCTTCCTGTCCGGGGACCTGCACTACTCCTACGTTTCGGAGGTGGAGCGCGGGGGCGGGGCCCGGATCCTGCAGGCGGTGTGTTCGCCGGTGCGCAATCCGCTGCCGCGCTGGCTGCGTTTCTTCTCCGCGCTCATGTCCTACGGCCCTGCCGCGGCGGTGGGCACCCGGATGTCCGTCTCCGCGAAGGTCCCGGACCCGCCGTTCACCTGGCACGGGATCAAGGGGCCGTGGTTCGACAACAACCTCGCCGTGGTGGAGGTGGTGCCGGAGGGGCTGCTGGTCACGTGGCACACCGGCGTCGTCGAGGAGGGGAAGCACTGGCGGCCGCGGCTGAAGACGGTGGCGGAGATGGTGCTGGAGGCTCCGCGCCCCTCGCGGAGCCCCGAGGACTCCGTTCCCGGGCAGCGGCCCTAGGGGCGGACGCGGAGCCCCGGCACGACGCCGGACCCCGGCAGCACGCGTCCCCGGCCCGCGCTGCGGACCGGGGACGCGTGTCGCCTGCGGAAGAGGAGGGCCTACTCCTTGGCGCCGAGGTCCAGGCCGCGGGATTCGCGCAGCCCCAGCACGGTCGCCGCGCTCACCAGCAGCAGGATTACCGTGTATCCCCCGAAGGCGGTGGTTCCGGCGCTCCCGAACCACTGGCCGAAGCCGGCCTGCAGGTAGGCGGCGGAACCGCCGAAGACCGCCACGCAGATCCCGTAGGGTACGGCCACCCCCATCGTGCGCACGGAAGTCGGGAACAGCTCGGCGTACACGGCCGGGACGATCGAGGCGGACCCGGCGATGAAGATCAGCATCACGGCCATCGCCACGCCCAGCTGCCAGGCGGCGTCGCGGACGAACCACGTGGCCGGGAAGAACAGGGCGGCGGCACCGACGGCGCTGATGATGAGCACGGGCTTGCGCCCGATCCGGTCAGAGAGCCGGCCCCACAGCGGCAGCGCGACGATGAACACGATGTTCGCGCACACCCCGGCCCACAGGGCCCCGGCCGGGTCGATGCCGAGAACATTGATGGCGTAGGCCGGGGTGGAGACGCCCCAGACGTAGTAGACCACCGTCATGCCCACGGTGAGGCCGATGACCTGCAGGGCCTGGCGCCAGTGCCGGGCCAGGCTGGCGAAGAGCCCGCCGCGGGCCGGGGCTGCGTGGCCCGTGACGACGCCGTCGTGCGCGGCCGCCGGGGCCTCCCCGGCGGCCTTTTCGGCCGCCTTCTTGGCCTCGAAGACCTCGGACTCGTCCATGCGGGAGCGCATGACCAGCGCCACCAGGCCCAGCACCGCGCCGAGCAGGAACGGGATGCGCCAGCCGAACTCCGCCATCTGGGTCTTGGCGAGCACGGTGGAGAGCACCGCGCCGAGCAGCGTGCCGAACAGGATCCCGGCGGTGCCGGAAACGTAGATCAGCGAGGCCCAGTAGCCGCGGCGGGAGGCCGGGGCCATCTCCGAGAGGTAGGTCTGGGCGCTGGGCAGCTCGCCGCCGTGGGCCAGGCCCTGGATCAGGCGGGCGACGAGCAGCATCAGGGACGCGCCGGCGCCGATGGACTCGTAGGACGGCGTGAGGCCGATCGCCAGCGAGCCGAGCGAGGCCAGTCCCACGCACAGGGTCATGGACGCCTTGCGCCCCACCCGGTCGCCGATCCACCCGAACACGAACCCGCCGAACGGCCGCGCCACGAAGCCGACGGCGAAGATCGCCAGCGTCGCGAGGAACGCGCTGGAGGGGTCCTGCTTGCTGAACAGCTGCGTGGAGATGAAGGAGGCGAAGGTCGCGTAGACGGCCCAGTCATACCATTCGACGGCGTTGCCGGCGCCGGTGCCGATGAGCGTCTTGACGACTCCGTTCCGCCGCGGCGCGGCGGCCGGGGCACTGGCCGGGGCAGAGTTGAGGGTGGTGGCCATGGGGTCTCCTGGGGTGTTCGGGGGGATCGGAGCGGCGGACACGGGAAGGGGCGCCCGCTAGGGGCGGGCGGCGGCGAGGCGCTCAAGCGCCAGCCGCGCGTAGAGGGCGGTGCCCTCGGGCAGCACGGCGTCGTCGAACACCGCGTACGGGGAGTGGTTGTACGCCGCATCGGCGTGGTCGGTGCCGTCCGGGACGGCGGAGAGGAACAGGAAAGCACCCGGAACCTCCGCCAGGACCCGGGAGAAGTCCTCCGAGCCGGCCAGCGGATTCGCCAGCTCGCGGTAGCGCTCGGCTCCGAGGAGTTCGTCGACGGCGCGGCGGGCGAAGGCGGACTCCGTGCCATCGTTGACGGTCAGCGGGTACTCCTCGCAGTACTCGACCGTGGCGGAGAGGCCATGGCCGGCGGCGATGGATTCCAGCAGCCGCGGCACCGAGGCCTTCAGCCGGGCCTTGGCCTCCGGGGAGAACGAGCGGATGGTCGCCTCCAGGCGCGCGGTCTCGGGGATGACGTTGCGCTTGGTGCCGGCTTGGAGCACGCCGACGGTGACGACGACGGGATCGAAGACGTCGAACTGGCGGGTGACCATGGACTGCAGGGCCATGACCATTTCCGCGGCGACCGTCACCGGGTCCTTGGCCGCGAACGGGGCGGAGCCGTGGCCGCCGGCGCCGTGGACGGTGACGAACAGGCCGTCGGAGGAGCTCATCACCGCGCCGGAGCGGGACATGACCGCCCCGGCGTTGGCCATGGAGCTCATGACGTGCAGCCCGTAGGCCGCCTCGGGGCGGCGCCCTGCCGCGTCCAGGACACCCTCGCGGAGCATGACGCCGGCCCCGTCGAAGCCCTCCTCGCCGGGCTGGAACATCAGCACGACGTCGCCGGCGAGCTGATCGCGGCGGGCGGCGAGCAGGTTCGCGGCGCCGACGAGCATGGAGGTGTGCAGGTCGTGCCCGCAGGCGTGCATGGCCCCCTCGATCCTGGACGCGTAGTGGACTCCGGTCTTCTCCTGGACGGGCAGGGCGTCCATGTCGCCGCGGAGCAGGACCACGGGGCGCTCCCCGGTACTCCCGGCGTCTCCGCCCGTGCCGCGCAAGACGGCGGTGACGGAGGTGGTGTCCGTGCCGGTGGAAACCTCGTAGCCGAGCCCGTCCAGCGCGGCGAGGACTTTCTCCTGCGTGCGCGGCAGGTCCAGCCCGATCTCCGGCTCGCGGTGCAGGCGGTGGCGCAGGTCCCCGATGTCCCCGGCCATGGAGCGTGCGTCGTCGAGGAGGGAAACGGTCAGGTCTGCGGAGGAGGCGGGAAGGGCCACGGAGGCTGTCCTTTCGGTCGCGGGGTCTGTTTACGAGAGTGAGGTGACGCGGGTCACTGTGACCCGATATTCTTAGAAACCTGCATTATTGACCCATCAAACCGAAGGAGCCTGCATGGAGTTGCCCCTCGATGACTTGGAGCTGGTGCATGCCCTGCAAATTGCGCCACGCGCCACCTGGACGCAGCTGGGGACCGCACTGGGCCGGCACCCCACCACGCTGGCCGCGCGCTGGGAACGGCTCCGCGCGGAGGGCGTGGCCTGGGTGACGGCGCACCTGGGGACCACGGGCGCGCAGGGGCACACCGCGTTCATCGGCCTCGAATGCCGGCCCGGCCATCGGCCCGAGGTGCTGGAACGGCTGTGCGCCGACCCGGACATCGCCACCGTGGAGGAGTCGGCCCGCGCGTGGGACGTGCGCCTGACCGTGGTCTCCCCCAGCTGGCAGCAGCTGACGCGGGAGGTGCTGCCCGGGCTGCGGGCCGATCCGGCTGTCCTCCGCACGCAGGTGACAGTCGCGACCCGGCTGTATGCGATCGGCAGTTACTGGCGGCTCGACGTCCTTTCGCCCGAGCAGCAGCGCCGCGTCGCGGCCCTGCGCACCGGCGTCGTCCGGCCCCAGGGGGCCACGCCGCCCCAGCTGGAGCGCATGCTGGAAGTGCTCGCACGCGACGGGCGGGCCACCGCCGCAGAGATCGCGGAAGCGACAGGCACCCACCCCACCACGGCCGCCCGGCACCTGCGCGAGGCCATCGAGACCGGCCTGGTGTCGCTGCGCTGCGAACTGGCGCAGGAGCATTCGGGCTACCCGGTGGGGTGCCAGTGGTACGTCCGGGTTCCGCCGGCGCAGCTGGAGGCCGCCGTCCAGTACCTGCGCACGTACCGGACCCTGCGCCTGTGCGCCTCGACCTCCGGGGACTCGAACCTGACGTTCATGATGTGGCTGCGCTCGCCGTCGGACATCGTGGACGTGGAGGCCGGGCTGCAGTCCGCCGCGAGCGGAGTCCAGGTGATCGAGTCCGACGTCGGCGGACGCACCCACAAGCGCATGGCCTGGATGTTGCGTGAGGATTCGACCGCGACCGGCGACGTGGTCACCTGAGCGGCGGCCACGGGGTCCGGGGGGAACGACGGCGGAAGGCGCCCGCCGCCGTCGTCCCGCTCCCCCGCACAGGCGGGCAGGCCGGCCGGGTCAGCACCCGCCGAGCGCCGAACCCCCGCGATGGCGGGCGGCCTTCACGAACCCGTCGACCACGTCCCACACGGCCACACCGACGACGGCGCACACGATGACCCACACAGTGGCCGGGCCCCCCACGTCGCCCCACGGCCAGCGCATCGCCTCAAGCAATGCCGGATCGAGCAACTGTCCGTTGAGGAACAGCCAGAGCAGGGGAACCGTGAAGGCGGCGTTCAGCAGCACGTTCAGGCCGGCCAGGGTCCGGTTCCAGCCGTGCCGGTAGATCCGCACCGCGAAGATCGCCTCCAGCACCAGCAGGCCAAGGAAATACGGGATCCAGAATGACCACAGGGCGGGATCGAGCACCGGGATCGGTTCCCGCACGCCGTCGCGGAAAACGACGCCGAACTGCTGCCACACGATCGCCGCTGCGAACAGCGCAAGGAAGACGAGCGATCCGATGAGGTCGCCCAACCGGCCCGCGCGGGCGTCGTTGTGCGCCTGCGGAAGCTGGTCGGGCTTCCACGTCGTGACCGGCTCCGAGCCTCCCGGGGCGCGCTCGATGAGCGCGAAGGCCAGCGTGGTCCAAAAGCCCATCTGCATGGCTGTCGAAAGCGCGGCCACGACCGTGGTGCCGATGATTTGGCCCACGGGAGCGCCGGAGATCAGCTGGCCCAGGAGCACCCCGGCCGTGGCGATGGGCAGCACGACGGTGAGCAGCATCTTCAGCAGCCGCCACCAGGTGAGGAAGTAGCGGGGCCCGATGAGCTGCAGGGGCCGGTCGACGTAAGCCGCGGCCAGCTGCGCCGGATCGCCCAGTTCGGCGAGGGCGTCCCATTCGGCCTCGGCCGGCGGTGTGCCCCGCTCGAGGCGCGAGTCGATCGAGTCGCCGATGCGTTCGCGCAGTTCGCGGCCGAACTCGGGGCGCTGGGGCTCGGGCAGGGTGCGGGAAGCGGCCCACACGTAGCGGTCGGAGAGGGTGGTCATCGTTCGTCTCCCGTGGTGAGTCGGGTGAGGGCATCGTCGACGCGGCGCCACTCGGCCTGGAGGGTTTCGGCGAGGGCCCGGCCGGCAGGGCTGGTGCGGTAGAACTTGCGCGGTCTGGCCTCCTCGGTGTTCCACTCGCTCACGAGCAGGCCCTGCTTTTCAAGGCGGCGGAGGAGGGGGTAGAGCGTGTTCGCGTCGACGAGGATGCCGAGGGCGTTCAGCGACTCCAGTAGCGCGTAGCCGTAGTCGGGCCGTTGCAGCCGGATGAGGCAGGCGAGCACGACGGTGCCGCGGCGCAACTCCTGGAGATGTCCGGCCGTCAGCTCATCGGTGTCCATGCATCCAAGATACTGTGTGACACACAGTAATGCTAGAGACACTTCATCGTGTCCGCTGGCGCGTTCAGTCCCCGTAGAGCTCGGGGGTGTGGACGGGGCGGGCCACCTCGCGCAGCGCCTCCAGGGCCGCGCGCGCGTTGGCCGAGAGCCGGCGGTTGGCCGGCCAGGCGCAGGACACCACCTCCGCGGCCGGCTCGGGGCTGAGCGGGCGGGCCACGAGTTCCAGCCCCTCGTAGGAGCGGTCGACGGCCGGGCGCTGGATGACCAGGGAGTACCCGACCCCGCGGGCCACCAGCGAGCGGATGACCTCGAAGTTCTTGAACCGGTGCTGCAGGTTGGGGGTGATCCCCTGCGCGGAGAAGTAGTTGCGCACGAACTCGGGGCTGGGCGGGGTGTCCAGCAGGATGAGCGGTTCGTAGGCCAGGTCGGCGGCCTCCACCACTTCCTGGGCCGCCAGCGGGTGGTTCGCCGGAAGGATGGCGTGCAGCCGGGCCGTGTAGAGGGGCTCGGTTTCCAGTGTGGGGTCGAAGTCCAGGCTGTAGCTGACGGCCACCTCGATCTCCCCGGAGCGCAGCAGTTCCACCAGCCGGTCCAGCGGTTCCGTGTGGACGCGCAGCGTCACCCCGGGGTGGTGGGTCGTGAAGTGGTCGAAAAGCCGGGGAATCAGGGTCGGTCCCAGCGACGTGAAGCAGCCGATGGCCAAGGTCCCGCTAAGTTCGCCGCCCCGGACGGAGGTCTCCAGGTTCTGCGCCCCCTGCAGCAGCTCGTGCGCCATGCCCAGCACCTGCTCGCCGGCGGCGGTCAGGACCATTCCGTGCGACTTCTGCCGGATGAACAGCTGGCACCCGAGCGAGCGTTCCAGCTCGTCCAGCGCCGCGGCGAGGGCGGAGCGGGAGATGCGTTCCTGGTCGGAGGCGGCGCTGATGCTGCCGTTCATCGCGATGGCCCGGAAGTACTCGAGCTGCCTGAACGTGAACTTCGGCATTCGCGCCGCCTCCTTGGTCTCGAACGTCCGCTAGTCCATCTTCAGGCCTTTGGTCTCCGGCAGCCGCAGGCACACCACCAGCGTGAGCAGGCACAGCAGGATGGTGAAGCCGATGAAGAGGTTGTGCAGGCCGATGCTGGACAGCCACGTGTTCAGGTACGGGGCGCTGCCGCCGAAGATGGCGGAGAAGCCGCCGTAGGTGATCCCAACGACCGTCGCGCGCACCCGGGTGGGGACGAGCTCGGTGAAGATCGCACCCAACGGCGCGCAGCAAAGGGCCAGGATCAACGACGCGATGGCCATTGAGATGAACACGCGCAGCCCGGACGGGCCCATGATCCACTCCAGCGGGAAGGCCAGCACCGCGAAGCCGATCGTGTAGGCGAAGACCATGGGGCGGCGGCCGATCCGGTCCGAGAGCGCCCCGGCGAAGGGGACCGCGAAAAGGAACACGGCCTGGCCCAGCAGGCCGGCGAGAAGGGCGTCGCTGGCCGGCACGCCGTGGACCCGCGTCGCGTAGGACGGCGCGAAGATGAACCAGGTGTAGAAGATGACGACGCCGCTGACGGACAGGATCGCGATGTTCAGCACCGCCCGGCGGTTCTGGACCAGCACCCGCCAGGTGTCCCGCAGCGAGAGGCCGTGGCCTTCCTCCTTGTTCGCCTCGAAGACCTCGGATTCGGCCATCTTGAAGCGCAGGAACAACCCGTACAGGCCCAGCAGGGCACCGACCACGAACGGGATCCGCCACCCGAACGCGGACATCTCCTGCTGGTCCAGCACGCTGGTGAGCAGGACCCCGAGCCCGGTGGCGAGCATGGTGCCCAACGCCACGCCGATCCAGGGGGTGGAGGCCCAGAGGCCGCGCTTGTCCGAGGGCGCGATCTCCGCCAGGTAGGTGAACGCGGATCCGGTTTCCCCGCCGTGGGACAGGCCCTGGATGAGCCGGGCCAGCAGCAGCACGGCGGAGGCCCAGACGCCGGCCTGGTCGAACGTGGGAGCCACGGCGATGATGAGGCTGCCGACGGCTGCGAGCAGGATGGCCAGGGTGAGGCTGAAACGGCGGCCCTTCCGGTCAGCGATCAGGCCGAACACCCACCCGCCGATGGGGCGCATGAGGAACCCGACGGCGAAGATCGCCAGCGTGGCGAGCAGTGCGGAAACGGGGTCCTGGGCGCGGAAGATCTGGGCGGCGAAGAACGGGGCGAAGATCGCGTAGACGTTCCAGTCGAACCATTCGATGGCGTTGCCGATGTTGACCGCGACCAGGTCGCGGGCCCTTCTGGGAGTTTTGCTCGACGTCTGGACGACGGTCTGGCTGGAGGTAGTGGCCACCGTGGGTTCCTTCCGGAAGATGGGGCGGGACATATTCACGTGACGGGCGTCACGGGCGCTCCACTGATCTTGGAGGAGGCCCAATCCGTGGTCAAACCTCTTTTTCAGGCCTCGGATGCCGGATTTATCGTCATTCCGCACGGCTGTGATGGCGGATACAGTCGATCACCAATCACCCAATCCGTTCCGAGGAGGATCCCCATGGGCCATCCCGTTCCGTGGCTCGAGTACCAGGCCCTGCGCGTCCCCGAAAAGATCGCGCTGCGGGATCTGGACAGTGGCCGAGCCACGACCTACAAGGAGCTGTCTGACCGTTCGGGCCGCCTGGCCGGGCACCTGCGCGAACTCGGCATGGGCAAGGGCGACCGCGTTGCCGTCCTGGCCCAGAACAGCGCCCGCGTGTTCGAGGTCCTCTACGCCTGCGCCCGGATCGGGGCCATCATGGTGCCGGTGAACTGGCGGCTCTCCCCCCACGAGCTGCGCGCGATCCTGGCGGACTTCGGTCCCGGCCTGCTGGTCCACGACGACGTCAACGACGCCCTGGCGCGGGACCTCGCCGCCGGCGCGGCGGACCTGCCGCGGCTGAGCTGGGGGGACGGGACCGGGCACCGCTACGAGGAGGCCGTCGCGGCCGCCCCCGCCGTTGAGCCGGGTCCCGGCCTCTCCGATGACGACCCGTGGGTGATCATCTACACCTCCGGCACCACGGGCCTGCCCAAGGGTGCGGTGCACACCTTCGCCAGCGTGCGGGCCAACATCGAGAACTCCGCGTTCGCCGGGGCGGTCGGAGCGGATTCGGTGTCCCTGACCGTGCTGCCGACCTTCCACGTCGCGGGCCTGCACCTGTACGCCAACGCGGTGCTGATGCACGGCGGAACCGCGCTCATCATGCGCTCCTTCGACGCCGCCGAAACGCTGCGCCTGTTCCAGGACCGCGAGGCCGGCGTCACCCACTTCTGCGGCGTGCCGGCGAACTTCCAGTTCATGGCGGCGCTGCCGGAGTTCGCCGACGCGGCGTTCCTGCCGGTCAACGCCACCGTCGGCGGCTCCCCGGTCCCGCGGGCGATGGTCGATCTCTGGCAGGAACGCGGGGTGAACATCATGTCCATCTACGGGGCCACGGAGGCCGGATCCTCCCTGCTGGCCATGCCCCCGCGCGGCAGCGCCGGCCCCTCCGCCGTCGGAATCCCCGTCATCCATGCCGAGGCCAGCATCCGCGGCACCGGCGGCGAGGCCCTGCCGGACGGATCGATCGGCGAACTGTGGCTGCGCGGGCGGATGCTCATGAGCGGCTACTGGAACAAGCCCGCGGAGACGGCGGCCGCGATCGGCCCGGACGGCTGGCTGCGCACCGGCGACGCCGCCAGCCGCGACGACGACGGCGTCTTCCACATCGTGGACCGGTGGAAGGACATGTACATCTCCGGCGGCGAGAACGTCTACCCCGCCGAGGTGGAGAACGTGATCTACCAGCACCCCGCCGTCGTCCTGGCCTCCGTCGTGGGCGTGCCGGACGAGAGGTGGGGGGAGGTCGGCAGGGCCTTCGTGGTCACCGGCGCGGACGGCTGCACGGCGGAGGAGCTGCGCGCGTGGTGCCGCGAACGGCTGGCCGCGTTCAAGGTCCCGGCCCGTTTCGAGTTCGTCGCGGACCTGCCGCGCAACGCCACCGGAAAGATCATGAAGAACCAGCTCAAGAAGGTGCCGGCCTGATGGCGGTGGACCTGCGCGCCCTGCTGAAGGACTGGCACGACGAGTCCTGGGCCCTCGAATCGGTCCTCCGCCCGATCGGGCCCCGGGACTGGGACCGCCCCACCCCGGCCCCCGGATGGGGCATCCGGCACCAGGTCGCCCATCTGGCCTGGACCGACGAGGCCCTCTTCCTGGCGCTGACCGCCCCGGAGGAGTTCGGCAGGCTCCGCCTGCGCGTCGGGGCCGACCCGGAGGCCGCCGTCGCCGAGGCGGCCGAGGCCGGAGCCGGCGCCGACCCAGAGGTGATCGTGCGCCGCTGGGTGGCCGGGCAGCGCCGCACCGCCCAGGCCCTGGGCCGGCTCGATCCGGGCGCACGGATCGACTGGTTCGGCCCGCCCATGGGGGCGGCCGCCGCGGTCAGCGCCCGGATCATGGAGACCTTCGCCCATGGCCAGGACGTCCGGGACGCGCTGGGGCTGGCCCCGGTCCGTTCGCCCCGGCTGCGGCACATCGCCCACCTGGCGGTCGCAGCCCGCCCGTACAGCTTCGCGGTCAATTCCCTGCCGGCGCCGGTCGAGGACATCCGCGTCGAGCTGGCGTCCGACGGCGAGACGTGGTCCTGGGGCCCGGACGACGCCGCCCAGAAGGTAGTGGGCGATGCGCTGGACTTCGCGCTGCTGGCCACCCGGCGGCGCCACCGCGACGACTGCGCCGTCCAGGCATCCGGGAACCTCGCCGACCAGTGGCTGGACATCATCCAGGCCTACGCCGGGCCTCCCGGCGAGGGCCGTCAGCCCGGCGCCCACCAGGCACCGGCCGGGCCGGAGGTGGACGCCCGAGGCTGAACCGTCGACGGCGCTGGACGGGGCGGACGGCAGATTCCGGCGGGCGGCCCAATTCACAGCAAACCGATGCCGGTCGGGGCTGGTGGTTCTGCATCGATTTCGGAGTCCCGTACGTTGGACCCTGTAGTTGAACCCCTGCGGCCGAATGCCGCGAGGGGCCGCCGACCACGGATAAGGACCCATGCCCGACGACCCCGACCCGGCCCACCCTCCCGAATCTTCCGGCACCGAACGCTCCCCCACCGGCCACTCCCCTTCCCCGGCCGCGGAGGGCGGCCCCGTGCGGCCCGGTGACGGGGCTGGATCAGCGCGCACCGTCGTCCTGCTCGGGATCGACGGCGCCGGGAAGACGACGGCGGCCCGCGCCTTGATCGCCGCCGAGCGGGCGGCGGGACGGGAGGCTGTCCTGGTCCGCAATCCGGCCGGGCGGCGCTGGCTGTCGCGGGTGGCCTCCCGGCTGGGGGTGGAGGTTCCCGTCCGCTGGAAGGAACGCTTCGAAACCGTCGTGCGCAGCGTGAACGTGCTGTTCGCCCACGCCCGGGCCGCGCTGTTTGCCCGTAGGGTCCCCCAGGGGGTCGGCGGGCTGGTGGTCATGGACCGCCATCTGGCCTGCCAGTTGGCGCTGCGGGAGGTCCGCGGGCTGCCGCGCGGGAGGTTCCTGCCTTGGCTGGCCCGGCGGCTGCCGGCCCCGGACGCCGTCGTGCTGCTGGACGTGCCGGCGGAGGAGGCGTACGCGCGGATCCACGCGCGCGGCGAGGACCATGAACCGCTCGCCTACCTCCAGGCGGCCCGCGCCGCCTACCTGGGGCTGGCGGCCGCGGAAGGCTGGCACGTCATCGACGCCACCCAGACCCCTGCCCGGGTCGCCGAGGCGCTGCGCAGGGTGGCGGGCTAGGGGCGCGGGGCGGGGCCCGTCGTCATGCGGCGCATGGAATGTGGAAGGATTCCCGCATGAGCATGCGCCTGCTGTTCCTTGCCGATACCCACGTGCCCAAGCGCGCCCGCGACCTGCGCCCCGAACTGTGGGAGGCCATCGAGGCGGCGGACGTGGTGTTCCACGCCGGCGACTGGGTGGACGCCGCGCTGCTGGACGAACTGGAGCGGCGGTCGCGGCAACTGGTGGGCGTGTGGGGCAACAACGACGGCGACGCTCTGCGGGCGCGGCTGCCCGAGGTGGCCCGGGTGGAGCTCGGGGGCGTCCGCTTCGCGATGATCCACGAGACCGGCGCCGCGCAGGGCCGCGAGAAGAGGTGCGCGGCGCGGTTCCCCGACGCTGACGTGCTGGTGTTCGGGCACAGCCACATCCCCTGGGACACCACCGCGCCGAGCGGCCTGCGCCTGCTCAACCCCGGCTCGCCGACCGACCGCCGGCGCCAGCCGGTGTGCACCTACATGACCGCGACCGTCGGGGACGGCGCGCTGCGGGACGTTGTGCTGGTGCCGCTGGGGTAACGCGGCCTGCCCTGGTGCCAAGGTGCCCCGACTGGTCCGCACCTCTTCGGCGGATTCAGGCCTGGAGGTTGTGCGCCGTCAGCAGCGTGTGCACGTCCGCGTGCGGCAGGGCGGGGCTGAAGTGCCCGTTGCGGCCGGTCGTGTCCGCGTTGTTGACCAGGGCGTTCAGGACGGCCTCCTCGACCGCTTCGACGGTGGCGGTGAAGACCGGATCCACCTGTCCCCACGGCAGGAAGTCCAGGCTGTCCAGCTCCGCGGCGGCAGGGTCACGCTGCAGCGTCGAGCGGAGGGAGCCGGCGTTGGCGGTGGAAAAGGCCAGGAAAATGTCCCCGGAGAAGTGCCCGCCGGCGGTGCCGGTCCGGGCCAGGCCGAGCGGCACCCGGCGGGCGACGGCCTTGAGTTGGGCTGGCAGCAGCGGGGCGTCGGTGGCGATGACGACGATGACCGAGCCGGCCCCTCCGGGCACCGCGGCACGGCCGCCGGCGAACCAGTCGGTCTCCTCCAGCGGGTTCGGGGCCTGGGACAGGCGCCCCAGCGGCAGCCCGGCGAGCCGGAATTCCTCCCGGCTGCCGAAGTTCGCCTGCACGAAGGCCCCCAGCGTGTAGTGCCGTCCGGCAACGCTCACGAGGCGCGAGGCGGTGCCCGAACCGCCCTTGAAGCCGTAGCAGTTCATGCCCGTGCCGCCGCCGACCGAGCCTTCGGCGACCGGTCCGGAGGCCGCGGCGTCGAGGGCGGCAATGGCGTGTTCGGGCCGCACGTGCCCGCCGTTGATGTCGTTCAGGTAGCCGTCCCAGGTCTCGGCCACCACCGGCAGCATCCACTGGGCGGAGACCGCGGGGTGCTCCCGGTGCATCCACTGGTCCACGCCGGTGTGGCAGGCGCCGACGGCGTGCGAATTGGTGATCAGCACGGGCGTGGTGAACTGGCCGGATTCCTCGATCCAGGCGCGCCCGGTCATCTCGCCATTGCCGTTGAACGAGTAGGTGCCGGCGGCGCAGGGGATGCCGACCCCGTCCCGGCCGCGCGGCAGGATCGCCGTCACGCCGGTGCACATGGTGCCGTCGCCCGGATTCAGCGTCGTGTAGCCGACGGTGACGCCGGCGACGTCGGTAATGGCGTTGTGCGTTCCCGGAGTGCCGTCCAGCGGGATGCCCAGGTCCCGGGCCCGGACCCCGCCGGGGAAGGCTGCGGCGGGCTGCGTCATCGAAGGTCCCATTTTTGAACTCCTGTTCATATTTTCAAGAAAAACCTTGGGATATTGACAGTGGGAACGAGCATACACTTGAATCGCTGTTCAGAAGTGATGGACGACACATTCGGAACGGAGATGCAGATGGAAACGACGACGGCGCAATCCGGCAGCAGGGGAGGCCTGGCCGCCGGGCGGTTGGGCGTCTGGGGCATCGTGTTCCTGGTCGCCTCGGCGGCCGCGCCCCTGACGGTGGTGGTCAGCGCCGCGCCGATGGGGTTGCGGCTTGGCGGCATCGGCGCCGCCGGCGCCATGCTCTTCTGCGGCCTGGTGCTGGGCCTCTTCGCGGTCGGCTTCACCGCGATGTCCGCACGGGTGCCCAACGCCGGAGCGTTCTACGCCTATGCGCTGCACGGGCTGGGCAAGGGGGCCGGCATCGGCCTGGCCTACGTGACGGTCTTCGCCTACGCGTTCCTGTGCATCAGCTTCTTCGCCTTCTTCGGCTTTTTCGGGCAGCTGACCGTTGCCGAACTGCTCGGCGTGGACCTGCCTTGGTGGCTCTGGGCCTTGGCCGCGGTGGCGGTGGTGGCGTTCCTGGGCGTGCGGCAGGTCGATGTGGGGGCCAAGGTGCTGGCCGTCCTGGTCGCGGCGGAGGTTGCCATCCTCCTGGTGCTGGCCCTGACGGTGCTGGCCGACGGCGGTCCCGAACCCGTGTCCCTGGCGGCCTTCGACCCGCAGAACATCTTCTTCTCCTCCGGCGTCAGCGCCCTGCTGGTGATCGGGTTCGGCGCCTTCCTTGGATTCGAGGGAACGGCCATCTATGCCGAGGAGGCGCGGACGCCGCACCGGACCATTCCGGTGGCCACCTACCTGTCCGTCGCGGCGCTGGCCGTCTTCTACGCCTTGACGTTCTGGGTCCTCACGGTCGCCTTCGGCGTGGAGGGGGTCATCGCCCTGGCCACTTCGGACAGCTTCGAGGACATGGTCTTCACCGCCGCCGGCCAGTACGTGGGCCCGTGGGCCGCCATCGTGGTCCGGATCCTGATCGTCACCAGCTTCTTCGCCTGCGTGCTGGCCTTCCACAACGCCTGCTCGCGCTACCTGTTCGCGCTCGGCCGGGAGGGGATCCTGCCGCGTCTCTTCGCCCGCACCGGACACCGCAGCCAGGCTCCGTCCACGGCGAGCGTGGCGATGAGCATCCTGTGCACGGCGGGCATCGCCGTCGCCGCCGCGGTCTCCGCCGACCCGTACCTGGGCCTCGCGGTGTGGACCTACGCCACCGGCGTCCAGGGCCTGGTCTTCGGGCAGGCAGCCGCCGCCGTCGCCGTCGTCTGCTACTTCCTGCGGAACCGCCACGGCCACAGCATCTGGCGAGTGGTGGTCGCGCCCGCCCTGGGGGCGGCCGGGCTCCTCGTGGGGTTCACTATGATCGTATTGAACTTCGAGATCACCAGCGGGATGGAAGGAGCCGTCAATTGGATTCTCCTGCTGCCCACGCCGGTGCTCTTCCTGGCCGGGTTTGTCCACGCGGCGGTGCTCAAGCGGCGGGCCCCGGACGTGTACCGGGCCCTGGGAGCGTCCCGCGGTGACGGTGAGCTCGGGCAAGAGCGGCCCCGGAAGTTCCTCGACGAAGTCCCCGCCGCGCACTAGCAAGGCCGATGCCCGCCGCCGCGAACTGATCGCGGCGGCGTCGCGCGTGCTGCTCCGGGGCGGGGCCGGCACCGCCAGCGTGCGGGCCGTGGCCGACGAGGCCCAGGTCAGCGTGGGGTCGGTCCTCTACTACTTCGACAGTTTCGACGAACTGCTGCGCCAGACCATGGAGAACGTGCTTGAGGAGTTCTACGGGCGGCGGCTGAAGGTGATTGCGGCGCCGGGCAGCCCGGCCCACCGGCTGGCGCGGATGATCGAGCTCGGTGTGCCCGACGAGATCAGCGAGGACCTGGGCCTGCTCTACGGCAGCCTGTCCTTCGCCCGGACGAATCCGCAGCTGCAGCCGATGCACCGCAGCATCGTCGAACGCCAAGTGGACCTGTACCGCACGCTCATCGAGGTCGGTGCCGAATCCGGGGACTTCGACCCGCAGTCCCCGGCCGAGGCCATTGCCCGCAACCTGGTTGCGCTGGAGGACGCCTACGACCTGTACGCGCTGGTCGGGATCGCCCTCGACGGCGAACAGCGCCGCGCGCAGGTGCGCTCCTACGCGGAACTGGCGCTGGGCTGCCGCCTGCCGGCCAATTAGGCCAGGCCGGGCGGCGATGTCCGCGATGGCCGAGGGGCCATCTTCAGCAGGAACGTGCGGGCCACGTCAGACAGGTCCGCCAGCGTTGTTGCCAGGACCATGGATCCGAGCCTTCGACGAGCGGCCTCCACGCCTCGGGCCAGGGTCTCGTCCGTGACGCCCGACTCCTTCGAAAGCCGCCACACGTGGTAGCCCACCAGTTGAATGAGGAAGGGGTATCCGCCGGTGGCCTCGGCTGCGGCCCGCAGTTGCTCCTCCCCGATGGACACGCCGGTCCCGCGGAAGGTCTCCCGCATTGAGTCCTTCACGGCCGCGACGGGGACATCGGCCAGGACAATGGGGTCGGCCCGACGCAGGAAGGTCGCTTCGTCGTCGTTGAGCAGGTCCGAGACCGCCTTGGGGATACCTGCGACCACGAGAGCGATGGGGAGCGAATCGCGCACCAAGTGCTGGACGGTGGCGGCCAACTGGGCAGGCTCGGCCCGGTCCACCGAGTGGATTTCGTCAATCGTGAGCAGCAGGCCGGTACCGTGACCGTCCAGCAGGCGGACCAGGTCGGTGATGCGCTCGCGCAGCCCGGCCTGGTCTTCCGGCGCGAGTTGGGTGGTGATCCCGAACCCGGCGGCCTGGAACCCGGTGACGATGCGGTGGGGCCGGCCCGCCCTGCAATTGGCTTCCGCCGCTGAAGTCTCGGCGTACTATTCCCCTGTTCCCGGCGCGCTCGAGCGGCCCGCCGCCTCCCTGACCCGAAAGGCCACCCCGTGACCGATGCCCGCAAGCCCGCCGTCCTCTTCGTCTGCCAGACCAACGGCGGCAAGTCGCAGATGGCCGCCGGCCTGATGCGCCTGGTCGCCGGCGAGGAGGTGGAGATCTCCTCGGCCGGCACGAAGGCCGGAGGCAGCCTCAACGAGCTCTCCGCCGAGGTGCTGCTGGACCTCGGCGCCGACATCCGCGCCGAGCACCCCACCCAGCTGACCGAGGAGGCCATGCGCCAGGCCGGGCGCGTGGTGATCCTGGGGACCAACGCGCAGGTGGACCCCGTGGAGGGTGTCACCGTCGAGCGCTGGGAGACCGACGAGCCCAGCCTGCGCGGCATCGAGGGCCGCGAGCGCATGGAGCTGCTGCGGGACGACATCCTCGCCCGCGTCCGCGACCTGCGCGGCCGCCTGCTGACCGACGACTGAGCCGGGCGCCCCGGCCCGACGCCCCGGCCGGGGCTGGTCCGGAACGTGTCAGTCGGAGCAGCCGTGCAGGCGCCGGTGCAGTTCCCTGATCTCATCGGCAAGTTCCGGCGCGGGGCCGTCCACCGGAATCCCTGGCGCGACGGCCTGGATCGGCAGGGGCGCGACGGGTGCGGGTACTATCCCCCATTCCTCCAGCCACGTGCCCAACTGCTCCGAGGACGCGGCGTAGGCGATCCGTCCCAGCCCCACCCAAGCGTGCGCAGCCGAGCACATCGGGCAGTGCTCGCCGGAGGTGTAAACGGTGGCAGCTGCCCGTTGCGCCGGCGGGAGGTGGTTGGCGGCCCAGCGGGCGATCTCGAACTCCGGGTGCCGCGTATGGTCGCCGTCCTTGACCCGGTTCCGGTCCTCGAACAGGACCGTGCCGTCGGCTCCGACCAGCACCGAACCGAACGGTTCGTCGCCGTCGTCCAAGGCCTCGCGGGCAAGTTCGACGCAACGTCGCAGGTGGACAAGGTCTTCTTTTGAAATTCCCACGCCTCCCATTGTGGCCCGGCCGCGCCGTTTGTCGGCGGCACCGGCGTGTTCCGGGCTAGTCTGCGGGGACTTCGGCAAACCGGTTCGCCTCGAGGCCGGCGCGCTCGGCGGCGGTGAGCGCGCGGGAGGACCTGCCGTCCTCGGCCATCGGAACGATCACGGTCCGGCCGTCGAACACGGCTTGCTCCCCCTGGTAACCGACGTGCCGCACGGTGAAGGACTTGGTGCCAACGCGCTCGATGCCGACGGCCACCACCATCTCCGGGAGGTAGTCGGCCTGGGCCAGGTAGTCGACGTTGAGCGAGGCGACCACTACGCCGCCGCGGAAGCTGGCGAACTCGGGCTGTGCCCGGGTCCAGCGGACGCGGGCCTCTTCCATGATCGTGACGATGCGGGCGTTGTTCAGGTGGCCGTTGGCGTCCTGGTCTGACCAGCGCAGGGCAACGGTGATGTTGGTGTGGCTCACGGTTCCGATCCTATGGCGCCGCACAAGCCTGCAGGGCCTTCCGCCGCGCCCGGCCCGCACCTCACCCCGACCCTTCCGCTGCCGCCCCTGCGCCCCGCCGCCTCTGTGCCCGTGCACCTCTGAGCCCTTCCCTTCGCGGAATTGTGCTGCGTAAGTGCGGGTGTTTCCCGAATTCTGACGCGTAGGTGCGGGTTCCCCGCCGAATTTTGCTACCTTCCGGGCAGCCCTGCAGGGATTTTGCTATCTCGTGCATCGCGATCAATGGCGCTGGTCCGCGGTTGCCGCGGCAGGTGCACGACGGCGGCTGGCTGGCATCGGCGCTTGGGCCGGGGCTGCCGGCCAGCAACCCAGAGGCGCACTCCATGCGGGCGCACCGGCAGATGCCCACACCCCACCATCGGGGTTTTCCATCCCTTCCACCCGCTCCTTGCCTCAACGGTGGCCTTCCTGGGGACGAGGCGTGCACAATTCCGTGCGCGCTGTCCCGGAGATAGCAAAATCCCGGGAGGACTGCCCGAAAGGTAGCAAAGTTCGGCGGGAGACCCGCACCTAAGCGTCAGAATTCGGGAAAGACCCGCACTTACGCGTCACTTTTCCGGGGCAGGGGCGGGCATTCGGGAATGGGGGGCGGCTTCAGGACAGGATGTCCTTGGTGGCGAACCGTCCATACGCCAGCGCCCCGAAGACCAGCACGTAGCCGCCCTGCAGCAGCGCGTTCTCCCGGAACGAGTCCCACAGGATCGGGTGGCGCAGCAGGTCCGCGAACCCCAGCCAGTGGTGGGTGAACAGCCACGGATGCAGCCACTCGAGCTGGGGCAGTTGGCCGAGGATCTGGGAGGCGACGGCGAGCACCGCCGTGGCCGCCATCGCTCCTACCGGGACGTCGGTCAGCGTGGACACGAACAGCCCGATCGCCGAAAGCCCCAGCAGGGACACCGCGACGTACGCGGCGACCAGCCCCAGCCGGAGGAACGATTCGCCCAGCGGGATCGTGTCCCCGGAGAGCAGCGGCATGGGGGCGACCGGGAACAGCAGCGTCCCGATGCCGATGCCACACAGCGCCACCGTCGCCGCGGCAGCCCCGCAGAACACCGCCGCGCCCGCGTACTTGACCGCCAGCAACCACCCCCTCGAGACCGGGGCCAGGAGCAGGTAGCGCAGCGTCCCATGGCCGGCTTCCCCGGCAATGGTGTCCCCGGAGACGACGGCGACCGTCAGCGGCAGGAACAGCGGGATGCACACCAGCTGCCCCACGAGGGCGACGAATAGCCCGTTGCCGGCGACCCGGTCCAGGAACGCCGGACCCCGACCGGCCGGAGGGCCGGAGGTGAAGCGGACGGCGAGCGCGATCAGTACCGGGACCGCACCCAGCGCCAACAGCAGCGCCCACGTGCGGCGCCGGCGGAAGACCAGGGCCAGCTCCGAGACGAGCAGGCCGAGGCCGGCCCTGCGCTTCCCGGGCCGACCGCCGCGGGCTACATCGCTTCCGGGCAGGCTTCCACCGGGTTGGCTGCCATGTGGCTGGTCCGGGCTGGGCAGGTCGCCACCGGGCTGGCCGCCATTGATCTGGTCCCTATTGACCGGGCCTCTATTGAACAATGTCGAACCCCTCCCCCGTCAACGCGACAAACCGTTCCTCGAGGCTGGGTTGTTCCACCGCGAACCCGCGCACCCGGACTCCGGCGGCCACCAGGGCCGCGACGATCCGCTCGGGCTCCGGGGCGCCGTTGGCCAGCGGGGCCCGCACGACGCCGTCGTCCCCGCCTTTCGCACGGGTCCCGGCGTCGGCCTCCGGCACGAGTCCCAGCCTGGCCAGCACGGCACGCGCGCCGGCGTCGTCCGGGGTGCGTACGGCGACCTGCCCCGCGCCGCCGGCCCGCAGGTCCGCCAGCGTCCCCTGCGCCACCATGTTTCCGGCACTCATCACCGCCGCGTGCGTGCACATCTGCTCGATCTCGCTGAGCAGATGGCTGGAGACGAACACCGTGGTGCCCTCGCCGGCCAGCGACCTGATCAGGCCGCGCACCTCCCGGGTTCCCTGCGGGTCCAGGCCGTTCGTGGGCTCGTCCAGGACCAGCAGCTGGTGCCGGGTGGCCAGCGCGTTGGCGATCCCGAGGCGCTGTTTCATGCCCAGCGAATACGCATGGACGGCAAGCCGGGCGGCCCGGCCCAGCCCCACGGCGTCCAGGGCGCTGTCCACGCGCCGCGCTCGGGTGGCCGGATCGGCGCGGCGGTTGGCGGCGTCGAGCCGCAGGAGGTTGGCCCGTCCGGACAGGAACGGGTAGAAGGCCGGCCCCTCCACCAGCGCTCCCACGCGGGGCAGCACTTCCATCGCGGCGGACGGCATCGGCCGGCCGAGCACCGTGATGGACCCGCTGGTGGGAGCGGCCAGCCCCAGCAGCATCCTGATGGTGGTGGTTTTCCCGGATCCGTTGGGGCCCAGGAAGCCGAACACGGAGCCGCGGGGAACGGCCAGGTCGACGCCGTTGACCGCCCGCCGCGGCCCGAACTCCTTGCTCAGCCGGTGGGTATGGATCGCGAGGTCCCCCGCTGGGTCATTCACCCCTTGCCGGCCACGTCCTGCAGCCGATCCTGGGGAACCGACCCGACAAAGACCCTGCCGTCCTCGGTGACCAGCACGTTGACCAGGGAGGTGTGGATCAGGTACCCGCCGTCCACCTTGGTGGCCATCCGGTCCCGCAGCGCGGGGTCCTTCAGCTCGGCGGGGACGCACTGCTCGGGAACCCGGTGGACGGTGTCCCAGCCTTCCCCGTCCATGACACCTTCGTGCATCCCGCAGCCGTGCTTCCCGTCCTCGGGCTTCGAGCCGGGGTCGGGCACGGTCCGCTCCGTCACCGTGGCTCCGGCCGGGGGCTGGAAGTCGAACAGGGCTGCCTCCGGCGTCTCCGCCGTGAAGGAGGTGTATTCAAGGCCGAAGGCCGGGCCCTCCTGGTCGATGGCCTGAATGGTGACGGCCAGGGGCGTGCCGATTTCCGCGTCGACGTCGATGGTGATGTTGTCGACCAAGGTCCGTTCCTCCGGCTTGGGGGTAAGTCGGAGGGTGTAGACGTCGCGGCCGGCGACGGTGTCCCCTTCCTCGACGGCGAAGGTGGTGCTGGGTTCCGCCTCGTTCACCAGCTTCTCGGCGAGCTGGTCCGGCGTCGGAACCTCCTCGGAGGAGCCGCCGTACCAGTGCCGCTTCGCCTCGTCCTTCACCTCGGACGGCGGCTGGCGCAGGGTGGTGTGGACGGCGGTGTTGTCCGCCGAGCTGTAGCGCCAGTAGCTGGTGCCGTTGAGGACGTGGTCCTCCTCGTCCGTTCCTTCCATCATCTGGAACCGCTGTTTGTCGGGGCCGTCGACGTAGACGCGGGCCTCGTGGGTGCCGGAGAGCATGGCGAACTTCTCCGCCAGCCCGGCGTCCCCCTGACCGGAGGGGCTCTCGGTCGACCCTTCGGACGGCGGGACCTCCGGCTGCCCGCCCGTGTCACGTTCGGGCAGTTGCGGCAGACCCAGGTCGGCCGTCATCCGCAGGTTCCCGGAGAAGGCGGCGTCTTCGGCGGCGATGATCATGGCGATCACCTGCTCCGGCGTCTTGTCCGGCAGATCCGTCGCGGAGGCGGCGAGCGGGGAGCCCAGAGCATATGCGGCGATCATCGCCGGCACCGCGACGGCGGGCATCCATTTCTTCAATACAACGGGTTTCATGGCCATCATCCCACTTCAAGCGCTTGGTACGGCCACGGTACGTCGGCTCCTTGGACGCGGTCGATGCATGAAGCCCACAAAAAGTCGGGCCTTCTCCCACCAGGCGCCCCTGTGCCCCCCTACCCCGAATTCTGACGCATAAGTGCGGGTGCGCAACGGAATTCCGACGTGCAGGTGCGGGTCTTGCGCGAAAGGGGTCGTAAAGCAGCCCGGGCGGTGCCTACGATGACCAAAACCGACCGCAGAGGGACTTCCCCAAAGGACACGCCCATGGAAAACACCCCCCGGCTCGACGGCGTCCACCACCTCAAGCTTCCGGTCCGCGACCTGGAGCGCAGCACCGAGTGGTACAGGACCCGGCTCGGCTACACCGTGTTCCAGGAGTTCCGGCAGGAGGACAAGGTGGTGGGCGTTGCCATGGAGCACCCGCGCGGCGGGCCGATGCTCTCCCTGTGGCTGGATCCGGAGCGCGCGGCCGCCGCTGCGGGCTTCGACTACTTCGCGATCGGGGCGCCCGCCAAGGACGACCTCGAGGCCCTCGCCGCCAGCCTCACGGCCCTTGGTGAACGGCATGCCGGCGTCCACCGCGCCTCGATGGGGTGGATCCTGCCGCACCTGGCGGATCCGGACGGCCACGAGCTCCGCTTCTACACCACCGAGCGCCACGCCCGGCCCGAAGGCGGCGGGCCGCCGTCGACCCTCGCCGATCCCCGCTGGCCCGTGGAATCCGCCGAGGCAGGCCGGAGCGGCGATGGCGCCGACGCCTGACGCCGCGCACGCGGCGGATCAGGAGCTCACCGTGGTGCCGGCCAACCGCGTCCCCTGGGAGGACCTTCAGGCGATCTTCGGCACCCGCGGCGACCCGTCCAGCTGCCAGTGCCAGTGGTTCAAGATCCGCGACTTCCAGTGGAAGTCGGTCCCCGTGGAGGAGCGCGCCGCGCGCCTGCGCGCCCAGACCAATTGCGGACACCCCGACGCCGAAGCCACCACGGGAATCGTCGCGTACCTCGACGGCGAACCGGCGGGCTGGTGCGCCGTCGAGCCCCGCACCGCGTACCCGCGCCTGCTGCGCATGCGCGTGCCCTGGTCCGGGCGGGATGAGGACAAGGACGACGACGGCGTGTGGACGGTCTCCTGTTTCGTCACGCGCACGGGGTTCCGCCGCCGCGGAATCAGCCAGGCCCTGGCGCGAGAGGCCGTCGATTTCGCCCGGGACCGCGGAGCCCGCAGCCTCGAGGGCTACCCCATGGAGACCGAACCCGGCAAGGAGGTCACCTGGGGCGAACTCTACGTCGGCAGCCGCAGCATCTTTGAGGCGGCCGGGTTCCGCGAAGTCTCCAAGCCCACCCCGCGCCGGGTGGTCATGCGGATCGACTTCTCCGAAGAGCCCTAGGTCCCCCGGACCCGGCGTCTTCGGTATGCGCGAAGCCGCACCGGCGTTACCGGAACCGTCATGGCCCCTGCCGCGAAAGGCATTCGACGCCGGTTGGGGGCGCGGGCAGACTGGACCTATCGAGCAAACGTGACGGGCGCCACAACCTGTCGTCGAGGAGGAACCCATGTCCACCCCCGCACCGCGGACCACGCCGGCCGGCAGCGTCGGCCCCCGCCGCTACATCGTCGCCTCACTGATCGGCAACTCCCTGGAATGGTACGACTTCTTCCTCTACGCCACGGCGTCCGCGGTCGTCTTCGGCCACCTGTTCTTCCCGGCCGACACCGATCCCCTCGTCGGCACGATGGGCGCCTTCGCCGGGTTCGCCGTCGGTTTTGCGGCCCGCCCGCTGGGCGGGATCATCTTCGGCCACATCGGCGACAGGATCAGCCGCAAGACCTCGCTGGTGCTGACCCTGGCGGTCATGGGGGTGAGCACGGCGCTGATGGGGCTGTTGCCCACCTACGCGCAGGTCGGCCTGCTGGCCCCGGCGCTGTTGATCGGCCTGCGGATCCTGCAGGGCATCGCCGCCGGCGGCGAATGGAGCGGCGGCGTGCTGCTGATCAGCGAGAACTCCGGCACCAAGCGCCGCGGCCTGCTCTCGGCGTTCAGCCAGGGCGGCGTCTGCCTGGGCTTCGTGCTTTCCTCGCTGGTGTTCTACGCGGTCCAACTGCTGCCCGAGGCCCAGTTCATGGCCTGGGGATGGCGAATCCCGTTCCTGCTCAGCGTCGTCCTGCTGGTGGTTGGTGCCTACATCCGCACCCGCCTGCCCGAATCCCGCGAATTCACCGAGGCGGCCCAGGAGGGCACGCGCCACCGGGTCCCGGCCTTGGCCGCGCTGCGCAGCCACCCGCGCGAGATCCTCGTGGCCATGGGCCTGCGCTTCGCCGAGAACGGCGGCTCGTACATCTTCCTGTCCTTCTCCATCGTCTACGGGGTCCACGTCGGGGTCGACAAGGGGCTGCTGCTGCTGGCCGTGACGGTGTCCATGCTCTTCTCTTTCGGCACCTACCTGGCCTTCGGGCACCTGTCGGACCGGTTCGGCCGGCGCCGGATCTATGCCGGCGGCGCGGTGGCCATGATGGCCATGGCCTTCCCCTTCTTCTGGATGATCGACGCGAACACCCCCGCCGTGGTCATTCTGGCGTTCATGATCGCCAACGGGCTCTGCCACGGGGCGATGATCGGCACCCAGCCGGCGTTCTTCCACGAGCTCTTCGCCCCCGAGGTCCGCTATTCGGCCATGTCGATCGCCCACGAGCTGGCCGCGGTCTTCGCCGGAGGCCTGGCCCCGCTGATCGCCACCGCCCTGCTGCTGCGCTTCGACTCCTCCCTGCCGATCTCGCTGTACCTGGTCGGCATGTGCCTGATCACCCTCATCGCCGTCGTGGCCTCCCGACGCATCGGCCGCACCGCAACGACGGCGGCCGTTGAGGCCCCCGTCGCCGCGGCCCGCTAGACCCCCGCCAGACCCACCACCAGTCCTTACGAAAGGCTCCGCTTTGCCCACATCGATCATCGGGACGGGCCAGTCCGCCTACACCCGCCACCCCTCTCCCGGCCTGGACACCGCGCAGGTCCTGGCCCAGGCCGTCACCGCGGCCCTGGCCGACGCCGGTTTGGCCCCCTCCGACGTGGACGGCCTGGCCCTGTCGAGCTTCACGCTCGGCCCCGACCACGCCATCGACTTCGCATGGCGCATGGGCCTGAAGCTGGGCTGGCTGATGCAGGACACCAACGGCGGGGCCAGCGCCGGAGGCATGCTCCAGCACGCGGTGCGGGCCATCGAGGCCGGGGACGCCAACGTGATCGTCCTGGTGGCCGGCGACCGCATGGACCAGGGTGCCTTCGCCCGCCTGGTGGCCCGCTACAACCGGGCCACCGAGGACCACCTGGCGCCGTTGCCCATGGCCGGACCCAACGCCCTGTTCGCCATGCTGACCCAGCGCCAGATGGCCTCGCTCGGACTCGAACGCCGGGACTACGGGCGCATCGCGGTCGCCCAGCGCGGCTGGGCGGCGCAGAACCCCGGGGCCGTCTACGGGACAGCGCTGACCCTGGAGGACTATCTCAGCGCCCCCCTAGTGGCCGACCCGCTGGGCCGCTACGACTGCGTGCCCCCGGTCACCGGCGGGGACGCCGTCGTCGTGGCCGCCGACCGCTCCGGGAAGGCCCGGGCCCGCGTCCTGTCGGTGCGCGCCTCCTACAACGCCGACCAGCAGGACGGCGACGGACTCTCCACCGGCCTGCGCACGATCGCCCCGGCCTCCTGGGCCGAGTCCGGCGTCGACCCGTCCGACGTCGGACTGGCCTGCGTGTACGACGACTACCCGGCCATGGTCGTCGCCCAACTGGCCGACCTGGGCCTGCTGCCCGAAACCGGCGCCGGCCGGTTCATCGCCGAAAAGATCGCCACCCGCGCGCTGGCCGTGAACACCTCCGGCGGGCAGCTCTCCGCCGGGCAGGCCGGGGCCGCCGGCGGCATGCACGGCCTCGTGGAGGCAGCCCGCCAGCTGATGGGCCGCGCCGGCGAGCGCCAGGTCGACGCCCGGCACGCGGTCGTCAGCGGCTATGGCATGGTCCTCTACCGCTTCGGCGCCTGCGCCACCACCACCGTCCTGGAGGCGGCGGCATGAGCGCGACCATCCAGCAGTGCCTGGACTGCACGACCCTCCTGTTTCCGCTGCGGCTGCTTTGCCCGTCCTGCGGCGGCGGCCGCCTCGGCCCGGCCACGATCGAGGCCGGCACCATCGAGCACGCCACCACCCTGCACGACGGCACGGTACTGGCCACCGTCCGGTCCGACGGCGGGCCCGCCCTCATCGCCCGGCTCACCAGCCCGGCCGCCGCCGGGGAAACGGTTTTCCTGACCAACGACCCGGACGCCGGCCCCGGACACGCCTTCGTCCCCTTCACCGACACCCCATCCCGGGAGGACCAATGAACGTCCCGCTGCAGACCGAACCGACCCCGCTGAACGCGTCGATGCCCCTGACCATCCCGCAGCTGCTGCTGCGACGGGCCGCCGAGCGCCCGCACGCCCCGCTCTTCGCCTGCGGCGGACTCGAGCGCGACGGCCGGGCGATGGTCGAGGCCGTCGCCCGCACCGGCGGCCTGCTGCGCCGCGAAGGCGTCCAGGCCGGCCAGACCGTGGCCCTGATGTGCTCCAACCGCACCGAACTGCTGGACTTCATCCTCGGCTGCGCCTGGATCGGCGCCGTCGCCGTGCCGGTCAACACCGCCAGCCGCGGGGAGCAGCTGCACCACATCCTCACCAACTCCCGGGCCCGCCTGCTGGTGGCCGAGGACGAGCTGGTGGCCCACGTCGCCGCGGCCGGCCCGCTGCCGGAGCTGCGGTCCGTCTGGCTGCTCGACGGCGGGGCCCCGATACCCGGGGCGCCCTTCGCCACCGGCCCGGTGCCGGAACCGGCCCAGCCGGTGAACCCGGAGCCGGTCGCCCCGGCCGACACCGCCGCGATCCTCTACACCTCTGGCACCACGGGAGTGTCCAAGGGGGTGCAGTGCCCCCAGGGACAGTTCCACTGGTGGGGCGCGAACATGGCCGACCAGCTGGGCCTGCGCGAGGACGACGTGCTCTACACCTGCCTGCCGCTGTTTCACACCAACGCACTGAACGCCTTCATGCAGGCCGTGGTGTGCGGTGGCTCCTTCGTACTGGGCCCACGCTTCTCGGCCTCGCGTTTCTGGGGCGATGCCGCCGCGGCCGGGACGACAGTGACCTACCTGCTGGGGGCCATGGTCGGGATCCTGGACAGTCGCGAACCCTCTCCCCGGGACCGGGCGCACCGCATCCGGATAGCTCTCTCCCCCGCCACCCCGGCGGCCCGGCTGGCCCCGTTCCGCGAACGCTTCGGTGTGCAGTTGCTCGACGGCTACGGCTCCACCGAAACCAACTCGGTCATCGGTTCCACCCCGGACCAGTGGCGTCCGGGCACCATGGGCAAGGTCCGCCCCGGCTTCAGCATCCGGGTCGTGGACGAGCACGGGGTGCCGGTCCCGGCCGGTGTTCCCGGGGAGCTGCTGATCCGCAGCGACCAGCCCCACGCGCTGGCCACCGGCTACTTCGGCATGCCCGAGGTCACCACCAAGGCCTGGCAGGACCTGTGGTTCCACAGTGGCGACCGCGTGGTGGTGGACGACGACGGGTGGGTCAGGTTCGTGGACCGGATCAAGGACGTGATCCGGCGCCGGGGCGAGAACATCTCCTCGGTCGAGGTCGAGCAGGTCCTGCGCGAGCACCCGGCGGTGGCCGAGGCTGCCGTCTACGCCGTGGACTCCGAGCTGGGCGAGGACGAGGTCATGGCGGCCCTGGTGGTGCGCGGGGACCTGGACTTCGGGGAGCTCACCGACTTCTGTGCCCCGCGGCTGGCCTCCTACGCGATCCCGCGCTTCCTGCGCATCGTCACGGACCTGCCGCAGACCGAAAACGGCAAGGTCCGCAAGCCGGTGCTCAAGGCCGAGGGCCGGGCCTTGGCCGACTGGGACAGGGAGGTCGCGCGCCCTCGGCGCAGCACCGCGCCGGTGGGCTGATTTGGGCCGCCGTAGGATGACGGGATGGACTACAAGGCGCTCGTGGGCAGCCACCTCAAGCTGCGCCACTTGGTACTGGTGCTGGCGATCGCCGAAAACGGGAGCCTGGTCCGGGCGGCGGAGGAACTGTACCTGACGCAGCCGGCCTTGAGCCGGGCGCTGCGCGAGGCCGAGTCCGCCGTGGGCGCCAGCCTGTTCGATCGCACCCGCCACGGCATGGTGCCCACCGCGGCCGGTGCGGCCTGCCTCGAGCACGCCCGCGCCGTCGTCGGGCAGGTGGAGACCCTCCGCCGCCGGATCGGCGAGCTGTCCGATCCGCACACCGGATCGGTGGGCATCGGAGTCCATGTCACCGGCGCGAACCTGCTGGTGCCCCGCGCCGTGGCCCGGCTGGTGGAGGAGCGGCCGCTGATCGAGGTGCGCATCCGCGAGGCTCCGCCGGCCACGCTGATCCATGAGCTCGACGGCGGGGACCTGGACCTGCTGGTCGGCCGCGTCACCGACCACCCCAGCACGGCCCGGCTGCGCCTGGTCCCGCTCTACCGCGAGTCCTACCGGATCGTGGCCGCCGCCGGGCACCCGGCCCTGCAGCTGCAGGATGCGCAGCTGGCCGACCTGGCCGCCTACCCGTGGGCGATCCCGGTCGCCGGGACCCCGCTGCGCGACGCGCTGGATAAGGCGTTCGCCTCCGCGGGCCTGGATTCCCCGGCCCGGCAGGTCGAATGCGGGACCCCGGCCCCAACACGCACGCTCGTGGTGGAGGCCGGGTTCCTGGCCGTGTTGCCGGAGTCGATGGCCGCAGCGGACCCGGCGCTGCGGATGCACCCGCTGCGCCTGGGCGGCATGGCCCAGGACGTGGGCTACATGGTCACTCCGGACCGGCCACTGACGGCGACCGCGCAACTGCTCACCGAGCACCTGCGCGCCGAGGCAGCCCTGATCGACAGCGGTCTTGCCGGGGAGGACGCCTGACCGAAAACGACGGCGGTGGCTTCCACGGGGAAACACGCAAAAACCACGGCCGGAGGGCGCCGTCAAGATTCCTGGGAGCACCCGCACTTACGCGTCACTATTCCGCGGAGCACCCGCACTTAAGCGTCACTATTCCGATGATGCCAGGTCACTACATCCGGTTCTTGGTCCTCGCCGTCGCCGGGGCGGTCCATGGGTCCTCCGGCCATGGGTGCTTCGGGTAGCGCCCGCGCATCTCGGCCCTGACCTGTGCGTACGGCCCGGACCAGAAGGACGCCAGATCGTCCGTGACGGCCAGCGGCCGCCCGGCCGGGGAGAGCAGGTGGAACAGCACCGGCACCCGCCCGTCCACCAGCCGCGGGGTCTGGGCCCACCCGAAGCACTCCTGCAGCTTCACCGCCACCACCGGCCGGCCGGCGTCGTCCGGCTCCGGATAGTCGATGCGCACCATCGAACCGCTCGGCACCCGAAGCCGTTCCGGGGCCAGCTGACCGAACCGTGACGCCTCCGGCCACGGCAGCAGCCGCCGCAGCGGCTCGGCCAGGTCGATCCCGCCCGCCGCGGCACCCCCGGCCAGCTTCTCCATCTCCGGGGCGAGCCACTCCCCCAACCGGGCCAGCAACGCGGGCTCGGAGACGTCCGGCCAGGGCGGGCCCAGCTCGCGGTGCACCAGCGCCATCCGGCGGCGCAGCGCGTCCGCGGCGGGCGACCAGCCGACGGTCCCCAACCCGCCGTCGGCCAGGGCGCGCGCCACCGCGTCCCGCCCCTCCTCGGCCGAGGCGCGAACTGGCGTCGAGGACAGCACGATCGCCCCGAGCCGGCGCTCCCGGCGCGCGGCGACCTTCCCGCCGTCGAACCGGGCCTGCACCCGGTCGGTGAGCAGGTGTCCGGCGGCGGCCTCCGCCGTGTCCGCCTCCAGCGGGGCCGCGGCGCGGATGACGGCGCCGGTGCCGGCGGCATCGCGGCCTTGGGCGCGGGACACCTCCGCCACGGCCAGCCACTCGTGTCCGGCCAGCGGGCTGCCGGCCGGCAGCCCGGCCCGCGTGCCCGAGGCCAGCAGGTACGCGCTGTCCGCCACGCGGCGCGCCACCCGCTCGGGGAACGCGAGCGCGACGACGAATCCCGTCGCCTCCGCGGCCGGGACCTCCACCCCAAGCTCCTCGGCGCCGGAGGCGGCGGCGCCGGACTCCTCGGCACCGGCACCCTCGGCAACGGCCCCTTGGGCGCGCAGCTCCGCGCCGCCTGCGGGCGCTCCCGTCCCCGCACCCGAATTCCCGCCCTCCGGCCGGGTGAGCCGCTGGAGCCTGGCTGCCTCCTCCTTCCAGCGCCGGGCGGCCGGGTCGTTGCCCGAGCGCAGCCCGGACAGCAGCCGAATCAGGTCGGCGCCGGGCGCGCGCAGGTCCCCGGCCACCGCCGCGACGGTTTCCGCCGCGGCCCTGGCTCCGACGACGGCGGCGCCGTCCAGCAGCGCCCGCGCCAGCCGCGGATCGGCCGGGATCCGGGCCAGGGTTTGGCCGAGGCCGGTGGCGCGGCCGGATTCGTCCACCGCGCCCAAGCCGTGCAGGGTCCGCACCGCATCCTCCAGCGCCGCCCGCGGCGGGGCGTCCGGCAGGGCCAGCCCCGCTCCGCCGGGCGCTCCCCAGCAGGCCAGCACCAGTGCGGCGGCGGTCAGGTCCGCGGCGGCGATCTCCGGGGTGGGGTGGGCGGGTGCTGCGGCGAAGCCCTTCTGGTCGTAGCAGCGGACGACGGTTCCGGGCCCTTGGCGCGCGGCGCGGCCGGCGCGCTGGTCGGCCGAGGCGCGGGAGCAGGAGACGGTCACCAGCCCGGTCATGGCGCGGGCGGCGTCGCGGCGGGGTTCACGGGCCAGCCCGGAGTCGACGACCAGCCGGACGCCGGGAACGGTCAGCGACGATTCGGCCAAGGCCGTGGAAACGATGATCCGCGGGGCTCCGCCGGGTTCGCGGCCGGAGACGGCGCGGTCCTGCAGGTCCGGGGGCACCTGTCCGTGCAGTTCCAGCACCTCCGTGCCGGCCCCCGCCTGGACGCGGAGGCGGTCCCGGATACGGGCGGCGACCTGCGAGACCTCCCGGGCCCCGGGGACAAACACCAGCGCGTCGATGCCCGCGTCCCGGGAAAGCGCCTCGGTATGCGCGGCGGCCGCCGTGTCCGCCACGTGGTCCAGGAAGGCGCGCGCCACCCCGCGGCCGTCCAGGCGCGGCGCCGCCGCCGGTGCCCACCGCACCTCCAGCGGATGCAGCGCGGACGGGCAGTCGATCACCGGGGCCGGGCCGCCGCCGTCGCCGGCACCCAGCAGGGACGCGAACCGCGGCGCGTCCAGCGTTGCGGACATGGCCACCAGCGTGAGGTCCCCGCGCAGCTGGCGGACCTCGCCGAGCATGCCCAGCAGCAGGTCGGTTTCCAGCCCGCGCTCGTGGACCTCGTCCAGGACCACGGCGTCGGTGCCCTCCAGCCCGGGGTCCGTCAGCAGGCGCCGCACCAGGATGCCGGGGGTGACGAATTCGACCAGCGTCTCCGGGCCCGTGCGGCGTTCGCCGCGGACGGTGTAGCCCACGCGTCCGCCCAGCCTGCCTCCGTCCAGGAAGGCCAGGCGCCGGGCGGCGGAGCGGGCGGCGACGCGGCGGGGCTGGGTGACCACGACCCGCGGGGGCCGGGTGCCGCCGAGCGCGGCGGCGAGCAGGTTGGCGACCAGCGGCGGGACCAGCGTGGTCTTGCCCGTGCCGGGCGGGGCCTGCACGACGGCGGTGGCCGCCGGCGCTCCCTGGCGCAGCACCGCGGCGAGCTGCCCGAGCGACTCGGCGAACACCAGCCCGGCCCCGATGGCCTCAAGGTCGAAGGGGCGGGCGGAGTGGGCGGGGTGGGGCGGGGCAGGAGTCACCCCTCCATTCTGTCCGCCCCGCCGCCAGATCATGCCACCGGCCCCGCCCCGGCCCGCTGTAGGTCAGACCCGTCCGCCCCGGCTTTCGATGGCGATGCGGGCGAACCGTTTGGCCTGGGCCGTGTAGTCGTGCACGGCTGCGATGGCCGCGTCCGCGTCCTTGTCGCGGAGGGCTGCGGCGAGGCGCACCACGTGGCCGTGGTCGAGCCGGGCGCGCCAGTCGATGTCATTCCAGGCCTCGCCCCAGACGCCTGCGATGCTCAGCCGCTGGTAGGAATCGACGAGCTGGGTGGACCCGGAGGCGGCAATGAGGAGCTGGTGGAACCGGGAGTGCAGTTCCAGGAACCCACGGAGCGACGCACCGCCATCGGCCCGCTCGTGGCCCATGGCCTCGGCGATGCCGGCAAGTTCGTCGACCAGCTTCCGGTCCAGGTCGTGGATTCTGCTGGCAACCACACCGATTTCGATCGTGGCCCGCCCGTCGTACAGGTTGTCGCTGAAGTCGGCCGTGATCGGCGCCGGCATGAACGCCCCGTCCTGTCTGCGCGCCACCAGGCCTTCGGCGGAAAGTTTGACCAAGGCGTTGAAGACGTCGTCCGGCTCTGCCTGCATCTCCCCCACCAGCGTGGAAATGTCCAAGTCGCGCCCGAGCGGCGTCCGACGGGCCAGGACCCACTGGCGCACCTTGGTGTATGCATTCAGTTCCTGCACCGGTTCCAGCCTGCCGAAGGCTCCCCGGTAGTACGCCAGTGGCTGGCCCTGCGCGAAGTCCGCCTCAACCACGCGCCCGAAGAACACCGAGTGCGTGCCGCCCCGCGGGGCTTCCGTGACCACGCAGGTCATGCTGGCCAGGGCGCCACCTAGCAGGGGAACACCTCCGTGGTCGGAGAGCCGGTACGGCACGCCGTCGAACTTGTCCGGCCCCTTGCGTCCGAACTTCATCGCCAGGTCCCGCTGGTCCGCGGCCAGGATGTTGATGGCGTACGCCCCGGCTGTGGCCACCGCGTCATGGGTGCTGCTGCTCTGGTTCAGGCACGTCAGCATCATCGGCGGGTCCATGGACAGAGAGCTCACGGCCGAGGCCGTGGTTCCGTACAGCTGCCCGTCAAGAGCGGTGGTGATGACCGCGACGCCGCTGGCGAAGTGCCCCACGACTTGGCGGAAAACGTCTTGGTCGAAGGCCGCTGGGGCGGCCGGGAGGGCGTGCGGTTCCATGGGTTTCCTCCTCCGGATTGGGCGGTGGCTCAAGCAGTCGGGCGGTCCAGCCCGAGGTTCTCGCGCAGCGTGCGGCCTTCGTAGTCGGTCCTGAAGTAGCCGCGATCCTGCAGTTCCGGCACCAGCTTGCGGCAGATCGCCTCGAACCCGCCGGGGTTGTACGGCGAGTTCAGGTTGAATCCGTCGCAGGCCCCGGAGGTGAACCAGTCGACCATGGCGTCGGCAACCTGGCCCGCTGTTCCGGCCATCCACATGTGGCCCGTGGAGCGGGCCCGGTCCACGATGAGCTCGCGCAGGGTGAGCCCGCCGTCGACGCTCTTGCGCCGGAAGATGTGGTAGCGGCTGCCGCGGTCCGGGTCTTCGGAAAAGCGTTCGGCGGGGATCCGCTCGTCGAAGCCGATGTCGGCGATGTCGATCTTCAGGTCTCCGGAGATCTGCCGCCGCCCGGCCTCCAGATCCAGGTAGCTGGCCAGTTCGTCGGCCAGGTCACGGGCTTCGCGTTCGGTGTCGGCGATGATCGGCAGAATGCCGGGAAGCACCTTCACGGAGTCGGCCGGCCGGCCCTTGGATTCGACCATGACACGCATCTTGCCGTAGAAGTCCTGGGCGAGTTCCTTCCGCGGCTGCGCCGTGTAAATGACGTCGGCCACGGAAGATCCAAGGTCCATGCCCGGGACCGAGGAACCGGCCTGGACCAGGACCGGACGTCCCTGCGGGGGACGCGGCATGTTGATCGGGCCCTGCACGGTGAAGAACCTGCCGCGGAAATCGAGCGGCTTCAGTCCCGCCGGATCCACCCACACCCCGCTTTCCCGGTCGACCCGTGTTGCGGCGTCGCTCCAGCTGTCCCACAGCCGCATGGTGATGTCCACGAACTCGGCCGCCCGCTCGTAGCGCAGGGCCGGGTCCGGTGCCTCCCCGCCGCCGAAGTTGCCGAACCCGTCCCGGGACGTGACGATGTTCCAGCCGGCCCGGCCACCTGACATGTGGTCCAGTCCGGCGAACTGGCGGGCCACGTTGTAGGGCTCGGAGAACGACGTCGACATGGTGCCGATGAGCCCGATGTTCCTGGTCCGTGCGGCCAGTGCGGAGAGGACGCTGATCGGTTCGTAGAAACCGTTCATCATGATGTCGCCTCGGAACAGGTTGTTCGCATGGACGATGTCGCCGAAAAAGATGGCGTCCAGCTTCGCTTCCTCGGCCATCAGGGCCAGGTCGGAGACGAAGTCCAGGTTGCCCAGTTCCTCGGCACGGCTGTCCGGGCGGCGCCAGCTGTCGCGGTGGTAGCCGGCCGGGAGCATGAAGGTGGTCAGCACCATGTGCTGGTTGGGGGTGTGTTCAGCGGTCATTGTGTGTCCTCGTCGGTGGTCGGTCGGGCCTGGGGGCGGAGTATCAGCGGGTTTGCGGGGTGAACCGGGCCAGGCTCAGGTAGCTTTCGCGCCCGGGCCCGCTGTGCACGGTCCAGGTTCCGCGGTTCCTCAGGTCCTGGTGCATGATGACCGGGGAGTTCAGGTTCACTTCCCGGTCCACGAAGTCCCGGCCCTGGATGGTCACCACCAGCTTCTCGCCGGCGTCAAAGAAGGTCCCGGAGGGCCAGATTTCGACGTCGAGTGCCCTCGGCTCACCCGGCACCAGCGGCTCCTCCCCCTCGTGCAGGTGGACCGGCTGCAGTTCCGAAGACTTTTCCGTGTCCAACTCCTGGTGGCTGGCGCGCAGCCAGCCAAGGGCGACGGGCCCGTCCTCGAACAGGGCGTTGAAGGCGAACCGGCGCTCGGTGCCGTCCGCGGCGAACTTCCGCACAGCCACGAAGATGTCGGCGTCCTCGGCGTCGTCGGCCTGCAGCCAGAGCCGCAGCCGCATCGGCCCGACAACGTCCGTGGGCGCTGCGAAGACGTGCTCCAGGTCGAGCGAGCCGACCATCGGATCGAACGTGGCGCTGGCCGCGGCGACCGGCGCGGATTCGCCGAGCGTCCGGGTCTGCAGGTCGGCGTGCAGGCGCACGGCCCGGTCCTCCGGGATCGGCCACGGCAGGTCTTCGCGGAGGCCGTAGCGCTCGGCGGTGTCGTGGACCTCCAGCCTGACTTTCGGCCAGTCAACCGGGCCGGCTCCGCGGTCGAGCAGGTAGTGGTCGAAGAACACCCGCTGGCGTTCCACGTTGGACGGATCGTAGAAGTACCGCCACTTCTTCTGCCCGTGGACCTCCAGCCACTTCTCGTTGGAGGACATCAGCCGGTAGGCCTCCAGCGTGCCGCGGGTGTGCAGCCCATGGTCGCTCCAGCTGGCCACAACGTATGCCGGAACGGTGATCTGCGTCAGGTCCGGGTACCGGTCGCGGTAGTACGGCGCCATCAGCGGGTTCGCCAGGACGTTGGCGTGCGTGTCTTCGGTCCTGGTAAGCGAGTAGCGCATGTTCCGCGAGGCCCGCGGGATGAATCCGGTTTCCGGGATGCCGCCGTGGTGGCAGAACTCGCGGTACCAGTCGGAGAAGCACTCCCATGGGCTGATCGCTTTCAGCGCCGGCGGCCGCATGGCGGCGGCGATGTACTGGATGCCGGCCAGGTAGGAGACCCCGAGCATGCCGACCCGGCCATTGGACCACTCGCGGGCGCCGAGCCACTCGATGGCGTCAAAGACGTCTTCGGCCTCCTGCGGACCGTTGTGGACGCCTTCGCCTTCCGAATGCCACATCCCGCGCGGATCCACATACACGACGGCGTAGCCGTGGGCGCACCAGTACGCCGGATCGGGTGCTTCGAAGCCCGTCAGCTTGGACATCCAGCCCGGCTCGATGCCGGCCGTCGGCCAGAGCATGTCCTTCTGGTTGTGTTTGCCGTACGGGCCCCAGGCCAGCAGGACCGGCAGGCCGGTGGTGGTGCCGGCAGGCTGATACACGTCGGCGTAGATCCTGACGCCATCGCTCATCGGGATGGCGACGTTTCGCTCGATCCGGAGGCCGTCGGACTCCTCCACCTCGTGTGTCAGCGGTGGAAGTGGCGGCTTGCCCTCCGCCGTCGCCGGATCCAGGCCCGGGCGGGTTATGACTTCGTAGGTAAGCTGGTTCATTCCTGCACTCCTTCTTCTGGCGGCGGGTTAGCGCTCGAGGACGACGACGGACCGGGCGGGCACGTGGAAGCTGACCTCGGAGCCGCCGTGCCGGTAGACCGCCGCGGCATCGGCGCTGTCCGGCACCGCGGCCGTGATGCCGACGCCGGGCGCGACGTCCACAACCACGGTGCGGGTCTCCCCCGAGTAGGAGCTGTCTCGGACGGCGCCGGCCGCGTTGATGCCGGCGCCCCGTTCACCGCCCAGCCGCACCGCCGAGCTGCGGAAGGCGACGAACATTCCGGTTTCCAGGTTGGCTGCGGCGCCGGTGAGTTCCAGTTCCAGGCCCCCGTCCAGCACCGCCGTGCGCCGCCCCGAGCCCTCTGACACCGAGCGGCAGGCCAGGATGTTTTCGAATCCGACGAAGTCCGCCGCGAAGCTGGAGACCGGCCGGGAACGGACGTCATCCGGGGTGCCGACCTGCTCCACCACGCCGCCGCGCATGATGATCACCCGGTCCGAAAGGGCCAATGCCTCGTCCTGGTCGTGGGTGACATAGATCGAGGTGTTGCCGAACTCGTTGTGCAGGCGCCGGATTTCGCTGCGCATCGCAATCCGCAGCTTGGCATCCAGGTTGGACAGCGGCTCGTCGAACAGCATCACGCCGCCGGCGGAGACCAGCCCGCGGGCCAGCGCCACGCGCTGTTGCTGGCCTCCGGAGAGTTCGTGCGGGTAACGGCCTGCGTGCTGGCCCATGCCGACCGCCTCCAGCGTCGAGGCGACCAGCGGCTTCAGCTGCGCCGGCGGCGTCTTCCGCCGCTTGAGCGGATACGCCACGTTGGCCGCGACCGACATGTGGGGCCAAAGCGCGTAGCTTTGGAACACCATCCCGACCTTGCGCTTGTGGGTCGGCACGAAGGTCCTGGTGGCGGCGTTGACGAACGCCTTGCCGCCCACCTCGATGGAGCCTGCGTCAGGGGTTTCCAACCCGGCGACGCAGCGCAGGGTGGTGGTCTTCCCGCAGCCGCTCGGGCCCAGCAGCGTGATGAATTCTCCCGACTGGATGGTGAGGTTGACGTCCTTAAGGATCGGAGTGGCGTTGAACGCCTTGCTGACTCCGCTGATTTGAATGTGCATGCCTTGTCCTAGATCGCTGGATCGAACGGTGCGTCAGTTAGTGGGAACCGGCCAAGCTGGGCTGGTCCGCGGCCGGGCTGCCCGCCACGTCGGCAGGCCGCCCGGCCCCCGGCGCCGGTGTGCCGGCCGTACCGCCGTGGACACCGCCGTCGCTGTTTCCGCTGCGCGGCGCCCATTTCCTGGTGGCCCGGGTCGAGAGCTTGCTGATGGCGAAGGCGACCGCCGCCACCAGCAGGAAGCTTGCGATCAGCAGCAGCGCGGCCGCAGCGGCAATCGGCGCCTTGCCCTCGACGTAGCGGCTGTAGATCTCCACGGACAGGTAGTTGTTGCCGGCGGCCGAAAGCAGCAGCGGGGTGGACAGGACTCCGCAGATGACCACAAAGCAGAGCAGCCAGCCGCTGACCAGGCTCGGCAGCATCAGCCGCACGAGCACGTCCCAGATGGCCCGGTACGTGGATGCTCCGGAAACCCACGCCGCTTCCTCCAACGACTTCGGGATCTGCGCCATCGCCGCCGTGGTCGTCCGGCTGGCCAGCGGAATCGTGGCCACGAAGAGCGCGAAGACCATGATCGCCTGAGTGCCGTAGAACTGGTTGAGGAAAGGCACGCCCAGGAACAGCCACAGCACGCCGAGCGCCAGGATCAGGCCCGGCATCGCCAACCCGAGCCACTGGCTGTACTCGATGAACCGTGACAGCGCTCCGGCCTTGAACCGCGCGGCCCAGGAGAACGCCGTCGCCGCCAGAACGGCCAGCAGCGCGCCAAGCATGGCGGTGCCGATGGTGTTCCAGTAGGCGGCGACCATCCGCGAACTGCCCAGCACCTCCTCGTAGTTCTCCAGCGAGAAGCCGCTGCTGGCGCCCAGGAAAGGCGAGACGGAGACCCGGAGCAGCTGGATCATCGGCAACACGATGGTCAGCAGCGCGAAGACGACGATCAGCACGGTGAACAACCAGCGCCAGGCACCGACGTCGCGGCGCAGCACCCGCGATTCCTTGCCGCCGACGGTGACGAAGGCACGGCGGCCGAGCACTTTGATCTGCACGAACACCAGCGCCAGCAACACCACCATCAACAACACGGAAATCGAGCTGGCTTGGGCGAACAGCGGGCCGGTCGAGTTGGACAGGTAGGCGTAGATCTCGGTTGGGATCACGAAGATGCCGGCCGGCACGCCCAGGATCTGGGGTGCGTCGAACGACTCCAGGAAAAGCACGAAACCCAGGATCATTGCACCGGTGATGGCCGGCGAGAGGATGGGAATCTCGATCTGGAAGAACGTACGCAGCGGGCTGGCACCGCTGGTGCGGGCGGCTTCGTCAAGTGAACGGTCCATGGCCATGAAGGGGCCCAGCAGCAGGAAGAACTGCAGGGCGACCAGGCGCAGCGAGGACACAAAGACGATCCCCCACCACGACTCCGTGTTCAGGACACGTGCCCCGTCGCCAAAGGCCGTCGCCAGCCACTCGTTGAGCATCCCCACGTTCTGGTTCCCCAGCAGGCCCCACGCGATCGCGAAGAACAGCCCCGGCGTCGCGATGACAATGAACATGATCACCGGGATCGCCTGGCGCAACGGTGCGTTCGACTTGGTGTAGATGGTGGCGAAGGTCAGCGCCAGAACCGTCGAGAGGGCAATCGTGGCCACCCCCATGACGACTGTCTGGGCCACGACGGCGTGCGTATCGGAGGACGTCATGACCTCCATGAACATTCCCGCAGTGAAGGTTCCCGCGCTGCCGAACATCTCGGTCTTGAAGGCGCCTTGGACCACCATCAGTGCCGGTGCGACGAAGCACACCAGACAGACCAGCGCAATGGTCCATTGCGGGTTGCTTGCGGCGTGCCGCAGGCGCTTGAGCATCGTCTCTCCCCCTATACGGATGCGGTGTCCCGGTCCAGATAGCCGCCGCCGATGACGCCGCCCTCCGGCAGGGCGGCCAGTTCGTCGTCGGAATCCGGACGCAGCACTCGGAACCAAAGATCGGTGATCTTCCATTCGCCGTTGATGCGGGCGTAGTGGCACTTGTACTTGCCTTCAGTCCACGGCCCCCACACCCGCATCATCCCGAAGGAGGTCCGGAACTCGCACTGCATGCGGTGCCAGGTCCATTCCCCGTAGGCGGCGTCTCCCGAAACGGTGATCGACGGCGAGGAGAGCACGTAGCCGTCCCGGCTCTTCACCACATCTTGCAGATCGGACTTGAACATCCCCGCAATGGCCTCTTGGCCTTTGTGTTTGCCGTGCAGCCTGATGTCGCAGACCGCATCTTCGGAGTAGGCACTGGCCACCCCCGCCCAGTTGCGGTCCGCCAGATCCCTGACGTACTGCTGCTGGAGCTGTTCGATCTCCTTGGTGGACTCGAGTTCGTCGACTTTTCGCTGCAACTGTTGGACAGCGGCAATCAGGTCTTCTTCGGTCATGGTGGCAGTGCCTTTCTGGTGGTTCTGCGGCGAGGAGCTGTTCTACTTCGCCGTGATGGACTTGAACAGCTCGCCGTACTCGGTCATCTTTTCCCTCATCACGGACTGTTCCGGGAGTTCAACGAACGCGGCGTCGGCAAGCGAGGGCCAGCCGTGCGGCGATGTGAGGGACTCGTCCTGGTTGATCGGGAAGTTCCCGGCCTCCAAGGTCTTCTCCTGCGCTTCAGCGGTGTAGAGGAAGCTCAGCAACAGCTTGGCGGCGTCGGTGGAGGGGGCTCCGTCGGCGAGCATCCATTTCTCCGTGGCAATGACGTTGTTCTCATCGAAGAACTGGACCTCGACGGGGGCTCCGTCGCGCTTCGCGTTCAGCACGGAGATGGTGGCCGACAGCGGCTGATAGGCGAACTCGCCGGAACTGATTGACTGCAGCGCCAACTGGTCCTGCGCGACCACCTTGGCGTTCGCACCGACGCTCTTCAGCCAGGCCTCGTCGACGATGCCGGCTTGCAGCAGAGTCGTCGACACCGTCATGGTGCCGCCCGGGATGGACGGGTCCATGAAGGTGAGCTTGCCGGCCCATTCCCCACCGGCCAGGTCGGCCCAGGACGCGGGCAGGTCGGATTCCTGCAGCTTCTCGGTGTTGTACGAGGAGGCGAACATCAGGGCCCAGGGAGCATAGTAGAAACCGTCCGGGTCCTCGATCTGGTCCAGGCTGATCCGGCCCGCGGCCCACTCCGGCATGGAGAACGCCACCGGCTTGAACTTCTGGGCAAAACCCTGGTCGGCGTATCGGTCCGCGTTCGGGTTGGAGAGGACGTCGACGACGCGCTTGCCGCTCTGGCGCTCGGCTTCCAGCTTGGTCTGCAACTCCGCCCCGACATACGTCTCCGGCGTGATGGTCAGTCCCGGAAACCGCTCCTCAAAGGCTGCATAGATCGCCTTGAACTCGTCGTGGTGTCCGGCGTAGATGGCCACGTCCGTCTCGCCTGATTCGATCGCCGCGTCGTAGAGGGCCTGCATTTGCTGTGCCTGGCTGCTGTCGATCTTCAGCGGCGCCAGATCCAGATCCGCCCCGGATGTAGCGCCGCTGGGACCGCCGCAGGCCGTGAGGAGCAGGGCGCAGGCCGCGGCTCCGGCGATGACGGCTGGGGAGAGGTGTCCGATCCTGAAGTTCAGCTTCATTGGTGTTTCCTTCGTGTCGCACGACGACGAGTCATCGTGGTGGTCGGCGGTGGCCGCAGGGCCCACTGGGAGATTCGGGCGCCGCGGGAACAGGATCATTCAGTCAGAAGCAACTAACTTGGTCAATAGTTAGTTGCATATTTCCATGACGTAGAGCACACAAAGGCCCAAGAACTCGTGAATTGACGGGAAAGTTGCACACAACCCCTGATCAGATGTAGTCAAATATCAACCTATTTTTCGGCTACAGATGGTCTAATCGGTGATAGGTTCCCTGTGATGTGAACCACCCGCTGCAGAACGGATACAGGATGAAAGACTGGAACTACATCGTCGTAGGTGCCGGCAGCGCCGGTGCCCTGATCGCATCCCGGCTAACTGAGAACCCCGCATGCCGCGTCCTGCTCATCGAGGCCGGTCCCGACTGCCGCGTCGCCGACCTGCCCAAGGAATTCAAGGACCGGACCAAAGGGCTCGGGCTGGCACTGGAAGCCCCCCGGAACCACCTAAATCCGGAATTCTACTGGCACGGCATCACCGCAACCCGGGCCAAGGGCCAGGAGCCGTTCCAGTACCGCCGCGGCCGCGGCCTGGGCGGCAGCTCCCTCATCAACGGGCTCTACGCCATTCGTGGAGTGCCCGATGACTTTGCCGAATGGGAACGCCTGGGCGCCGAGGGATGGGGACCGGACGCCATGCTTCAGGCCTACCGCCGGATCGAAGACGAGCACGATTTCCCGGACCGCCCCTTCCACGGCGCCGGCGGCCCCACTCCCGTCTACCGGGAGCCGGAGTCCGGCTGGGGCGGCGTCGACAAGGCTCTCAAGGAGGCAGCGGTTGACGCCGGCTACGGCTGGAGCCCGGACCACAACGATCCGGACAGCAGCGGCGCCTCGCCGATGGCCATGAACATCCGCCACGGCGACCGGGTCTCCACCAACCACGCGTACATCGAGCCCGCCCGGGAGCGGGCCAACCTGGACGTGCTGGGCGACTCCCTGGTCGACAGGGTGGTCTTTGACGGCTCGACCGCCGTCGGCGTCGTCGACGCCGACGGTCGGGAATACCGCGTGGCCGACGGCGGCGAAGTCCTTCTCTGCGCCGGCTCCACCGCGTCCCCCGCCATCCTGATGCGCTCGGGTATCGGGCCCGCAGAAGACCTGGCGGAGTTGGGCATCGAGCTGCGGGTGGACCTGCCCGTGGGCCGTGGAGCCCAAGACCATGCGGTGGTCTTCGTCGAGCTTCCCGTCACGCCCGGCGCGCAGACCTGCGTCGGCAACCGTCCCACGAACGTCGTCGTCCGCTATTCCTCCGGCCTGCCGGGCGGGCGCACCAACGACATGATGATCCTGGCTACCAACCACAATTACTGGTTCGGCAAGGACACCGCCGGCCTGGCCGTTTCCATCGAGCAGCCGCTCTCGCGGGGCCGGATGCGGCTACGCTCCCCCAACCCCGCCGATGACCCGCACTTCGATCTCGATTTCCTCGCTGATCCGCGCGATCTGGCCCGGGCCCGGGACGGGCTCGAACGGGCCCGTCGGCTGATGGACCATGAGGCCTTCCGCCGGATCGCCACCGGCGATCCCACGTGGCCGCTGGATGACGCCGAGATCATGGCCACCGTCAAGGACACCATGCACCTGTCCTGCACTGCCCGGATGGGCCCCCCGGGCGATCCCGACACCGTTGTCGATCCCCGGTGCCGCGTCCTCGGCGTCGAGAACCTGCGCGTCGTCGACGCCTCGATCATGCCCACCATCGTCAGCGCCAATACCTATTTGACGGTTCTGGCGCTGGCCGAGGTCTTCTTCGACAAAAATCCCGAACTGCCCTCCGGCCCACGGGCTGCAGTCCTGTCGGGAGGCGGTGCCTGATGCCCGCCGCCACTGCTGCCGCAGCGCACGAGACGGTCCGTGGGCTGACGCTCAAGGCCGGCCATCTGATTGGCGGCCAACTGGTGGACGGCACCGTGCCAGCCACCGTTACCGCGCCGTGGGACCACGGCCTCGCCGTCGAGTACAACCAGGTGACGGTTGACGATGTGGCCCAGGCCGTGACCGCGGCACGGAACGCCTTCCGGACGCTGCGCCAGGCCGGCGGACAGCCCAAGGCGTGGCTGCTGGCCCTCGCCGACCGCATCGCCGCTGAGCAGGAGGACTTCGCCACCCTCATCTGCTTCGAGAACGGCAAGCTGCAACCGGCAGCCCGGGCCGAAGTGGCGGGGTCCGTGTCCAGCCTGCGCTACTGGGCCACCCTGGAACCGGCCGAGGAGGTCATCGACTCGTCCCCGGACCACGAGACGCGGCTGGTCAGGTCCCCCTTGGGCGTGGTGGCCGCCATCACGCCCTTCAACATGCCGCTGTTGATGATGGTGAACAAGATCGGTGCTGCGCTCGTGGCCGGCAATACCGTGGTGTGCAAGCCCTCCCCGCACACTCCCCTGACCGCCCTTCACCTGGCCCGGGTGGCCTCCGATGTGGCGCCACCGGGGGTGATCAACATCGTCTGCGGCGGAGACGACGCCGGCCCCGCCCTGACCGCGTCCGACGGCGTCGACATGGTCACCTTCACGGGCAGCGTCGGTGTCGGCAAGGCGATCATGGCCACTGCGGCCGGCACCCTCAAGCGCGTCCAGCTGGAACTGGGCGGCAACGACCCGGCCATCGTGTTTGCCGATGCCGACCTGGATGATGTGGTACCGAAGATCTTCCAGGCGGCCTTCGGCTCTTCCGGGCAGGCCTGCGTCGCGGTCAAGCGCGTCTATGCGCACCACGGCATCACCGACGAGGTGGTCCGCCGGCTTGCCGAGCTGGCCCGGGCTTCCAGGCCCGGCACCCCCTACACCGACGGCGCGACCATGCCGACACTGACCACCCGCGCACAGTACGAGACGATGCACCGGCTGCTCGGGGATTCCCGGCAGCGGGGGGCGGAGATCGCGTTCGAGGGGTTCAGCACCGACAACGGTGGCTTTTTCGCCCAGCCGACCATCGTCGCTGGTCTGGGCAGCGGCGCCCCGCTCGTCGAGGAGGAACAGTTCAGCCCGATCCTGCCGGTCATCCCGTTCGCGGCGACCGGCGAAGTAGTGGAAGCGGTCAACCGCAGCCGGTTCGGGCTGGGGGCGACCGTGTGGACAGCCGATTCCGCCACGGCGCAATACTTGATGGAGCAGTTGGAAACCGGCATGGTGTGGGTCAACGGGCTCGGCCGTCCCAACCCCGCGGTTCCGTTCGGCGGGGCCAAGGAAAGCGGGGTCGGCCGCGAAGGCGGGCAGCCAGGGCTGGATGCCTTCGCAGAACTCAAGAGTGTGACTTTCTACAGCAAGGATCTAGGCGCATGAGCCTGCAAGACATCCGGCATGGAGCCGAAACCTCGGGGTCGGGAAACGGCATGGGCTATCGACGGGAAACCACCGGGGACCGCTTCAGCAAGTTCGTCGAGGCCGCCGTGGAACGTGCGGCACCGGTCGTGGACGTCGAAGACCCCATGGTGCTCAAGCTGAGCCTGATGCTGCGCAAGGTCACCCAGCTGATGGCCGATGACGCGAACCGGCAGGTCCACCAGCCCGAGGGGTGGACCCAAGCCAACTTCCGTATCTGTTTCGCCCTGTGGGTTTCCGGCCCCATGCCGCCGCACCAGATCGCGGCGGCAGCCAACATGAGCCGCGCGACGGTCTCGGCCGCCATCAAGAAAATTATCGAAGGCGGGCTGATCAGCAAGGAGCCTTCCACGGTGGACCAGCGCTCCACCGTGCTGCGCCTGACTCCGGCCGGCGAGGAAGCCGTCGTCCGCACCTACCGGTCGCACATCGGCCTCGAGCACGAATGGCTTCAGCCGCTGACGGACACCGAGCGCCTTCTGCTCTTCATGCTCCTTGAAAAGCTCCTCAACGGCCCCGCGGCGCAGGAGGTGCGGGGGTAGGGGCCGCCCCCGCCGGCATTCCCGGCCAACGGCGGCACGCCGGGCGGCGCCGGGGGTGCCGTTGCATCTTCGTGGCCGGGCCTGCGCGGCCCCAGGAGTGAAAAGATTCCACACCGGCCATATGTCCCCGTTTCGAAAAAAGGTCCAGAATCGAAGCATGTGAGGGCGGACACCCCTCCATGCGCCAAAACGCCTTGTCCACGGCAAGAAAGCGATGTTTATTCGAAGACTGAATTGTGCATAACCACTCAATTAGCCTCCTGAATTTAGCCATCTGCACATCACCCCTCCCCCCATAGCGCACCTAGGGTGAGGGGCGGTTTAAATCAAGAGATGCGTCTCCCACACCAGAAGCGGCACATGAATTCACAACCAGAGCTCCAGAAATCCCTGAAGCCCCGCCACCTTTCCATGATTGCCATTGCCGGCGTCATCGGTGCGGGGCTGTTCGTTGGTTCCGGTGCGGCCATCCAACAGGCCGGACCCGCCATCCTCGTCGCCTATGCGGCCGCCGGCCTTGTCGTCGTCCTCGTCATGCGCATGCTTGGCGAAATGGCCGCCGCGAACCCGGAAACCGGTTCCTTCTCCGCCTACGCCGACAAGGCGCTTGGCCGCTGGGCCGGGTTCAGCATCGGATGGCTCTACGCCTGGTTCTGGATCATCGTGCTGGGCATCGAAGCCACCGCCGGCGCGGCGATCATGAACCGCTGGATGCCCGGCGTCGACCAGTGGGTCTGGGCCCTGATCCTCATGGTGCTGCTGACCCTGACCAACGTCTGGTCCGTGAAGTCCTATGGCGAGTTCGAGTTCTGGTTCGCCTCCATCAAGGTCACCGCGATCATCCTGTTCCTGATCGCCGGAACCGCGGCCATCCTGGGCCTGATCCCCGGCGTCCCCGCCCCCGGCCTGAGCAACCTCACCGGCCAGGGCGGCTTCATGCCCAACGGCGCAGACGCGGTCCTCGCCGGCGTGCTCGTCGTCGTCTTTTCCTTCTTCGGCGCGGAGATCGCGACCATCGCCGCCGGCGAGTCGGAGCACCCCGTGGACGCCGTCAAGAAGGCCGTGAAGTCCACCGTCTGGCGCATCCTGCTCTTCTACATCGGTTCCGTCGCGATCGTCGTGACCCTGCTCCCGTGGAATGACGCCTCCGTGGCGAAGAGCCCGTACGTTGCCGTCATCGAACTGTTCGGGATCCCGGCCGCCGGCACCATCATGGACGTCGTGGTCCTCACCTCGGTGCTCTCATGCCTCAACTCCGGCCTCTACACCGCGAGCCGCATGATCTTCTCCCTCTCCACCCGCGGCGACGCCCCGAAGGCCTGGAGCCGCATTTCCAAGCGCGGCGTGCCGCTGGCCGCCGTCCTGGCCTCCACCGTGGTCGGCTTCATCACCGTGGGCCTGAACTACATCGCCCCGGACACCGTGTTCCTGTTCCTGGTGAACACCTCCGGCGCGATCGCCCTGTTCGTGTGGCTGGTCATCGCGACCTCGCAGCTGGTCCTGCGCCGCCGTACGGAGGCCTCCGGGGTGGAGATGCCGCTGAAGATGTGGCTGTTCCCGTACCTCACCTGGGCCTCGATCATCGCGATCGTCGCCATGATCGTCGGCATGCTGTTCGTGGACGCCACCCGCGAATCGCTGCTGCTGTCCCTGCTGCTGGGGGCGGTCGTGGTCGGCATCGGCCTGTGGCGGTACCGCCTGCACCACCCGGCGCCGCTGGAGCACGACGTCGAGGTCCGCGCCGAACTGCTGGAAGAGGACGCAGAAGGCCACTCCCACAACGCCTAGCCTTCCCGACTGGCTGCCTTACTCAGGGCCCCGCCGCTCCCCACCGGGAACGGCGGGGCCTTGGGCCGTTAAGGGTTCCCCAGTCCAGCGGGGACAGGGGGCACTCGTCCTGTTCGCCAACCCCCGACGGGGACGTCCCCGGGTAGGGTGCTGGTGAAGCCGAATGTTCCGGCCCCGACACCCACCGCTTCCGAGGAGGCCCCCTCGCCCCGCCATCCAGCATCCGCCCCGACCCTCGCATGGGTGGTCGCCGGCATCGTGGTCCTGGCCCTGAGCCTGCGCGCGCCGATCATTGCGCCGACCGCGGTGATCGGCGACATCAAGGCCGACACAGGGCTCTCGGCGGTCGGCGCGGGCCTGCTGACCGGCGTGCCCGTGCTGCTCTTCGCGCTGGCCACCCCGCTGGCAACCAGGACCATCCGCCGCTTCGGCCCCGAGGTGGCCGCCGTGCTGTGCCTGGCCGGGGTGCTCGCCGGCACCGTCATCCGTTCGGCCGGCCCGGCCGCCGTCGTGCTGGCCGGCACCGTCATCATCGGCGCGGCCATCACGCTGGGCAACATCGCGGTCCCGGTGCTGATCCGCCGCGACATTTCCCCGAGGCGGGTCGCCGCGGTCACCGGGGTGTACACCGCGGTCATGAACGTCGGATCCATGGCCGTGCTGCTCGGCACCCCGCCGCTCGCCGATCTGCTCGGCTGGCGGTGGGCCATCGCCGCGTGGGGAATCGTGACCGCCGCAGGCCTGGCGTGGTGGCTGCCCCGCGCCCGCCGCCGTGCCGCCGGCACGCTCGCCACGGAGCAGGCCGACGCCGAGTCCCCGCTTCCCGCGGACCGGAGGCCGACGGCGGGAGCCCCCGCCGCTGGCGGGCCCGGTACAGGTGGACCCAGGACTGATGGTCCCGGGGCGACGGCGCGGACGGACACCGCGCGCATCCGGCGGATCACCGTCCTGCTGGCGCTGGCCTTCAGTGGCCAGTCCGCCGCCTACTACGCCACCACGGCGTGGCTGCCGCTGCTGCTGTCCGAGACGCGCGGGCTGGGCCCCGCCGAGTCGGGCGCCACCGCTTCGCTGTTCCAGGTCTTCGCCATCATCGGCGCCCTCGGGGTGCCCCTGCTGGCGGCACGCACGAAGATCTGGGTTCCGACGGCGCTGGTGGGGCTCTTCTGGGTGGTGCTGCCGATCGGCCTGCTCGCCGCGCCGGAGGCGTATGCCCTCTGGTCCGCCGCCGGGGGCATCGCCCAAGGCGGAGGATTCACCGCCGTCTTCTCGATCGTGGCCATGGTCATGCGCAGCAATGCCGAGACGGCTTCCGCCTCCGCCCGCATCCAGGTTAGCGCCTACCTCACCGCCACCTGCGCGCCGCCGGCGGCCGGCTGGCTCAACACCGCCACCGGCGGTTGGACCGCCCCGCTGCTCCTGGTTCTCGGGGCCACGCTGGCCTACAGCGTCGGTGCGCTGCTGGCGGCCCGCATGGCCGAACGTTCCTAGGAAGTCGCCGCCGAATCGATGGCCATGGCGGGCCCCGGCTGGTACGGTCCCGGAGGAAGACCCACTCACCGAGGCAGCCGGCGTCGGACCCGACCGCCAGCGCCTCGCCGACCACCGGGAGCCGTGGAACGCGCCATGACCGAACGCACCGAGATCACCGGCACCGTGACCGACATCGACGGCGAAGCCCATCTGGTGCTGACCCGCACCCTTGAGGGGCGGGCGTCCGACGTGTGGCGCGACCTCACCGACTCCGACCGGCTTGAGCGATGGATCGGACGCTGGGAAGGGGATCCCTCGAGCGGGAGCGTGCAGTTCTTCATGACAGCCGAGGCCGAGGATCCCCAGCCCGAGCAGTACACGATCCTCGAATGCGACGCACCCCGGCGGTTCGCCGGCCACACGTCGGTCGAAGGCGGCGCGTGGCACCTGTGGTTCGAACTCGCGCAGGCCGGCGGCGCGACGACGCTCACCTTCGGCCAGCGCCTGAACCCCACCGACGACGTGGGCTCGATCGGGCCGGGATGGGAGTACTACCTCGACCGGCTGGAGGCGGCGCGCGCCGGCAGGGAAGCCTCGGCGGTGGCCTGGGAGGACTACTTTCCGGCGCTGCAGCCGGCCTACCTGCGGCTTGTTGCCGCCGGCTAAGGCCCTGCCGGTCCGGGTACCCGGACCGGCCGAAGGTGCGGAAACGGCAGCAGGATCAGTGCTCCGCCGGCACGCACTTCACGGGGCGGTACGCGGCAAGGCCGGGATCAGTGGCCGAAGCCGAGCAGGCGGCGCGGCGTGTCCCACAGGACGGCCCGCCGGTCGGATTCGCTGGGGAAGAGTTGCTCCGTCAAAGCCATCAAGGGCCCATAGTCCTGTCGCTGTGGTGCACGCAGAAACGGCCAGTCGGATGCCCAAATGCAGTTGTGCGGCGTGAAGGCGTCAATCAGTACCTGGAGCTGGTGCCTGACGTCCTCGAACGGGTAGGGCTGGTGGGAGAACTTTGCATAGCCGGAAATCTTGATGCTCGCCCGGCCGGTGCCGGCGAGGTTGAGCAGCGCCCGGAAGCCTGGACGGTCCAGGCTGTCACCGGGGGTCGGGCGGCCGCAGTGGTCGATCAGGATGTTGACCGGGATCTCTTCGAGCCAGGGCATGAACATCAGCAGGTCGTCGTCCTGGACCTGGATGTTCGCGAACATGTCCAGTTCGGCCAGTTTCTCGATCAGCGCCCGCGCATTCCGGTAGTGGTCCAAGCCGTCGAAGGTGGGGTTGATCGCCGCGCCGACGATTCCCTGGTCCTTGAGTTTCCTCAAATCGTCGAGGCTGACGTCGTTCGGAATGATGGCGATGCCCTTGAAACGCCCCTCGCCATGCCTGATGGCATCGAGGATATAGCTATTGTCGGGCCCGTATCCGGAGTTCGGCTGCACCAGCAGCGCATGGTGGACGCCGTAGGTTTCCATCACCTGCCGCAGTTGGGCCACCGTACCGAGTTCCTGACCAGCCGGGCGATATGCGACGGACTCCCCGTAGGGGAAATTGACGGGATCGAAGATATGCGTGTGGCAGTCGATCTTCGGCTCGTCAAAAATGCTCATGTTTCCTCCGCCAATGGTCCGCGCGAACAGCCTGGCACGGATCATATAGGCCTGCGATCGGCCGCGCGGAACGCGGCACCGCCGGACCTACGCCCTTCCCTTGAGGATTACGCCCTTCCCTTGAGGATCAGGTGCCAGTAGATCTGCGGGAAGATCCACCGGTCCAGCACCCAGGCCCAGCGGCGCTCCTTCGCCGGGTCCAGCCGCGGGAAGGTCGGCATGGGCCGGTACTGATGGTCGAACTCGGCGAACAGGAGGGTATGCCGGGTCAGGGCGATGGGACAGACGCCGTAGTGGTTGTAGCGCTCCCTAGGCTCTCTCCCGCCCACCACGGCCGCGAGGTTCCGCGCCAGCACCTTCACCTGTTTGCGCAGCGCCCCGCCGCTCTTGTAGTTCAGGGTCGCGGCGGCATCCCCCAGCGACCACACGTTGCCGTATCGCCGGTGCCGCAGCAGCTCCGGATCCACCTCAACGAATCCGCCGGCGTCGCCGGCGGCCGGCAGCGGCGTGTCTTTCAGCCAGTCCGGCGCGGACTGCGGAGGCACCGCGTGGAGCAGGTTGAAGGTGAGCTCCCGAGTCCCGTCCGGGCCAGCCAAGGCCACCGCGCGCCGCGCAGCGTCCACGCCGGCCAGGGTCGTGGAGGTGCATAGTTCGATGCCGTACTCGGCGATCTTGGCCCGAAGCGCCGCGTCCACCTCCTTGACGCCGAACACCGTCGGCGTGGGCACCACGAGGACCACCCGGATGTCTTCCAGGACGCCCTGCTCCCGCCAGTAGTCGCAGGCCAGGTAGGCGATCTTCTGGGCGACGCCGGCGCATTTGGCCGGTTCGGGGGGCTGGGTGAATACTGCCGTCCCCGAACGCAGGGAGCACACCAGCTTCCAGGTCTTCTCCGGCATCGCCGGGTCGTAGTTGGACGTCACCTGCGGCGAAGCCATGGCCTCGGCCAGCCCCGGGACCCCGTCCCAGTCGAGCTGCAGGCCCGGGCACACGACCAGCTGGCCGTAACCGATCCGGCGTCCGTCCGCCAGCAGCACGGCGTTTTCCTCGGGCCGGATGTCCGCCGCCTCCCCGCGGATCCATTCGACCTCCCGCGGCATGACCTGGGCCTGCGCCCGCACGGCCTCGCTCATGCGGGCGGCGCCGCCGCCGATATGGGAAAACAGCGGCTGGAAGTAATGGACGGGGCGTGGCTCGATGAGCCCGATGTCCGCGACCTTGTAGCGGTGCAGCCGCGCGGCCAGCGAAATGCCGGCGTTCCCGCCGCCGATCACCAGCACCTGGTAATAGTCCGCCATGTCATCTTCCTGCCTTCATCGCTATGGTTCGACGCCGGGCACCGCCTACAGTGCACCCCGGCCGTCCGGCCGCGTCAAGGGATCCGGCGGGGGCGGCGCCCCAATCAGTACGCCTAGCTCCGGGTGAAGGTTCCCAGCCCGGTGGTGTCGTAGAAATCCAGCCGGACACTGCCTGCCTGGCCGCCGGAGCCGGGAGCGAAGATCGCCCCGGCCAGGCCGTTGGCGTTCTCGCCGATGGTCTCGAAGCTGAAGGTGTCGCCGTCGAAATGGGTCAGCCCGAAGGTGGTCTGGCGCCCTTCCGGCCCCATGGTCATGGCCAGGCGCCCCTGCTCCGTGGCGACCACCAGCGGGCCGTAGTAGGAGTTGGCGTACGTGCCCGTGTAGGTGTCCAGGGACCGCGCCGGCCGGGGAGCGGCCGGGACCTTCGAATAGTCCGCGGCCGGCGCGTCGGCGTCCTCGATCTGCCGGAACACCGCGGCGGTGAACACGAGCCAGTCCACCGTGGGCGCCCCGTTCTGCGCCGTGTCGAAGAACTCCGCGGCGATCGCCTCGGGGATGCCCTGCGGCCGCCCGTTGGTCAGGACCACGATGCCCAACTGCTCGCCCGGGAGCATCATCACCACGGTCGCGGCTCCGAGGTTGAAGGCCCCGGAGTGGCCCAGCTGCAGCCGGGCCTGGGCGTCGTAGGTCACGTTCCAGCCCAGGCCGTAGAACTGGGTGCGGGCCGCCGGCGTGGGCGGCGGCCCCATGACCGACTCCGGCACGTGGGTGGTCAGCAGGGCCTGCTCGTCGATGAGCTGCCGCCCGTCGTGCCGCCCGTTGGCCAGCTGCAGGCGGATCCACTGGGCCAGGTCGCGCACCGAGGAACTGGCGCCGCCGGCGGGTGCCTCCGCGTCGGCGTCGCGCACGTACTTGGCCTCCCACTTCCGGTTTCCCACCGGCACGTGGATGAGGGCCTTGTTGGAGGCCTTTTCATAGTCCGCGTGGCGGTAGGTGGAGGAGGCCATGCCCAAGGGCTTGAAAAGGATCTCCTCGGCCAGGTCCTCCCACGCCATGCCCATGGCGTCGGCCGCGGCCTGCCCGCCCTCGGTGTAGCCGAAGTTGCTGTAGTTGTAGGTGTCGCGGAACGGATCCAGCGGCTGCTGGTTCAGGTGGGCCAGGATGTAGTCGCGGTCGAAGCCGAGGTCCTCGAGCAGGTCCCCGGCTCCGGTGTGCAGTCCGCTGCGGTGGGACATGAGGTCCTCGAACGTGGCGTTCTGGGACACGTAGGGGTCCTTGAGCGCGAAGGCCGGATTGTGGCCGATCACCGGGTCGGTCCACCGGGCCTTGCCGCGTCCCACCACCCCGGCCACCACCGTGGAGGCCAGGGGCTTGGACACCGAGGCCAGCTGGAACACGGTGTCGGCGTCCACCGTGGCGGCTTCGCCGACCTTCCGCACCCCGTACCCCTGCGCATGCAGCACCTCGTCGTGGTAGACCACGGCCACGGCGATGCCGGGCACGCCGGTCTGCTCCATCGCGTGGCGGACCGAGCCGTCCAGCCGGGACAGGGCGTTGTCCACCTTGGCGCGGTCCAGCAGCGGCGGGACCTGCGCTTCCGGGGCGGACGGGAGCGACGACGGCGACGGCGGCGCGGCGCCGGTGGAGGCGGCAGAGGACCCGACGGCGGAAGCCGGTCCGGTCCGGCAGCCGGCCAGCGGCATCACGAGCGCGACCCCGGCCGCCCCGGCCCCGATCGTCTTCAGCAGTGTCCGGCGGTCCGGGGTAGCGGAGCTGGCCATGGGGTTCCCTCACTCTGCGCAGGCTTCAAGGTCCTGGTTTCAAGCCCTGGCCCGCGCAACCCCGAAAGCGCGAAGCCGGGACACCACCATGGTGGCCCCTGCGCGTGATCGGGACAATGCGTGGTGCGCGTCCGATGCCACCATGCCGGCGGCCACGCACGTGGGCTGGCGAAGGCCGGCAATCCCCATCAACAGGGGTTCGGGCATCTTCACGCCGTGGAAGCAGCGGCTAGGGAACGCCTGCGTCCTCCGAGGCCGTCAGGGTGCACCAGACTGCCTTGACGGTGTCCGGGCCGTCGTTCCAGAAGCGGTGCGGCACCGCCGACTCGAAGGCAATGCTGTCCCCAGGGCCGAGCTCGTACTCGTCGAACTCCAGCTGCACGCGAAGGCGCCCGGAGAGCACCAGCCCGTATTCCCGGCCACTGTGGCGCACAAAGTTCCCCGGCTGGGTCGAGCCGCTGCCCGCCGCATAGACAATCTCCCGGAAGTCCACGGGTTCGCGGGTGGTGGGGGTGAGCAGTTCCCAACGGACGCCGGTCTCCAGATTGATGGTGCGCCGCTCCGCACCCCGGGTCACGTACCGGTCCTCCCCCGGCGTCCGGACAATCCCGATGTCGGGGGTTCCCGCCCCGATGTTGTTGCTGAACAAGTCACCCACACCCACGGCAAGGACATCGGCAATCGAATAAACCAGCGAAATGGACGGCTTGACCAGCCCGCGTTCGACCTGGGAAATGTGCCCGGCCGAGACTCCCAGGCGCCGGGCCAACTCACGCAGGGTCAAGCCCCGCTCCGCGCGGGCTGCACGGATCCGGACACCCACGTCGCCGTGGCCCTCCGGAGGGGCTGCCACGTCCGGACCCGGAGCGGGCTGTAGTTCGGCATGATTCGGCTGGGCTTCCGCCATGTTCCCTCCCCGGAGCGCTGTTCGCCAGTGTTCGCTTCAGCATAACGCCTGCCCGCCCCTAAGCCGCGGGGACCGGCCCTGGAGTCACGGAGCAAGGTCCAGGACCGGCCGATTGCAGGAATGCGGCTCAGGACACCCGTTCACTCAGGGCATACTCAAAGGCCTTCACCGGCGGCTCGAAGGCTCCCCCGCCGATCCGTCCTTCGAGCCCCCGGCCTTCGATCATGCCCAGCAGCACCACCGGCGAGACACCCGCCCCAACGATGCGCGCGGCGGAGGTTCCGGTGCGGATTGGCAGCCGGGGATGATCGGCCTCCATCAGCGCCCGGGGACGCTCGAGCGCGCCGGCGGGCACGAAGCCGCCGAGACCTTCCAACGTCAGCGGCGCATGGGCCAGCGCGGCGCCGCCCAGCCCGAAGAAGTCGACGACGGCGCTGTCCCCGATGGCCCCGAGGACCGGCAGTCCCCGGTACCGATCGGCGACCGGTCCTCGTGGCGGCGTCCCGGCCACCGTCCGCCAGCGCCCGGGCTCGGACGCCGTTTGGAAGCCGAAATCGACGCCGTTTCCGCCTACGCGTGTCACGGCATCGGAACCTGGCACCCCCTCCGCCGCCCGCAGGGACAGTGCCGCCGCGGCCATCCACAGGTTCAGCGCGAACGGCGGGCAACCGTCCAGGAACTGCTCGGCCTCGGGACCGAACGCGGAACCATCGTCCTGAAGCAGCCAGGCGGCGGCCAGCGCACTGCCGGCCATGGTGCGGTTGTGTCCGTCGTCGCCTTCCGCCAGGGACCGGGCCAGCAGCGGCAGCAGCGGGAGCGGCCCGTTCGCTGCCAGCCGCTCCGCCAGCCAGGCAGCGAACGGCCCATGCAGCCAGCGCTGATGCTCCGCCAGTCCCGGCTCGACGACGCCCACGCGCAGGCAGTGGCGCATTCCCTCGTTCAGCACCGCGTATTGCACGCACCCGATGGCCGGATCCGTGACGGCGTGAAGCTGCATGGATGGGGAGACCACGCCGGCGAGCGGCACCAGGCAGTCGTTGTCCTGCGCCGGCTCGAAGCCGACCGCGCCGGAGTCGAACAGCGCCGCCGCAGCGCCGTCGTCGTCCGCCCAGCCTTCGAAGCGGATGGCCTGAACCGCGGAGTTGCGCACCGGCTGCGGCACGGCGCTGCGGGTGCTGAACGGCGGGCCGGCGTGCAGCAAGGTCCGCTCCGGGCGGCCCGCGGCGGCAAGCACCCGTGCCAGCGGCACCATGCCCGTCCAAACCGGTTCGACGCCGGCGATCCGGTCCGCGGCCTGAGAGTTGGCGCTCACTGGTCTTCCACCCAGGTCTCGGAGATGGCCATGCCGGCGGACTGGCCGCGGCCGTTGAGGAAGTCCCGCTCGATCGTGGCACCGGGAAGGCGTCCGCCGTCGACGCTGACCTCCCCGGCGCCGGCGATGCGGAACACCGCGAACATTTCATGCAGGCCGGTGCCGGATTCGGGGCCGGGCACGTCGACGGCGAAGGCGTCGCCGAGTCCGCGCCAGGTCATCGTGACACTGCGCTCTCCGGCGGTGGCCACCTCGGTCCAGTCGTCACCTTCCCGCACGGTTTCGAACGCCGCCCCGTCCACGTATTCAAGCGAGTCCATCAGCGGCGAGGGGCGGAAGAGAAGGAACTTGGCGACGAAGTCGCGAACCAGGTACCGGGCCAGTTCCGCATTGTCGGTGAGCACAAGGCGCGCGCCGCCGGCCGCGGCGTCGTAGGGGTTTTCGACGACGACGGCGGCCCTGCCCGGGCCGTACTTCGAGGCGGCGATCCTGAAGTACACCGACAGCGAGCTCCATGGCCCGTCCGGGTCGGTCTTGAGGTAGATAAAGGGGTTGTCGCCGGTCCACGCAACGGCGCCGGGGCGGACCACCGGCGGAAGGGCAACAGTACTGGTCTCGGTCATGTCTTCTCCTGTTCTGGGCGGGCGGTCAGTGGGCGGCAGGTTCGGGCAGCGGGTAGCCGTTGGCCGCCCGCAGCGACGGGAAGTTGCTCGTCGGCGCCCAGCCGAGCTTCTCCTTGGCCCGGGCGGAGGAGAAGACCGAGGCCCGCGGGTTCGCCGCGAAGAGCGCGTCGTAGTGGGCCGGGACAGGCTCGCCGACAACGCGCGGGTACCAGTCCAGGGTGGGCTCGGGGTGGCAGGTATCGTCAGCGCTGATGAAGAAGGTGTCGAAGCCGATGCCCTCGGCCTCGACGGCGGCACCGAAGGCCCGTGCCAGATCCGAGGCCTCGATGTAGTAGAACAGCCAGCGCAGTTCCGGATTGTCGATGAATTCGGTGAACTCGCCCAGGGTCTCGGGCAGCACCACGGCCAAGGGCCTGAGGCAGATCACCGACATGCCCGAGCCGCGGGCGACGGCCTGGCCCATGTTCTCCATGAGCTGCTTGCTCAGGCTGTAGGCCTGCACCGGGCGCAGTTCGTGCGCCTCGTCCACCTGCAGATACTCCGGCGTCCACTCCGGACGCATCTCCGACAGCCCGCAGGCGGAGATGCTCGAGCAGAGCACCACCTTTTCCAGACCGTTCTCCTCCGCGGCCTGCAGCACGTTCCAGGTCCCCAGCGTGTTGACCCGGATGTACTTCTCGGGGGCGGCCTGCCAGTCGTAGTCGATGGCGGCCAGGTGCACGACGGCGTCGGCGCCCTTCAGCGCGGCGCGCACCGAGTCCAGGTCCATCACGTCGGTGGGCACGTATTCGACGTCGGCCGGCGGGCGGCCGTTCGGCCCGATCTCGGCAGGGGCGAGGTCGGCGTTGCGCACCTCGAAGGCGCGGGCCAGTTCATCGAGCACGTACCGGCCCACCCGGCCCGAACCACCGGTGACCACTACTTTCTTGGGGGACAAAGACTTCTCCTTAGCTTGTGGGGAAAGGGCGCCGGGCAGGGACCCGGCGCCCTGGCTGGTACGGGACGGTCAGACGCCGGCGGGGACGGACGCGTCCGCGGCCGCACGGGCGTCGGCGGTGCGGTACTTGTCGACCAGCCACTCGTTGAGCCGGACCAGCACCACCTCGCTGGGCGCGTAGCGGCCGCGCGGGGCATTGCGGGAAAACATGCCGTTCTGCACGGACTCCCAGGCGTACACGTCCTCGACCATGACCTGCTTAAGGTCCTCGACCTCCATCTTCCATTCGTCCTCGAAGCCAGGCTTGGCCAGCGTGGAGTCCGGGTACAGCCAGGTGGCGGCGAACACCGAGGTGGTGGCTCCGGTGGGCAGCCACATGAAGTACTTGACCTTGTCCGGCATGGCGATCAGCAGCAGGTTGGGGGCCACGGTGACGTAGACCAGCAAGCGGCGCTGGTCGTCGGTCAGGTCCGGCAGCACCGGCTGCAGGTTCTTGCCCGTGCGGGTGGGCGAGAGATCCTTCTCCAGGCTGACCAGGTCGTAGGCGATGATGCCCTTCTCCGGCTCGTTGGCCAGCGAGTCGTAGTCGATGCGCTCGGAGGCGGTGTCGAACATCGGGCACCAACTCTTCGAGTGCAGGTGCGCGCAGTGGTAGCACTCGTCGCCGAAGATCTTCCAGTTGCAGTTGACCGGGAAGAATTCATGCTTCGAGGCGGACTTCAGCTCCGAAAGGCCCCAGTTGGCCAAGTAGGAGGACAGGTTGGACAGCCGGCCGGACAGCGGCGGGATGTCCGGATCGAAGGTGACGAACACGAAGTTCTCCCAGATCTCGGAGCGGATCTCGGGCAGCTTGACCTCGGACTTCACGAAGCACGGGTTGTCATTCAGGTCCGGCGCCGACTGCAGTTCGCCGTCGAGGCCGTAGACCCAGGAGTGGTAGTCGCACTTGAAGCGGCGGGCGTTGCCGTTTCCGGTTGCCAGCTTCATCGCCCGGTGCCGGCAGACGTTGGACTGCACCCGGATAGAGCCGTCGGCCTGGCGCACCACCAGCAACTGCTCGCCCAGGGCGTCGACCGTGAAGTAGTCGCCCTTGTTCGGAATGTCCGTGGCCCGGCCGATGCACAGCCACTCGTGGCCGAATACCGCGTCGAGTTCAAAATCGTAGAACTCTCCGGAAGTGAAGGTCGCCGGCGGGAGGGAGACCACCTCGTTGATGTCGCCGCAGCTGGCGTCGAATTCTTCCAGGGCAATGGGGCTACGCATGCCTACTCCTTCGTTTGATCCTGGCCCGGGGGTTGGGCTCCGTGTCGTTGTCCTATAGTGTTCTGTCTTACAGAACGCATGTCAAGAGATTGTTCGCTGAAGGCATTTCCTTGGCAGGCACCCGCGGACGACCGAAGGGAATCCAGATGCGCCACGTCGCCCCACAATCACTTGAGAAAATCGCGCAGGCCCTGGCCAATTCAGAGGTCACGGCGGTGGAGGTCCTTGATTCAGCCCTCGAGCGAATTGAGCGGACCGAGGAACACGTCCACGCCTGGGTGCTGGTCGATGCCGAGAATGCGTTGGCTGATGCCAAACGGCTGGACACCGTGCCGGAAGCCGAGCGCGGTCCGCTGCACGGCGTGCCGATCGGGGTCAAGGACATCATCGACGTCGCCGGCCTGCCCACCGGATGCGGATCCGCATTGCGCGGGGGCACTGCGGCGCCGTCCGACGCCGCCATCGTCGCCCGGCTGCGCAGTCTCGGCGCCGTCGTCCTCGGCAAGACCGTGACCACCGAGTTTGCCTACTTCAGCCCGGGCCCCACGGCCAATCCGCACCACACGTCCCACACGCCGGGTGGATCGTCGTCCGGCTCGGCGGCGGCCGTCGCCGCCGGGATGGTCCCCCTGGCACTCGGCACGCAGACCGCGGCCTCGGTATCCCGGCCAGCGGCCTATTGCGGCGTGACCGGCTTCGTGGCCGCCCGCGGCGCGTTCCCCGAGGAGGGCATCACCGGGCTCAGCCCTTCGCTCGATTCGCTCGGCTTCCTCACCGCGTCAGTGGCGGACATGGCCTTCCTGCGCCGGGCACTCGGCGCAGGCGGGGCCGCGGCCAGGCAACAGGCGGCCTGTCCGGCGTCCGCTCCGGCGCCGGCCACGGTGCTCAGCTGGGTTCCGGGCGATGGCTTCGGCGTCGGGCCGGCCATGCTGGACGCGCTACGGCAGGCCGAACGGCAACTGGCCGCCCTCGGCCACCCCGTGCAGCGCCTGGACTTTGACGAGCGCGGGAGCGTCCTCGTGGACGCCCACACCACGATCATGGCGTACGAGGCCGCGCGGCTGCGCTGCGCGGAGGCCGCCCGGCCCGAGGCGCTCAGTCCGCAGCTGGCGGCCCTCTTCGCGGCCGGGGGCGCCACCGCCGGCGCCACGTACGCCGATGCCCGCGACGTCGTCGCCGCGCAACTGGAATGGATCCGGGGCGAGCTCACCTACGGCACCCTGCTGCTGGCCCCGGCGGCCCAGGGGCCGGCGCCGGCGGGACTGGGAGCGACCGGCTCCCCGGTGATGAGCCGGTCCTGGCAGGCCCTCGGCCTGCCCGTAATTGTGGTCCCCGGAGCCACGGACCCGGAGACCGGGATGCCGCTGGGCCTGCAGCTGGCCTGCCTGCCCGGTGACGAAGATGCCCTCTTCGCGACGGCCGCCGGCCTGGAGCGGAGCCTGGCGGCAGCACCCCCGCCCATCCCGGTCCGCTAGATTCCCCACGTCCCCTCGACGTGCCACGGGGCGGCCTTTTCATCAAGAAAAGGTCGCCCCGCGGCACGTCGAGGGGCGCAGGCACGACGAAGGGTCCCGGCGGCCGTCCTGGTGACGGCCGCCGGGACCCCTGGGCATCCTGGTGCTGACGGACCCTGCGGCCCGGCTAGAGGTTGAGTACGATCCGGGCACTACGGGCCCGGGAAACGCACGGCATCATCGTCTCGTTGGCCGCCCGCTCCTCCTTGGTCAGCACCACGTCGCGGTGGTCCGGCACGCCCTCGAGCACCTCGGTCTCGCAGGTGCCGCAGACCCCCTCGCTGCACGACCAGTCGACGTCGACGCCTGCTTCGCGCAACACCTTCAGGCAGGACACTCCCGCGGGTATCTGCAGGGTGCGGCTGGATTTGGCCAGCAGCACCTCGAACGGCTTGTCCTCGGAGCCGGCCGCCGGGGGCGCCGCCGCAAAACGCTCGCAGTGGAAGGTCCAGCGGCCGGCCTCCTCGGCCATTTTCTCCAGCACATCGAGCAGCGGACCGGGGCCGCAGGCGTAGACGTGGTCCGCCGTCCCCAACGATGCCGTGATGCCGGCCAAATCGATCAGCCCGCTCTCGTCGTCGCAGTGCAGCACCACGTTCGCGGAGGGCAGCGTGCCGATCTCGTCCAGCAGCGCCAGGCGCTGCCGGTTGCGCGCCATGTAGTAGAGCTTCCATGGCCGCCCGGCCCGTTCCACCTCCCGGACCATGGGCAGGATGGGGGTGATCCCGATGCCGCCGGCGAAGAATACGTAGGAGCTGGCCGGTTCGAGCGGGAAGTGGTTGCGTGCCCCGCGGACGGTCAACCGAGTGCCTTCGGTCAGGTCCTCGTGGACCCTGGCGGAGCCGCCGCGGCTCTTCGGGTCCTTGAGCACTCCGATGCGCCAGGTGGAGCGGTCCTCGACCGCGCCCCAGAGGGAGTACTGCCGGGTGAGCGGGTCGCCCAGCCCGTCGGTCCCGAGGAACAGGTCGATGTGGGAGCCGGGCTCCCACGCGGGGAACGGCTCCCCGTCCAGCCGCACCAGGTCCAGCGAGACAATGTCCTCGCCCACCATGCGGCGCCCGGAGACCCGCACCTCGTAATTGGCCTCGGGGTCCTTTACCCGGGACAGGGCGGGGGCAGCTGCAACATCAGTCATCGCGACGCTCTCCTCCCAGCACCTCCAGGAAGGCGTTCATCCACGCATCCAGGTCGTTGGGAACACGGGAGGTCACGAAGTTGCCGTCCACGACCACCGGATCGTCGACCCACTTGGCCCCGGCGCCTTCGACCTCCGGGCGGATGAAAGGAACGCTTGTCACGCGCCGGCCGTCCAGGATGTCGGCGGAAACCGCCACCCAAGCGCCGTGGCAGATCATGCCGACCGGCTTGCCTGCCTGGTCCATCTGACGCAGGAACTCCAGCGCTTCCGGGCTGCGGCGGACCAGGTCCGGGGCGAATCCTCCCGGGACCAGCACGGCGTCGAAATCCGCCGCCCGCAGCTGTTCGAAGCCCTCCTGGGCGGCGAATGGGCCGAAGCCGCCCTTGCCCTTGGCCGGGGCGCCGGCGGGGGTGGCGACGACGACGCGGCGCACGGTGCCGAGCAGGCGGTAGTAAGGAAACAGGACCTCTGATTCTTCGAAATAGTCCGCGGTCAACAGCGCGACGGCGGCATCTTTAAGTTCCATCGGGGCATCCCTTCGTGGAGACGGAAAGCGAATGACTCAAGTGTTCTGTAGTACCAAACATATGTCAACGCTTGCACCGCAATATGCCGTATTGACGCGGATTTACGAGAAAAGTGCCGGCTCCGAATGTTTTGGGAAAGTTAAATTTTCCTCAAAACCCTTGACCTCTGTTTGTTTTGGGAAAACACTTGTGACTCACCACACCTTGAGTCTTCCGAGGAGATCCATGACTCCAGATAGCCTGTCCCCCGGTCCCCGCGCCCCGTACCCGACGGCATGGTCGGCGGCACTTCCCACTCCGCCCCGCCAGGAGGAAATGTGAGCAGCACACAACCCGAAGAAGCCCCCGTGAGCCAGAAGGGCCTGCGCAAGAGCGTCGCCGCCGGCTCGATCGGCGTGTTCGTCCACTGGTTCGAGTGGGCGGTCTATGCCTATCTGGCCTCGACCATCGCCTCCGTCTTCTTCCCCGAGCAGGACGGTACCGCCGCACTGCTGTCCGTTTTCGCGGTCTTCGCCATTTCCTTCGGGGTCCGCCCGCTCGGAGCCCTGATCTTCGGCACGCTGGGCGACAGGATCGGCCGGAAGAAGACGCTTTCCATCGTCATCCTGTCCATGTCCGGCGCAACGCTGATGGTCGGGCTGCTTCCGACCTACAGCTCGATCGGCCTCTGGGCTCCCGTCCTGCTCATCGCGGCCCGTGTGGTCCAGGGCCTGGCTGCCGGCGGCGAGTTCGGCAGCGCGGCAGCGTTCCTGGCCGAATACTCGCCGCGCAAGCATCGCGGTTTCGGTGTCAGTTGGCTGGAATTCGGCAGCCTGCTGGGATTCCTGGCCGCATCCCTGGTCGTGTACGTGCTCAATGTGGCAATGAGTACCGAAGCCATCCAGGACTGGGGATGGCGCATTCCGTTCCTGTTGACGGTCCCCATGGGCCTGATTGGCTTCTACATCCGCTCCAAGATAGAGGACACCCCCGAGTTCCGCTCCTTGGAGGAACTGGACAACGTTCCGCAGAGCCCCGTGAAGGAAGTCTTCACCCGCCATTGGAAGCAGTTGCTGCAGATGAGCGGCATCGAAATCATGATGCACGTGACGTTCTACATCGTGCTGGTCTACCTGCTCACGTACCAGGAAGAGACCTTGAAGATGAGCGCGGACAGTGCCGCGCTCCTGTCCACCGTCGCCTCGGTCGCAGGCCTCATCCTGGTCCCGCTGTTCGGCGCCGCCTCCGACCGCATCGGCCGCAGGCCAATACTGATCACCTCGGCCGTCCTGCTCATCGCCTTGTCCTACCCGCTCTTCCTGATCATGCAGTCGGGCGCACCTTGGGCAGGCTTCGTCAGCACCCTGGGGCTGGGCATCATCCTGGCAATCATTCTGGGCGTGCACGCCTGTGCCGTCGCCGAACTCTTCCCCACCCGCACCCGGCAGACCGGATTGTCCATCGCCTACAGCGTCACCGCGGCCATCTTCGCCGGCACCGTGCCCTACGTGCTGACCTGGGTGATCGCCCGGACGGGCAACACCATGATGCCCGCCTTCTACCTCATCCTCGTTGGCCTCATCGGCCTGGCAGCCGTCATGACCATGAAGGAAACCAAAGGCATCGACCTGCTGCGCACGGAAGACGTCGCAGGCCCGGGCGCTGCCTCCCCCGAGCAGCTGGATCCGTCCGAAGCCTCCAGCGCCGGACGGGTGTAACAAGCCATACAAGGCCAAGGTGCCGTGGCCCGCGAAGTTCCCCGCGGGCCACGGCACCTTTCTCACTGTGCGGACTCACCATGCGGACGAAGCCGCGACAAGAGGCGCCGCCCGGCATCGTGCGGGGCGGCGCCGGGGGGCTGCGTTCCACGTGCCTGCTGCAACGTCGGAGTGGCTAACGTCGGAGGGGCTAGTGCACCGCCGGCGCCTCCACCGCGAACGGAACGTCCGAGACGCAGGTTTTGCGCCAATCCATCCGGCACGGGACCTCGAACGGGAGACGAACGTGGTGGCCGCCCACCATCGGCTCGCCCAGCTCTCCACCCTAGACGAGCAGGGCCGCATCAGCCCGCTCTGGCTCGACGCCCACCGGCGGTTCCATGCGGCGCTCGTGGAAGGATGCCCAAGTCCTCGACTCCTGGACGTCGCGGCGCGCCTACAAGACGCCACCGAGGTCTACTGATGCTGGGCCGTAAAGAAAACAGGCCACCTCGAGGTCCGAGACCTCGAGCACGAACGGATGGCCACGCTCGCGATGCAGCGTGATGCCGACGGTGCATGTCGCGCACTTGCCGAGCACATCGAGAGGGCAACGGAGCTGTTGCTGGAGGGCCAGAAGCTGGCGGAGCAGCAGCGCGTTTCGACCACGTCCTCAGCCGGCTAAGGGCAGGGACTCGGTCTTCCCTCACAAGGGCCGACCTGCAGGAACTCCGTTTTTCGCGTTAGCAGCCGTGGAAGTCTGCGACGTGCAGGCAGTCGACCGGCGCCGGGTCCACGAGTCGCTCGTGGAGCGGCTGCGAGGAAGGCCTAGTAACTGCCGACCGGCGATCTCTGCACCGGGCCGTCGAGGTGGCCAATCCCTCGGACTACGGTCTCGCCGTGAGGTCCTGCCCGACGTGGGGCCGTCCGTGGAGCTCTCCCCGACCGCATCAACTCGGGCAAGATTCACATCAACGAACAAGCCGTCCCGGCCGAAGCCAATGCGCCATTTGGCGGGATCGGCGCCGCTTCCGGAGGCCTCCGAGTCTGCAGGTCTGGCCGGTCACGGAGGACGCGGCGACGCTCGCGCTGCAGGAAGGGACCGGCCCTGGCCCCCAAGGCCTTCGGTTGGCGACGCTGGTGCTGGCCCCCGGCCAGTCCCGGCGGGTCACCGGCCGGCACGCCTTCCGCCAGATGACCACACGGCGCCACTACGGCGGGGCCACGAGTTTGAGCTCCAAGTCAACGGGACCCGCCACGGACGCGCCACCTTCGAGGTTGTGGTGTAGGGCGGACCGTTGCGCGGGTCGGGCGCGGCAACGAACGTTTCCTCATCGCCCGGGCTTGTTATTTGACCTCCTGCCGGTTCGTGCCGATGGGGTGGATGGTCTCGGGGTACCAGTTTTGCGGCGGAGGGGGCCGTTCCCAGGGGCGGCGCTGGAAGCCTCCACGGCCTGCAAATGGAGCCGGAGGCAGCCGTCGGCTGGGAACGGGCAGGAAACTTGAGACCGACCGCGACTCCGGAGGCTCCAGGCAGGTCCAAGGCGACGGGTGACGGCCCCGCCACGGCACCGAATTCCGCTTTGCCGACCCGGAATGCTGGCCCGAAGCGGGGACTGCTACCGACACCGACCCGTACGGCACGGCCGTGGCAACTGTTCCTGCGCCGCCTAGACATCGGGCACACGTTCCGCTTCCTCAAGCAGACCCTGGGCTGGACCGCCCTCGCGACCATCCATCCCATCGGCACGAACCGGCAGGAGGTCAAATAGCACGGCCAGGGACAGCTGAATCTTTCACTCTTGTGTGATCCCCCACACGGTGCTAAATTCACTGCCGCCTTATAGAGGACACGGTCCTTATATATAGGACAAATGCCTGATCCTCGTCTCTTGCCAACTTCCCAAGGAGCCCCATGAGCATCGCTACTCCGTCACTGAGACCGCCCGAACAGATCATGCATCCGCGTTGGCTGGGTGCCATGCAACCGAACCGGCTCAGTGCCGCACGTAGCTTTGTCGCCAAGATGGTGCGGGAGAAGTGGCAGATCCGGCTGGAGAGCATCGACATCGATACGCGCGGCAACGGAACGCTCCTCTACCGGATCCAGACCCCGGCCGCGGTGATGTCCTTCGTGGCGTTCACCTGTGAACCAAGTTCGGTCAACCGCACCTCGCGAATCATTGGCTCCAGCTGGGACATGCTCGGAACACTGATGGACGGGGAAGCCGATGCGGACCGCATCGAGCAGAACCGCCGCGAACTGCCCAAGCTCTACTCCGGGCGCGCCCCGGAAGGCACGCTGGTTTGGTTCCGCGCCAACCAAAGCGTGCGGCTGTTCGAGCACGTGCGTGAGTCCCTGGCCGCCGGTCACCAGCCCGACGCCGGCCGCGTCGCCGAGGTTGGCTACCTGATGCGCAACACCGGGCTCGACGGCAACGGCACCTTCGGCACTCGCGATTTCCGCGACTACGAGGAAACCCACCCGCTGGCCGCCCCGTACCACGCCCAGATGCTGGCGGCCTACCTGATGCGCGAGCTCTCCGTCGATCTGGTCCAGCACCTGGCCCGGCTCGACTCGGCGGACGCGGTGGCCCTGTCCCCTGCGATCCGGCGCACCCTGGCCATCGGCAACGGTTCCGCGCTGGGCCTGGTGCTCTTCTCCTTCAACCGCCCGCACTTGCTGCAGGCGCTCATCGGCGGCCACGAAGCGGCCCTGGCCGAGGTGCTGGACCGGGCGCTCGACGCCGGGGACCCCGTGTGGGAGCGGCTTGAGAGCCTGCTGAACCGCTCGATCCTCTACCGCCAGCAGGACGGCGGCCGGTACGTCAGCCTGCCCAGCGGCGCGCAAATCTCCACCGAGCTGCGCGCCGTCAAGCGGCTGGCCCAGGCCGCCCGGCACTCCGGAGCCGCCCGGCCACTACGCCTGCTCGCCGAGTCGGTACGCGGAACCTACCTGCCGGAGACCGCGGAGACGCTGCACGCGATCCTGCTTGAGCTCGACCCCGAAGCCACAGACCGCCACCAGATCTCCGCCGCGATCGACGAGAGCCTGCTGGTCGACGCCACCGCGCCAGTGGAGGCGCTACGCGCGGCGCTGGAGGACTCCTTCGGCTGGGCGCTCGAGCTGCCGCTGGCTCCGGTGGAGGAGGCCAACCGCGTCTGGTACAAGTCCCGCGACTCCGAGGAACCACGCTGCGGGCCCGCCAGCGAGGTCCCCGAAGACACCCACGACCTGGCGTTCGATGTGCCGCGCGAACTGCGCCGCCTGCACGCGGCGGCACTCGCCCAGCCCGCCGGCACGGCCGTGGGCACGCTGCTGCTCGCCGAGCCGACGCTGGAGCAGGCGGTGGCGCACGTGCAGAACCTGGCCAATTCCCCCTACTCGATCCCGCGGCTGGACCTGCGCGACGACGATCTGGTGCCGGTGCACCTGGTCCATCTGCTCAACGGCTTCACCTTCGGGCTGGACAAGACCGTGGACAGGCTGGAGCGGATCCTGCGCGGACTGATCTTCGACGGCGCCCCGTTCCGCGACGAGCTCTCCATCGAGCAGGCTGCCGACTGGTACTGGGCCCCGGCCAATGACATCTTCGAGCTGCCCGTGGTTGACGTCATCGAATGGAGCGAGAACTGATGGCCGAGGAAAAACCCGGCAACGGCGGCACCAACTTGCTCAGCACCGGGCTGAAGATGCTGCGCGTCATCGACGCCGTGGCCGACTTCAAGGACGGCATCGGGGTCTCCGAGCTGGCCAAGATCCTCGGCTGGTCCCGCAACGTCACCCACCAGTACCTGGTCACAGGGCTCGCCTCGGACTGGCTTGTCCAGGACGAGCATCAGAAGTACCGGGTCGGCTTCCACGCCGCCGTCGTGGCCCGCAATGCCTCCCCGCATGGGCGGATCCGCCCGCTGCTGCTGGCCGAGATGGCAGACCTGGTCCACGTCGTCAACGCCGCGGTCTCCTACGCGGTGCTGGATAAGGGCACCCCGATCATCGTCGACCGCGTCGAGCCGGACCGGGCCATCCAGGTCCGGTCCGGCGTGGAGTCCCGCTTCTCGCTGCGGACCTCGGCCTCCGGCCAGGTCTTCCTGGCCTACACCCCCGAGCTAATCCAGCCCGGTGCCGTTGACTTCGACGACGAGGACGTACGTGCCGCCGTCCGCCGGGTCCGCGAGAAGGGCGCCAGCAAGGTGCGCTCGCGCTGGCTCGGCGACGAGATCACCGCGGTCGCGGCCCCGGTGTTCGTGCGCGGGCACTGCGTCGGGGCGCTGAGCGTGATCATGCCCGCCGCCCGCACCGACGACGAGGCCGTGGAGACCGCACTGGTCGCCAGCGCCTCCTCCATCAACCAACAGCTCCTGGACCAACAGCAAGGAATGAGGGAATGGTGAACCCCACCGACCACACCGCCGCCGTCGACCTGACGCAGATCGGCGACACCCCGCTGCGGCTCAAGCGCCGTGAACTCGCGCTGATCAGCGAGCGCATCTTCCAGCACCTGGGCGTCCCATACGGGGCCTGGGCCGCGGCCCGCAACCACTTCCTCGACACCGCCGTCCGGCTCGGTGCCGGCGCGCTCGAGGGCCTGGCCGAGGCCGTCGAGGCCGGCGCCCCGGAGCGCTTCGGGGTGGATGCCTCCGCAAAGGGTCGCCGACTCGAGGCCCGCGGCCAGCATGCCCTGCTGGTCGGGGCCCAGGTCGGCCACGCGCTGGAAGCGCAGCTGGCCGGGGCGGAAGAGGCCGTCGTCTCCGTCGTCGACATACGCTCCCCGCACCAGCTGGCCGGCGTCGTGCACCGGCTGGCCCGCCGCGGCGCCGCCGTCGAGGTCATCGAGGGCGCCGCCTCCGCTACGCTGCGGGCCCGCGGACGGCTGCGCCCCGGGCCGCCGTCGAGCCATGCGGACCTCGTCCACGGGATCGAGGCCGCCCCAATGCTCTGGTGGTCGCTGTACAACACCTCGACGCTGGCGCTGAGCCAGGTCACCGAGATCTCCCGGTACCACACCGGCAACAGCCCTTCGCCCACCCGCCGCCGTCTGGCCATCAAGTAAGGAGCACGAATGTATTTGGACAGCCTGATTTGTTCACGACTCGACCGCCAGGGACTGCAGGACCTCGTCGACGGCGGTGTCCGCAGCGCCACCGTCACCTGCGGTTTCTGGGAGGACGCCACCGAATCCATGGACGCACTGGTGCGTTGGCAGCGGCTCATTGCCCAGAACAGCGACCTGGCCGGGATCGGGACTTCGGCCGGCGAAATCGACAGGATCGCCTCCGAAGGACGCGTGGCCATCATCCTGGGATTCCAGAACAGCGCCTTCCTGCAGGGCCGGCTCGGCTACGTCGACCTCTTCCACCAGATGGGAGTGCGCGTCGCGCAGCTGACCTACAACATCCAGAACGACATCGGCGGAAGCTGCTACGACCCGGAGGACCCGGGACTGACCCGGTTCGGGGAGGAAGTGGTCGCTGAAATGAACCGCGTGGGCATGGTCATCGACCTCTCCCACGTGGGCAACCGGACCTCGCTCGATGCGGTCCGTCTGTCGGAAAAACCGGTGGCCGTCACCCACGCCAACTGTTCGGACCTGGTCGAGCATCCCCGCAACAAGCCCGCGGCGCTGCTCAAGGAGCTGGCCGGGCGCGGCGGCATGGTCGGCCTGACCGTCTACCACAACATCACCCGGGGCTACAACGCCTCCACCGATGACTGGGCCCGGATGGTGGCCAGGACCGCGGACCTGATCGGGACCGAGCACATCGGCATCGGAACCGACGACAACCAGGGCGGCGACGCCGGCTATCTGGCCTGGATGCGCAACGGACGCTGGAGCCACCGTCCCCAGCCCGGGGCCAGCGGCGGCCCCGGCAGCGAAGCGGCGCAGAAAACCGACTGGTACCGCGGCCCGGCCGACTTCGAAGTCTTTGGCCCGGCCCTGCGCCGCGCCGGATTCAGCGACGAGGAAACCCACGGCATCCTCTGGGGCAACTGGATGCGCTTCTATCAGGAGGTCATGGCATGACGGCGGCGATCCAGGCACCGCCTGCGGGGACGGCAACGAGCGTATCGATCCAGAACGTCACCAAACGCTACCAGCGGTCGGGCAAGACCATTCAGGCGCTGGCCGAAACGTCCCTGGACTTCTCCCCGGGGAAGTTCATTTCCCTGATCGGCCCCAGCGGCTGCGGCAAGTCGACCCTGCTGAAGATCATGGCCGGGCTGGAGACGGCAACCTCCGGCCGCGTCCTGTTCGACGGCGTCCCGGTGACGGGACCTCGCGACGGCACTAGCGTCGCCTTCCAGAAGCCCACCCTGCTGCCGTGGCGCAACGTCATGGACAACCTCCTGCTGCCCCTGCAGCTGACCGGGGCGAAGATCGATTCGTCGGTCCACGACCATGCCCGCCAACTGCTCACGCTCATGGGCCTGGAGGATTTCGCCGGGCATTTCCCCCGGGAACTCTCCGGGGGCATGGAGCAGCGCGCCGCCATCGCCCGGTCGCTGATCTCCAAGCCGCGGCTGCTGCTGATGGACGAGCCGTTCGGGGCCTTGGACGAGTTCACTAGGGAAGACCTCAACGACGAACTGCTCTCGCTGTGGGCCAACGAACCCAAGACGCTGATCTTCGTCACGCACAGCATTTCGGAAGCCGTCTTCCTCTCCGACCAGATCGTCGTGATGAAGGCCCGGCCCGGTGCCGTCCACGACGTCATCGACGTTCCGCTGGCACGCCCGCGCTACCGGGACATCCGCAGCAGCCCAGAGTTCTACGACATCATCCGCAAGGTGCGGCTGAGCCTCGAAGAGGCCAAGTCAGGCCGTGTTCCCACCGAGATTGGACGACGCAATGGCAGTGCTTGAGCAACGATCGCCGCTGGACCAAGATGACCGCAGGCAGGCACCCGGCGCCGGGGCCGAGGCGTCCGTGGCCGTGCAGGCCCTGAAATCCACCAATGTCCGGGCCGGCCTCGTCGCCGTCGCCATGATCGCCGGGGGCTACGCACTGTGGCGGTTGGCAGCGGACAACGTCTGGGTCTCCCCGCTGATCCTGGCCCATCCCGACGACGTCGGAACGGCACTCGGCGACATGTTCGCCACCGGCGCCGTCTGGAAGAACCTCGGAGCCACCGCCTATGTCACGCTGATCGGGTTCCTCGCCGCGACCACCGCCGCCCTGCTGGTCAGCTTCATCTTCGTCTTTTCCGAATCACTGCAAAAGGCCGTGTATCCGTTCCTGGTGATCATCCAGACCTTCCCGAAGGTTGCCATCGCTCCGATGATCATCGCGGCCTTCGGCTACGGACTTTTCCCCAAGGTCATCCTCGCGGCCCTGATGGCCTTCTTCCCCGTGCTCGTCAATGCCATGGTGGGCCTGACCAATATCCACCAGGATCAACTGAACCTCTTCCGGTCACTGCGGGCGGGCCGCTGGCAGGTGCTGGTGAAGCTGCGGATCCCGAACGCGATCACCTACATCCTGCCAGCGCTGAACACCGCCCTCGTGCTGTCCCTGATCGGCACGATTGTCGCCGAGTTCGTTTCCGCCCGGCAGGGGCTGGGCTTCGCCATCCAGTCGGCCACCCAGACCGGATCCGTCGCCACGACCTTCGCACTGCTGATCGTGCTCGGCGTCTTCGGGGCCCTGATCTGGGTCGCCATGGCCATCCTCAACCGCCTCTTGAAGAACTACAAGCAATGACGAAAGGACCCACGTTGAACTACAAAGCAGGAGCCACCCTCGCCGTGGCAGCGCTGGCGGTCGGCCTGGCCGGATGCGCCGACGATTCCGCCCAGGCCGAGGGCCTGACCAGGGTCACCTTTGCGGTCGCTGACCAGTCGCTTAGCGCGACCTCGGCCAGCTACGCCACGGTCCCGGACGCAATGGGTTACTTCAAGGAAGAAGGACTCCAGGTCGATATGCAGCCGGTGGAAACGGCGCTGTCGGCGATCCAGTCGGTCGCTTCCGGGAACTCCTTCTGCACTTACGGATCCACCTTCAACGCGCTCCAAACCGTCAAGGACGATCCCAGTCTGGTGGTTGTCGGGACGACCACCGGCAATATCTTCCGGGTTATTGCGCCTGCCTCGCTGGGGATCACCGAGTCCAAGGACCTGGCCGGCAAGACTATCGGGGTGTCCTCGCTGACCTCGATCGCCACGGACGTGGCGAGCATCGGGATGCGCAAGGACGGCGTGGAGCCCGGCGCCGATCAATTCCTCGCGGTGGGCTATGGCGCCCAGACCGCGCAGGCCTTCAAGAACGGCGACATCCAGGCCTACTCGGGATTCGACGGGCCCAACCTGGTCGTCGAATCCCTGCTCGGGGAGGATGTCGTGGACGTGGCCTCCGATACCGATTCGCTGACCGGAACCTCGTCGCTGGTATGCCGCAAGGACGACGTGAAGAACAAGCCCGAGATGGTGGCCGGGCTGTGGCGGGCCTTCTTCAAGGCCGCCGTATTCTCCCGGGAGAACCCGAAGGCCGCGGTGCAGATGCACTGGGAGAAGTTCCCGGCCAGCAAGCCGACTTCAGGGGATTCGGAGGCGAACATAGCGATGGCCGCCAGCCAACTCGAATTGCGGATGGAAACGACCGGCCAAACCGGCTCCGCCGGCCAGTACGGGCAGCAGGAGGACTCCGACATGGAACGCCTGATCATGGAGGGTGTCGACGGCGGCATTCTCGACGGCGCCGTCGCGGACTATCCGCTGGACAAGGTCTTCGACTACTCGCTTGTTTCCCAGTACAACGACTTCGATGAGGACGCAGTGATCCAGCAGGCCAAGGAATGGGTGCAGAAGTGACCGCGCCCGCCGCCAGCCCGTCCGTTCCGATGTATTCACGCGTTGGCGACCTGGTCTTCGCCGGCGGACACCTGCCACGCCGACCCGACGGCACCGTCCCCGAGGATTTCGCCGACCAGATCCGGCTGGTCCTCGAAAAGCTGGGCCGGACCCTGGAGGAGGCGGGATCGGGCCTGGACCGGCTGGTGAAGGTCAACGTCTATCTGGCCGACATCGACAGACTGCCCGAATTCAACGCGGTCTACTATGAGGTCCTCGACGGCCTGCCGCTGCCGCCACGGACCTCCGTGGAGGTGGCCAGATTCCGGGACGCCTCACTGCTTGAGGTCGAAGCCATCGCCCGGACCAACCTGTAAAGCAAAAGACGGAGGCTGTGGCCCACGCGTGCCGCGGGCCACAGCACCAGTCATTCGAAGCTTTCCACGGTAAACGTCAGGGGCGCCGCCCGGCATCATGCCGGGCGGCGCCCCTGAATGAGGCTACGCGCCTACTGCGACGTCGACCTGGCTACTGCGCGGCTGGCGCCTCCACCGCGAGCGGAACGTCCGACACGCTTTGGACGAAACGCCGGAGCCTCGGTTCGGCGTCGGGCCCGAAGATGGTCTCCGGCGGACCCTGCTTGACCACGTTGCCGTCCTCCATGAACACCACCCAGTCCGCAACGTCCCGGGCCAGTTTCATCTCGTGGGTGACGATGACCATGGTCATGCCTTCCTGGGCGAGTTCGGCGATGACCGCCAGGACCTCGGAGACCAGTTCCGGATCCAGCGCCGACGTCGGCTCGTCGAAGAGCATCACGCCCGGCTTCATGGCCAGGGCCCGCGCGATGGCGACGCGCTGCTGCTGGCCGCCGGAGAGCTGGTGCGGGTACTTGTTGGCGTGGACGGACATCCCGACCTTGCGCAGCAGGGACCTGCCGAACTCCGTGGCCTCGTCGGCCTTCATCAGGCCCAGTTGCACCGGCGCCAGCGTGATGTTCTCCAGCACCGTCTTGTGCGGGAACAGGTTGAACCGCTGGAAGACCATGCCGACGCCGCGGCGCTGGACGCTGAGCTCACGGTCCGAGAGGGCCACCACGCGGCCGTTCTGCCCCAGCTTGTTCCCGATCAGCTGCCCGTTCACCTCGATGCTGCCGCCGTCGGCCGGCTCCAGGTGGTTCAGCGTCCGCACGAAGGTGGTCTTGCCGGATCCGGACGGGCCGATGACGACGACGACCTCACCGGCGTGCACGTCGACGTCGACGCCCTTGAGCACCTGGTTTCCGTGGAAGGACTTGGTGACGCCGGCGGCACTGACCAGCGTCGGGCCCTCGTGCGGCACGCGCTCACGCCCCCGGGCCACGCTGCCGGCCGTTGCGGCATCGGGGTCGCCCTGGACGGCCGGGCGGCGGCGGCTGACATCGAGCTTGCGCTCGAGCAGGTCCCGCAGCCTGTCGAAGACCGTGACCAGCAGGACGTAGAACACCGCTACCGCCAGCAGCGTCTCCAGCACCATGAAGTTCTGGGTGTAGAGGCGCTGGCCGACCAGCAGGATCTCCTCCAGCGAGATGACGCTGGCCAGCGAGGTGAGCTTGAGGATGGAGACGAACTCGTTGCCCAGCGCCGGCAGGGCGATCCGGAAGGCCTGCGGGATGACGACGTGCCGCTGCACGTACCCGTAGGGCAGGCCGAGCGCCTTGGCGGCCTCGCGCTGGTCCGCGGAGACCGAAAGCAGCCCCCCGCGGTGGATCTCGGCCATGTACGCCGCCTCGCTGAGCACCAGCGCGATCAGCGCGGCGTTGAACGAGGACCCCAGAATCACCTGGGTGGCGGGGAAGACCTGCGGGATGTTGTAGGCGAAGACCAGCAGGACCAGCAGCGGCAGGCTGCGGAACAGCCACACGTACATCCCCGCAACGGTGGAGAGGATCCTGGACCGGGATTCCTTCATCAGCGCCAGCCCGATGCCGGCGATGTTGGCAACGATCCAGGAGAGCAGGCTCAGGGCGACGACGACGCCGGCGGCGCGCCACAGGTTCGGGTCGGCGAAGAGGGAGAAGGTGTAGGCCCAGTCGAAAGTCATGGTCAGGCCTGCTTCATCGATTCCTCGAGCACCGCGGGGTCAACGGCCTCCAGGTTGTACTTGGTGAGCAGTTCGTCGTACTTGCCCGAGGCCTTCATGGCCTCCAGCCCGTCCTCGAGCGCCTTCTGCATCTCCGCGTTCCCCTCCTGGACGGCCAGCCCGACCGCGATCGGGTAGACCAGTTCCTGGCTGCTCAGGCCCAGGCGGCCCTTGGACTTCTCGACGGCGGTCTTGGCGACGGCGGCATCGGTCATCTGGGCATCGACCTGGCCCGAAAGCAGCGCCTGGGTGGCCTCCGGATCGGTGGGGAATTCCTTCACCGTGATGGCGGACTTGCCGGCTGCCTTGCACTTGTCGCTTTCGGCGGCGGGCAGGATCTTGGCAATGACCGTCGCGGTGACCACCCCGACCTGCTTTCCGCACAAGTCCTGGGCCGTGGCCAGGGGCGCCGCTCCCTCCTTCACGATGATGGAGTTGCCGGTCTGGAAATAGGGCACGAAGTCCACTTCCTTGTCGCGGGCGGAGGAGATGTAGAGCGTGGAGGCGATCACGTCGAAGCGGTCCGCCTTGATGCCGGCGACGATCTGCGCGAAGCGGGTGTCGGTGTACTGCGGCTTCAGGCCCAGCTCGGCGGACATCGCGTCCATGAACTCGACGTCGAAGCCGGCGGGCTTGCCGCCGTCGAGCATGTCGTAGGGCGGGTAGGTCAGGTCGATGCCGACGTTCAGGACCCCGGCGGCATTGGTGGCCACCTTCGGCGCGGAGGCTGGCTCGGCGGAGGAGCCCGCCGCGCCGCCGTTGCCGCCGCAGGCGGTGAGGGCCAGGGCCAGGACGGCGGCACCGGCCAGCAGGGAAGACTTCGGGGAGATGTTCATGGCTGCCTTTCGTAGGGGCTCAGTTAGGTCGTAGGGGCTCAGTTAGGCGGGCTTAGTTGCACCACAGGTTGACTGCATGGGCGTAGATGTCGATGATTTCCCGGTACTTGGCCAGTTCCACCCACTCGTCCGCCCAGCTGTAGGGCGGGGTGCCGGGTCCGATGTTCACGGCGGGGATGCCGAACTGCTTGAGCGGGACCATGTCGGTCCAGAACTGGATGCCGCGATACACCGGTTGGGCGCCTGCGCGGACGGCCGCCTCGGCCACCGCGGCCGAAATCGGGGAGGACTTGTCGATCTCGTAGGGCAGCCGCGGACCGCTGAGCCAGTGGTCGCTGAACTCAACGGTGGCCTCGATCCGGGGATCCTCGGCCTTGAGGTCCGCGATCATCTGCTCCGCCTGGAGCTTGACGTCGTACGGGTCCTGGGAGGGCAGCAGGCGGATGTCGCAGGTCATTTCGCAGCGGTCGGGCACCTGGTTGTGCTTGGTGCCGCCCCGGATGGTGCCGATGTTCAGGTTCGGGCCGCCCGGCAGTTCCGGATGGACCACGTAGGGCATGGTGCCTTCAAGCCGGCGCATGCCGGCCAGGATCGGCTCCATGGTTTCGATCGCGTTCAGTCCCAACTCCTTGGCGGAGGTGTGGGCCTGCTTGCCGTAGGTGGTGATCTTCAGGTACGCGGCGCCGCGGTGCACGGTGCCGATGGTGTTGTCGGTCGGCTCGCCGCAGATGGCGCCGTCGGCGGTGAAGCCGGCCTCCAGCAGCGAGCGGGTGCCGACCCCGCCCTCGAAGTGGCAGGAGACGCCCTGGAAGACGACGTCGCCCTTGGGGCGCGAGCCGGACAGGGCGATCCGCCGCATGACGGCGAGCGACGCCGTGGTGGCGGCCTTCATGTCGGCGATGCCGGCGCCGTAGATCTTGCCGTCCTCAACCACGGGGCCGAACGGGTCCCGGGTCCAGTCCGGCGAAACCTCGTAGGTGTCCAGATGGCCGTTGAGCAGCAGCGACTTCCCGCCGCCGGTCCCGCGCAGCCGTCCGCCGACGCTGTGGCGGCCGGGCATGGATTCGACCAGCCGCACGTCGTCGACGCCCCAACCCTCCATCCGGTCGGCGATGAACTCCGCCAGTTCCTTCTCCAGCCCCCAGGTCGAGTCGATGGACAGGGTCTCCAGGAGGAGGTCGAGCTCCGGGTCTTTCATGTGCGGATCCATCCCTTTCGCGTCATTGCGTCTTTCGGATTACATCGACTATGCAGGGCAGTCAGGGCCGTGTAAAACAGATGTAATCGATGAAGGGGTTCTGAAAAATCTATGTCAGGCGTCACCCTCAAGCAGCTCGAGTACCTGATCGCCGCGGCGGAAACCGGCAGCGTCACCGCCGCCGCCGGCCGGCTCTACCTTTCGCAGTCCGCCGTCTCCACGGCCCTGGCGGACCTGGAGGGCGCCCTTGGCGTGCAGGTCTTCATACGGCACGCCCGCGGCCTGTCCCTGACGGGGGTCGGGCAGCAGGTCCTCGCCGACGCCCGCCGCCTGGTGGCCGGGGTGGATGACCTGAAGAATTCGGCGCGCGAGGCCAGCGAATCGCTCTCGGGACGCCTGATGGTGGGCTGCTACAGCACGCTTGCCCCGATCATGCTGCCGCGCATCATCGACAGTTTCACCGAGCACCATCCGGGCGTTGACCTGAGCTTCGTCGAGGGTTCGCAGCTCCAGCTGGAGGAGCAGCTGCGCAACGGTTCCCTGGACCTGGCCATCCTCTACGGCTACGACTTCAACCGGCCCCAGTTCCCGCGGGACTTCAGCTCCCATGTCCTCGCGGCGACGCCGCCATACGTGGTCCTGCCCGAGCACCACAAGTTCTCCGACAACGGCGCCCTGACCCTGCAGCAGCTCGCTCCCGAGCCGCTGATCCTCTTCGACCTGCCGCCCGGCGGGGACTACTTCCTCTCCTTCTTCGAGGCGGAGGGCCTGGACCCCAACATCAGGTTCCGCACCACCAGCTTCGAAATGGTGCGCGCGCTGGTCGCCCGCGGCCTGGGGTATTCGATCCTGACCCAGCGCACCAACATCAACATGAGCTACGAGGGCCGCGGCTTCGTCACCAAGCCGCTGGCGGGCGCGCCCCCGGGGCTGAACGTGTGCGCGGTCCACCTTTCCGGCGTGCGGCCGACCCGCCGGGCCACCGCGTTCATCGACGAGTGCCGGGGCTCGCTGGGCTAAGCGACCCACGCCGTCCGGACCGGGGTCCCGGGAAGCCCCCGCCGCCACCTGCCGCAAGGCCCTACGGTCGAGGTTTCCGCGGCTTTGAGGCATCTGTTTTTTCGATGCTAACCACGTAAAACTTCTGTTAGACATATGGCTTGAGCCGTTCCAATACTTGTTGCAAGCAACCGCACAAGTGCAAGGGAGCAGCTCAGATGGCCACTCAAACAACCAACGCGACCGGCGGCACTCCGGCGGCCGCGGCGCCCCGGGACGAGTTCATTGCCGCCATGGGGCGCGTCGCCACCGGGGTCACCGTGGTGTCGACGGGCGGGGAAGCGGGCCGGTTCGCGCAGACCGTGAGCGCGATGTGCTCGGTGTCCGCGGATCCACGCCTGGTGCTGGTCTGCATCAATCTCCGCAGCCCGATCAACGAGGCGATCCGCGCGCACGGCGTCTTCGCCGTCAACGTCCTGGGCAAGCAGCATGACCACGTGGCCGACACCTTTGCAGGCCGTCCCTGGCCGGGCAAGGAACGCTGGGACTTTTCCTGCGGCGAGTGGGTCGAGGCGCCGTCGGGCTCCCCCCGGATCCGCGACGCCGTCGCCAGCTTCGACTGCACGGTCCACGAGGTGGTCGAGGCCGGCACGCACCTGATCTACATCGGCCGCGTCACCGACGTCGAATCCCACGAGTCCGAACCGCTGATCTACAGCGCCCAGGCCTACGCCAAACCCGAGCCGATCGAGCCCTCGGTCTTCCCGGACTACCCCGGCTCCGGCCCCACCCACCGCCAGCAGAAGAAGGAGGATTCCCAGTGATCCGCACAGGAAACGAATACCGCGAGTCGATCCGCGACGGCCGCCAGATCTGGATCGACGGCGAAAAGGTCAAGGACGTCACCACCCACCCGATGTTCAAGCCCGTGGTGGACGTCCGGGCCAGGATCTACGACCTGGCCCACGAGGAGCACTCCCGCAAGGTCATGACCTACGCGGACGAGGAAACGGGCGAAGCCAACGCGATCGCCAACCGGCTGCCCAAGACGCAGCAGGACTGGAAGGACAAGCGCGCCGCGGTCGAACTGGTCCAGCGCGAGGCCGGCGGCGTGGTGACCCGCGTCGGCGACGAGACCATCGGCGAGATGTGGTCCCTTTACGACGGCCAGGACGTGCTCAACGAGGTGGACCCGCGGTTCTCCGAGAACATCCGCCGGCACATCGCCCGCACCATCAAGGGCGATCCGTTCCACATCTCCGCCAACACCGATCCGAAGGGCGACCGCTCCAAGGCCCCGCAGGACCAAGACCCGGACATGCTGCTGCACGTGGTGAAGGAGACCGACAGCGGGATCGTGGTCCGCGGGGCCAAGTACGAGACCGCCGCCGCGTACGCCAACCAGGCCTTCACCAAGCCCACCATCGCCAACTGGGGCAACGACAAGCTCTCCGACTACGCCGTCGGCTTCGTCGTGGACCTGGGCAGTCCCGGCCTGAAGTTCATCTCCCGCAACGGCTTCGCCGGCCGCGCCCCGGCCGCCGACTACCCGCTGGCCAACCGGGTGGACGAGGTCGAATCCCTGGTGGTCTTCGACAACGTGGAGATCCCGTGGGAGGACGTGCTGTTCTACCGCCACACCAAGGCCGCCGCGTTCATCCGCTCCACCCTGCACCGCTACAGCGCGCTCCCGTTCGTCCAGCGCACCCTGCACCTGGCGGACCTGATGATCGGCTCCGCGCTGTGGAACGTGAAGCAGACGGGCCTGGAAAAGCAGCAGGCGGTGCAGGAGAAGCTTGCGCAGCTGGCCTGCTACCGCGAGGGCATCAACGCGCACCTGACCGCGGCGATCGCCAACGCCGAGGCCAGCCCGGGCGGGCTGCTGATGCCCAACCAGTCCCTGCTCTACACCGGTCGCGTCTTCGCGCTCTCCCAACTGCCGGCCATGATGCACACGGCCCGGGAACTGTGCGGCGGCCAGATCTGCATCACCCCGGACTCGGCGACCTTCAACGACCCCGAGGTCTCGCCCTGGCTGGAGAAGTTCTACACCATCAACGACAACTGGGTGGCCGAGGACCGCCGCCGGCTGCTGGCCTTCGCCCGCGACCTGCTCAACAGCGACTACGCCGGGCACCGGCTGACCTTCCAGCTCTTCGCCCAGTCCCCGCCCTTCGCCCAGCTCGGGGCCGTCTACCGCAACTTCGACTGGAGCGGCCCCCTGGACCTGGTCAAGGACGCGGCCAACCTCTCCGAGAAGGTGAACGGGAGTCTCTGATGGGCCCCCACCCGCCTGCACACGTCCAAGAAGCACGATTCCAGGAGATCCAATGACTTTCTCACTCGTAGCCCGGGATGCCGCCACCGGCGCCTTCGGCATGGTCGTCACGTCCTCGAGCCCCTCCGTTGCGGCGCGCTGCGTGCACCTGCGGCCAGGGACCGGGGCGGTGGCGTCCCAAAACATCACCGATCCCGGTCTGGGCGCGAAGCTGTTGGATCTCCTGGAGTCAGGATCGAGCGCGGAGGAGGCGATGGCCAAGCTCCTGGCGCAGGAACCGGACACCGAGTACCGCCAGCTGACCGCCGTCGGACGCGACGGGCGCACGGCAGCCTTCAGCGGCGCCCGGACGCTCGGCACCCACCGCACGGTGGAGGTCGACGGCGCGGTCGCGGCCGGCAACCTGCTCTCCTCCCCCGCCGTCGTCGACGCCATCGCCGAGGCGTACGCCGCGGCCGAGGGCGAGCTCGAGGACCGGCTGCTGGCCGGCCTGCTGGCCGGCCGCGACGCCGGCGGCGAGGAGGGCCCGGAGCATTCGGCGGGCCTGGTCGTGGTCGAGGACGTGCCCTGGGCGGTCACGGACCTGCGGGTGGACTGGGCGGAGGAGGATCCGATCGGCCAGCTCGCCGGCCTCTGGGAACTGTGGCGTCCGCAGAAGCGCGACTACAAGCTGCGCGCGGTGCAGCCGGCCCTCGCGCCCAGCTACGGGGTGCCGGGGGACCTGTGAAAAGCCTCAAGGACGTGGCCGCCGGCCGCATCGACGCGCTCTCCGAACGCATCCTGGGACTCTCCCACCGGATCCACGCCAACCCGGAAACGGGCTGGCAGGAGCACCAGGCCGCCGGCTGGATCACCGGCGAACTGGCGGGTTTCGGCTACGAGGTGAAGCGGGAACTGTGCGGGTTTCCGACGGCGTTTTCGGCCGGCGTGGGCCGCGGGCCGCTGCGGCTGGCGATCTGCGCCGAGTACGACGCGCTGCCGGGGCTCGGCCACGCCTGCGGGCACAACATCATTGCCGCGGCGGCTGTCGGTGCCGCCGCGGCGTTGGCCCCGATCGCCGACGCCCTGGACGCCAGGATCACCGTTTTCGGCACCCCGGCCGAGGAGGGCGGCGGCGGCAAGATCGAACTGCTGGAACGTGGCGCGTTCGACGGCCAGCACGCGGCCATGATGGTCCACCCGGGTCCGCTGGACGTGGCCCGGGCCGAACCGTTCGCCGTCTCCCACAGCAGGATCCGCTACCGCGGCAAGGCCTCCCACGCCGCGGCCTATCCGGAGCGCGGTATCAACGCCGCCGACGCCTTCACCGTGGCCCAGGTCGCGATCGGCATGCTGCGCCAGCAGCTGGAGGGCGGGACCAGGGTCCACGGGGTGCTGACCAACGGAGGCGAGGCACCGAACGCCATTCCGGAAGTGACCGAGGGCCGCTGGTACGTCCGTGCCGGCTCGCTGGCGGAGCTGGACGTCTTAGAGGAGAAGGTCCGGCGCTGCTTCGAGGCCGGGGCGCTGGCCACCGGCTGCGGCCTGGACATCGAGGCCGAAAGCAAGCCGTACTCGGAGTTCCGCACGGACGAGGACCTGCTGGCGCGCTATGTGGACAACGCCGTGGCCCTGGGCCGCAGATTCACCGAATCCGGTCCTGACATGCGGATGAACCGGGCCTCCACCGACATGGGAAACGTCTCGCTGGTGCTGCCGGCCATCCACCCCTACATCGGCATCGGTTCGCTGCCGGCGGTCAACCACCAGAAGGAATTCGCCGAGCACTGCGTCACCGGCGCGGCGGACCGCGCGGTGCTGGATGCGGCCAAGGCCATGGCCTGGACCTGCATCGACGCAGCCCTGGACGCGGACCTGCGCGGGCGCCTGATGTCCGCGGACCCCGCCGGCAATGTCCCCTCCCCCACCCCATCCGACGACGAAAGGCAGGCCCTCGGTGTCCGCTGAGCCCATACCGGCAACAGGAACGCAGACCCGGACCGAGCACGACCTGCTCGGCGAACTGGAGGTCCCCGCCGCCGCGTACTACGGCGTGCACACCGCCCGGGCGATGGAAAACTTCAGGATGACGGGCGTTCCGATCGGCCTGCACACCGACCTGGTCTGGGCGCTGGGCTGCGTGAAGGAGGCGGCCACGGAGGCCAACCGCCAGCTCGGCCTGCTGGACCACCGCCGCGCCGACGCCATCGCCGCGGCCTGCCGCGAGGTCCAGGAGGGGAAGCTCGGCGCCGAGTTCGTCGTCGACGTCCTGCAGGGCGGCGCGGGCACCTCCACCAACATGAACGCCAACGAGGTCATCGCCAACCGGGCGCTGGAACTGCTCGGCCACACCAAGGGCGACTACGGCCAGGTGCACCCGATCGAGCACGTGAACCTCGGCCAGAGCACCAACGACGTATACCCCACCGCGCTGCGGGTCGGGCTGCACCGCGCGGCCGGCTCCCTGCTGGCCGCCATGGGCGGGCTGCGGGCGGCCATGGAGCGCAAGTCAGTGGAGTTCCGGGACTACCTGAAGATGGGCAGGACCCAGCTCCAGGACGCCGTCCCCATGACCCTGGGCCAGGAGTTCGGCGCCTTCGCCGTGATGCTCGCCGAGGACGAGCTGCGCCTGGCCGAGGCGATGGGGCTGATCCGGGAGGTGAACCTCGGCGGGACGGCCATCGGCACCGGCCTCAACGCCCATGCGGACTACGCGGCGGCGGCGTGCGGCCACCTGGCCCGGATCGCGGCCGTGCCCGTAGTGCCGGCCGGGAACCTGATCGAGGCTACCCAGGACGTCGGGGCGCTGGTCCAGTTCTCCAGCGTCCTGAAGCGGATCGCGGTCAAGCTCTCCAAGGTGGCCAATGACCTGCGCCTGCTCTCCTCCGGCCCGCGCGCGGGGCTGGGCGAGATCGTGCTGCCGGCCGTGCAGGCCGGATCGTCCATCATGCCGGGCAAGGTCAACCCGGTCATCCCCGAGGTGGTCAACCAGGTGGCCTTCTCCGTCATCGGCAAGGACCTGACAGTGACCATGGCCGCCGAAGCCGGACAGCTGCAGCTGAACGCCTTCGAGCCGATCATGGCCCGCGCCCTGTTCGAAAGCGTCGGGGAGCTTACTGCCGCCTGCACGGTCCTGGCCGAGCGCTGCGTCGAGGGCATCACCGCCGACCGGGAAGGCCTGCGGGCCGGGGTGGAGAACTCGATCGGCCTGGTCACCGCGCTGGTGCCGTACATCGGCTACCACTGCGCCACCGAGGTCGCGCAGCACGCCATGCGCACCGGCGCCGGGGTGATCGACGTCGTCCGTGCCCGGGCGCTGATGGACGACGCCGAGCTCGAGGCCGTGCTCGGCACCCCCGAACTGCTGACCACCCCGGGGCTGCGGCTGGCCGCCGTCGTCCCGCTGCCGCTGAGCTAATCCGACAACAGAAGGTTTCCATGGTCCATCACGAAGCTGTCCCCCACAAACCCGTCGGCCCCGCCGACCCGACCCGCAGTCCCCGCTACGCGGGACTGGGCACGTTCGCCCGCCTGCCGCAGCTGCACCAGGTGCCCGACTTCGACGTCGCCGTCCTGGGCGTGCCGTACGACGGCGGCACCTCCTACCGTCCGGGCGCCCGGTTCGGACCCGCGGCGGTCCGGGAAGCCTCCCGGCTGCTGCGGCCGGGCTACCACGTGGAGCTGGACGCCGAACCGCTGCGCACCCTGCAGGTGGTGGACGCCGGCGACGTCGACTGCACCCCCTACGACATCGGACAGGCGATCGGCCAGATCGAGGACCACGCCCTTACGCTCATGTCCCCTGACCGCCGCGTGATTGCCGTCGGCGGGGACCACAGCATCGCCCTGGGGATGCTCCGGGCGCTGGCCCGCGTGCACGGACCGGTGGCCCTGCTGCACTTCGACGCCCACCTGGACACCTGGGACAGCTACTTCGGCCAGCCCGTCACCCACGGGACCATGTTCCGGCGGGCCTTCGAGGAAGGGCTGCTGCTGGAAGACCGCTCCATGCACGTGGGCATCCGCGGGCCGGTCTACGACCGCGACGACTTCCTGCGCGACCACGACTTCGGCTTCCAGATCCTGCGCAGCACCGACCTGGACACCCTCGGCGTGCCCGAGGCCATCCGGCGCATCCGCGAGCGGGTCGGGGACGCGCCCCTGTACATCTCGGTGGACATCGACGTCCTGGATCCCGGCTGCGCTCCCGGCACCGGCACCCCCGAGGTCGGCGGACTGCTCTCCCGCGAACTGCTGGCGGTCCTGCGCGGCCTGGGCGGCCTGGACCTGCGCGGCGCGGACGTGGTGGAAGTGGCCCCGGCCTACGACCACGCGGAGGTCACCAGCCTGGCCGCCGCCACCGTGGTCTTCGACCTGATCACCCTGCTGGCCACCCGGGCGGAGGATGCCCGCGCGGAGGACGACGGCGCGATGCCGGCCGCCTAGGCCCACAGCGGCACTGCCGCAACCGCCCCCGTCCACTAGCGAATCCGCCTAACGGACCCGTCCAGCGGCCCCGCGTAGCTGGTCCGGAAGGCGCTGGCCGCTGGCGCCGGTGCCGTGTCGCTGGAAGGGCCGTCTAGGCTCCCCCCACCAGGGACGCGGCGCTCTCCAGCGCCCGCGGATCGGCCGCCGCGTTGAGGATGCGGCGGGCGGCCCGGCGTCCGCTTTCAATGGCGCCGTCGATGTGGCCGTTCCAGCCCAGCGCCTGGTCGCTGCCGGCTAGCTGCACCGCGCCCTCCGGACGGTTGAGCTCCTCGATCTGGGTGGAGAGTTGGTCGGTGCGCAGCATGCCCCAGGTCTCGCCGGAGAGCGGATCCCGGGTCCAGTCGTGCGCGTCGACCGCCACAACCTCCAGGTCCGGGCGCCACTGGCTGACCGCTGCCTGCACCGCGGCCACGTCGGTGACGTCGAGCTCGTCGGCGCGGGGCCCGAAGGCCAGCAGGATCGTGTCCCCGTCGACCTCGAACTCCCAGCCCATCATGGTCAGCGGGTAGGAGTCGGGAGCGAACGCGATGAACCTGTCCACCTCGCCGCGCACCCTGATCCACACCTTCAAGCCGGTGGAGACCTGCCCCTCCCGTCCTGCCGCGCGTTTGGTCTCCGACAGCGGAGGTTCGAACTCGATGGAATTGAGGATGTTCAGCGGCACCGTGACGATCACGTGGCCGGCGGTGAAGACCTCGCCGGCGGTCGTGGTGACGGCCGCCGCGCCGTCGAACTGCCGCACCGACGCCACCGTGGCGCCCAGCCGGACGTCGGCGGCGGTGTCCCCGGCGAACGCGTCGACCAGGGCCCTGGTCCCGCCGCGGATCAGGTAGGTGGAGGCCGCCTCTTGGCGCATGCGCCAGGCCCCGCCGGCCAGCGCGGTGTGGCGCAGGACTTGCGAGAGCGCGCCGTCCGCCGTCGAACCGCTGAAGGACAGTGTCCAGTGTCCGCGCAGGATGTCCGTGAGGTCATCCGGCAGGCCCAGTTCGGCGATGGTCTCGGCGACGGAGGCGCCGTCGGCCGCGAGAGCGGCCTCGGTCAGCGGGAACGGTTCATAGGGGTTCGGGAACGCCTCGAGGGCCCGCGCGGACAGGGCGCCCTGCCCCTTGCTCAGCAGGGCCTTGTACTCGCCCAGCGGGGTCGTGTTCACGGTACCGTCGGCGATCCAGTAGACCCGATCGACGGACTCCACGGGCTGGAGCTCGAGCCCGTATGCGGTCATCTCCGCCCAGAGGTGGGGCTGGAGCCAGTGCACGAACCCGCCGCCGATCTCGAGAGGGCGGCCCAACGGGCTGTCGCGGTACAGCGTCCGCCCGCCGAGGCGGTCGCGGGCCTCGAGCAGGGTGACGGACAGGCCCGCCCGGGTGAGGTCGCGGGCGGCCGCCAGCCCGGTGAAACCGCCGCCCACGATCAGCACGTCGGAGGCGTTGTTCTCGGTGTTTTCAGTCATTGGTTCCCCTGAAGGTATCGATGGAGGCTTCGTGGCGGGGCCACGGCCTGAGGGACGGAGCGTCAGAAGGCAAAGAGGTTCTCGCGGAACGTGCTGCCGGCATAGTCGGTGCGCATCGCGCCGCGGCGCTGCAGTTCGGGAACCAGCTCGTCGATGATCCCGTCGATGACCGCGCGGTTGGCGTCCTGGGTGGCCATGAAGATGTAGCCGTCGCCGCCGGCCTCGTCCATCGCCGAGATGAGGTTCTCGGCGATGGACGAGGCCGGGCCAATCGAGCCCAACTCGTCGTCCCCCCAGTGGAAGTCGATGATCGCCTCGCGCAGCGTGATGCCGCGCCGGCCCTTCTCCTTCAGCGAGGTGAGCATGCTGGTGGTGCCGCTGGCCTCGACGTCGGTGGGGAACGGCCTGTCCAGGTCGTAGGTGAGCAGGTCGACGCCCAGGTGGGCGCCGTGCTTGCCCAGTACCGGGACCAGCTGTTCGTCCGTGATCGAGCGGCGGAACGTCGATACGTTCTCCGTGATGTGGGGGTGCAGCGCGTAAACGATGCGCGCCTCGCGCGGATCGCGTCCGTGGGCGCGCATGCGGGCGTGGATGTCCTCCCGGAACTCCTTCATCGCCTCGACGCCTCCGATGGTCACGCTCATGATCAGCTCCGCATGCTTGGCGGCGAAGTCGCGCCCCCTCGGGGAACCGCCGGCTTGGGCAAAGACCGGCCGGTGCTGCGGGGAGGGGTAGGTGTTCAGCGGTCCGCGCACCTTGAAGTGCTCGCCGGCGTGGTCGATCGAGCGCACCCGGCTGGAATCCGTGTAGACGTTGTTCGCCAGGTCCTTGACGACGGCATCGGCGTCCCAGGAGCCCCACAGCTTGGAGACCACCTCCACGAACTCCTCGGCCTTGTCATAGCGCTGCTGGGTCGGCAGCAGCGCATCCTGCCCAAAGTTCTGCGCGGACTCGTTTTCCGAGGAGGTGACGATGTTCCAGCCGGCACGGCCGCGACTGAGGCTGTCGATCGTCGAATACAGCCGGGCCAGCAGGAATGGCGGGTAGAGCGAGGTGGAAGCGGTGGCGACGAGCCCAAGCCGCTCCGTCACGGCCGACAGGTAGGTGATCAGCGCGACCGGGTCGTTCTTCGGGGCGCTGAGCGCGTAGCGCAAGTCGGTGTCGATGCTCTCGTTGTTGATCCGGGAGACCCCGGAGGTGTCCTCGAAGAAGAGGAAGTCGAACTTGGCCGCCTCGACGCGCCGCGCCAGCCAGCTGTGGTAGCCGCCTGAGGGCCAGTCGTCGCCGAACATGCGGTCATCGGGCGCGTGCCAGGCCGGGGCCGAGAACGAACTGAAGAATCCAAAGTGCAGGGGTGTGGCCATGGTGCGTCGGCTCCTCGATCTGACAGGTGGGGCTCAAACGGTCGGGACGGGGACCATCCGGCGGGCAGCGTTGCCCGGATGGCCCCGCAACGTCGGGGTCTTAGGTGTCGATCTTGCCCGCAAGACCAAAACATTGCAAGTGCCTTGTTTAACTTTTTTGGCGCCGATTCGGCGCTCCGAGAACCCATTGACACCAAAACATTGCAGACGCTATGTTTGCGTCTATCTCGCCGCGGAAGGCACCCACCAGCTCCCGGCCCACCCACCTCAAAGGAGAGAGCATGAACGTGCGCAACGAATTGTTCATCGACGGGCGCTGGCATGCCGCCGCCCCGGGGCCGGGGATCGCCGTCATGTCCCCGGCCACCGAGGAGCAGATCGGCCGGGTCCCGGACGCTTCCGTCCAGGAGGTCGACCTCGCCGTTACCGCGGCCCGCCATGCCTTCGACGCCGGCCCTTGGCCGCACCTGTCCACCGCCGAACGCGCCCAGGTGCTCGAGCGGGCCCTGGCGAACCTGGAGCCGAAGCTGGGCGAGATCGCCAATCTGGTCACCGCGCAGATGGGCCTGCCCACCACGATCTCCCGCCAGAAGGCCCCGGCCGGTCTCTGGGTGGGCCGCTACTTCCTGGACCTCGCCCGCGAACAGCAAACGCTGGACCTGCGCGAGACCCGCTTCGGCCCCGCAGCGGTGCTGCGCGAACCGGTCGGCGTCGTTGCCGCGATCGCCCCTTGGAACAGCCCGTTCAACATGTCGATCGCCAAAGTCGTCCCGGCGCTCGCCACCGGCTGCACCGTGGTCTACAAGCCGGCGCCAGAGACCCCGCTGGATTCCTACCTGCTGGCCGAGGCGCTCGAGGCGGCCGGGCTGCCGGCCGGCGTATTCAACCTGGTCACCGGCGGCCGCGAGACCGGCCGGGCGCTGACCGCCCATCCCGGGGTGGACAAGATCAGCTTCACCGGCTCGACGGCGGCCGGCCGGGAGATCGCCCGCGCGGCGGGGCCACGCTTCGCGCGGCTGCAGCTGGAGCTCGGCGGCAAGTCCGCGGCGATCATTGCCTCCGACGCCGATCCCGCGAAGGTCATCCGCGGCATCGCCGACGGCACCTTCTCCAACACCGGCCAGACGTGTTCGGCGTTCAGCCGCGTCCTTGTCCCCTCCGGCGAGCGCGACCAATGGGTCGAGGTGCTGGCCGCCGCGGCGCGCTCCTTCACCATCGGAGATCCGTTCGACCCCGCCACCACGCTCGGCCCGCTCGCCTCGGCCGCCCAGCACAAGCGCGTGAACGGATACCTGGCGCTTGGGCAAAGCGAGGGCGCCCGCATCGCGGTCGGCGGCGGCACGCCGGCGGGGCTGGAGCGCGGCCACTACCTGGAGCCGACCGTGCTCGTGGATGCGGACAACTCGATGCGCGTCAGCCGCGAGGAGATCTTCGGCCCGGTCGCCGTCGTCATCGGCTACGACGGCCTCGAGGAGGCCATTGCGATCGCCAACGACACCCGGTACGGGCTGCACGGCGGGGTCTTCACCGAGGATCCTGCCACGGCCGCCCACGTCGCCAGGTCGGTGCGCGCCGGCAGCTTCACCATCAACCGGTTCGCCCACAACGTGCAGGTCCCCTTCGGCGGGGTCAAGGACTCCGGCGTCGGACGCGAACTGGGGGCCGAGGGCCTGCAGGCCTTCCAGGAGCTGAAGACCGTCAACCTCACCGAGGAGACTGCGGGGGTGTTCGGCTGATGGCCGACCTGCGCGGCCGCACGGCCATCACCGGCGTCGGATGGACCGAGCTGAGCAAGAACAGCGGCCGCAGCACCATCGCCCTGGCCACCGAGGCCGCGCTCGCCGCGATCGCGGACGCCGGGCTGGCCCCGACCCAGATCGATGGGCTGGTGACCTACTACTGGGGTCCGCGGGACACCCCCGCCCCGCCCGAGCTGGCCGCGGCGCTGGGCCTGGAGAAGTGCTCCATGTCGTTCTGCGACAGCAGCGGAGGGGCCTGGGCGGCAGCGGCGATCGCCGCTGCCGCGATGGCGGTCTACTCCGGGGTCTGCCGGCACGTGCTGGTCTACCGGGCCGCAAACTCGCGCTCGGTGGCACCGGCCGGCACCGGCCACGACCTGTGGCCCTCCGGGCAGCGCCAATGGAACGAGCCGTTCGGGGCATCGCACGCCGCGACGCTCTACGGGCCCCACGTCAGCGCCTACCTGCACGAATTCGGGCTGGAGAACTCCGACCTCGCCGAGCTGGCCGTACTGCAGCGCTCCCACGCCACACTGAACCGCAAGGCGATGATGCGCACCCCGATCACTGTCGCCGACCACCAGGCCTCGCCCTGGATCATCGAACCGTTCCGACTGCTGGACTGCAGCATGTGGAACGACGGGGCGATGGCCGTGGTGGTCTCGGCGACCCGCGACGCCAAAAGGATGCGCCGCACCCCGGTTGCGGTGCGGGCAGTCAGCGGCGGAACCCTTGGCGCCCCGGTGCGACCGGCCCGCGCGCGCCGCCACTGGGAACTGAACGCCCTGGAGCTGGCGCCGGCGCTCTATGCGCGAGCCGGCATCGCGGCCTCCGACCTGGACCTGGCCCAGGTGTACGACCCGTTCACCGGCATGGCGATGCTGCACATCGAACAGTTCGGGCTCACCCCGCCCGGCGCCGCGCCCACGGCGATCCGTGCCGGAGAGCTGGGCCTGGACGGCCGCATCCCCGTCAACACGCACGGCGGCCACCTCAGCGAGGGCAACCTCGTCGGCCTGGGCCACGTGATCGAGGCCGTGCAGCAGCTGCGCGACACCGGCGTGGCCGACGACGAGTGCACCGGCACCCACGACTTCGACCGCGGCCGCTGCCGCCAGGTCCGCGACCCCGAACTGGCGCTGGTCGCCGGGGAATCCGGGGACAGCGGGATGATCCTGGGCCGGGCCGCATGAGCGCGCGGCTGCGGACTCCCCCGCTGACCGACCCGGACAGCGCCGCCTTCTGGGAGGGTTGCGCCGCCGGGGTGCTGCTCGGCCAACGCTGCGGCGACTGCGGAGCCTGGCGCTGGCCCCCGCGCGAACACTGCCCCCGCTGCCACGCCGCCGCCCCCGTCTGGGAGCGGCTGGCCGGCACCGGGCGCATCGCGGGCCTGGCCGTTGTGCACCGGCCGCTGGACCCGACCATTGCCGACGAACTGCCGCTGGCGGTGGCGCACATCGAACTGGACGGCACCGAGGCGGCGATCGTGCTGACCTCCACCCTGGGGACAGGCGACGCCGGGCGGGCCCGGGTCGGCGACGCCGTCGCCGTCGGATTCCTGCCGCTGCCCGACGGCGCCGCCCTCCCCACCTTCACCCTCATCGACAACCCCGAGGAGTAACACCATGAACGCCACCACCGAATTCGGCCCGCTGAACGGGGTGAGGATCCTCGACCTCTCCCACGTGCTCAACGGCCCGTTTGCCACGATGCTGCTGGCCCACATGGGCGCCGAGGTCATCAAGGTCGAGCAGGAGGGCTCCCCCGACCGCTTCCGCCACGCCTGGATGCCGGTCGATGCGGACCACGACGGCTACGAGTTCCTCGCCGTGAACGCGAACAAAAAGACCGTCACGCTCAACCTCAAAAGCGAGCGCGGACGCGAGATGTTCATCGACCTGGTAAAGCAGTCCGACGTCGTGGTCGAGAACTTCTCCACCGGCGTGATGGACCGCCTGGGGCTGGGCTACGAGGCGCTGCGGGAACACAACCCCAGGCTCATCTACGGCTCCTCGAAGGGATACGGGGAGACCGGCCCGCACGCGGGCTTCCGCTCCTACGCCACGGTCGCCATGGCCGCCTCGGGCTGGGCCAACGCGGCCTGGGGGCTCTCAAAGTCCCCGGGCACCCAAGTCCAGGGTCCCGGGGACGAGGCCGCGGGCGTCTCGCTCGCCGTCGGACTGCTCGCCGCGCTCTACCACCGCTCGGTCACCGGCACCGGGCAGAAGATCGAGATCTCCATGCAGGAGGCCCTTATGGGCTTCATGGTCGCCAACTTCCACGAGCACTTCGAGGGCCAGGGCCCGGCCGGGGCCTACATGGAGGCCAAGGACGGCCACGTGGCCTTCCACGTCCCGGACCTCAACGACGAGATGTTCACCCGCTTCGCCACCGTGCTCGGGCACCCCGAGGCCCTGGAGGACGAGCGCATGGCCGACGTCCGGGCCCGCCGGGCGAACCTCGCCTACGTGCAGCGGACCACGGCCGGGTGGATGAAGGAGTTCACCCCCAAGGAGCTGTTCTCGATGCTCACCGCGCAGTCCCTGCCGATCGGCCCGGTCTACACGATCGACGATGTGCTCGAGGACAAGCACCTCCAGGCGCGCGACGTGTTCGTCGACGTCGAGCACGCCGAGGCCGGCGACCTGACCCTACTGGCCCCCTGGATCCGCTTCAGCGAGACCCCCTCGCGGATCTCCCACGCCGGGCCCGCCGTCGGCGAGTACAACTACGAGGTCTACGGCAAGCTGCTGGGCCTGGGCGCCGAGGACGTCGATGCGCTCCGTGCCGAGGGGGTCATCTGATGCCCGCCACCGCCACCGGCCTCAGCCACCGGATGCTCATCGACGGGCAGGCCTGCGAGGCCTCGGACGGGGCCGTGCTCGAGTCCTTCAGCCCGGCCACCGGCCGGCTGCTGGGCGTGTTCCCGGCCGGCACGGCCGACGACGTCGACCGGGCCGTCGCCGCGGCCGCCCGCGCGCAGGGCCCGTGGTGGGCCTCCGGACCCACGGCCCGCGCCCGAACGCTGGAACATCTGGCCGACGGGCTGGAGCAGCACGCGGAGGAGTTCGCCCGACTCGACAGCGCCGACAACGGCAGCCTGCTGACCGAGATGCGCCGCGACGTCGCCGCCGGCATCGGCGCGCTGCGCTACTTCGCCGGACTGGCGCTCCAGCTGCGCGGCAGCACGATCCCCGCGGCCACCGGCGAGCTGACCTACGCAACCCGGATCCCCTACGGCGTCGTGGGACGGATCGTCCCGTTCAACCACCCGTTCATGTTCGCGGTCTCGAAGATCGCGGCCCCGCTGGTGGCCGGCAACGCCGTCGTCCTCAAGCCCAGCGAACATACCAGCCTCTCGGCGCTGCGCATGGCCGAGGTCGCCGCGCAGGTGCTGCCGCCGGGGCTGCTGAACGTCGTCACCGGGCTCGGCGGCGTCGTCGGCGACGCCCTCGTCGCCCATCCTCAGGTGCGACGGCTCGCGTTCACCGGGTCCCTGGACACCGGGCTGGGGATCCAGCGGCGGGCCGCGGAGAACGCGGTCGCCACCACCACGCTCGAACTCGGCGGGAAGAACCCGCTGGTGGTGTTCGACGACGCCGACCTGGACACCGCCGTCGAGGCCGCGGTGCGGGGCATGAACTTCACCTGGCAGGGCCAGTCCTGCGGGTCGCTCTCCCGGGTCCTGGTCCACGGGGCCATCCACGACCGCTTCGTGGAGCGGCTCACCGAACGGGTCGCCGGGCTGCGCCCGGGCCTGCCGGAGGATCCGGACGCGCAGACCGGGGCGATCGTCAACGAACAACAGCTGGAGAAGGTGCTCGGCTACGTCCGCCTGGGCGTGGAGGAAGGCGCCCGGCTGTGCACCGGCGGGGAACGGATCACCGACGGGGAGCTGGCCGCGGGGCTGTTCGTCCGCCCGGCCGTGTTCGCCGACGTCGCGCCCGACTCCCGGCTGGCCCAGGAGGAGATCTTCGGCCCCGTGCTCTCGGTGCTGCGCTTCGCCGACGAGGCCGAGGCCATCCGCATCGCGAACGCGACCCGCTTCGGGCTGACCGCCAGCGTCTACACCACCGACCTGGGGCGGGCGCTGCGCTTCGCCGAGGCCATCGACGCCGGCTACGTCTGGGTCAACGAGGTTTCCCGGCACCTGCCCGGTGCCCCTTACGGCGGTGTGAAAGACAGCGGCATCGGCCGCGACGAGGAGTTCGACGAGCTTCTCTCCTTCACCCAGGCCAAGACCGTGCACGTGCGGTACCCCTCCGACCCCGCCTGACCACCACCACGCACCACCCATCCGGGCCCACCCGCTCGGCCCCACCCATCCGAAGGAGAGCAGGACGATGACCGACACCACCCAGCTCGATGACGCGCTGCGCCGCACCGACGCCATCGACGCCTACGACCAGCAGATCAAGAGCGACCACATCATCGGCCAGTGGTCGTTCGAGCCCATGCTCGATGCGGCGATCGGCGGCCCGAAGCCGCGCGGCCTCGGCCACGTGTGGCCCTGGTCCACGACCCGCCCCCACCTGGCGGAGGCCTCTCGCGTACTGGGGCCCCAAGGCGTGGGCCGCACCAGCATCGTGTTCCTGAATCCCGGCATCACCCAGGGCGTGCCCGGCTCCACCCACACCATCTCCGTGGGCATCCAGATCATGCGCGCCCAGGAGGTGTGCTGGTCGCACCGCCATTCGATGTCCGCGCTGCGGTTCGTCATCGAGGGCCACAAGGATGCGTTCACCGTGGTCGACGGGGAGCCGCTGCCCATGGAGACCTTCGACCTGCTGCTGACCCCGCGCGGCGCCTGGCACGACCACCACAACCCGACCGACGAGGAGGTCGTCTGGCTCGACGTGCTGGACCTGGGCCTGACCGCGAGCCTGAACCAGGCGTTCTTCGAACCGTTCGGCGCCGCCAGCCAGCCCCAGCGCGGCTCCGTCACCGACTCCCAAGGACTGCGCACCGCCGCGGTGCGCCCGGTCTGGGAACACGCCCGCGAGTCGCGCCTGCCGGTCCGCTACGCCTGGAAGGACATCGAGCCGGTGCTCGACGCCTACACCGACACCGTCGGGGATCCCTACGACGGGCTGGCGCTGCGCTACGCGAACCCGGTCACCGGCGGACCCACGTTCCAGACCATGGACTGCTGGGTGCAGCAACTGGTTCCCGGGTTCGAGGGCAAGGCGCACCGGCGCACCTCCAGCTCCGTCGGCTTCGTGATTTCCGGCAGCGGGGCGATCGAAATCGACGGCGTGCGCCACGCGCTCACCCCGGGCGATTCCTTCGCCGTGCCGAACTACGCCTGGCACCGGCTGGTCAACGACTCGTCCGAGCCGCTCCGACTCTTCACGACGCACGACATCCCCGCGCTGCAGGCGCTCGGCCACTTCTACGAGGAGCCCGAGGCCCGCATCGGCGCCTCCGAGCCCCCGCGGGTTCCCGCATCCCCGGAGGTGCCGACCTACCGCAGCGACATCTTCCTCGCTTCGGACGAGTCCCGATGACCCGCTACACGGCCGCCGACATCACCGGCGCCGTCGGGATCCTGCCCACCCCGGCGCTGCCCGGCGCCGACCGGTGGGACGCACGGCAGACCGTGGACCTGGCCGAGACCGAGCGCCTCACCGCGGCGCTGGTCGACGCCGGCGTCGACGTGCTGATGACCAACGGCACCTTCGGGGAGGGCGCGGGCCTGATGCTCGACGAACTGCTCGCGTTCAACGACGTCGTCATCCGCACCGCCGCAGGAAGGGTGCCGGTGTTCGCGGGGGCGACCACACTGAACACCCGCGACACGATCGAGCGCGGGTCCGCGCTGCGGGCGCTCGGCGCCGACGGATTGTTCGTGGGGCGTCCCATGTGGGTCGCGCTCGACGACACCCAGATCGTGGCGTTCCACCGCGACATTGCCGCGGCGCTGCCCGACATGTCCCAGGTCGCCTACGACAACCCGAGCGCCTTCAAGGGCAAGATCTCCCCGGCCGTCTACGCCGAACTGGCCGGCATCGAGCAGGTCGTCGCGGCCAAACACATGGGCCTCGGCCTCATGGGCGAGCGATTCGTCGAGGACCTGGAGGCCGTTGCGGACAGGATCCGGCTGCTGCCGGTCGCCGGGGATTGGGCCACCACCGCCCGCCGTTTCCCGGAGGCGGCCATCGCCTGCTGGAGCGGTGACATCTCCTGCGGCCCGGCCCCGGTCCTGGCGCTGCGCGAGGCGATCCGCGCCGGCGACTGGGAGACGGCCCTCCGGATCCAGGACGACCTCAACGAGGCCTGCGCCCCGCTGTTCCCGCACGGCAGCTTCGAGGAGTTCTCCAAGTACAACATCCAGATCGACCGGGCCGAGTTCGAGGCGGCCGGCTACTTCACCCCCGGCCCCGCCCGGGCGCCCTACACCAGCTGCCCCGAGGCCTACCTCGAGGGCGGCCGGGAAACCGGGCGCCGCTGGGCGGCCCTCCACCGGCGCTACAGCCACGAGATGAGCAGGAGCCTTTCATGACCACCACCGACCAAACCACCGACCGGGAGCAGGTGCCGGCCCCGGCGAGCGCGCGGCCGTCCACCCCGGTGCGCGTCTCGCGGCTGGGCTACGTCGCGTTCGAGACGCCGGACGTCGAACGGCTCACCCACTACTACACCAACGTGCTGGGCTTCGCGCTGGTCCACAACTCCCCCGGGCAGGCGTTCCTGACCACCGGCGGGGACCACCACAGCATCGTCATCAACCGCGCGGAGGCCGCCGGCGGGCGCTCCGTGGTCGGCTACGAGATCCGCGAGGACCTCGATGCGGCGCACCGGCGCCTGCAGGCGGCCGGGCTGCGGGCCGAGCGGCGCAGCGACATCGGGCCGGGCACCCCAGACGCGCTGGTGCTCACCGAGCCGGCCACCGGGGCGACGCTGCACCTGTACGAGGACCAGGACCCCAGCGGTGTGTCCCCCACCTTCGACCACCGCCCCAGCAAGCTCGGCCACGTCGCCGCCTACACCCCCTCCCTGGGCGACATGCGCTCCTTCTACGAGGGCGCGCTGGGCTTCCGGTGGGCGGATTCGATCAGCGACTTCTTCGTGTTCCTGCGCTGTAACGCCGACCACCACGCGGCCAACTTCATGCAGAGCAACGAGCTGCGCGGGCTGCACCACATCGCCTACGAGGCCCGCGACCTGAACCACCTGCAGCTGATGATCGACAACCTCACCAAGCACGGACACACGCTCTACTGGGGTCCGGGCCGGCACGCGGTGGGGCACAACATCTTCACCTATCACAAGGATCCCGACGGCAACAGCATCGAGCTGTTCACCCAGCTCGATGTCATGCTCGACGAGGAGCAGGGTTACTACGAGCCGCGCCCCTGGCACGAACGCTTCCCGATGTATCCGACGACGTGGGAGGCCGACGCCGCCGCGATGAACATGTGGGGGCCGGTGCCCCACGGCGGGCCGATCAAGCGATGAGCGACGCGGCCACCATCGGCCAGGTCGTCGACGCCCACCGGGCCCTTGCGGCCGCGGGCGCCGGCGACCTGGTCTGGGGGCACATGGCCATCCGCGACCCCGCCGGACGCGGGGTGTGGACGAAGGCCGCCGGCTGGGGCATGGAGGACCTGTGCCCCGAACGGGTGGTGCTGGTGTCCTTCGACGGCGCGGTGATCGCCGGCGACGGCGAACGGCACCTGGAGGTGTTCATCCACACCGAGCTGATGCGCCGCCGCCCGGAGGTGCGGGCCAGCGTGCACACCCACGGTGAGGCAGCCGTCGCGTTCGCCTCGCTCGAGGAGCCGCTGCGGCCGATCAGCCACGCGGCCACGCCGTTCCTGGAGCCCGGGCGAGACGTTCCCCGCTTCGAGCGCACCGGCAACCTCATCCGCACCCCGGAGCTGGGAGCGGCGCTGGCCGCCCGCATCGGCTCCGGGGCCGGGTGCCTGATCCCGGCCCACGGCCTGGTCACCGCCGGGGCGGACGCGGCCCACGCGGTACTCAACGCCGTCCTGCTGGAACGCGCCTGCTCCACCCAGCTGGCCGCGCTGGCCGCCGGCGGTCCCCGGCGGTGGTCCTCCGAAGCGGAGGCCGCCGCCAAGAAGGCCGAGATCTGGTCGGCCGAGGGGGTGCGGGCCGCCTACGGGCACCTGGTCCGCCGCGCCGACGCCACCATCCCCCGCCCCGCGGCCGGTGCCCCGGCCCGCCCCGACACGAAGGAGATCCCCGCATGAGCAGCTGGAGCCTGACCACCTGCCTCCCCGACCCCGCCGACCCGGCCCGGCGGTCCGCGGCCATCCGCCGCGGCGACGGAAGCCTGGCCGTACCCGAGGTCCTGCGTCCCTACGCCGGCCTCATCGACGCCGTCGCCGACTGGGACCGGCTCGCTCCGGAGCTGCGCGCGCTGGACGTCGCGGCGCTGGAGCCGGTCGCCGGCGAGGAGCTGCTGTCGCTGGGGCACCCGCGCAAGGTGCTCTGCGTCGGCGCGAACTACCGCGACCACGTCGCCGAAATGGGGGTCACCGAGATCCCCGACGGATGGGAGCCGTACTTCTTCCTCGTCCCGCCGACCACGTCGCTGGTCGGCGACGGCGGGGAGGTCTTGATCCCGGCCGACCCGTCCTACCGGGTGGACTGGGAGGCGGAGCTGGCGATCGTGATCGGCCGGGGCGGACGGGACATCCCGGCCGCAACGGCGCTGGAGCACGTGGCCGGGTACGCCTGCTTCAACGATGTGACCGCGCGCGGACTGCTCGCCCGCCGGGTCACGATCGCCGCCCCGTTCGCGTTCGACTGGACCGCGTCCAAGGGGCTGGACAACTTCAGCCCCTTGGGTGCGGTAACGCCGAGCTGGCTTGTCCCCGACCCCTCGGACCTGGGCATCCGGTGCCTGGTCAACGGCGAGGTGAAGCAGGACGGGTCCACCGCGGACCTCATCGCGGGACTGGCGGAGATCATCGCGGCGGCCAGCCGCCTCTGGACCTTGGAGCCGGGCGACGTGATCGCCACCGGCACCCCGGCCGGCGTCGGGCACACGCGCGGCGAGCGGCTGGTCGACGGCGACGTCGTGCGGGTGGAGATCACCGGGCTTGCTCCCCTGACCAACACGGTGCGCGAGCGCACCCAAGACTAGCTTTGCGTCCCCGCGGGGGTGCGGAAAGGCAGGAACCATGAGGGAAATAATCGGCAAGCAGCCGACCGTGGCCGTGGTCGGCGGCGGGCTCGGAGGGCTCGCCACCACCATCTGCCTGGCCAAGGCCGGCTTCGACGTGCACGTTTTCGAGCGGGCGGCGCAGCTGGGCGAGATCGGGGCCGGGATCAACATCAGCCCGCAGGCCACCAAGGTGCTCTACGCCATCGGGCTGCGGGAGCAGGTGGAGGCTATCGGCAACCGGGTCACCGGCCACCGGCAGCGCTCGATGTCCACCGGCGAGTTCCTGGCCGAGACGCCGTTCACGGATCCCGACGGCGAGGATCGGTACGGCGCCCCGTACTATGCGTTCCACCGGGCCGACCTCATCGAGATGCTGGCCGGGGCGATCGCCCCCGAACGCATCCACCTCGGGCGCACCTGCACGGACCTGACCGAAACCCCGGAGGGGGTCACGGTCGGGTTCGCCGACGGCAGCCGCTTCGAGGCCGACGCGGTCATCGGCGCCGACGGCATCCACTCGCAGGTGCGCCGCCACCTTTACGGCGAGGACGAGGCGGAGTACACGGGCCAGATGGTCTGGCGGGCCTTGGTCGACGCCTCTGATCTGCCCGAGGACGTGTTGGGCCCGCACGGCTTCTACGGGTGGATCGGCAAGGGCAGCCACCTGATGACCTACTTCCTGCGCGGCACGAAGGTCATCAACATCACCACCCAGGCCGACGTGGACACGTGGACCGAGGAGGGCTGGTCCATTCCCGGCGATCCGGAGCAGATGCGGGCCAGCTTCCCCGGGGCGACCGGGGACTTGGCGCGGCTGCTGGACAGGGTCACGGACTGCTCCAAGTGGGGGCTCTTCGGACGCAGGCCCTCCCGCGACTGGGGGCGTGGCCGCATCCAGCTGATCGGCGACGCGGCGCACCCGATGCTGCCCAACGCCGGCCAGGGGGCCGCGCAGGCCTTCGAGGACGCCTACGTGCTGGCCCGCTGGATGGACGAGCATGCCGGGGACCTGCCGGCGGCTTTCGAGGGCTTCCGCGAGGTGCGGATCCCGCGGGCGCACGCGGTCCAGCGCCAGTCCCTGGCGAACAGCAAGCTGGTGCACGCCGGCGACTGGGAGCAGCGCCGGGACACGTTCCGGGCCCGGGAACAGTCCGGAGACACCCCGCTGGGGCTCGGCTGGATCTACGACTACGACGTCAAGGAGCAGTGGGACCAGATCACCCGGTACCCGCTCTCCGAGAGCGACGCTCCCGTGGCCTGATCGCGTCCTCCGATCGACGCCACACATACGGAAAGAAGCGCAGACGGAAGGAGGGGCCCGGCAACGGGCCCCTCCTTCCGTCTGCGCTTGCGAGTGCGCGGCTGACAGTCCCGGCGTCAGCCGGCCGTCCGCAAGGTCGTCAGCCCGCCGTCAGCGAGGCCGCAAGTTCTTCATCTGGGACGCGCAGCGCCCGCAGCGCACCCGACCAAGCCACCACTTGGGAGAACATCTCCGCAAGGTAGGGCAGCTGGTAGGCGCCGGGCCGGAAGTCGGTGCCGCGCTCAAACTCGGTCGCGAACGGCAGCGACACTTGGGTGGCGACGGTGGCCACCTGCAGGGTCGCGAGGATCTGGCGCAGGTGCTCGGCCGCGCGGCTGCCCCCGGCGCTGCCGCCATAGCTGACCAGCCCGGCCGCCTTGTTGTGCCATTCGACGTTGAGGAAATCGATCGCCCCCTTCAGCGCGCTGGGCACCGAGTGATTGTATTCGGGCGTCACGAAGACGTACCCGTCGAATTCGGAGATCTTCGCCGACCAGTCGCGGGTGTGCTGATGCCGGTAGGGCGCCCCTCCCCCGGGTTCGTCCAGGTGCGGGAGCCCGAAGTCGGCGAGGTCGATCAGTTCGTAGCGGGCGTCGGTCCGCTCGGCGGCCCGCGCGTGGACCCACGCCGCGACGTCCGCCCCCTTGCGTCCGGGTCGCGTGCTGCCAAGGATGATGCCGATGTTCAGGGTCATGGTTGCCTTTCCGCCGCCACGGCGGCCGGGATCCCGGAAGGGGAAAAGAAGCTGGAACGGGAACAACCGTGAGGCCCGGCTCGGCGGGCCCCACGGTTGTGGTGGTTGGTCAGGCGTCGAGGTCCACGAGCCGCTGGAAGCGGCTCGTGTGGAAGACCGTCGGGCCGGGCTCGTGCAGCGCCGCCCCCTCGACCCGCAGCAGCACGCAGTCGTGGTCGCCGGTGGGGACCACCCCGTCGACCGTGGTCTCCAGCCAGGCGCTGGCACCGCCGACGAAGAGCGCGCCTTCGTTCCCGGCCACGACCTCCGCGCCAGCGAAGCGGTCGCCGTTCTTGGAGGCCATGGATCGCGCCAAAGTGTGCTGGTGCTCGGCGAGGATGCTCACGCCGAGCCGTCCGGCATGGGCGAGGCGGGGCCAGGTGGTGGAGGTCTTCTGCGGGAAGAACGCCACCAGGGGCGGGTCCAGTGACACCGTCACGAAGCTGCTGGCCACCAGCACCTCGCGGGTCCCGTCGACGTCGGCGCAGACAGCGACGACGCCGGTGGGGAACCGCCCGTAGGCGGTGCGCAGGGTCTCGGGGGTGGCAACGGCGGCGAGCGGTTCGATCATCGTGTGGGTCATGTCAGGCTCCTTGCGCGGGAGGAGCGGATCGCGGTGCCCCAGCGGGCGGCGTAGGCCTCGATCGCTCCGTCTTCGGTGAATGTCTTGTCGCGGAGGTACAGCCCCGGCGCGGGGGCCGTGGCGCCGAGCTCCACGAGCACAGGCTTGAGCAGCAGCTCAGGGCACAGCGCGTGTTCCGGGCCCGCGCCGAGCATCAGCGGTACCGCCACGACGTTGCGCAGTCCCTCTCCGGCGGAGAACTGGTCCAGGAACAGCTTGAGGAGTCCGCTGTAGCTCGCCTTGAACGTCGGGCTGGCCACGACGACCAGCTCGGACTGCGCCACGGCGGAGACGGCGGAGGCAACGGCGTCGTCACCCCAGCCGAGCAGTCCCGTCCCGAGGTCCACGACGTCGACGACGACGTCGGGGGCGGTTCCGATGAGCGCCTCGTGCAGGCGGGTCGCCGCCGCCAGGGTCCGCGAGGCAGGTTTGGGGTTTCCGACAACGACGGCGGTCATGAGGTGCCGCCGGTTGGGTGGGGTGTGGTCGACATGGTCGGCTCCTTGCCAGGATGGTCCGGAAGGAGCCGATCGCGAAGGACACCACGGTGAGACGGCGGCACGACACGGTCAGTCCCCTCCGGGACAATGGACTGGTCATTCCGCGTTGTTGTGTCGCGAAACATGTGCGGCGTCTCACACCGACACCCCGATACTAGGCGAGAGTCGCGGGCAAAGATAGTGTTTGCAATGTTTTTGCGGAAACGGCTCCCACGGCGCTAGTCGCGGCCAAGGACCCCAGCACGGCGCACCGCGGTGGCCGCGGCGAGATGGGGAAGGCTGCGCGCGGCCCAGTCGTCCAGGACCAGTTCGAGTTCCGCCATGCGAGGCACCGTGAAATACAGTGCCGGCGAGGGAGCGCAGGCCCCCAGCTCCACCAGCAAGGAGCGCAGGTGCACGTCGGGGCCGAGGTAGTGGCTCAGGTCGGCACCGGTCATCACGGGCACCGCCACCACCCCATCGAGCCCGAGCTTCGGATAGCGGTCAAGGAAGGCCTTGAGCATGCCGGTATAGGTCCCCTTGTAGGTCGGAGAGCCCACCACCACGACGTCGGATTCCGCGACCAGGCGCGAGAGTTCGGCCATGCCCTCGTCGGGCCAGGCGAAGAGTCGGGGGGCATGGTCCGCAAGGTCGATCTCGTTAACGACCGGCCGGGGAACGGCTGTCGCGATGCGCTCAGCCACGGCCCGGCAGACCCGGAGCGTCCTCGATGCGGGCTTCGGGTTGCCGACCAGCACGGTGATTGAGGTCATCGGAACGCTTCCTTCGCGATCGGGCCCCGGACGGCGCGGGACGTGGCTGCCACAAACATAGCGAACGCAATGTTTGTGGGTCAAGGATCATCCGACCGACCGCAGCCACGGGCGACGAAACTTGGCTCCGGCGAACGCTCAGGCGGGGCGAACGCTCGCTTCCGACAGAATGCAGGAGAGCAGGCGCCGCGAACCGGCAATCTGCCGCTCGGTCACGGGCTCGTGCTCAGCCCCGAAGACGACGCGCTGGAAGACCATACCGTCACCCATGGCAACGATGATCTCGACCAGTTCCTCATCCACTTCCAGCCCGGCCTCGACGAACGAGGCGCGAGCGCGCTCGCGGTAGATCTCCTGGTGTCGCTTGACCAGCTCCAGCAGTTCAGGGGCGTGCCGGGCGGCGACGTAGACCTCGGTGAGGAAACGGGGCAGTTCGGGATGCTCGCGCATCATCCCGTCCATGTGCCGCAGGGTGTCCACGAGGCTGCCAGAGGGCTCCTTGTAGCCCAGCGAAACCTCAAGGCACCATTCGAGCGCCGCCTCCAGGACGGCATTCAGGTGCGGGAAGTGGTGACGCAGGCTCCCTTGGGTCACGCCCGCTTCCGCGGTGAGCGATCGGTAGGTGAGCTTGGCCATGCCGTCACGCGCCACCAGCTGGATCGCGGCATCAACGAGTGCCTGTCGACCCTCACCGTAGGCCGGCCTTCCCGACTCTGCTCTAGTCATCACGGCAGGAGAACCCCCGCTTCCCGTTTTGGTCCATCACTGGGCAATATCTGCAAGATTACCCCCGGCACCACCCGATGGACGCCTCGCCAAAAGAGGATCGCGGCAAGGGCTTGACGCCGAAACATTGCGGTCGCTATGTTTTGTGATCAGCGGCACACAATCCCTGCGGAGCAGCATCCGCACCAAAGCGAAGCAGCATCGCGAACTCGGCGCCCGGCACCGATCCAACGCCGGGTGGAACGTCCTCCCTTCGAGCCATCCGCGCGCCGTCACTCGACCCACACAATCTCGCGACGCAGTCCGTCCATGATGGATCCGACTGCAGCAGAAGGAGTCACGATGACCACCACCGCACCAACGGGCCCTGCGGCCGGGCCCACGGGCACCCGCCGTTGGGTCACCCTAAGCATTCTCTTGGCTCCGATGGCGATGATCCTGATCGGGGCCACGATCTCGAACGTCGCCGTCCCCTCCATCACCGAGGGCCTTGGCGCCTCGCCGGCGGCGATCTCCTGGGTCGTCTCCGGCTACATGATCGGCTACGCGCTGGGCCTCGTGCCCGCGGGCCGTCTGGGCGACCGCTACGGGCACAAATGGGTCTTCATCCTGGGCCTCATCGCCTACATGGTGACCGCGCTCGTCGCCTCGTTCTCCTTCTCGGAGCTTCAGCTGGTCGTCTCCCGCGTCGTCCAGGGTTTCGCCGGCGGCTTCGTGATCGCCCCGCTCTACGCCTACATCCAAATCCTCTTCACCGGCGCCGCCCGCCTGCGTGCGTTCGCGATCTTCACCGTCGTCACCGGCGCCGCCGCGCTCGTGGGCCCCCTCATCGGCGGACAGATCATCGACATGGTGGGCATGGCCCAGGGCTGGCGCTTCGCCCTGACTGCCGGCCTGCCGCTGGGCGCCCTGGCCCTGGTCGCCGCCTTCCCGCTGGTGCCGCAAACCCGGAACCTCACCCGCGGCCGCTTCGACTTCGTGGGCATGTTCCTCCTGGCCGTGGTCGTCGTCGGGTTCATCGCCCCCTTCATTCAGGTCACCGACGCGGGACTGCCGGAGTGGGCCACCGCCAGCTTCTCCACTGCCGCGGTGCTGGCCGTCGTGTTCGCCTTCTGGATCCGCCACCGCGAGCGCCGCGACGCCTTCCCGCTGGTGCCCTTCAGCTTCTTCACTCGCCCCACGTTCTCCATCGGCATGGTGGTCATGTTCTTGGCCTTCGCGGCCTTCACCAGCGCGATCTACATCGCCCTCTCCGTCCTCTGGCAGGCGGGCCGGGGCGAGTCGGCACTGATGGCGGCCATGGTGACCCTGCCCTTCTCGCTGGGCAGCATCCTCGGCGGCTTCATGGCGGAGCACACGACGAAGCTCTTCGGCCGGTGGGCCCTGACTTGCTCGCTGATCCTGCTCGTCGTCGGCCTCTACACCACGTACCTCACGCTCCAGACCGACGCTCAGTCGCACCTGGTCGCGCTGGTCCTCCCCCTGCTCATTGCCGGCATGGGCAGTGGCATCTTCGTCGCCCCCTGCATGGACACGGTGCTGAACGGCATCCACGAAAAGGATGCAGGAGCCGCCGGCGGCTTCTCCGTGACGGTCCAGCGGACCGGTGCGGCCTTTGGCATGGCGCTGGTGTTCATCGCCGTGTCGCAGCCCGGGCCGGACGGCAGCTTCACCCCTGAGGTGATGACGCACGACGGCATCGTGGCCGTCCTGATCTGCGCGGCACTGCTCTCCGTCGCACTGCTCCTGAGCGTCGTCACCGCGCTGGCCACCCCCCGCGCCATCCCCGCCCAGACGCCGGCCGCACCGGACGCGGCCCCGGAGGAGCCGGAGCTCGAGCCGGCCGGAGGACGCGGCTAGGGCCGGTCCCACCCGAACACACCAGACCCGCACCACCCACAGAAATGGAGCTCCATCTTGAACCTGCACCCATCAATTCGGCCCGGATCGCGCCCCGCATCGCAGGAGGCGACGGCATGAGCACCCACCGCTACCTGGTCCGGGGCGGCCACATCGTCACCGGCGATCCGGCCCTGGGCGTCATCGCCGACGGCGAACTGCTCATCGAGGGCGACACGATCGTCGCCGTGGGCCGCGACCTCGGCGTCACCGATGCTGAGGTAATCGACGCCGGCGGCGGCATCATCGCCCCCGGAACCATCGACACGCACCGCCACACCTGGCAGACCCAGTTGCGCGGGGCCGCAACGACCATCTCGCTGCAGGAGTACATCGCCGGGTTCTGGGCGGACTCGACCCCGTCCTACACGGCCGAGGATGTCCACGTCGGCACGCTGGTCGGCGCCCTGGACGCGATCAATGCCGGCGTGACCACGGTCCTGGACTACTCCCACATCACCAACAGCCCCGAGCATGCCGACGCCGCCGTCGACGCGCTCGAAGAGTCCGGGATCCGTGCCGTATACGCCTACGGCATGGGGCAGGCGGACATCATGGCTCCGCCGGCCTACGACCGCCTCGCCGATTTCGCCCGGCTGGCCAATGAGCGCTTCACCGCCCCGGGCCGCGTCACCCTCGGCGCGGCGCTCTCGGAGATCGGGCTCGCCCCGATCTCGCAGAACCTCGCCCAAAAGCGGTTGGCGGATGAGCACGGCGCCATCTCCACGGCACACATCGCCACCAGCCAGGCGCTCCCCGCCGGCGTCGAGCAGCTGCATGCGGCCGGGGTCCTGGACCCCCGCCTGGTGCTGGTGCATGCCACCACGCTCGCCGAAACGGACTGGAAGCTGGTGGCCGATGCCGGCGCCAAGCTCTCCACCACCCCGGAGAGCGAATTGAACATGGGCATGGGCCGGATCGCGATCAACGATGCGATCCGCCATGGCCTCAAGCCCACGATCGGCGCCGACGTCGTCTCCCTCAATAGCGGCGACATCTTCACCCCCGCCCGCCAGGCCCTCGGCTACGCCCGCTGGGCCGACGCCGAGGCCACGCTGCAGGAAGGGCGCGACGTCTACGGCATCACGCTCAACCCGGCGGACGCCTTCGAATGGGCCACCGCCAACGGCGCCGACGCGCTGGGACTGGGCGACACGGTGGGCACGCTGGCCCCGGGCAAGCAGGCCGACCTGATCGTCATCGGCGGCCAGCACGTGGGCGTGCGCCCGGTCAACGACCCGGTGGGCCAGCTCGTCATGCAGACCCACCCCGGATTGATCGACACCGTCATCGTCGCCGGACAGGTGCTCAAGCGCGACGGGCTGCTGGTGGGCGCGCCGGTCGCCGCCCTTCTGGCGCGGCTGGACGAGTCCTCACGCCGCATCCAGGAGCGGATAGCCAAGCGCCAGGCCGCCAAGGTGCCGCTGCCTCCCGAGGTGCTCGCCGGGTTCCCGGGCTGGGTCGCGCACAACCTCGCCAACTGACCCGTCCGCCAAACGCCTGTGGCCGTCCCGTTGCGGGGGCGGCCACAGGCGTTCGTGCGCCCGGTGGCCGCCGACCGACCCGAGCGCGGCGACTGCCCGACGCCGGGATGCGGCCAACGCACGGCGCCCGGCCGGCGGTGACGCTCGCCCGGGAAACGAAAACGGCCGGCCCCGCCGAAGCGTGGCCGGCCGTTCGGTCCTTCTCCGGGGTGTCCCCCGAGGAAGGCTCAGCCTTCGAACTCCAGGCGCACCGGCAGCGACCCCCAGGCGCGCAGGGTGTTGTTCAGGTGGCGTTCGGGCGTGCCGATCAGGGTGATGGTCCGCACCCGCGGGATCATCGCCAGCAGCAGGGCCTCGGCCTCCAGCCGCGCCACGTGCTGGCCCACGCACTGGTGGATGCCCATCCCGAAGCCCACGTGCCCGGACGGGTCGCGCGAGAGGTCGAAGACGTCCGGATTCGCCCAGCGCCGCGGATCCCGGTTCGCCGAGCCGAGGAAGAGTAGGACCTTCTCGTCCGCAGGGATGCGCACCCCGGCCACCTCGATCTCCGCCGTGGTGGTGCGGAAGAACGTCTGCACCGGGGACTCGAGCCGGATCGCCTCGTCGAAGGCGGTGCGGATCAGCGAGGGGTCCGCGCGCAGCCGCTCCCACTGCTCCGGGTGGGTGGCCAGGGAGTAGAGGATCGCGGAGAGCGAGTGGATGGTGGTGTCGACGCCGGCGGTGAGCAGCGAACGGACCAGCAGCGGCGCCTGCGCCTCGGTGATCTCGCCGCGGTCGGCCGCGGCCCAGATGGCCGCGCCGAATCCGCCCGGCGCCAGCGCCTCGCGCACGCAGCGGGAGGCCACCCATTCGGAGAGCTCGGCCACGCGCCCGGCGCCCTTTTCCACGAGGGCGTTGTGCGGGCCGAAGGCGTTGAACGCGTGGTCCCCGTAGGGCAGCAGGTGCTCGCGCCCTTCCTGGGGCAGGCCCACCGCGTCCGGGAAGACCCGCAGCGGGAACGCCCCGGCGAGCGCGGCCGCGGCATCGAGCTCGTGGGGACCGGCGGCGATCCCGTCCATGAACGCCTCGGCGTCGGCATGCCACGCCGGCCGCAACGCGCGCAGGGCCCGAGGCGAGAGCACCGAGGCCAGCACGTGGCGGGGCGCGTCGTGGTGCGGCGGATCGGCCTCGAGCAGCAGGCTCGGTGGCCGCCAGGGCTTCTCGCGGCGGAAATTGCTCAGCCCGACGCCGGCCGCGGACTGGAAGGACTGCCAGTCGGTAAGTGCGGCGTGCACCTCGGCATGGCGGCCCATGGCCCAGATCCCGTGGGACTCGAGCTTGGCCACCGGGCCGGCCTCGCGCAGCTGCGCGTGGAACGCGGAGGGATCCAGAAGCACCTCCTCGGCGAACGGGTCGGCGGACAGGGTGGGAACGGTGGTGGTGGTCATGGCGGGTCCTTTCGGCACGGTTAAAGGTCAAGCGCCAGGCGCGGGGTGAGCGAGCGGGAGACACAGGGCATGAGGCAGTCGCCGACGGCGCGTTCGTGCGCGGCCAGCACCGAGTCGCGGTGGTCGGGGGTCCCGGCGACCACGTCGGTGTCGCAGGTCCCGCACAGTCCGCGCTCACACGAGGCCAGCAACCTGGTTCCGGCCCCGCGCAGGGCGGCCAGGATGCTCTGCCCCGGGGCCACCGGCACGATGCGTCCGCTGCGCACTAGTTCCACCTCGAAGGCAGTGTCCGGGGCGGTCGCCGTGGCCGTCGCGGCGGTGAAGTGCTCGATGCGCAGCCCTCCGGCGGCCAGCGGCCGACCGGCGGCGGCGTCCTCGAGCGCCTCGAGGAAACCGAAGGGCCCGCAGGCGTAGACCGCGGTGGAGGTATCGGCGCCGTCGAGCAGCTCCTCCGCGCGGGGCCGGCCCTCGTGCGCGGTCTCAATGATCCGAACGCGCTCGCCGTACGCTTCCAGGTCGGCCAGGAACGGGACCGAGGCCCGGGTGCGGCCGAGCACGATGCACCGCCACCGGATGCCGAGCCGTTCGGCGGCGGCCATCATCGGCAGGATGGGGGTGATGCCGATGCCGGCCGCGAGGAAAAGGTAGGACGGCGCCGGGTGGAGGCGGAAGTTGTTGCGGGGGCCGCCGAACTCGACGAGGTCGCCCACCCGCACGTTCTCGTGCAGGTGGCGGGATCCGCCGGTGCCGTTGGCCTCGAGCCTGACGCCGACGCGGTAGCTGCCCGCGTCCGTCCGGTCCCCGCACAGCGAGTACTGGCGGATCCGGCCGTGGCCCAGATGCAGGTCGATGTGGGCGCCGGGGGCCCACTCGGGCAGCCGGCCTCCCTGCGGGTCGGCCAGCGTCAGGACGGCCACGTCGCCGTCGTGCTCCTGGCCGGTGACGATCAGCGAGGCGCCGCGCGGCGCCGTTTCTGCTGGTGACATGGGGGCTCCTTGTGTAGTGTGCCCACAGTCTTGGCCACGGGAAGTGGCGCGCGACACAGGATTCTCACTGAGTGAAAGTGGTGCCGCCGTCGAGCCGTCGCGACACCGCGGCGGCGGCCATCCGCAGCAGCGGCTCGTAGCCGCGCGCCTCAGGGGCGTTCGGCACAACGACGGAGAGCGCGGCGACCGCCTCGCGCCCGCGCATCACGGGGGCGGCGACGCCGGCGACGTCGGGGTGCAGGTAGCCGGGGCAATGCACCGACCCCGTCTGCCGGATCGTGGCGAGGATCCGGCGCAGCTGTCCCTCGTCCGTGGGGGTCGCCGGGGTGTAGGCCTTCAGCGGGGCGGCCAGGATCCGTTCCTGCAGGTCCGGTTCGGCATGGGCGAGCAGGACCAGCCCGGCGGAGGAGGCGTGCAGGGAGAGGCGCCCGGCGATGCGGGTGTAGTTCACCACGGCACGCGGGGCGCTCAGGCGTTCCAGGAACAGCACCTCGTTCCCGCGCAGCACCCCCAGCTGGGCATGCTGGCGGATCTGCGCGTGGAGGTCCTCAAGCACCGGCATCGCCGCCTCGCGCAGTCCCAGCGCCGGGGACGAACGCACCGAGACCTCCCACAGGCGCACCCCGAGCCGCACGCGGCGTGCGGCATCGCGTTCGAGCCAGCCGTGCAGCGCCAGCTCGGAGACCATCCGCGAGACGGTCGGCAGCGGCAAGCCGGTGCGGGCGGCCAACTCCGTGACGGTCAGCCAGTCCTCGCCCGGGGCGAAGGCCTCGATGATCCGCACGGCGCGCGAGAGCACGCTCTCGCCGGCCTGCGTCCGCTCCACTCCCGTGCCCCTTCCGCTTACTGGGTCACGAGACTATCCCACGACGGCGCCCCCGCCCGGGTGTCCGACCGCCGTATCCTTGCTGGTGGACCCTGCCCGGGCCGGGAACCAACGACGCCGGCCCGTGCGGTCACGCGCCGATCCGCCGGCACACATTTTGGAAAGGGAGGCCCCCGTGGGCGCAATGGATGACATGCTCGGTCCGCGGGAGCTCGCGGCGCTGCGGGCCTCGCTGGCCGCGGTCGCGCCGGAGGCCCGCTGGACCGCCCTGGACGCGGCGGTGGATGCCCTGGCACCACTCAGCCTGCGCGCCCGCACCGACCTGGTCGCCGAGGCGCTCATCGGCGACCTCGGGGACGGCTACGGCCGCGTCGCATCCGTCTTCCGCGCCGCGCTGGACGATCCCGGCTTCTCCGGATGGCAGCTCTGGCCGGTCACGGAGACCGCGGTGACGCTGGCGCTGCGGGACGGGAGCGGGCAGGCGTTCGACGACGCCCTGGGCCTGCTGGCGGAGCTGACACCCCGGCTGACCAGCGAATTCGCCATCCGCCGGCTGCTGGTCCGGGACCTGGATCGGGCCCTGCCCGTGGTCACCTCCTGGTGCGCGCACCCGGATCCCAAGGTCCGGCGCCTGGCCAGCGAAGGCACCCGCCCCTACCTGCCCTGGGCGATCCGCGTCCCCGAACTCATTACCCGTCCCACCGCCACGCTGCTGATTCTTGACGCGCTGCACGACGATCCGGACGAGGTGGTCCGCCGCTCCGTGGCGAACCACCTCAACGACCTCGCCCGCCACGCGCCCGACGAGGTGGTGGCCACGGCCGCCCGCTGGACCGAAACCGGAACGCCCGGCAGCGCCTGGGTGGTCCGGCACGGGCTGCGGACCCTCATCAAGAAGGCCCACCCCGGTGCCCTGGAGCTGCTGGGGTTCCCGCCGGCCGCCGTCGAGGTCACCGACCTGCGCCTGGCGGAGCCCTCCGTCCGGCTGCCGGGCGAGCTGGCGTTCGGGGCGGTGGTGACCAACCAGGGCGAGGACGACGCGCGCCTGGCCGTCGACTACGTCATCCACTACGTCAAGGCCAACGGCGCCCTGGCCCCCAAGGTCTTCAAGCTCGGAACCCTGGTGCTGGCCCCCGGGCAGTCCCGGCGCATCGCCGGCCGGCACGCGTTCCGCCAGATGACCACCCGGCGCCACTACGCCGGCGCCCACGCGCTCGAGCTCCAGATCAACGGGACCCGCCACGGACGCGCCGCCTTCGACGTGCTCGCCTAGCGCGCGGCAACCGCCAGGAACCGGATCGGCAGCTCGATCAGCCGCAGCGGGCCGTGCGGGCCCTCCCCCTCGAAAACCAAGGAATCACCCGGGGACAGCTCGTACTCGTAGGAGCCGTGGCCATAGACCATACGGCCCTCGAGCATGTGGATGAACTCGGTGCCGGGGTGCTGGAACAACGGAAAGACGTCGGAGGCGCTGGTCAGGGTGACCATGCTCGGCTCGATGGCGTTCTCGCGCCGCTTGAGCGAACCGAGCGAGCGGTACTCGTGGCCGTGGCGGGTTCCGGTCCGGACGGTGACGCTGCCCTCTCCGGCCTTGGTCAGCGTGGCCTCGCGCTCGGTGTCGGCGCCCTGGAAGAGGGCCGTGACAGGCACGGTCAGTCCATGGGCCAGGCGCTGCAGCGTGGTCAGCGAGCAGGACGTGCTGGCCGATTCGATCTTGGAGATCATGGCCTTGGACAGTCCCGTGCGGGAGGCGAGTTCGGCCGCCGAGATCCCCGCCTCCGCCCGGTAGCGCTTCACCTGCACGGCGATGACCGCCTCGAGCGAGCCGGGCGCCTCCGCTGAGTCGTCCCCGGCAAGCGGTAAGTACCCGGCCTTCTCGGTAGTCATGGCGCCAAGTCTAGGCGCCGAGGGGCCCCGGCCGAGCGCAAGCGAGGGTGGGGAGGCGCCGACGACGCTAGCCATCCCCTCTTCCCGCGAGCCCCTCCAGCACGTCCGCCAGGGCGAGCGCGCCGGCCTCGGCGTCGTCGTCCTCCACGTGTTCCTCGGGCGAGTGGGACACGCCCGAGGGATTGCGGACGAACAGCATGGCCGTCGCCAGGCCCGCCGCCAGCACCCCGGCGTCGTGGCCCGCTCCCGTGTCCAGCACCGGGGCCTCCGGAAGCAGGTCCCCGAGCCGTGCGCGCAGCGCCGGATCGAAGTGCACGGTGGGGCTCAGCGATTCCTCGCCCAGCGTGACGGTGCAGCCCTCGGCCGCGGCGGCCCGCAGGGCCTCCGCGTGGATGCGTTCGACGACGGCGGCGGTCACCGCGTCGTCGGCATGGCGGACGTCGAGCCACAGGGTGACGGAGGACGCGATCACGTTGGTTCCGCCCGGCACCGGCACCATCCGTCCCACCGTTGCCCGGGCGCCGGGGTGCCGGAGGGCGACGTCCCGGACCGCCTGGACGATGGCGGCCGCGGCAAGCATCGGATCCCGCCGGTCCTCCATGAGCGTGGTGCCTGCGTGGTTTCCCTGGCCCGCCACGGTCAGCCGCCAGCGGCCGTGGCCCAGGATGGACGAGCCGATGGCGACGGGCCGGTCCAGGTCCACCAGTCCCCGGCCCTGTTCCACGTGGAGCTCGACGAACGTGCCGATGCGGCCGAGGACTTCCGGGTCCGGCCCGATGAAGCGCGGGTCCAGGCCCGCGGCCGCGGCGACGTCGGCAAAGGTGTTGCCGTCGGGGTCGCGCAGGTTCCTGGCCTTGTCCGGGTCGATCCCGCCGGTCAGGAGCCGGGAGCCGAGGCAGGCCACGCCGAAGCGGGATCCTTCCTCCTCGGGGAAGACCGCCAGGGCGATCGGCCTGCGCGGGGTCAGGCCGCGGTTGCGGAGGTGGTCGACGGCGGCGAGGGCCGAGGCCACGCCCAGCGGCCCGTCGAAGGCTCCGCCTCCGGGCACCGAGTCCAGGTGGCTTCCGGTGACGACGGCGTCCTGCCGGGCGCCGTGGCCAGCGTCCCACCAGGCCCACAGCACGCCGTTGCGGTCGGTCTCGGTGTCCAGCCCGCGCTGCCGGGCCTGGTCCAGGAACCACTCGCGCAGCTCATGCTCGGCCGTCGAATACACCGGCCGGCTGTATCCGCCGCGGGCGGCGTCCCGGCCGGTGTCCGCCAGCTCCGCCATCAGCCGGGCGGCGCCGGGCGGCGCCGCCGCTGCCGCTTGCGGTGCCGCCGTCATGCCGGCCTCCCTGCCGCGGCGGCCAGGGAGGGACGGAAGCGGGCCGGCACCACGGCGGATCCGGTGGCCAGGTCCGCGGCCAGGCTGCCCAGCAGGGGCGCGAACTTGGCGCCGTGGCCGCTGCAGGGCGAGAGCACGGTCACGCCGTCGGCGGTATCGATGATGAAGTCCTCGTTGGGGGTGTTGGTGAACAGGCAGGTGGTTTCCGCGTAGGGTTCCGGGACCAGGCCCGGAAGGTATTGCTTGACGTAGTCGATGATCCGGGCCCGGTGGGCGGGATCGATCAGGCCGTCCTGGGCGGACGCGTCAGGAATCGTCCTGCCGCCGTTGAATTCGGCCAGCTTCTGGCCCCGGAAGTCCGCGTCCCGGCCGCCGGGCAGCCCGTAGGTCTGGATGCCCGGCCGCTTGTGGATGAACGTGGGCCAGAAGGTTCCGGGGGCCGGCTGGTCGCGGTAGGGGAAATGGAACGCGGTCTCCTGCCTCACGGTAAAGGCCGGCAGCGCGGCCAGGAACTCCGCGGGCAGGTCCAGTCCGCCCAGGAGCCCGGGCAGCCAGCCGCCGGCGGCGACCACCAGGTGCCCGGCCTCGAGCTGTTCCCCGCGCCGGTTGGTGAGCAGGTAGCCGGCGCCGGAGCGCCGGGCGCCGGCGAGGTCCCAGTCCTCGTAGAGCCGTGCCCCGTGGCCGACGGCGGCCCGCACCATGGTGTGGACGGTTTCGTGGGCGTCGATCACCCCGGCGCCCTGGTGCCAGAGCACCTCCGTGTCGAAGGCGAACTGGGGCCAGCGGCCGCGGGCTTCCTCGGCGGAGAGCAGCTCGTGCCCGATGCCGGTGCGCTCCAGCACGTCGGCCAGCTCGTGCGGCCGGCGGTCCTGGCCGTAGTCGACGCAGCCGGTCGGGGTGATGAGGGGCTGCCCGGCCAGCCGGGCCAGCTCCTCCCAGCCGGCCAGCGACTCCTTCACCCAGGCGGAGTACTCGGCCTCCGCGTAGGCGTAGCGGAAGATCCGGGCCGAGCCGTGGGAGCTGCCGGCGTCGTTGGCGGGCACCGACCGCTCGACGACGGCGACCTGGTGGCCGCGCGCCGCCAGCTGCCAGGCCGTGGCGGCGCCGGCCAGGCCGGCGCCGACCACGACGTAGTCGAAGGCGTCCGCTGCCATCAGAAGCCCGCCCCTCCGGCGCCCGGAATCCACGCGGTGCCGGCCAGCGGGACGCGGGCCATGGCCGCGGACTCCACCGTCAGCGCCACCAGGTCCTCCGGCTCCAGGTTGCGCAGGTGCGCCTTGCCGCAGGCGCGGGCGATGGTCTGGGCCTCCATGGTGAGCACGCGCAGGTAGTTGGCGATGCGGCGCCCGCCGGCCACCGGGTCCAGCCGCGCGGCCAGTTCGGGATCCTGGGTGGAGATGCCGGCGGGGTCGCGGCCGTCCTGGAAGTCGTCGTAGAAGCCGGCGGCGGAGCCCAGCCGGGCGTATTCGGCGGCGTAGCGCGGGTCGTTGTCGCCCAGGGCGATCAGGGCGGCGGTGCCGATGGCCACGGCGTCCGCTCCCAGGGCCATGGCCTTGGCGACGTCGGCGCCGGTGCGGATGCCGCCGGAGACGATCAGCTGCACCTTGCGGTGCATGCCCAGCTCCTGCAGGGCCTGCACGGCCTGCGGGATGGCCGCGAGGGTGGGGATGCCCACGTTTTCGATGAACACCTGCTGGGTGGCGGCGGTGCCGCCCTGCATGCCGTCGACCACCACGACGTCGGCCCCGGCCTTCACCGCCAGCGCGGTGTCGTAGTACGGGCGGGAGGCGCCGATCTTGACGTAGATGGGCTTTTCCCAGTCGGTGATCTCGCGCAGCTCGGCGATCTTGATCTCCAGGTCGTCCGGGCCGGTCCAGTCCGGGTGGCGGCAGGCCGAGCGCTGGTCGATGCCCACCGGCAGCGTGCGCATGCCGGCCACGCGCTCGGTGATCTTCTGGCCCAGCAGCATGCCGCCGCCGCCGGGCTTGGCGCCCTGGCCAAGCACGACCTCGATGGCGTCGGCCTTGCGCAGGTCGTCCGGGTTCATCCCGTAGCGGGAGGGAAGGTACTGGTAGACCAGGTTCCGGGACTGGCCGCGCTCCTCGGGGGTCATTCCGCCGTCGCCGGTGGTGGTGGAGGTGCCCACCTCGCTGGCGCCGCGGCCCAGGGCCTCCTTGGCGTTGGCGGACAGGGCGCCGAAGCTCATGCCGGCGATGGTCACCACGGTGTCCAGGTGCAGCGGCTTGGAGGCGTAGCGGTCGCCGAGCACGACGTCGGTGCCGCACTTCTCGCGGTAGCCCTCCAGCGGGTAGCGGGACATCGAGGCGCCAAGGAAGAGCAGGTCGTCGAAGTGCGGGACCTGCCGTTTGGCGCCCCAGCCGCGGATGTCGTAGATGCCGGTCTCCGCGGCACGCTGGATATCGGCGATGGTGGCGCGGTCGAAGGTGGCGGACTCGCGCAGTCCGAGCGCCGCGAGGGAGGAAGCGGCCGGGGACTGGTCGGGGGCGATGAGGGTCATGGCGGTCTCCTAGTAGGCGCTGGAGTTGTCGACGTGGAAGTGGTAGAGGGTGCGGGCCGAGCCGTAGCGGGTGAAGTCCGCCGGGTCGTCGTCGCGGCCCGCGGCGCGCAGGAGCTCGCCGAGCTCGGCCAGGTGCTCGGCACGCATCGGCTTGGCGACGCAGTCGGCACCGAGCGAGGCCACCGTGCCCTTGACGTAGAGGCGGGCCTCGTAGATGGAGTCGCCGAGGGCATCGCCGGCATCTCCGCAGACCACCAGGCGTCCGGCCTGGGCCATGAAGGCGGACATGTGGCCGATGCTGCCGCCGACCACGATGTCCACCCCCTTCATGGAGATGCCGCAGCGGGCGGAGGCGTTGCCGTCGATGACCAGCAGGCCGCCGTGGGCGGTGGCACCGGCGGCCTGGGAGGCGTCGCCGGCCACGTGGACGGTGCCGGACATCATGTTCTCAGCGACGCCGACGCCGGCGTTGCCGCGGATGGTGACGCGTCCTCCCTGGTTCATGCCGGCCGCGTAGTAGCCGGCGTGCCCGTTGATGTCGACGTCGATCTCGGCGTTGACGCCCACGGCGAGGCTGTGCTTGCCGCCGGGGTTCTCGACCGTGAAGGCTTCGCCGGTGGCGGCCTGGTGGACGGCCTTGTTCAGTTCGCGGACGCCGCCGGCCTTGAGGTCGAAGACCTGGGTGGTCCCGCCGGCGTGGCGCGGACCCTGGGCGGGGAGGCTGTCGAGGGTGGTGGTCACGTAAGGACTCCTTCTGCAGGTAGGGGGGCGGTGCTCAGAGCGACCAGGTGTAGACCTTGCCGGGCTCGGGCTCGAAGATCCGGGCGTTCTCGATGCCGGGCAGTTCGGCCAGGGCGCGGAACTCGGAGGCCATGGCCACCCAGTCGTCCGTCTCGGCGATGATGGCCGGCTTGCAGGCGATCGGGTCGCGGACGACCGCCATGCTGTCCGCGGTGGTGACCACGAGCGTGTAGAAGCCGTCCAGGACCTGGCCCAGGTTCACCAGGGCGGTCTCGAGGTCGTCGCCCTGCTCCAGGCGGTGGGCGATGTAGCGGGCCCCCACCTCGGTGTCGTTCTCCGAGTCGAACTCGACACCCAGGCGCTTGAGCTCGCGGCGGACCGAGGCGTGGTTGGAGAAGGAGCCGTTGTGCACAAGGCAGAGGTCGTCGGCGACGGAGAAGGGGTGGGAGCCGCCGGCGGTGACCGCGGATTCGGTGGCCATGCGGGTGTGGCTGACGGCCTGCGTGCCGTACATGCCGTCGAGGCCGTGCCGTGCGGCGACCTCCATCGGATGGCCCACGCTCTTCATCACGGTGACGCGCTCGCCGCGGCCCGCCACGACGGCGCCCGGGCTGGCCTGGGCCACGGCGGCGGCGAGCTCCGCGGCGGGCACCTCGGACGATACGAGCGTGGTGTCGCCGACGACGCGAACGGTGGAGGCCGCGCCTTCGGGCAGGAGGTGCTCGAGCAGCCGGTCGATGTCGGCCGAGGTGATGGCCAGGTCCGCACCGAGCAGGCTCAGCGTCGACTGCCCGGTGCTGTTCAGCTTCGGGTTGTCATAGATTGCCATGCCGGCGGAGTCCGGGCCGCGGTCGACGATCTCGCAGAGCATGGTGGAGAGCAGGGTGCCCAGCTGCGGGCGCAGTTCGGGGTTGCGCACCTGCAGGGCGGCGATTCCGCACATGAATGTGTCCTCTTCTATCGGTGGGGATGGGGTGCCGGCACGCCGGCGGGACGAAGGCTCAGACGGCGGTCAGGTAGCGGCCGACTTCCCAGTCGCTGACTTGGTTGTGCCAGGACAGGAATTCCTCTTCCTTGGCATCGGCGTAGTACCGGCCCACCTGCTCGCTGCCACTGAGCGCGGCCAGCATGAACGGGTCCCGGCGCAGCGCCTCGACGGCGTGCAGCAGGGTGGCCGGCAGGACATGGGCATCGGGCTTGCGCTCGCCGGGGCCGCAGGGGGAGCCCGGATCCAGGCTGCGCTCGATCCCGTCCAGGCCGGCGGAGATGGTGGCGGCAATGGCCAGGTAGGGATTGGCCGAGCCGTCGCCGGAGCGCAGCTCGATCCGGTTGGCGTCGGGCACGCGGATCATATGCGTGCGGTCGTTGCCGCCGTAGGAGGCCTTGTTGGTGGACCAGGTCGCCCCGGATTCGGTGGTGGTGGCGCCGGTGCGCTTGTAGGAGTTGACGGTGGGGGCCAGGAAGGCCTGCAGCGCCGGGGCGTGCTCCAGGATGCCTCCGATAAAGCCGTACGCCGTGTCCGTGAAACCGAGGCCGTGCGTGTCGCCGCCGGGACCGGGGAAGAGCGCCCCGTCCTGCCCGTCCCAGAGGGAAAGGTGGAAGTGCAGCCCGGTGCCGGTGCGGTTGGTGAACGGCTTGGGCATAAACGTGGCCGTCATGCCGCGCTGTTCGGCCAGCACGTTGAGCAGGTAGCGCAGCGTCACCACGCGGTCGGCGGTGACGAGGGCGTCGTCGTAGTCGAAGTTCTGCTCGAACTGGCCGGCGCCGTCCTCGTGGTCGTTGGCGTAGTTGCCCCAGCCGAGGCCGTTCATGGCCTCGGAGATGGCGGTCAGGTGCTCGTACATGCGGGTCACTCCGCGGGCGTCGTAGCAGGGGTGGGGGCCGTCGTCCTTGGAATCGGCGGTGACCAGCGTGCCGTCGTCGGCCTTGTTGACGAGGTAGTACTCGACCTCGGCGCCGGCCTTGGCGCTCATGCCCCTGGCGGCCAGGCGGGCCAGCGCGTTCTTCAGGATCACCCGCGGCGCGTAGGGCCACGGCTTGCCGTCCACGTGCGGGTCACAGTGCACGAGCGCCAGTCCGGGACGGACGACGTCCAGCGGCGTGAAGCTCGCCGGGTCCGGCACCGCGCACAGGTCACCGTCCTGCGGCTTCTGCCCCATCAGCCCGGCGGCGTAGCCGGCGAATCCCAGCTTCCCGGCCTCAAGTTCGGCGAGCGCGGAGACCGGCACCAGCTTCGCGCAGGGCTTGCCATTCATGTCGACGAACGTGGCCAGGATGAACCGGGTGCCGTGGGCGGCGACCAGTTCCGCCAGCGGGGAAAGGGCCGCTTCCGGGAACGCGGCGTGTGGCGAAGCTTCTGAAACAAGCGCTGTCATCATTCGTCCAATCTGTCCGAGCAATCCGTCCGAGTTTGTTCCCTGTCAGGAAACTTCGTTGAATACAAGTTACCAAGAGGCGCGTTTCCGAAAGACGCCGGCCACGTAAAAGATGTGTTTCCCCCGCGTCACGCCCGGAGCAACAGGCATTTAACCGGCCAGAAACCCGCAGGCGTTGAATTTCCTTCACCGTTGATTCTTGTCAGTGAACGAATCTGAAGAGGAGCAACGATGGACAACACTCTGCTGGGCACGTTGACGACGGCCGGCTCCATCCACAAGGTCGAGGGCGGGCACCTCGGATTGCCGAGCATGGACGTGGAAGGATGCAACGCCTTCATCGGCGACTCCCTGGCCAATCCCGGAGGATCCGCGATGAGCTCGGGCTTCTTCGAGCTGCACAAGGGCCAGCCCCTGGTCTACGAGTACACCTACGACGAGATGAAGGTCGTGGTGGCCGGCGAATTCATCCTGACCGACCTGGCCACCGGCGAAACCACCCTGGCCCGGGAACGGGACATCCTCTTCTTCCCGAAGGGGACCGCGGTCAAGTTCGAGACCGAGGACTCCGCCCTGGGCTTCTTCGTCGGCGACCGCACGTTCGCCCCCTGACATGGCGGCCTTCAGCAGCGTCCCGCCGGCGCAGGGCGCACCGCTCCCGGAGCGGGCCAGCGAGTACCTTGCCCTCTCCTTCGGGGATGCCGCGCGGACGGCGGCGGCGGCGTGGCTGGGGCAGGGCACGCCTGCGGCCAGACGGCGGCACATCACGGCCGCGGAGGCCGACGCCGGCGCGCTGGCGGCGCTGGCCTCGCACCTGGCCGGCGCCGCCGTCGGCCTCCGGGTGCTGCTGGCCGGAACGCAGTCCCAGGTCTACCGTGCGGCCGCCGCGGCGAAGGAGGCCGGCCTGATCGAGGAGGAGCTGAGCCTTGCAGTGATTGAGGAGGCCGTGATCGGGGACTCCGCCAAGCACGTCTACTGCCCGCACTGCGGCACCACCACCCCGAGCCGGGAACCCATCGGCGCCACGCCGCTCTGCGGCGGGTGCCGGCGCCGGCTTGAGATCTACCCCCACTTCTCCCGCCGGACGGCGAGCTACCTGGGCTTTATGGCCGACGCCGAGAAGCCCCTTCCTCCCTCTTCATCCCCCGAATCTGCATCCCCCGAACCGGAGGCAGTCCGATGAGCCTTGCAGCAGCCCCCGCCATGGCGGCCCGGCCGGAACGCCTCCGCGGCACATCCCGCCTTGAGCTCGTCGTCGCCCGTACGGCCCTCCTTGCCCCCGGCATCCGCCAGGTGGTCCTCCGCGACCCGGCCAGCCGCCGGCTCCCCAGCCATGCGCCCGGGAGCCACATCGTGCTCGAGTGCGGCGGCCGGACCAATGCCTACTCCCTCACCGGTCCCGGCGATGCGCCGGACGAGTACAGCATTTCGGTGCTGCACCGCCCGGACGGCCGCGGAGGCTCGTCCGCGGTACACCGCCTGCTCGCCGGCGAGCGCGTCCTGGCCTCGCCCCCGCGCAGCGCCTTCGCCCCGGTGGCCACGGCCCGGCGGCACCTGCTCATCGCCGGAGGCATCGGGATCACGCCCATGGTCTCCCACCTGCGCGCCGCCCTGGACTGGGACCGGCCCGCCGAACTGCTGTACTCCTACCGCCCGGGCGGTGCCGCGCATCTGGAGGAGGTCCGCCGGCTGTGCTCCGCGTCGCCGGCGCTCGCGCTGACCGAATTCTCCGGGCGCCGGGCGTTCCGGGAGGGCCTCGCCCAGGCGCTGCGCCGCCAGCCCCTGGGCACCCACCTGTACGCCTGCGGCCCCCAGGGGTTCATGGACCTGGTGCTCTCCGAGGCCCGCGCCGCCTGCTGGCCCGAATCCCGGCTCCATCTGGAGGCCTTCGGAGCGGCAGAGCTCGCTCCGGGTGAACCCTTTACGGCCAGGCTGGCCCGAAGCGGGCGCACGCTGCCTGTCCCCTCCGGCACCTCCCTCCTGGAGGCGCTGGAACAGGCGGGCCATCCGGTGCCGAACCTTTGCCGGCAGGGGGTCTGCGGCGAATGCGTGCTGCCCGTCAAGGCCGGCCGGCCCCAGCACCGCGACCTCTTCCTCGCTCCGGCCGAGAAGGCCGCCAACAACGCCATCATGTGCTGCGTCTCCCGCAGCCAGGACCCCGAATTGGAGTTGGACCTATGAGCGCGACACCCTCCTTCCTGGCAAGCCCGCGCCTGCAGCGCTTCCCCTATCCCTTCCCCCAGGACACCTACCGCTACAGCACCAACGTCGAGCCCGCCTTCCGGCACGTCGAGACGCAGGCCGGCGGCTGGGGCGAAAGAATGCTGGAGATCGACGCCGACTACCATGCGGAGCTGGCCGAACGGCGCGCCATCCTCGAGCGGGATCCGAGCCGGATGGCCCTGCTGGAGCACATGCGCCCCGCGGCCTGGGACGCCCTGGAGACCGTGCTGGCCACCCTCGCCGAGGAATACCCGGACCAGATGGAGTTCACTCGTTCGGGGCGCGCCTGCCATTGGGTGAACCGGCTGCTGGATGAGGACCGGCACTTCGTCATCGGGGAGGACTCCTCGCTCCCCGGCGGCCCCCTCGGTTATCTCTCCACCCAGATGCAGGAGGATGTCGCCCTGCTGGACCAGCGCGAGGACGCCCTCTGGCTCGACGCCGGCGCGATCACCTTCGCTGCCGACTGGTCGGTGGGGTTCGACGTCGGCATGCGGTTCCTGGAAGTGCACGGCCCGGTCCCGAGGGTGCACGAGGAACAGATCATCACCAGGGCCCAACAGTTCCTGATGCGCCTGCAGCCGGGCCAGGACTACCGCAGGACCAACTGGACCCTGACGGTGGACCGCCGCCTGGACACGTCCACGGAGACGTATCCGGAGTGGGGGCCCGGCCGCGCCTCCGTGGCGGACGACCCCGCCCTGCCGGAGCGCCTGCACCTGCGCGTGGAGGTCCAGCACCTGGTCCGACTTCCCCGCTCCGGCGCCATCATGTTCGTGATCCGCACCCACCTGGCCTCCCTGGCCGAGATCGCCGCCGTGCCGGCCTGGCGCGAACGGCTGGGCCGGGTCCTGGCCGAACTGCCGCAGGACATGGCCGATTACAAGGGCATCAGCCGGTACCGGGATGCGGCCTCCGCCTGGCTATTGAACTGCTGAGCCGCTGAACCCTTGGACCACCGAGGCATCCTTTCCACCTGCACCGTACCCACTAAAACGTACCCACCGCACTGTAAACACCGCACCGTACCCACTGCACCCTGAGAGATTGGAGCCCTTCGTGGACACTGGACACACCGCTTGGATCCTGGCCGCCGCGGCCTTGGTCTGCCTCCTGATCCCGGCCCTGGCCCTCTTCTACGGAGGAATGGTCGGCTCGCGCCGGATCCTGAACATGATGATGATGTGCTTCGGCGGCGTGAGCATCGTCGCCGTCCTCTGGACGCTCTTCGGCTACTCCGCGGTCTTCGGCGACTCCGTCGGCGGGCTGGGCCTGATCGGTGACGTCACGCAGTACCTTGGCCTGGGCCAGCTGATGCCCGAGGATCCCGAGGCGGCCGTCCCCGTTGCCCTGTTCGCGGCCTTCCAGCTGTTCTTTGCCGGCATCACCACCGCGATCATCGCCGGTGCCGCCGCCGGCCGGATGAAGTTCGGGGCCTGGATGCTCTTCGCCGGCCTCTGGTCCACCCTGGTCTACCTGCCGGTCGCCCACTGGGTGTTCGCCCTCTCCGCGGAGGACGGCAGCGTCACCGGCGGCTGGATCCTCAACGGCCTCAAGGCAGTGGACTTCGCCGGCGGCACCGCCGTGCACATCAATGCCGGGGTCGCGGCCCTTGCCCTCTCCCTGGTCCTGGGCCGCAGCGCCAACTGGCCCAAGAGCGAGCACGTCCGCCCCCACTCCCGCCCCCTCGTCCTCATCGGCGCGGGCATGCTTTGGACCGGCTGGTTCGGCTTCAACGCCGGCTCGGCCCTGGCGGCCGGCAACTCGGCCGCCGTCGTCTTCCTCAACACCGCCGTCGCCGGCGCCGCGGCCCTGCTGGGCTGGATCGCCGTCGAACGCCTCCGCTTGGGCCGCGCCAGCAGCATCGGCGCCGCCTCCGGCCTCGTCGCCGGCCTGGTCGCCATCACCCCGGCGTGCGGTGCGGTCAGCCCGCTGGGGGCGATCGCCATCGGTGCCATCGCCGGCGCCGTCTGCTCCCTGGCGATCGAATGGAAGTTCCGCCTGGGCTTCGACGACTCGCTCGACGTCGTCGGCGTCCACCTCGTCGGCGGCATCGTCGGCACCCTGCTGATCGGGCTCTTCGCCACCGAGGCTGCGCCCAACGGCGTCAACGGGCTCTTCTACGGCGGCGGTCTGGCACTGTTCGGCACCCAGGCCCTCGCCACCGCGGCCGTCCTCGTGTACTCCTTCATCGTCACCTGGATCACCGCCAAGATCGTCCAGCTCACCGTCGGCCTCCGCATCGACCCGGAGGACGAGCTGCGCGGGATCGACCTCGCGGCCCACGCCGAGGAGGCCTACCTGACGGACGAGGAACCGGTCCGGCTCGGCTCGCCGTCGCGCAGCTAGCCGGCACCCGAACCATCACGCACCCGAACCACAACTCTGTGGCGCCCGGGGCGGCCCGTCGCCAGCGGGCCCGCCCCGGGCGCCCTATTCTGGAGAACCATGGCAGCCACACCCTCCGGCCCGGTCATCCGCTTCGCCGACCTCAGCCCCTCCCCCTGGCTCAACGGCGCGGGGCGCACGGTTGAGCTCGCCGCCGGCGCGGGCCCGTCCCAGGATGGAATGTTCCCCGACGGAACGTCCCCCGACGGCGGCTGGGACTGGCGGCTGAGTTTGGCCGACGTCGACCGGCCGGCGCCCTTTTCCCGCCTTCCGGGCATTCGCCGCATCCTGACCATCGTCGACGGCGGTCCGCTGGACCTCACGGTCGACGGCGTCCTGCGGCGGGTGGAACGGTACCGTCCGTTCGCGTTCGACGGCGGCGCCGCGACCCTTTCGGCCCTTCCCGCCGGACCGGTCAGGAACCTCAACCTGATGCTCGGGCCGTCCGCGGTCCGCGGCACTGTCCACGGCTCGGTGGACATCGTCCCGGTCACGGAACGGCTGCCCGTCGAGGTGTGCGGGTTCCAGCTCGCCGTGCTCCTTGCCGGCGAGGCCACCGCGGCCGGCCGCCGGCTGGAGCGGTTCGATACCGTCCTCGGGCATCCCGGCGGGGAAACCGTCACCGGGACCGGGCAGCTGGCGCTGGTCAGTATCCGTTAGGAATTGGCTGGCCGACCGGCCCCGGGATCGGGCGCCGGGGACGCTAGTCGAACAGGACGATCTGGCGGACCGCCTTGCCGTCGGCCAGGTCGTCCAGGGCCTGGTTGATGTCCTCCAGCCGGATGGTGGCGGAAGCCAGTTCCTCCACCGGCAGCCGGCCTTCCCGCCACATCCGCTCGTAGACGGGGATGTCCCGGGAGGGCACGGCCGAGCCGAGGTAGGACCCGATGATGGTGCGCGCTTCGGCCGTGATTCCCAGCGGAGAAATGCAGGAGAGCGCCTGGGGCGAGGGAAGGCCGACCGTGACCGTGGTGCCGCCCGGCGCCGTTGCCGCCACGGCGGTTTCGAAGGCCTTGGGGTGTCCTGCCGCCTCGATCACCACGGGAGCCTTGATGCCGCGCTCCTCCACCTCCTGGGGTGAGTACGCCTGGGCCGCGCCGAGTTGGAGGGCGCGCTCGAGCTTGTCCGGGTTGGCGTCCACCCCGATGACGTTCCCGCCGGTTTCCGCCGTCACGGACAGCGCGGTCAGCAGGGCCGCCATGCCCACCCCGCCGAGGCCGACGATCATCACGTCCTGCCCCGGGGACGGTTTTCCGGCGTTCAGGACGGCCCCGCCGCCGGTCAGCACGGCGCAGCCCAGGACCGCGGCCACCGCGGGAGGCACGTCGCTTCCCACGGGAACCACCGAACGGCGGTTGAGCACGGCGTGGGTGGCGAACCCGGAGACGCCCAGGTGGTGGTTTACCGCGCCCCCGTCGCGGTGCAGGCGTGCATGGCCGCCCAGCAGGACGCCGTCGTTGTTCGCCTCGGATCCGGGAAGGCAGGGAAGCTTGCCGTCGGTGGCGCAGTTGGCGCATTCGCCGCAGCGGGGCAGGAACACGGTGACCACCCGCTGGCCCGGCTCCAGGTCCGTGACGCCCGGGCCGGTCTCGACGACGATGCCCGCCGCCTCGTGCCCCAGCAGCATCGGCAGCGGACGGGGCCGGTTGCCGTCCACCACGGACAGGTCCGAGTGGCACAGGCCGGCGGCCTCGATCTTCACCAGCACCTCGTCGGGTCCGGGACCGTCCAGTTCCAACTCGCCGACGGACAGGGGCCGCGACTGGGCGTAGGGGCGGGTCCGTCCGGCCTCTTCCAGTACTGCTCCGGTGATCTTCATGGTGTCCCTTTCGAAAACCCGCAGGGCGGGAGGCTTGTCTTGGGTGCGCCGGCCGGGAGCCTGATGGGCGAGTGCCCGACGCGAAGGCTACCGGCGCGAAGGTGCCCGGCCGGTGGATCCGGCCGGGCACCCAGTGGCTTGGGAGCTCAGTGGCTCGGTGGGCCTAGTTTTTCACCTGCACCTTTTCCCCCGCCTTGTCCTGGCCGATCGCGGCCCGGCCAATCGCGTCCAGGTCCAGGTCCTTGGTTTCCTTGGCGAAGGAGATCGAGACCATCGCGATCGCGGCGGACGCGATGATGATCAGGACCACCGGCCAGGTCCCCCCGCTCCACAGGACCAGGGCTCCGGCCAGGGCCGGCATGAAGCCGGCCAGCAGGATCGAGGCCATCTGGTAGCCCACGGAGATGCCGGAGTAGCGGACGGCCGTGGGGAACAGTTCGCAGTACATGGCCGGCAGCGGCGCGTACACCATCGCGTGGCCCAGGGACAGGAACAGCGCGACGCCCAGGATGATCGCCCACTGCTGGCCGGTCTGGACCAGGGCGAAGATCGGCCAGGCCGTGAGGATGATCGCCGCCCCGCCGAACAGGAAGGTCTTCTTCCGGCCGATGGAGTCGGAGACGCGCCCGAAGATCGGAATCATGATGATGTTCAGGGTGGACCCGATCATCACCGCCGTCAGCCCGTACTGCTTGGGCACCTGCAGGGTGGTGGTGACGTAGGAGAGCACGAAGACGGTGAACAGGTAGTAGTTTCCGGCCTCGGCGAAGCGTCCGAAGATGGCGATCAGCAGCGGCTTGCGGTGGTTCGCCAGCAGCTCCGGGATCGGCGCCTTCTGGTGCGTGGACTCCTTGGCCATCTTTTCCTGCTCGGCCAGGAAGGCCGGGCTCTCGGCGGCGTTGAGGCGGATGTAGAGCCCGACGGCGGCCAGGACAATGCTGGCCAGGAACGGGATGCGCCAGCCCCAGGTGGTGAAGGCGTCCCCGGTGAGGGCCCCGGCCGCCGCGACGGCGGCGGTGCCCAGCAGCAGGCCGCAGGAGACGCCGATCTGCGGCCAGGAGCCGTAGAATCCGCGCTTGCCCTTGGGGGCGTTTTCGACGGCGATGATCGCCGCGCCGCCCCATTCGCCGCCGACGGCGAAGCCCTGGGCCAGGCGCAGCACGCACAGCAGGATCGGAGCGAGGACTCCGACGGCCTCGTACGTGGGCAGCACGCCGATCAGGGCGGTGGACACGCTCATGATGGCGAAGGTCAGGATCAGCGTGGACTTGCGGCCCAGCCGGTCACCGAGGTGGCCGGAGACGAAGGCACCGATGGGGCGGGCGACGAAGCCCACGCCGAAGGTGGCCAGCGCCGCGATTTGCGAGATGCCCGGTTCGAGGGAGGGGAAGAACAGCGGCCCGAAGACCAGCGCCGCCGCGGTGGCGTACACGGTGTACTCGTACCATTCGACGATCGCGCCGATGGTGCCGGACACCAGGGTCCGGCGGCGGACCTGCTCAGGGGTCATGGTGTTGGTGATGCCCATGGAACTTACTCCATTCCCAGCCTGTGCCGGCGTCAGTTCTCGAAGGTGTGGTTGGACCACGGCAGCTGGGTGCCCCGGTACTTTGCCGCCCGGACATCGCCGGAGCGCGCGTGGCCCTCGAAGCGCTCCACGCGGGCCGCACGGCCGCAGAGCTCGCCGAAGAAGGCGCTGGACTCCTCGTTGGTGACTTCCTGGTAGGTGACAGTGCGCAGGTACTTGCCGACCCAGAGTCCGCCGGTGTAGCGGGCGGCGCCGCGGGTGGGCAGGACGTGGTTGGTGCCGATGACCTTGTCCCCGTAGGAGACGCAGGTGCCCTCGCCCAGGAACAGGGCTCCGTAGTCGTGCATCTTCTCCAGGGCCTCGCGCGGGTTCTCGGTCAGGACCTGCACGTGCTCGTAGGCGTACTCGTCCGCCAGGGCGTAGGCGTCGTCGAGGCTGTCTACGACGTGCACCGCTCCCCAGTCCCGCCATGCGGCCGCGGCGTAGTCGCGGGTGGGCATGTCGATGAGCAGCTCGTCGATGTGCTCCATGACCTTGCGTCCCAGCTCCTCGCTGGTGGTGATCAGCACCGCGGGGGAATCCGGGCCGTGCTCGGCCTGGGAGAGCAGGTCCACGGCCACGATGAACGGGTCGGCGTGCTCGTCGGCCACGATGAGGACCTCGGTCGGGCCGGCGAACAGGTCGATGCCGACCTCGCCGAAGAGCTGGCGCTTGGCTTCGGCCACGAAGGCGTTGCCCGGGCCGGCCAGCATGTTGACCGGCTTGATCGTTTCGGTGCCCACCGCCATGGCCGCGACGGCCTGGATGCCGCCGAGCAGGTAGATCTCGTCCGCCCCGGCCAGGTACATGGCCGCCACGGTGGCGTCCGGGACCTCGCCCTGGATCAGCGGGGTGCAGGCGGCGACGCGCTCGACGCCGGCGACCTTGGCGGTCACGATCGTCATGTGGGCGCTGGCCAGCAGGGGGTACTTGCCGCCGGGGATGTAGGCGCCGGCGGCGCGGATCGGAACGTTCTTCTGGCCGAGCCGGACACCGGGAAGCGTCTCGATCTCGAAGTCGCTCATCGAGTCCAGTTGCTTCTGCGCCACGACGCGCACCTGCTCCTGGACGAACTTGATGTCATCGATCACCTGCTGCGGTACACGAGCCATGATCTCAGACAGCTGCTCGGCTGTCAGGAGGAAGGAATCGGGGGCGTAGTTATCGAACTTCTGGGAGTACTCGCGCACCGCTTCGTCGCCACGGTCACGGATGTCCTGGATGACGCTCTCCACCGTGGCCCGCACCTGCGGGGTGCTGCCGGCGTTGACGCTGTTGCCCGCCGGGGACTTCAGCAGAACGGAGGAAACGGAGGAGGTGGTTGCCGACTGGACAGTCATGAGGGAAAGCCTTTCCATCTTCGTTGATGGGCCGCTTGGAGCGCCCGGGGTGCAGGTCGTTCTGCCCGCTTGGTAATCGACTGTATACGTATTCATCATCGGAGAAAAGACTTGTTTGTGATTTTGAATACGTATACAATCGCGAGGACGGACCCGTTGGAAACCTTGGGAGGATTGGATGGTCACAAGCCGCGACGTGGCACGCCTGGCGGGCGTTTCGCAGGCCACCGTCTCCCGCGTGATGTCCGCTCCGGCCAAGCTCTCCCCCGCCACCGCGGCCAAGGTCCACGCGGCCATGGAGGAACTGGGCTACGTCCCCCACGCCGGTGCCCAGGCCATGAAGACCCGGCGCACCAGGACCATCGGCGTCGTCGTGGCCGACCTGACCAACCCGTTCTATCCGGAGATCCTGGACGAGCTCACCCAGGAACTGGACGCCGCCGGCTACCGGGTGGTGCTGTGGAACGCCGGCGGCGGCAGCCACCAGGACGCCCTGACCGCCATCCGTGAACACGCAGTGGACGGCGTCATCTTCACCACCGCCACCGAGGAATCCGTGGAACTGCAGGCGGCGGTGGAAAAGGGCAGCCCGATCGTGCTGATCAACCGCGTGGTCGACCGCTTCGAATGCGACCAGGTCACCAGCAGCAACCGGGCCGGCGGCGCCCTGGTGGCCGACTACCTGCTGTCGCACAACAAGACCCGGGTCGCCTTCATCGGAGGCCGGCAGAACGCCAGCACCTCCCGCGACCGCGCGGCCGGATTCCTGGAGCGCATGCGCGAAGCCGGCCACCCGGTTCCGGAGGAGCTGAGCCTGCACGGCACCTTTTCCCACGACGTGAGCGCCGGCTTCATGGAGCGGCTGCTGTCCCTGCCGGAGCGGCCCCAGGCCGTCTTCTGCGCCAACGACTACATGGCCTTCGGCGCCCTCGACGCGCTGCGCCGGCACGGGCTCTCCGCCCCCCGGGACTGCTGGATCGTCGGCTACGACGACGTCGAAATGGCCGCTTGGGATTCCTTCAGCCTCACCACCGTCCGCCAACCGAGCCGGGAGATGGCCCGCGCGGGAGCCAAGCTGCTGCTGGAGCGCATCGAGTCCCCCGGCCAGCCCCCACAGCGCAGGGAATTCCCCTGCGAGCTGATCGTTCGCGGCAGTACCACCCCTCCCCCGCGCGGCTAGGTCGCATCCCCGGCCAAGGCGCACTACTGGACCGGAAGCCGGTCTGGTCGTGGAATGGTCCCTGACAGGCAAACGAGGGGACGCCGGTGGCCGATGAGCAATCTGTCTTTTGACCGCAGCACGACCGAGTTCGGGCGAAGCCTGTCCTTCTTCGACGCCATCTACGCGTTCGCCATCACCCTGCTCGTTACCAACGTCGACCCGCCGCCCGCGCGGTCCTGGGCGAGCCTCTCCGCGCTGCTGAACTCCCACCTGCCCAGCCAGCTTCTGGGATTTACGCTGAGCTTCGTGGTCATCGCGGTCTATTGGCGGGTGAACTTCCGGGTCATCGGCTCCATGGCGCTGATGAGCCACCGGCTCATCGTCTGGAACATCGTCGCGGTCTTCTTCATCATCCTCATCCCGTTCACCACCCAGGGAACCAGCGACCCGGAAACCGACGACCTTCCGCTTCCCACCGCCCTCTACGCCCTGAACATCGCACTGGCGTCCCTGTCACAGACCGCAATCTACCTGAGCGCCAGGAAACACGGCCTCACCCAGGCGGAAGCGGACCAGGGAAAACCCAGCCTCCGCCAGATCCTCCCCTTCCTGACCGTGCCTGCCGTCTTCCTGGCGTCCATCCCCGTCACGCTCCTGGCCGGCCCCTCCGCCGGCCGGCTCGTCTGGGCGGCGCTGTTCATCATCAACCCCCTCGTCGGCAGGCTCCTCTCCGCCGCCCGGTAGGCCGCCGCATCCGCGTCGATATGAATGGCCTGGATTGTCTCCATCGCCCTCCAGCAGTCTGCGGTGAATCAGCGGAGCGCGCGCAGGTACCGTTGTCGCACGATCCGCTGCGCGACCTGGAGGATCGGAAAGAGTGCCCGCCAGGGCTGCTGCGATGCCGCGCGCGTGAGCGAGCGAACGGTCAGGTGCACCTGGTCGCCGTGCCGGTGCACGATGAAGGCCTCCTCGCCGCTGACAGGGTGCCCCGGCAGGGTCCGGTACGCGAACCCGACCCGATCCGGCTCCCGCACGACGGCGACGACCTCCACCGGCTCAACGACGGTGACGCCGAGGCAGTGTGCCGTGACGATCACGCGCTCGCCTTTCGACACCGGCCCTGGGGAGCCCACGGCGAACCCGCTCTCGGTCTTCACCCTCCACCGGAGCACCTCGTCGGCCACCCTCTCCCACACCGGCTCGCCGGTTCCCACGAGTGCCGTCACTTCGGAGCGGCGGTATCCGCGGCGGCTGGGCGGCCATGCGGGAAGATCCGGATTCGTCATGGCGGCATTCTCGCACCGCTGAATGGCCGAGCGCCCCGCCTCTCGGGGACGCCGATCCCGCGGCGCAGGGCCGGCACCTGCAATAATCGGTTTCGGCAGTCGTCAGCCGGTCATCGGGAACAGGTAGAAACAGGTAAAAATGGTGCTCGATACCGTCACCCTGCGGGTCGCCTTCGGCGTCGTGGCGCTGACCCTGTTCCCCCTGTTCTACCTCGTCACCTACCGCCGCACCCGGTCGGCCTACAGCGGCTGGTGGTGCACCGCCATCGCCCTGTTCATCGCAGGGTGCTTCGCCTACCTGCTGAACGGAACCGTCCACCAGGTGTGGGCGAATCCGCTGGCAAACGTTCTGACGGTGCTCGGGGCCGGAAGCGTCTGCGCCGGGGCGCGGTCACTGCGGGCTGCCGCTTCCGGTGCGCGCAGGTCCGGGGCGCTCAGGCGCGGGACATGGCAGCTGGTGGCCGGACCGGCGGTGGTGGTGGCGATAGCGTCCGCCTTGGACAATCCGGCCACCAACCACTGGTCCGGGGGCCCGTACTTCCTGGCCATGATGTCCCTGCTGATCGGGCTGTCCTCGGTGGAGGTGTGGCGCCTGCAGCCGGACGACACCCGGGTCCAGCGGCCGATGGCCATGGCCGCCGGGACCGTGGCGGTCTACTACCTCGGCCGGTGCGTCACCTTCATCATCGACGGACCCCAGGGGCCGGTCTTCCGCACCGTCTTCGGTTCGGCCCAGACCACGCTGCTGACTATGATGCTGCTCGTCGTGGTCTCCTTCAGCATGGCGGCACTGAGCAACGAGCAGGTGACCCGGGAACTGCGCGCCAGCGCCATCCGGGACGGACTGACCGGGTTGCTGAACCGCAGCGGTTTCCTGCACCTCGCGGCCGAGGAAATGCGCCGGCTGGACAAGGCCGGCGTTCCCGGCGCGCTGATCCTGGCCGACCTGGACCATTTCAAGGCCGTCAACGACCGGTACGGGCACGCCGCCGGGGACCAGTCACTGCGCGCCTTCGCCGCCGCCTGCACCGCGACCATCCGTTCCACCGACCTGGTGGGCCGGTACGGCGGGGAGGAGTTCGTGCTGCTGCTGCCCGGGGCCGGCACTGACCAGGCCGAGGCCATCGCCCGGCAGATCAGCCACAGCCTCGAGGGCGTGCAGGCACCGGCGGGCTTTCCGCTGCCCACCGTCAGCTACGGCATCGCGCCCCTCGGCAGCGGTGACCTGAACGCAGTCATCGCCGCCGCCGACGTCGCCCTGTACGAGGCCAAAGCCCAGGGCCGCAACCGCGTCGTCCTGGCCGGATAACAGGCCGTCGCCCCTGACCGGAAGCGCGCCTGGCAACCGATAGGTTGCAATACGCCGGGGCGAGACCCTCAACGTGTGAACCACAGCGAGAAGTTGCAGCATTCTCGTGCCGCTATTTTGACGTAACGAACGGCTTAGCGGCATCCAGCCCCCGGGTCGCGGCGATGGCTTCGCCCGCGAGGTTGGGCAGTCACATCGAGGTGACGCCGCGTACGCGGTGGCCAACGGCGATCGACTCCCCGGAGATGGCTCCAGCGATCGGAGACACGAGGAACGCGATCAACGCAGCAACGTCGGAGGGCCGGGCCTCTCCCGCCTTGCCGATCGCCACCTCGGCCGCGGCGTCCTCACGCACGACGCCGGGACTGACCGTGTTGACCGTGATCCCCGTTCCGGCGACGGAGTCGGCAAGATTCTTCGCCGTGATGATGAGCGCCGCATTGCGCACCGCACCCGTCACATTTCCGGTGAGGAAAGCATTCTGACCGGAGACCCCGACGATGCGTCCATAGCCCGACTCCGTCATGACCGCCAGCGCGGCGTTCGCGACCCTGAGAAAACCGAGCGCCTTGGCGTCCACGGCTTCAAGCACCTGCCTCGGGTCCGAGTTGCGTGCGGGATCCAGGGTCTGCGCGCTGGGCGCCGCCGCGACGACGACGCCGTCCAGACGCCCATGCTCTTCGAGCAGCGTGGAGATTCCCGCGGCGACGGACGCATCGTCGCGGGCGTCCAGGACCAAACCCCCGCTCCCGCTGCGCGACGCAGCCACCGCCACGGCACCTTCCGCACGAAGGCGGTCGACCACTGTGCCGCCGATCAGCCCGGTCCCTCCGACGACGAGCACAACGCGTCCTGTCAGCTGCAAATCCATGCCATCACGCTAGCCCGCAATCCGATTTGCGACCAACGATGTCCGCAACGGGATCCTCTTGCAGTGTGCCTCCGTCCGGGACAACAGACGGCCATGAAAGTTCAAACGGGCGTTGCGGTGGGACAGGAGGACCTCCGGACGGTAGAAGACGAGACATCTCCCACCGCACCCGGAGGTCCTCCTGCACGTCAACCAGCAAGCCCGAGTGTCACCAACCTGCTGGCCGAGCACGGCTAGTTCGCGAAGGTGTCCAGCAGCTTGCCGCCGTCGGTCCACAGCGCCACGGAGTCGCCGGTGTTGTTCAGGACGTTCGCGGTGCCGTTGTTGTAGTAGGCCCCGGCGCTGTTGGTGCCGGCGCCGGTGTAGACGCGCAGTTTCGCGCCGGGATCCAGCACGTAGCCGTCGCCGATCAGCAGGATGGCGTTCGAGGCGTCGCGGATGACGTACCCGGAGACGTCCACGGAGCGGTTGGAGGTGTTGGCGACCACCACGTGCTCGCCGGTCTCGGCCTGCAGGTCCTCGCCCGGGACGTCGTTGACGCTGTCGGCGATTTCCAGGCCGCGGGCGGCCGGGAAGGGCTTCTGGCCCTCGAGGTAGCGCTCGGTCTGGATCGGGAAGTCTCCGGTCACCCGGTCGACGCCGAGGGCGATCGAGTCTTCGACGGCCTCCGTGGAGTTGACGGTGTAGACGCCGAGGCCCAGCCCGGCGTCCTTCACGCGCTGGGCGCCGGCTTCGTCCAGGTTGCGGTAGTTGGTGCCGAAGGCGTCGGCGAAGCCGGCGAAGCGCTCGAGCGTGGCAGCGTCCGGAACGGTGCCCGCCAACTGCTGTAGCGGGATCTCCGGGGCCAACTCGGCGAAGCGGACGTTGGAGGCCTCGTCGAAGCCCAGGACCTCGATCTTGTCCGCTTCGACGAGCTTCTTCCACTTCCTGTCGTTGGCCAGGTTGTCGGCGACGACCTGCTCGATGCCCGGCGAGTTGACCGGGGACTTGATCTCGATAAACACGCCGGTGCGCTTGCTCGCGGCGGCCGCGGCGTCGTCGAGGTGCGGGATCCCCTCCCCCGCGTGCTTCGCGGAGAAGTAGGAGCCGGCGTCGAGTTGCTGGAGCTCGTCCCAAGTGAAGGAGGTGATGGGATCGTCCTCGCGGCCCGGGAAGACTTCCTCGACGTTCGTGGTCCGGGCCGGAGTGTTGTCGTGGAACAGGAACGGCACGCCGTCGGCGGAGAGCTGGACGTCGATCTCGAAGAAGTCGGCGCCCGAGGCGCGGCCGTCCTTGAAGGCGGCGACGGTGTTCTCCGGAGCGGTGCCGGCTGCGCCCCGGTGGCCGATGACCACGGGGTCGCCCGCTGCGGCCGAGGCAGCGGAGGCCGGGGCCGCCCCGAAGAAGGTGAGTCCTACGGCGGCGGCTGCCGCGGATCCGATGAGCGCCTTGGCGATACGTGGTGACATCTGAGAATTGGTCCTTTGCATCGGGATGTTTCGGTCTGTTCCCCCCGCTCGAGGTTGTCGGCGTCGGACGTCCTGCCCGCCAACTGCGGCTTAAGGAGGCGTGAATGATCGCGGCCTGGGAAGAATGGCCGCATGACGACCAAGCGCCTGGCCCTCCGCGACGACTACCAAAACGTGGCGCCGGACTTCGAGTCCTGGGCGGAACGGGAAGACCGGGGGTCGAGGTGCAGGTGTTCCACGAACCGTTCGGCTCCGCGGCGGAGGTCGTCGAAGCGCTGCGGGGCGTCGAAGCCGTGGCGGCGATGCGGGAGCGCACCGCTTTCCCGCGCGAGGTCCTGGAACGGCTTTCGGACCTCGGACTGCTGATGACCGGCGGACTGGGCAACGCGTCGATCGATTTGACTGGTCGCCGATGAGGGGAAGGTCGGGGTCGGCTTCTACGACGTCACCCTCGACCGGAAGTGAGTCTTGCAACCGGTGGGATGCAAGACGGCCCGGTGAGGCAGAGGGGCAACCGCCGAAATCCACAGGCCTCGCCGCTGGCTGTGCCGGGCCCAGGGGGCGGTTCTTCGGCCGGGTTGACGGCGTTCCCGTGGGCCGACCTTTCAATGGATGATCGGTCTCGGGATGCTTTAGAGCCTGAAAGCATGCACATTTTCCAGGCGGACAGGGAACGGACAACGGCGATTGGGCACCGGGACCCCTCGTCGCGGAGAGGGGTTCAGCCCAGGCGCGCGAGCCCGGGAGTGGCCCTGAGCCTGCTTAGGGCCACTCCCGGTGGCCGTACCGGACGGTGGCTGGGCAAAGGACGGCGTCGGAAGTTTCAGGGTGAAAACCGTCTGGCGCGGGGTGTCCAGACCCAGATGGCAACCGATGGATCCGGCCAGTTCCCTGGCCAGGACCAGGCTCATTCCTTCGCCGGCGCCTCCGGTGCCATTGCGCTGGAAAATGTCTCCTGCGGGTCGCGGCCCCGTATCGATGATCGTGATGCCCAGATGCGTTCCCTCGTCGGCGGCGCGGACGGTTACGGTGCCCCGGCCGTGCCTGAGGGTGTTGTCGATGAGGACGTCGAGGATCTCCACGCGGCACCGGACGCGAGCTCTGCGCCAATCCCCCTTGCGCGAAGGGATCGCCGGGAGTCGTTCGCCAACCTCGGCGCAGTCAGAGCCCGCCGGCGACTCGGATCGTTGTGCCTGTGGCGTACCCGGCATCGTCGGAGAGAAGCCAGGCAACCGCTCCCGCGATCTCGCCGGGCTTGCCCGCACGACCCATCGGGATCGTGGCCGCGACCTTCGCCGGACGGTCGCGGTCCTGGTGGAAGTCGGTCCACACCGTCCCGGGAGCGACGGCATTCACCCGGATGTTCTTCCCTGCGAGCTCCCTGGAAAGGCCGACCGTGAGCGCTTCGACTGCGGCTTTCGCCGCCGCATAGTGGACATAGGTGCCGGCGCCGCCCAGCGTCGCGGCGGCGGACGAGATGTTGACGATGGAGCCACCGCCGGCCCGGCCCATCGGGCCGATGGCGTACTTGCTGCAGGCGATCACGCCCAACAGGTTCACCTCGAGATCCCGGCCGATCTCCTTCAGGCCATTGCCCTCGAGCGAACCGACTGCGGAGGCCGAGCCGGCGTTGTTCACCAATCCCGTCAGGGTGCCGAAGGCTTGGGCCCGGTCGAAGAGCTCGACGACCGAGTGCTCCTCGGTCGTGTCGGTCTGCAGGACGAGGGCGCGTTGACCCGTGCGTCGCACATCTGAGGCCACCTCCTCGGCAGCATCCCGATTCCGAAGGTAGGTGATGACGACGTCGTGCCCCTCCGTCGCCAGCCGGCGGCTGACCGCGGCACCGATTCCGCGGCTCCCACCGGTGACCACCGTCAACTTGCCCGCCATCATGCTCCCCGCGGCGCAGGCGTGGCGGCGGTCTCGCGTTTGACGACGGGGAGCACTTCGGTCATGAACAGTTCGAGGGATTCGTTGACCATGGCCCAGGGAAGGTTGCCCACGTCGATCTGGCCCAGGAAGCGGTCGATTCCGAGCAGCTCCACGCGTTTCAGGATCTCCTCGATGACCTGCTGCGGACTGCCCACGGGAAGGCCGTGCTGGATCCATTGGTCGAAGGCCTGGCGGGGGAACGTGCCGCCTCGGGTCATGCCCATCTGCCGCAAGTACTCGGCATAGTAGGGGTAGAAGGAGTCGCGGGCGCCCTGCGAGGTCTTGCCGATGAACATGTGCCCGCTGGCGCCGAGGCGCAGCTTGGCGGGATCGTGTCCGGCCTGCTCGGCGGCGCGGTGGTAGAGCTCCACGCGCGGGACGAACTGCTCGGGGCCCGTGAAAAAGCCCATGATCATGGGCAGCCCGAGCATGCCGGCGCGCATGGCGGAAGCCGGAGTGCCGCCAATGGCCACCCAGACCGGCAGCGGTTCCTGCTTGGCGCGGGGAACGATCGGTGCCTGGTCCAGCAGGGCGCGGTGCCGGCCGTGCCACGTGACCACCTCCTCGTCGCGGATCTGCAGGAGCATTTTCAGTTTCTCGTCGAAGAGCTCGTCGTACTGGGCAAGGTCGTAGCCGAACAGGGGGAAGGATTCGGTGAAGGCGCCCCGGCCGGCGACGATTTCGGCGCGACCGTGGGAGAGATGGTCGAGGGTGGCGTACTGCTGGTATACGCGCACGGGATCCTGGCTGGAAAGCACGGTGACACCGCTGGTCAGGCGGATGCGCTCGGTCACGGAGGCCATGGCGCCCAGGACCACCTCTGGGGCGGACAGGGTGAAATCGGGGCGGTGGTGCTCGCCCAGCGCGATCACGTCCAGCCCGCCCTGGTCGGCCTTGCGGGCGAGCTGAACGAGCTGGGTGAGGCGCGCGGTCGTGTCCGTGGTGGCCTTGCCATCCGGATGCTGGTTGATCTCCCCGAAGGTGTAGATGCCGAGTTCCATGGGATTGTCCTTGTCGTAGTCGTCTTGGTCGGCCATAAAGGGGGGCGGGTGTGGCCGGAGGATCAGTGAGCCGCGGCGGGCGTTGCAGGCGAGCTCGAGCTGCTTCTCAAGGCCCGGCCGGTCGAACCGCCCCGTGAAGATCTCGGGACCCGGCTCCAAGGCCGCACCGGCCGCCAGCGGATGACGGCCCACGGCTTCGGCATGGCCATCCGCGGGGGTCTGCCCGCCCCGGAGCCCCTCCCCCTATTTGGGCCTCCGCCGGAGGGTTAACCGCGCCGCCTGCCGCAACGGCGCGGACCGGTGGCGGCGCGCTTTGGGGTCAGGTGGTGGTGCGGGTTCGGCTCAGGCCGGCGACTCCGGCCAGGAGGGCGAGGAGGAAGCCGACCAGCCACGTCATGGCGGTGACGCTGGAGACGTACTGGGTGACCACGCCGAGGCCGAGCGCCGGGAGGCTGAGGCCAAGGTAGGAGATGAGGAAGAGTCCCGCGAGGGCTTCTCCGCGCTTGGCGGGGGCTGCCTGCGAGGCGACGGCACCGACGGCGGACTTGAACAGGACTCCCGCGCCGATGCCAGTGACGCTGCCGGCGATGAGGAAGACCGGCAGGTTGGCCAGGTGCATGCCGACGGTGAGGGCGAGCAGTCCGATGGCCTGTGCGCTCAGGCCCAGGGCCAGCTTCGCGGTCGCAGGGATGCGGCTGGTGAGGATCTGGGCGACGGCGGCGGAGCCGAAGACGGCGAACACCACGAGCCCGGCAATGGCTCGTGAGGGTTGGTTCAGTACGCCGCCGACGAAGGCGGGGGCGACGGAGGTGAAGACCCCGAAGACGGCGAAGGAAGCGAACCCGGCGGCGAGGGCGGCGATGTAGCGGTTGGGGTCGCCGTGGTTGGCGCTGGGGAGCTGGGGCCGGTAGGCCGGGCGCGCCACCTGCTTTTCCACCGTCTCCGGAGCCAGTGCGACGGCGACGATGCTCAGGATCAGCAGGACCGTGAAGACGATGTAGGGCGTGCGCAGCGGCGCGTCCACGTACTGGGCCAGGACGCCGGCCACCAGCGGGCCGACCCCGAGGCCGCCGATGTTGGTCACGGTGGAGACGATCTCGAAGCGCTGGTTGGAGGCGCCCGGGCGGTGGCGGCGGTGCAGGTCGTGCAGGTGCGCCGTCGCGGTGGCGGTGAGCATGCCCATGCCCAGGCCGCTGATGAAGCGGGCCAGCAGCAGGACCGGCAGGATCGGCTCGGCGAGGAACATGACGGCCGCGGCCACTTCAAGGCCGAGGGACAGAACCAGGATCTTTTTGCGCCCCGCCCAGTCCGAGATGTGCCCGGCGAGGATGAGGCTGATCATCACGCCCAAGGCGTAGACGGCGAAGATGACGGTGATCATGAAGGTGGAGAACCCGTCACGAGCCTGGTACAGGGAGTACAGCGGAGCCGGGACGGCGCAGAACGCCATGGAGGTGAGGAACGCAAAGGCGATGAACCAGAACCCTGCGTGGTGGCGGGCCGGGCTCGGGGTGGGGCGCCACGGGGCGTTGGCCGCACCGCCGGCGTCGACAGGGGTGTATGTCCGGGTGGACATGGGTTGCTCCTAGGGGGGTGTGGACGAATTGGGTGTGTTTCCAGTTTCGGGAAATCCATCCATCAAGTCCAACGGTCATTGATGCGCGCACCTATCTCTGAATGCGATAGATTGATGGAATGGAACTGCGTCATCTGGAGTACTTCGTTGCCGTCGCCGAGGAGTTGAGTTTCACCGCCGCCGCCGCACGCCTGCACGTGGTGCAGTCGGCCGTGTCGGCAGGCGTGAAGGCGCTGGAACGGGAACTGGAGGCGACCCTGCTCGAGCGGACCTCCCGGCGCGTCGATCTCAGTGAGGCCGGCGCCGCGTTCCTGCCCCACGCCTACGCCACGCTCGATGCCGCCCGGGACGCCCGCGACGCCCTCGCCCAGGTGCACGGCGGGTTGCGGGGCACCGTGCGGGTCGGCACCATGACGTCGGTCGGCATCATCGACGTGCCCGGACTGCTCGGCGACTACCACCGCCAACACCCCGGCGTCCTGCTGCAACTCAGCGCCGTGCCTTCCGGCTCCCTGGGATTGGTCCAAGCCGTCGCCGAGCGCCGGCTCGACCTGGCCTTCGTGTCCATCCCCGGCGAGAACCCGCCCCACGTCACGCTGACCGACCTCGCCCGCGAGCCCATGGACCTCGTCCTGCCAACTGACCACCCGCTCGCGGGGGCCACCACAGTGGCGGTCGCCGACCTCGCAGGCTACGACTTCATCGACTCACCCATCGGCTACGGCAACCGCGCCGTCGCCGACCGGGCCTTCGCCTCCACCGGCACCACCCGCCGCGTCACCATCGAGGTCACCGACATCGCCACCGCCCCTTCCTATGTCCGCAACGGCCTCGGCATCGCTCTCCTGCCCCGCTTCGCGCTCCACGACATCCACGACGTGGCCGTGCTGCCGGTCACCGGCGCGGACCTCGTCTGGCCCATGTCGCTGGCAACTCCCAGCGATCGCACACTCGGCACCGCCGCCTCGGCACTGGTGAAAATCATCCAAGACAGGCTCACGTAGGTACGCCGAGGGGAAAGCGAAGAGGTCAAGGAGACCTCGTCCTGGCGACGGACTCCGGGGGTGTGTTCAAGTTCAGGTACCGGCCCTGAACGCAGAGCGAATCGCACGGCACCCATGACTCGCGAACGCAACGCGGCTGGGCACCATAAGAGACATCGGTACGCGCCCGCGAAAGAGGCGTCGCACGGTCTTCCTAAGGGACAGTTTCTTGAGACACCGCTCGGTGTCGCTGGTCACCCAGGAGGATACTCACAGCGGCTTCAATGGACGTCCGCATCGACCGAAAGCGTGTCTTGCAACCGGAGGGATGCAAGATACTCCGGCGAGACAGAACACCGCTCCCGGAAGTGCGATTGTTTGTTCAGCTCAGGTACACCCGGGCCGGGGGAGTTGGGGGCCTTTTTCATCACTCGCACCTTGTGAGGTGCTTTCGACACTCGTGAGCCGCTCTGGGAAGTTTCTGTGCGCGACGTGGGAGCTTCCGGGTCGCCCCGGGCCCGGCTGGTGCTACCGCTCCTTGTCCGGGCCGAGTTCGGGCTTGGCGACGCTGAATCCCGTCTCCGTCCAGCCGCAGTTCTGGCAGGTCCACCGCACGCGGCGCATGACGAAGGGCATGTCCTGCCGGTGTTCCTCCCAAGCCGGCGCTTCGGCGGACTCGAGGTCGTCGTCCATCAGTTGGTCAGCGACGTCTTCGTCCCACCGCTGCTCCTCCGCCTCGGCGATGCTTCCACTACCGCAGCGCGGACATTTCTCCGGACGCCTCATACTGCGAGAATACGCCCCCACCCCCCTCCGGAACATCGGCCGCGAAGGGATGTGCAGGCGGCCGGCCCCCGGCATTCGGTCCGGACAGGTACCGGCAACGCAGCGGGGTCGGGCGGGGCACAACAGGCACAAGATCGTGGAAAAGATGCTTCCGAGATGCACCCGTCGGTGCGCCGGGCCGGCCGAGTAGGGGGGCGCGAGGCATCGTATTGAACGAGGGACGCGCCCTATTTAGAGTTGGGGAATGAGCCGAGTTTCGTCCACGTGCACTGTGGTTGGCAGCAGGGCGCGGGGGTGGAGGCCGTGCAGGAGGACACGCCGTGGCCGCTGACCGCTATGTGGAGACGTACCGACAATTAAGCAAGGCTGTGCACGACGCAGGGTTGATGCGTCGCCGCTACGGGTTCTATTGGAGCATGATCATCGGCTTGGTGCTGGCCTTGGCGGGGCTGTTGGCCGCCGTCATTCTCCTGGGCGAAACCTGGTACCAGTTGATCATCGCCGCGCTGATCGGGGTGGTGATGGCTCAGTTGGGCTTCCTGTCGCACGAGGCCGCGCACCAGGAGATCTTTGCCTCCCGGGCGTGGAATGAGTGGGCGGCTCGAATGCTGGCCGGGCTGTTTGTGGGCCTGAGCTACGGCTGGTGGATAGCCAAGCACAACAGCCACCATGCGCGCCCGAATCAGGAGGGCAAAGACCCTGATCTGGACTCGACCGTGCTGGCGTTCACCCCCGACGCCAGCGATCGGCGTACGGGTCTCGGCTCCGCACTGGCCAAGCATCAAGGAACGTTTTTCGTTCCTCTGCTGTTGCTCGAGGGGCTGTATCTCCACTACATCTCGTTGAGAACGCTCTTTGCCAAACCGGGCGTGCCGCACCGATTCATCGAGATCGCGCTGATCGTCGCCCGGCATGCCGCATTCCTGACGTTGCTGTTCGTCGTGTTGCCGGTGGGAATGGCCTTCACGTTCGTCGGCGTCCAGGTAGGCGCCTTTGGGTTGCTGCTGGGTGGGGCGTTTGCGGTCAATCACATCGGGATGCCCACCGTCCCCGCCGGTGTCCGCATTGATTTTCTGCGCCGCCAGGTGCACATGTCCCGCAATATCCGGGGTGGCCCGCTGGTGCGGTTCCTGCTGGGCGGGCTGCAGTACCAGATCGAGCACCATCTCTTCCCCGTGGCTGCTCGGCCCAGCCTTCCGGCGCTGCAGAAGTTGGTCCGTGAGTACTGCTCCCAGTACGACATCCCGTACACGGAAAGGACGCTGTCCGACGCAGCCACGACGGTGGTGACGTACCTGAACCAGGTCGGGTTGAAGAACCGGGATCCGTACGTGTGCCCCCTTGTGCGGCGGTACCGGGGGTGATGCCGCAGCCGATTGCGGCACCGGGACATGAATACGTGGACACCGAGGAAGGAGCCTGCCCGATGAAAGTAACCGTCCACGGTGCCATGTGTGTCGCATCCGGAAACTGTGGCTACGTTGCCGCCAAAGTTTTTCGGAACCGAGAGGAAAACGGCGGATACGTCGAACTCCTGGATCCGAACCCGCCTGAGACCGAATGGGAGGCCGTCCGGGAGGCAGAGTATCTGTGCCCCTCGGGGACGATCCAAATCGAGGACCGCCCGATTCCGAGTGGATAACCAGGCGGAGCGTCGGATCAGATCGTATGGCGCTCGACCAGCTAGAGACCTCCAAGCGTTGGGGTTCGTCGCCAGTGACGGACGGGCCGCGGGGCGGTATGCCGGATGCATGAGGTATCCCGATGGCGGCGGACTGGACGCCGCGGAAAGGGCCCGGCGCGAGCAGGTTCGCTTGGCTGCGGCCGATTTGATCGAGGCCGGCGCCGGCGACCAGGAGATCGCCCGGCTGTTCCGGGTCACCCGGATGTCGGTGGACCGGTGGCCGCGTGCCTTGGCCGCTGGCGACCAGGGCGGCGCTGGCCTCCAAGGGCGCCGGCGGTGCACGGTGCCGGCTGGATCCGGCCCAGCTGAAGGAACTGGAGAAGGTGCTCGACGCCGGCCCTGCCGCGTCCGGATGGGAGGCGGACCAGTGCTGGACGCTGGCCCGCATCGCCGAGGTGATCCACCGGAGGTTCGGGGAGGACTACACCCTGGCCGGAGCCTGCCTGCTGTTGCACCGGATGGGCTGGCGCGTGCAGGTCCCCGCCCGGGGGCCGCCGAGCGCGACGAGGCGAAGATCGCCGCGTGGAGGGACGGGCAGTGGCCCGTCCTAACAGGCCGGCGGCGGACCTGGGTTCCTGGCTCAGCTTCGAGGACGAGGCAGGACAGGGCCTTCAGTCGCCGAAGGGACACACCTGGGGCCGCCGCGGGGCCACGCCCGTGGTGCCGGTAACCGCCGCGGGCACCAAACGCGTCTCCATCGCCAGGCTGGCCTGCACCCGGCCCGGAGCGCAGCCGCGGCTGTTCTGACGCACCCACGTGCACCGCGGACCGGCCAAGGGACGGCGCAAGGGTTTCGCCGAGGCCCTAGCTGACCATCGCCCAACTGCCGCCCTATGCACCCGAATTCAACCCCGTCGAGGCCGTCTGATCGCACCTGAAAAGGCCCCTGGCCAACCTCGCCAAATGCGGCATCGACCACCTCACCGCGCTGGTGTGGACCCGACTCCGGCGCATCCAGCACCGGGCCGACCTCCTGACCGGCTTCATCGCCAAAACCGGCCTCGACTTCACACCGCTACCCCCGCAGAGAAACCTCTCTAGCTGGTCGGCGGCTGCCGCTATAGAGGGTTTTCCTCGTCGGATCGGTGAACGACTCGGGGTCCTCGCTCATGTGCAGGGTGTAGCCGACCGTGGGTTTCCCCAAGCGGGCCACGCCCGTAGGCCCGGGCGTCGCGGGTTCCATCCCGGTGCTGCCGAGCTTTTCCAATGCTGGCGGTGCAGACTCGGTGTATGAGCGACAAACACACCGTAACGGTATTCGCCTCCAGCACGAATCCCAAGGACTGGGGTCGCGCCCTCGCGGACGCCATGTCCGAGCTCTCTGGTCCCGTCGCCGGCGACGAGACACCCGACCACGCGCGGCTCTTGGGCCAAAAGCTGGTTCTGGACATCCGTCCGAAGGACGCCGGGGTGGAGATCACCGTCTCGTGGCGTCCCGCCCCGCGGGACGAACAGACTCACGGATGACCACCACTGCCTTGGCCTCACTGCCACGAAGTGGCCGGAGGTGCGGGCATCAGTGGAAGGGCTTCCGGCTCGGCGTTCCTTGAACCTCGCGCGGAGCCGAACAAGGGGCCGGATTTGGCCTTGACCGGTACCAAGATGCGCTTGGCCGACGGGTAGCGCAGGGACAGGACAGCGAGCCCGGCGACCAGGAACAACAGTCCGGGCCCGGGCAGCACCAGGGCCGCGAGACCGGCGGCGACGAGCAGCCAGCCGGTTGCCTCGCTGGCCCGGTGCGCGCTTTCGACGAGCACACCCGCGCCGGCGGGGACTTCGAGCAGTTCGCCGTCGATCTGTAGCGGCAGGGCGTTCAGCGTGGTGAACGCATAGCGTTCCACGCTGCGCTGGGGGCCCAGGCCCACGGTGACGGCACGCAACGTCATCAGGGCCAGGGCCCCCAGCGGCCCGCGGTCGGGACCCCGATGACCTCGAACCGGCCGTCGCTCGGATCCCGGGAGTCGCTCACGGTCCCGTACTTCGCCATCCGGGAAACGTTGGCCAACACCAGGCTGGCGAACCGGGCGCGGGCGTCGTCGGCCCGCTCGATCTCGAAGGGCCGCAGCCGCGGCAGCGTCCGTGCCACCCCGGTGAGTTCCCGGATCCTGCCCTTGCCCGCGTGCTCGATCACCCTGGCCATCGCGGCGGTCAGTCCGAAACCGATGTAGGAATGGGCGAACCTGACCACCGGGGCCATCCGGTCCCCGGTGACGGTCAAGCGCAGCAGATCCATCAACCGCACCGGTCCGTCCACGATGGCCTCGAGAGCCGGCAGCGAGCCCACACTGCGGTGGTGGTCGTTCGCATTGCCCGCCAGCACCATGCACACCACGTTGCTGCCGGGAACGTCCATGACCCCGTTGACCACATCGTTGTACCCGCCGTCGCCGCTCACCGCGACCACCAGCACAGGGGCGGCCCCGGGATTCCCCAGGGAGGCGCAGGCCGCTGTCCTCGCGACCTCGCGTCCGTGACCCGCCCGGTCGGTGGGCCGGAGGTCGACCTGGATGCCCGGCAACCTGACGGCCAACCCTTCCCGGAGCCACCGCGCGACGTGCACCGGCAGCTTGCCCGGATCGGGGTTGAATACCACCACGACCCAGGAAAAACGCGCAGCCGTCCGTCCGCTCGACATCGTCCCTTCCCATATCCTCCGCGACTGCAGCTCAGCCCTGCCTCCGGTATGCGCCCACACCTAAACGTCGATAGTGGGCGATGACGTCGGGCTGGATCCCTATGGCACTCTCCCCGCCCGGCGGGGAGCCGATACATCGTTATTTCCCGGTCCCGGCATAGGAGCTTCCCGGGATCGGCAACCGGCCCCAAGCGATTGCTGGCACTGCCTTGCAACCGGTGGGTATCAAGACGCTTTGTCGAGACACTCTGCACTCTCGTGGATCGCAGAGGTATTTGGCTGCTTCCGGGAAAGGCGGCCGGCGCAGGGGCGTGAGCGGCGGGCAGTTGGGAGCACCTCTCGCACCAGTGCCCGATCAGTCCGTCGGCCTGGGCCCCGTTCCTGCACGGTGGATCGGTTCAGGGGTGAGACGTTTGGGCCGCGCGGGCAACGCGGGCCGGGCCGGGCGTTGTCCGCCCGGCCCGGCCGTGGTGGCGCGGACTTACGCGGGCCCGTCCAGCTCCCAGTCCTTCACATCCGCCAGGGGGGTGAACAGGGTGGGGTCCAGCTCGCCGAAGTCCAGGTTGTTTCGGACCAGGTGCGGCCAGTTCCGGTTGGCCAAGGCCGCCTTGCCCAGTGCGATGACGTCCGCGGCGCCATCGTGCAACATCGAGGCCGCGGTTTCCGGGGCATCCAGGTTGCCGTTGGCGATCACAACTACTCCCGAATGCCGCTTGGCCAGCGCGGCGAGGGACTCCGGGCCGTCCTCGAATGCCGGCGCGGTTGCCCTGTATTCGGTGGTGTGGATGAAGTCGACTCCGGTGGCGCCCAGGGTGGAGAAGATGACCTTCGCTTCCTCGGCACCTCCGCGCCACCGGTGGTCGTTGTCGCTGACCTTGGACTGCGAGATGCGGATTCCCACGGTCATGTCCGGGCCGACGGCCTCGCGCACCGCGCGGCAGATCTCCGCGGGGAAGCGCACCCTGTTTTCGGGTGACCCTCCGTACTCGTCGGTCCGCTGGTTCATGTAGTCGGTCAGGAACTGATCCAGCAGGTACCCGTTGGCGCCATGGATTTCGACGCCGTCGAAACCGGCCGCCTTGGCGTGCAGGGCGGCGGCCACGAAGCCTTCCCGGACCTGGCCCATCTGGGCCGGGGTGATCTCCGCGGGAACGGGGTAGGGCCCTTCTCCACGGTAGAAGGCCAGCTGTTCGCCCTTGGGTGCCACCGCCGAGGGGCCCACTGAGGAGTCCATGAAGCGGTTCCCCTGGGCCTGCGCTCCCGCGTGCATGAGCTGGGCGAAGATCCGTGCGCCTGCCGCGTGGACACCGTCAACGACCTTGGCCCAGGATTCAGCCTGCTCCCGGGTGGCGATGCCGGGCTGGTACAGGTAGCCCTGACTGTGCGCAGTGTCGGGATAGATCCCCTCGGTGATCAGAAGCCCGAAGCCTCCGCGCGCGAACCCCTCGTAGTAGGAGGCCATCCTTTCCGTGGCGTGTCCGTCCTCGGTTGCGCTGATCCTTGTCATGGGGGCCAGTGCCACCCGGTTCTCCAGTTGGGTCGAGCCGATCGCAAGGGGTGACCAGAGCGGGCTGAAATCGGGCATGGGGAACTCCTTCATAGTCGGTGGGCCAGAACGGGCAAGCCGCACAGGGGCCCACCGCTAAGGGTCGCAGCGACGCCCGCGAGGATCCACCCTCAAGGCTAGTACGACATCCGTCGTACTACTAGATTTATCGTACAATGGATGCGGGGTCAATCAAGCAACCAGGAGGCGGATTGCCGGTGCGCATCCTCGCCCACCCCGACCGGGGCGAGTTGCAGCTGGATGCCGTGCTGTCCGCGTTGTCCGATCCGGTGAGGCGACGGATCGCCAGCCAGCTCGCCGATGGCCTCGACGACCAGGCGTGCATCGCCTTTCAGCTGCCGGTCAGTAAGTCCACCTCCACGCACCACTTCAGGATCCTGCGCGAGGCCGGCGTGATCGAACAGCACTACAGGGGCACCGCGATCCTCAACTCGCTGCGAGCAACCGACCTCAAAGCCCGGTTCCCGGGACTGCTTCAGGCGATCCTCCAGGCCGCCCGCAACGACGCAGCCTCCCCCACCACCGAGCGGCCCTGACAGGCCCCCGGCCCGCCAGCCACCTTCGCGGAGGCAGGAAGCGCTAGGAACGCATCCGCTGGTCACGGGCCGCCGGCAGGGCGCTTCGGTTCCCACCGGGCGAACGGCTACCTGTCTCAAGTCGCCCGCCACCCAGCGGGAGCCCTCTGCCATTCCGGCGGAACCTATTGACTTGGCCGATCCACCCCAAGATTCCGCAGCGCCCGAGAGATGCCCCTCAGGGCCGTAGAAATGCCGACCGGGACCACACAGGCCATCGGGACTCGATTCCCCCGCTCCCCTGCCGTCTCACAACGGGTGGGTTTCAAGACACATTGTCGAGATGCTCGCCATTCCTTGCGTGGTTCGCCATGCTCAACGTAACGGCGGCGCAGGCCGCCGGGAGCAATGCCCGGTGTCCGGGCGCACGGAAAAGATAGGTAGGTCTGCGGTGCCTCTTTCGCGGGCCGCCGTGTCCGGGGAACCGTCGGTCGATCCGGCCGCCGCACGCAACGCCTCGCCGACCCCTCACTCCGCCGCGCCCTCACGCTCCTGCTCGTGCCCGCCACCCTCACGGCCTGCAAGCCGCGGGGCAGAGCGCCGCAAAGACGGCCTGAGATGGGATAAGGAACCCGGCGGGCACCACTTCCCACGCGCGAAGGTAACCAAAAAGTTGCCGCTTCGTGACCGAATTGTGACTTTAGAGGCGATTTCCTGTAGGTTCGAAGCCATGCCGAGCCTCCGTACGGTTCGGCCTGCTCGCGCGGCCTGCCGAACACTGCCGCCGCCCGAGGTCCCTTTGCATAAACCGCTGGGCAGTGGCGGGGGAACCACATTTCGGGTCCGCACGGATCCTTGGGGTTAAGTGCCTCACGCCGGCCTTCCGGCACGAGGCACCGGGTGGCTCCCACCCGAATCCGACAGCTCACCCCGCAGGCATTGGGAGAGGTTCAAACATCGTGTCCAAGCGCCAAGCTCGCGGTCGCCACCGTGCGACGCCCGTCCGCACCAACCCGCTCGAGACCATCTCGAAGGCAGTCGCCTCCAACGCCGGCTCGGTGGGCCGTCAGGCCGCCGTGGTCGCCGCGGCTTCCGGCCTGGTGCTCACCCTGGGCGTTCCCGCCCAGTCCACCCAGGCCGTCGGCGAGGCGGCAGGCGCCCCGGTCGACACCCTCGCCACCGAGCGTGTCGCGGTCCAGGCGGTGGCCGTCCCCGACACGGCCGTCAAGAGGTTCGAGATCGATCGCGTGGCCCTGAAATCCACTCCGGCCCCCGCGCCGAAGCCGGTCGTCGCGGCCGTCGCCGCTACCGTCTCGGCCTCCGCGAACGATGCGCGGGGCGCCGCAATGACCAGCGCCACCCGCACCGCGCAGGCCGCCACCGCGGCAAAGCCCGCGGCAGCGAAGCCCGCGGCAGCGAAGGAAAAGGCGGCCACGCCCGCCATCAGTGCCAGCACCGCCTTCGGAAGCCGCATTGCCAGCATGGCGTTGGGCTTCAAGGGTTCACCCTACGTCTGGGGCGGGAGCTCGCCCTCGGGCTGGGATTGCTCCGGATTCGTCCAGTACGTCTACGGCAAGGCCGGCATCAGCCTCCCGCACAACACGACCGCGATCCGCACCAGCGGGAAGTTCGTTCGCACCTCCACCCCGAAGGTCGGCGATCTGGTCTACCAGAACGGCGGAAGCCATGTGGGCATCTACATCGGCGACGGCAAGATGATCGGGGCCCAGAACCCGTCGGTCGGGACCGTGATCCGGGAGGCGGACAGCCCCTACGGCCCGCTGATGGCCTACTACACCCTGGCCAGCTAGCACGCCGGCTTCGGCCCCCAAGGACGCGCCTCGGAGGAAGCGAACGTCCTTCAGGCGCAGGGAAAGGGAGCAGTCCTCGGACTGCTCCCTTTCCCGTTCACATACCGATGGCACATGTCGGAAAACGACCCGAAATGCGGCCAGCAAGGCACCGCCAGAGACCACCCCGCTGTCAGGTTCATCCACCCGCCAGCTCAGGGGCAGCCCCTGGGAACTCGATTGTCAGTCGTCGGTGCGTATCCACACTCGTCGACCCATGGTGCGAAGCTCCCCGGACTTCGACCCAACCCTTTCGGCCCTGTCCGCCGGAGGAGGTCCTCCGCAGCATTGCGGGATCCGCCAATGCGTCGCCCGCTTGCGATGGCGTCATGTCTCGCAGCCGGAGGGATGCAAGACGGTTTGTCGAGACAGAGGGACGGTCCCGCGCCCCTGATGGCATCGGGCGGTGAGAATGGTTGAATGACCATACGTCCAAGGGGGAGTAGGCGATTGGTGAACAAGCGCTGGGCGGCCGGACTCGGCGTCGCCGGCATGGTGTTCGCGGCAGGAGCCGTGACGGGATGTTCCGCGTTTCGGGACTACTAGGGCGATACGTGCGACGGGCGCAAGCCGGTCGATTCCCTGGAACAGGCCGGCCGCGATCTGGTCACCGCCGTGTACGCCGCCGACCTCACCGGGACATGCCGGGTCACCCATCCTTTCCCGGGAGGGGTGCTCGACGATGCGATGGTTGCCCATACCCGGGAAATCCTGACCGCACGGGGCATCACCCCGCAGAATGTCGCGGTGGTGGTGGGCGAGCAGTTCGGAAGCGGCATCCCCGTCCAACTGACCGACGGCAGCAACAGCACCTCCCGCGTGGTTGAGGTGGGTGGAGTCAGGGTCCGCGATGTCGGATACACGATCGGGCTGCCGTCTGAGGTTTACTCCGAAGTGCGCGAGCACCCGGCGTCACAGTCGGCTTCAGCCGAGCCCCCGGCCGAGTAGCGTACCTGCCGCCGCCGAAGCACAGGACATCCGACCCGTAAGGCGCACCGATGAGCAGGTGGCGCGGCGGCTTCGACGAGGGATCGATCGCCGAAAAGTGAGTCTTGCACCCGAAGGGATGCAAGACGGGCCGGCGAGACAGGAGGGCCGACCTGGCCGGAAGCGGAGGGCGACCCCTGACAATCATGCGTACAGGGTGGACACTGGACCCCAATCGGGGAGGCCGGCAAGGCGCAGGGGGTGGTGGTGTTCGACTGTGTGGTGGTCGGGGCGGGACCGGCGGGACTGGCCGCGAGCACGGCCCTGGCCGGCCACGGCATCGACCATGTGGTTCTGGAGCGCGTCCGGATCGGGGAGACTTGGCGTACCCAGCGGTGGGAATCCATGCGCATCAACAATCCGGGGTTCATGAACGCGATGCTGGGTGAGCAGGACCCCGACTCGTACCTCACCTGGCGTGAGGTCGTCCAGCGTCTCGATGCGCTCGGGTCCAGGGGCCCTGTCCGAACCGGCGTCGAGGTGCACGGCATGGTGCGTGAACGCGATCGGTGGCTCCTCGGCACGAATGGGGGGAAGTCTGGAGGCGCGCTGCGTGATCGTCGCCAGCGGCGGCGAGAACGTCCCCCGGCGACCGGCCCTCGCGGCCCAGCTACCGGGTGCGATCGTCCAGCGGCACGCCGCCGAGTACACCAAACCAGACGACCTGCCCGACGGGGGGATCCTGGTGGTAGGCAGCGCCCAGTCGGGAACCCAGATCGCCGATGAACTCTCGGCGACCGGACGACCCGTGTGGCTCTCGACAAGCGCCGTGGGGCGCGCGTCGGTCCGCTACCGCCGCAGGCACACCGTGCGGTGGTTGTGCGAGATGGGTTTCTTCGACGACCGGACCGAGGACCTTCTAGACTCGTCCTCCGTCCGTCTGGTCCCGGCGCTCCTGGCACCGGGCGGGCGCAGCATGAGCCTGCAGACGGTGGCCGAACACGGGGCAACGCTCACCGGCCGCATCGTCGGCGTCAACGGCCAAACGCTGACCTTCGACGACAGTGTGGCGGCCAATGTCGCCTACGGAGACCGTGCCGCCGAAGCCTTCAGGGTCATGATCGACGACCACATCCGGTCGCTGGGCCTCGATGCCCCCGATCCCGAACCCGACGAGGCGTACCGGCCCATTCGGCTGAACGCTCCCGGTGAGCTGTCCCTGCAGGACTCGGGAATCCGCAGCGTCATCTGGTGCACGGGCCTCACGGGGGACTTCCGCTGGCTCGGCGAGGAATTGCTTGACCCCACGGGTGCCCCGAAACGGCAAGGAACCGTATCGCCGGCTCCGGACGTCTGGTTCCTGGGCCTGCGCTGGCTCATCCGGCGCACCTCCGGAAATTTCTGGGGCTTTCCGCAGGACGCCGCGGTCGTTGCCGACATGGTCAGAAACTCGCTCGCGGCCGGAACAGGGCGCGCCCGCCCAAGCTAGCAAGAAGACCACCCCAACCGGTGCCGGCGGTTGACGCCCCCGCTTCGAGTACGTCGGTAATGGATATCCGACCCCGGGCGGCAATCGCAAGCACGAGACATTCGCGTCTTGCAACCGGAAGGATGCAAGACGGTTTGTCGAGACACTAAGGCCGACCCGGCAGTCTGCGGCGCCTAGTGAGGTGAAACGCAGCAATGGATGGTGGTGTTCTGGTACCCCTCCCCATGCCCCGGAACGGCACGGTCGGCGGCATCGGCAAGACGTTCGCTGATCACCACATCCTCGGTGATGTGGCCCCGCGCCTCGTTCCGCGATCGGGCCTGGGGAACCCTCAGGGCCCTGCCGGTTCGCAGATACGCGACCAACTCGCGCTTGGGCGCGCTCTGGCCCTCGACGCGAAGGCCGTCCGCTCCGGCTGACACTCGCTCCCCCGGGCAGTCACTGCTGGTCGCGCTCGGATCGTGACCAGCAGTGCCGCTGCGGCCGCGAACCGGCTCCCTCGCTGGGCTGCCGGAGTGACGCACTCGCCGATGCTCGCCCCGACCGAGCAGTTGGTCCGAGGGGACACGGATTCGGCGAATCTCTGGTGCTGCGCCGGTCCGTGCGCTACAGTAGTCAACACAGCAACCAAGTTGCTCTGTTAGCAACACATCACCGTGAGAGTGGAGAGAGCCATGACAGTTACGTCCAACGACATCGAAGCCCGTCTTGCAGCAGTGCTGGAGGAGGCGTTCGAAGCCGGCACGGGCATCTACAACGAGCGCGGCTTCAAGCGTCGGATCGGCTACGGCAACCGCCCCGCCGTCATCCACATCGACCTCGCGAACGCCTGGACCCGTCCGGGCCACCCGTTCAGCTGCCCGGGCATGGAGGAGATCATCCCGAACGTCCAGCGGATCAACGAGGCCGCGCGCGCCAAGGGCGTCCCGGTCTTCTACACCACGAACGTGTACCGCAACCGCGACGCCTCCTCCGGCACGAACGACATGGGTCTGTGGTACTCGAAGATCCCCACGGAGACCCTGCCGGCGGATTCCTACTGGGCACAGATCGACGACCGCATCGCGCCCGCAGAAGGCGAGGTCGTGATCGAGAAGAACCGCGCCTCGGCGTTCCCGGGGACGAACCTCGAGCTCTTCCTGACCTCCAACCGCATCGACACCCTGATCGTGACCGGTGCGACCGCGGCCGGGTGCGTGCGCCACACCGTCGAGGACGCGATCGCGAAGGGCTTCCGCCCGATCATCCCCAGGGAGACCATCGGCGACCGCGTCCCGGGCGTCGTGCAGTGGAACCTCTACGACATCGACAACAAGTTCGGTGACGTGGAGTCCACGGATTCGGTGGTGGAGTACCTGAACGGCCTCCCGCAGTTCGAGGACACGGTCCCGAAGACCCTCTCGGATCCCCAGCGCGAGGTGGAGGCCCCCGCGGATCCGGCCTAAGTCGCACCGTACTGTCGGAGTCCCGCGGGCCGGCATTCTCAGGCCGACCCGGCGTCAGCCCGGCACCCCTCAGTGGGTGCCGGGCTGACGCACATCTGTGAGGACCTGGACGTACCAGGCATCCGCACAGGGCGCCCGGCACACCCGTTCAGCCAGAAGAGGACCGACGATGGCAGGGGAGCGCAATGCCCCCGAGAATCAGGGCGCCGCGGCATCGTTCCTCAACGGATTCACGATGCTCGAGGCATTCTCGACCTCTGATCGTCCGCTTCTCGGCAACATCGAGATCGCCTCGATCATGAGTCTGCACCGGGGCACGGTCTCCCGTATGCCCACCGGTCTGTCCGAAGCCGGATACGTGCAGCGTGACGAGCCTCCGGGGCCGGGGACCCCGCGTTCCGGCACCTGGACGCGGTCCGGGAGGCCGGGGTTGCCGTCAACGACGGCGAGACGACGTTCGAGGAGTACGGCGTCTCGGCGCCCGTGCACGACTACCGGGGCGCGGTGGTCGGCTGCATCACCGTCAGCGCTCCCCGCGCCCGCGTGCAGTACCGCGGCAACCAGGCCGAACTGCGCGAGGCCGTGCAGAAGGCCGCCCGCCAGACCCCGGTCCGCCTCGGCGGCGGCGCGGCACTCGGCGGCCAGCGCCGCGACGGACTCCGGGGGGACGCGGTAGAACGGGGCGGCGACGAGGACGCTGGCGACCACACGCCCGCGGTGGTCCCGCACGGGAGCGGCCACGCCGACCTCGTCCTCGGAGGTCTCGCAGTGGTTCACGGCGTAGCCCTGCTCGCGCACGGTCGCCAGGCGGGCCAGGTACTCCCGCGGTCCGGTGCTGGCCTCGAGCGTGACCCGCCCCCCCCCCCCCCCCGGAGGAGGCGACGGACGTCGTCGGGGTCCTCGTGGGCCAGGAAGACCTGGACCGAGGCACTCAGGCCGGTGGCGTAGCGGGTGCCGATTTCCCCGGGCAGTCAGGTAAGGCAATCCCGGACGGAGAAGGCAATTGGCTGGTTGCTATGGGTGCGAATGCGTTGTCACCTGACCAACTTCGGCCTGGATCACATGTGCGAAGCCCGGCGGCATCGTTCCGAACTGACAGTGGAGCACCATGCGGTCTCGGCGTCATCCCCTTGATTGGAGACAGTATGGAACGCATCCCCGCGGACACTTCGCTGGAGAAGGTGAGCCCGGAACGCCTGCGCAAGGTAGTCCGGGCCTCGTTCGCCGGCACCATGGGGGAATAGTTCGACTTCGCCGTCTACGGCTACATGGCCACCCACATTGCCGCGACCTTCTTCGTATCCAACGACCCGGTCACGGGCCTGCTGGAGACCTTCGCCGTGTTCGCGGTGGCGTTCGCGCTGCGGCCCCTGGGCGGCATCTTCTTCGGACGCCCCGGCGATCGCCTGGGGCGCCAGAGGATCCTGGTGCTGACCGTGCTGCTGATGTCCGGGTCCACGGCGGCGATCGGACTGATCCCGAGCCACGAGTCGATCGGCGTGTGGGCCACGGTCCTTCTGGTGGCCGCCCGGTGCCTGCAGGGCTTTTCCGCCGGCGGGGAGTACGCGGGCGCCACCATCTACGTCGTCGAGCACAGTCCCGACCAGCACAGGGCCCGCTACTCGTGCGCCATGTCCGCGGCGACGTTCTTCTCCTTTGCGCTCGCGGCCGGACTCGGCGCGCTGCTCAGCTTCGTCCGGCCGGCCGAGGCGATGGGCGCGTGGGGCTGGCGCCTGCTGTTCCTGCTGTCGGTGCCGATGGGTCTGATCGCCTTCCACATCCGCGCCAAGCTCCACGAATCCCCCGAATTCCAGGCCATGCTGGACGACTCCGCTTCCCGCCCTGCACCATCCCTGGGCACCGTCGTCCGCACCCAGTGGCCCGCCATGCTGCGGCTGGGCGGGTTCATGATGCTGACCGCCGTGTCCTTCTACATCTGCTCGACCTACATGGCGACCTTCCTGACCAAGGTGGTCGGCCTGTCCCAGGACCTCGCACTGTTCTCCAGCCTGATCTCCCTGAGCCTCGCCACCGCGTTCGCCCCCCATGGGCCGCGTCTCGGACCGCATCGGGCGCCGCCGCACCATGCAGGCCGCCGCCGGGCTCCTGGCCGTCCTGACCATCCCGGCGTACATGATCGCCGACCAGGGAACCTTCGCAACCGCCGCACGCCCTCTGCGCCGCTACCACGACGATCCAGTGCAGGCCGAGTCCGTGCGGCCCGTCGCGTAACAGCAGACACCCGGGCCTCGACGACGCGGGGCAGCAAAATGGCCGGCCGCCGCCCGGTCCCGGCACCGGCCGGCCATTCCTGTTTCAGGCTCGGGCGCCGCCCAGCCGGTCGGTGACCTTCTCGGCGGCCAGTCCCACGGCATGACCGAGATCCTCGTGCTGGTCCGGCGAGATGCGCCCGCGCGGGGCGGCCAGCGTGATGCATCCGACCACGGCCCCGCGGTAGTCGCGCACCGGTGCCGCGACCCCGAACTCCTGGGGGTCGGTGTATCCGTCGTTGAAGGCGAGGCCGCGCGCGCGGACCTCCGCGAGATGTCCGGCCACGTCCGTGCCGAGGCCGGAGGTGGCGGACCGGCTGATCTGGTCCGTCTCCAGCAGTTGGGACACGGATCCCTCCGGCAGGAACGCAAGGAAGAGCCGGACCGACGAGCTCTCGTAGCGGTCGTAGCGGGTGCCGATGTAGGCCGTGTGCTTGACGAACTGCGGACTGGAGACCTGCTCCGCGACCACCGCCCCCGTCCCGTTCCACACCGCAAGGGAACTGGTCTCCCGTGTTTGGAGGGTCAGGGCCTCGAGGGCGGGCTGCGCCAGGCGCCGCACGTCGAGCTCCGCCAGCAGCGGCCCGGCCAGCCCGATCACGCCGAGGCCCAGGCGGTACCTCCCGGTTTCGGACTCCCGCTCCAGGTACCCCGCCTCGGCCAGGCCGGAGAGGATCCGCGACACGGTGCTCTTGTGAAGGTCGACGATCTGGGCGACCTCGGTCACGCCCAGCGTCGGGCGCCCGGTGCGAAACGCCTCCAGGACCCGCAGTCCGTTGAGCAACGACGCCGCCGCCCCCTGGGACGCGTCGGCCCGGCCTTTCGGCGCTTCGGTCCCGTCTTTCGGTGCTAACGGCACGAAATCTCCTCGATGGTGTGTAGGCCCGAAGGCCGGCGGTCCCCACGGCCGCACGGCCGCCCTGTCTGGTCAACGATATCGGAGCGGGAACGGCACCCGGGGGGGCCGGGCTGCAGCGCAGCGCGCGCCGCCCGGCACCCCGGGGCGGGGGATTTCAGTCCAGGCGCACGGCTGCGGGATCCCGGTGGGGAGCTGCGAGGACCATCAGGCCGGAGGCGAGGATGGGGATGCAGCCGACAAACAGTGCCGTGGTGTTCCAGCTCATCCCGAAGCCGAGGCAGGCCGTGACGATGACCCCGCCGACGATCGCGCCGACCTGGCCGGCGGCGTTGATGATGCTTCCCGCGGTGGCCCGGGTCGCCGCCGGGAAGCTTTCGCCGTTGAAGAACAGCAGCGCGGAGAAGGGGCCGATGAGGAAGAACAGCCCCAGGCTGTAGAGCGCCACCGTCGCCGCGAAGGATCCTGCCGGCAGCATCAGCATGCCGGTGAAGGACGCGGCCGACAGGGTCCATCCGATGGCGATGGTGTTGCGGCGGCCGATCCGGTCGCCCAACCAGCCGTGGAACAGGTACCCCAGGAACGAACTGCCGTTCGAGACGATGAGGATCAGCAGCGCGTTGGTGAACGGGACTGCCCGTCCGGACTCGGCGGTCAGCAGGGAGGTGCCGAGGATGGCGAACACCAGCACGCCGATCCAGTTCATCAGGAACGCGAGCCCGATGGCGAGCACCGGGCGGAGGGACTCGCCCCGGAAGGTGTCCCGGATCGGCGTGCGGACCCCGCCCTGGTCGTCGATGTGGAACTCCTCGGCCAATTGGGCGGCCTCGTCGTGGCGTCCGGCCTCGTTGAGTTTGATCACCTCGGTGCGGGCGCTGAACTGCGGGCTTTCCTTGAGCCAACGCGCGGCGAACCCGATGAAAGCGGCCGGCACGGCCGCCGCGACGAAGCACAGTTCCCACCCGCCGACCGGCTGCAGCACCGCCGTCGACGCGGCGGCCAGCACCGCCCCCACGGGCCAGCCCGACTGCACCAGCGAGTAGACCAGGCCACGCCGGCGCAGCTGCGCGCTGGTTGCTCCCGAGGACGAGTACACCTCGTTGAGATAGACCGCGTTGATCGCCTGCTCCGCGTAGCCGAGGCCGGCCAGCGACCGGATCAGCACCAGGCCCACCAGGCCGAGTCCGCCCAGCAGCCCCACCATCCAGCCGACCGTGGCCGTCAGGAGCGAGGCGACGGCGGCGCCCACCACCGCAAGGATGATGCCCCTGCGGCGTCCGTACCGGTCGACCACCGGGCCGATGCCGAAGGCGACCAGTGCCGTTCCGGCCGTGATCCAGGTGTTGAGCCCGGTCGCCCCGGCCGCACTCAGCCCCAGGTCCTCCGCCATAATGGGGAGCAGGTTGCCGAACAGGACGAAGTCGTAGACCGCCACGGTCCATGCGAAGAAGCAGATCCAGCTGGCGATCTTGACATCGCGCGGGGTGAAGGAGTGGATGGCCGGGCGAACCGGTATGGAGCCGGAAAGAGTCATGGTCGTGTCCTTGGGATGATGGCGGGACCGGTGGACCGTCATGGTGATTGGCAGGATCCCCGCAGGATTCCCCAGATCCCTGCCGAAGGATGCGGCCCACCGGGCCATCGCCGAACTTTGATTGACGAGTTGTGCGCCTAGAGACGCCGTTACCCATATAGAAACATCGTTGTATATCGGGCATGCTACGTCCCGGCACCTCACCCGGACACCCCTGCGGACAGATTTGCCCAAAAATATACGGCTGTCGACGAGATCTCCGCCGAATTAAAACAACCAATTAACACGAAACCTCTTGTGCATGCGTTGCTACAAGTGCAGGATGGTTGCTTGAAAAGCAACGATTTTGTGAGTGACGTTGCCCACACCAGCGGAGGAGATCGAGCATGAAGCGCATTGGAGTCGATGTCGGCGGGACGTTCACCGACCTGTACTACTCG
>NZ_BAABEO010000008.1:699123-868589 GCF_039540195.1 Arthrobacter ginkgonis | reverse complement strand
ACGAAGGCCGCACCCCGTTCGGGGTGCGGCCTTCGGGCATTTAAGCGTGGCCGTGCAAACGCGGTCCCGCGCGTGGCTATCCGGGGATGCCGGTGAACTCGTTGGGGGTATGCGGCAGTTCCGTGCTGCCCAGCACCCGCCCGCCGACCAGGTCGATCGTGTGCAGCTGGTTGGTGGCCGGCTCCGTGACGTACGCGGTGGTCCCCTGCACATACAGGGCCGGGCGCGGCTGCTGCCACTCGAGCGGTTCCTCCCACGCGTCCATGACCTCGATGGAGGCGGCCTGCTTCGCGGTCTTGGGGTCGATCACGCGCAGGGTGCCGTCCGTGGCCAGCACCAGGGCCTCGCCGGACGGGCCGCGCCCGAGGGAACGGAAGGTGTAGCTGGCGCCCAGCTCGACGAGCTTCATGGTGCCCGTGGCGGTGTCCGTCAGGCTGATCCGCGTGGGGCGCTCCAGTTCCGCATCCGGATCCGTCTTGTAGTCCCCGAGCACGACGGCGGATTCCACGCTGCCGGCCTGGTTGCCGATGCGGGCGTACTCGTCCGGCGCGTCGATCTTGGTGATCCTGGCGTCCCGGTAGGCCAGCAGCCCGTCCTCGCAGCCGACGACGATCGTCTCCCCGGCAAGGGCTGCCTCGCCGTGCACGCCGGGGCAGTCGTCGCTGTGCGCGATCTCCGTCCGGCTCCCGTCGGCGGCCGGCGCGGAGAGGACCTTGATGCCGTTGCGGGACTCGGAATCGCCCTCGGTGACCAAGAGGGAGCCGTCCTGCAGCTGCAGCGCCACGCCGTGGTGGGCGTGCTCGGAGACGTAGGACGTGGTCTGGGGCAGCCCTTCGGCAAGGCCGGACAACTCCCGCGGATCGAACAGCTGGACCGTGCCGGTGCCGTCGTCGAACAGGGCCGTGGTGCCGCCGTGGACGACGGCGTGCCCGGGCGTGGTGGCGGGGAAAACCGCCTCGGTCAGTGATGGTGCTGACGTGTAGTGGTGGCTGTGGTCGCCATGCGGCTCGGACCACGCCCCGGTGTCCAGGACCCGGAAGCCGGTGGCGGTGCTAACCAGCACGTGGCGTCCGTCGCCGGCCGGATTGACCCGGTTGAATCCCGCGAGGGGCTCGTCCAGGACGACTTCCCCCGCTGCGGCGTCGAAAACCATCACCCCGCCGTCGTAGGTCATGGCCAGCCGCGGGTGGGCACGGCTGGCTTCCTGAGTCGGCGCGGCCGCTTCGGGGGCGGACGCGGCCGCCGCGGAGGTGTCGCCGGCGGACGCGCCGGCCGGGGTGCAGGCGGTGAGCGCCAAGCCCGGAACCAGGAGGGCTGCGGCCAGCGCGGCCCGTTTGGGCGTGTCCTGCCGGAGCTCGGCGGAGGAGATTTCGCGGCGGAGGAGGACGTTCGTCAAGGTGCGTTTTGGAGTGTTCACGCCGACGAACCTAACTTAAATGATAATCGTTCTCAAAGTATGTCAACGTGACGCCCGCAACTCCGTTCGGTCCCGGAGGGCCCTCGGAGGGGCGCCGAGGCGGTGAATTCGCCCAGAAAACCCAAAAAAACCGCCGAATCCCGGCAAAATCGCGCGTTTCTGTCCGTGGCGGCTGGTAGTTTCCTACTCAGAAGTTCCGTAACCGCGGGGCGCCCCGCCTGCCGTCTGGCTGGGGAGAGATAGTCCAGGAGGACATGAAATTGGCTATTAACCGTAGTGAGCTCGTTGCTGCCGTTGCCGAGAAGACCGGCAACTCCCAGGTCGCCGTGAACGGTGTTCTGGACGCCGTGTTCGAGGTGTTCGTGGAGCAGGTTTCCCAGGGCGAGAAGGTTTCCATCCCGGGCTGGCTGTCCGTCGAGCGCACCGACCGTGCCGCCCGCACCGGCCGCAACCCGCAGACCGGCGACACCATCCAGATCCCGGCCGGCCACTCCGTGAAGCTGACCGCCGGCTCCAAGCTGAAGGCCGCCGTCACCTCCAAGTAGGCCGCCGCGGCCCTGTGCCGCAGCACTGAACCGCCGCACCATGTGGCAGGTTCGCGGGCCCGTCCTTCCCTTCGGGGGAGGGCGGGCCCTTGGCGTTTTCCGGCCCGTCGCTTCGGGGTCCAGCGAGGGGGCATTGCCGGTCCGACCTTCTACTTTTGGTAGAATCGTCCAGCGGCCCCGACTCCTTCGGTGCCGTGCCATCCAGGGGTCCCGACGGCGGGATCCGCAAGGCAAGGAGCGAACCGTGGAGCACCGCAGCCAACGCATCATGCGTGGCTGGCTGGGCGCCCTCGCCGCCACCTCCCTTGCGGCCGCCTCGCACGGCCTCGCCGACGGCTCGCTGCCGTCCCTGCCGGTCCTCGCGCTGATCCTGGCGATCTCCGGCGCCATCTGCACCGCGCTGGCCGGCCGCCGGCTTTCGCTGGTGCGGACCTCCGCCGGGGTGCTGCTCAGCCAAGGCGCCTACCACCTGCTCTTCGGCCTCGGCGCCCACCAGCACACCGCCGCCGGCCGCCTGACCGAGACGGTCTCCCACCACGGCACCGAAACCAGCATCGTCTGGACAGCGGCCGCCGGAACCGCCCGCATGGAAGGCGCCGGGTTTTTTGGCGGGCCGGTTCCCGACGCACGGATGCTCGCCGCGCACCTTGCCGCGGCCCTGCTGACCATCGCGGTCCTGCGCAAGGGCGGCCTCGCCGCCCGGGCAACCGCGGAGGCACTGCTGCTCGCCACCCCGGTGGCGATCCTGCGCTGGAAGCCCGCCCCCGCCGTCGTGCGCCTCGCACGGCCCGCAACCTGCCAGAAGCCGGGCCTGCCCGACCTGGGCGTCCCCCTGCTGGCGTTGCGCCACCGCGGCCCGCCCGCCTGCTCCGCCTCCTAGCCCGAAGCAGAAGCAGGCCCCACACGGGGCGGAAGGACACATCCCATGAACCCGCAGCACACCCCTGGCCGCCAAGGATGGCGGCGCTTTGGCGCCAGCCTCGCCGCCGCAGCAGCGATCGGAGGCGCCGCCCTGGTCTGCGCCCCCGCGGCCAGCGCCCACGACTCCATGGTGGATTCCACGCCGAAGGACGACGCGGAACTGACCACCGCGCCCACCGAGGCCACCCTGCAGTACTCGGCGGAACTGAACAAGCTCGGCACCGTCGCGCTGCTCAAGGACGCGAACGGCCACCAGTTCGAGGCCGACCCCAGCGTCTCCGGCGACACGCTCACCGTGGACTTCGGCGACCCGCTGCCCGAAGGCGACTACACGCTCACCGTGCGCGTGGTGTCCTCCGACGGGCACCCGGTGGACCAGACGCTGGACTTCAGCGTCGACCTCCCCGGCTCGTCCGCCAGCCCGACGTCGGCCGCCACCGCGTCCGCATCCTCCTCCAGCGCGGCCGCGCTCGACACGCCGCAGCCGACCGCGGAGTCGTCCGAGGCCGCCATTCCGGACGCCGCCACCACCGGCGGGCTGCCTCCCGCCGCCGTCTGGGCGATCGCCGGCGTCGCCGTGCTCGCCGCCGCGGCGGTCGTCCTGGCCAAGGTCCGCCGCCAGACCAAGTAGCGCCCCGCCCCAGGGCACGGGCCTCCTTGCGGCGGCCCGTGCCACTAGGGACCAGCGGCGCCCTGTCCTGCGGCGCCTTTTCCAGCACAGCTGTGCCCTGCGCAGCCTTGCCCTGCCCGCCTCCCGCGGGCCCCACACTTCAGGAGTACCTCCATGCCCAAAACAACCCTGCCCAACACAACCCTGCCCAGCGCCGCCTTCCGCCCGCGCTTCGCCCTCCTCGCTGGGGGCCTTGCCGGCGCGCTGGCCCTGACCGGCTGCGCGGCGGCCGCCGACCCGGCGCCGTCCTCCGCCGGCGCGGCCACCCAGGCCGCCGCCGTGACCGTCACCGATCCCTGGGTCAAGGCCGCCGATGCGGACATGACCGGAGCGTTCGCCGTCCTCAGCAACACCGGGACCACGGACGCCGAACTGACGGGCGCCTCCACCTCCGCGGCCAAGACGGTGGAACTGCATGAGATGACCGGCAGCGCCGGCGCCATGCAGATGCAGGAAATCGACGGCGGCATCGCCATCCCGGCCGATGGCAGCGCCACGCTGGAGCCCGGCGGCCTGCACATCATGTTCATGGACCTGCCCGACCCGCTCGAGGCCGGGGAAACCGTCGCGGTGACCCTGGAGTTCGCCGACGGCAGCACGTCCCAGGTGCCGTTCGAGGTGAAGACCTACACCGGCGCCAACGAGACCTACGCCCCGGATGAGCCCGCCGGCATGGACATGTCCCACGAAGCCGGGCACGAATCCGGTTCGGAGGGCTAGCGTGGCGGCACGACCGGGCCGCCGGGCGGTCCTGTTCGGCGCGGCCGGCCTGGCGGCGGGTGTGGCGGGGACGGCGGCAGCCGCCGGTGTTGCCGGGACGGCGGCTGACGAGACGGTGGGCACAGGGTCCGCCGCGCGGGCGTCGGCCGGATTGGACAGCACCGGCGCCAACGGTGCCCGGACACTGGCGTTCCACGGCGCCCGGCAGGCCGGAATCGACACCCCGGCCACCGCGCACATCCGCTACCTGGGGTTCGACCTCGTGCCTGGGCAGGACGAAGGGGAGGGGGACGCCGTGCGCCGGCTGCTGCGCCTGCTCAGCTCCGATGCGGCCCGGCTCACGGCGGGCACGGGGGCGCTGGCGGACACCGAGCCGGAGCTGGCCTCGGCCCCGGCGCGGCTGACGGTGACCTTCGGTTTCGGTCCCGGCCTGCTCGATGCCGTGGCCCCGGACCGCAAGCCGGCCTGGCTGCGCCCGCTCGAGGCGTTCGGGATCGACGACCTCGGTGCTGCGTACGGGCAGACCGACCTGCTGGTCCAGATCGGCTCCGACGACCTCATGGCCCTGGCCCACACCCAGCGGATGCTCCTCAAGGACGCCCGAGGACTGGCGGTGCTGCGCTGGGTGCAGGACGGCTTCCTGCGCTCCTACGGCGGCGGGGCGGAAGGGGTCACCCCGCGCAACCTGTTCGGCCAGGTGGACGGGACCGCCAACCCGAGCGGGGACGCCCTCCAGCGTGCCGTCTGGGGTGAGGCCGACGGAACCGGCGCGTGGCTTCCGGGCGGAACCTCGCTGGTGCTGCGCCGGATCCGCATGGACCTGGACGCCTGGGACAGGGTGGACCGGCCCGGACGCGACCTGGCGCTGGGGCGGCGGCAGGACACCGGAGCGCCGCTGACCGGCACCCGGGAGCACGACGAGCCGGACCTGGGAGCCGCGGACGCCTCCGGGCTGCCGGTCATCTCCGCGGACAGCCACGTGGCGCGGGCCCGCGGCGCGGAAACCATCCTGCGCCGCGGCTACAACTACGAGTCCGCCGCCGCGGGCGCCGACCCGGAAGCGGGGCTGCTGTTCGCCTCCTTCCAGGCGGACATCGACCGGCAGTTCCTGCCGATCCAGCGGCGGCTGGCCCAGGCGGACCTGCTCAACGAATGGGCCACCCCCATCGGCTCCGCCGTATACGCGATTCCGCCGGGCTGCGCCGAGGGAGGATTCGTCGGAGACGGACTCTTCGCCTGAGACGGAGAGCACACCGGGCCCCGCCGGGGAGCACGCCAAAGCCCGCCGGGTTCTGGGTGCGCCCTCCCGGATGAAAGAATGGAAGGCGTGCCCGGCGCGGCGCACGCATTTATCGAGGGAAACGTGGCAGGGAGAATGGTCAACACGCACGCTCCGCGGGGCAAGGGCGGGAAGCAGCTTTCCGCTCCCTCCACCGACAGGTCCGACGGAGGCCTCTGGAGGGTCCTGGCCCTGCCGGCCATCCCGGTGGCCGTGCTGGCGCTGATTGCCGCCCTGGCCTACTCCGGCGCTGCAGCGGCCGGGCAACTCGCCGATCCGGGTGCGTTCACGCGCTGGGGCCTGCCGGTGGCCCGTGTTGTGGTGCACTTCTCGATGGCGCTGGCGATCGGCGCGCTGGTCTTCGCGGCGGCCGTGCTGCCGCGCTCCACCAGGCCGCACCGCGCCCGCCGCGGCGAGGACGGCGCCGGCAGCACCGACGGCGGCAGCGAACATCCCGCCTTCACCCGGGCGATGAACGTGGCCGCCACGGCCGCCGTGGTTTGGACATTGGGCGCCGCCGCGGTGCTGGTGCTCACCTTCTCCGACATCGCCGGCCTGCCGCTGAGCCTGGATCCCGCCTACACCGCGGCGATGCTGGACTACATCCAGACCATCTCCATCGGCCAGGCCTGGGCCTGGATGGTGGCCATCGGTGCCGTCGTCTCCACCCTGGCCTTCGGGGTCCGTTCGCCCGCCGGGGTGGGCCTGGCCGCCGCGGCCGCGCTGGGCGGGGTCGTCCCGATCGCGCTGGTGGGCCACGCCGCGGGCGCCGACGACCACTGGGGGGCGGTCAACGCGATCGGCCTGCACCTGCTCGGCGTCTGCCTCTGGGTTGGCGGCATCCTGGTCCTGGCCCTCGTCGCGGGGCTGCTGCAGGGGCCCGCCCCCGGACGCTTCGCCGGCGCGCGCCCGGTCCTCGCCGGCGTCGTGCTCCGCCGCTTCTCCACCCTGGCGACCTTCGCGTTCCTGCTGGTCCTGGGCTCCGGCGTCGTCTCCGCCACCATCCGCATGGACTCCTGGTCCCAGCTGGCCACGCCCTACGGCGGGCTCATCGCGGCCAAGACCGTCCTGACCCTGGTGCTGGGCGCGCTGGGCCTGGCCCACCGCCGCCGCACCATCCCCCAACTGGAGGCCGGGCAGTTCTCCGCCACCCGCGCCGCGTGGCGCATCGTCGCGGTCGAGGCCGCGGTCATGGCCGCCGTGATGGGCCTGGCCACGGCGCTGGGACGCACCGCCCCGCCGGCCGGTGAAGCGGCCCCCGCCGAAACCACCCCGGCCCGCCTGCTCACCGGCTACGACCTGCCGCCCGAACTCGGCGTCTCCAGCTGGTTCACCGTCTGGCGCATCGACTGGCTGTGGGTGGCCATCGCGCTCTTCCTCGCCGCCGCCTACCTCAAGGGGTTCGTCTCCGTGCGCCGGCGCGGCGACAAGTGGCCGGTGCTGCGGCTGGTCTCCTGGCTGATTGGCCTGCTGGCCCTGGTCTACGTCACCTCCGGGGCCCCCGCCGTCTACGGCATGGTGCTGTTCTCGGTGCACATGGTGGACCACATGTCCCTGACCATGGTGGTCCCGATCTTCCTGGTCGTCGGCGCCCCGGTCACGCTGGCGCTGAAGGCGCTGCCGGTGCGCACCGACGGCACCCGCGGACCCCGCGAATGGATCCTGGCGCTGGTCCACTCGACCTACTCGAAGGTCATCACCCATCCGCTGTTCGCCGCGGCCAACTTCGCCGGCTCGATCATCATCTTCTACAACACGGACCTGTTCGGCTTCGCGCTGCGCGAGCATGCGGGCCACGAGCTGATGAACCTGCACTTCCTGCTCACCGGCTACATCTTCGCGCTGACCATGATCGGTGCGGACCCGCTGCCGCGCCGGGCCCCGTACCCGATGCGGCTGGTGATCCTGCTGGCCACCATGAGCTTCCACGCCTTCTACGGCATATCCCTGATGAGCGGGGAGTCGCTGATCCAGGCCAGCTGGTTCGGCAACATGGGCCGCGACTGGGGCGTGGACGCCCTGGAGGACCAGAAGATCGGCGCCGGCGCCATGTGGGGGATCGGCGAGGTCCCCACCCTGCTGCTGGCCCTGGGCGTTATGGTCGCCTGGAGCCGCGACGACGCGCGCGAGACCAAGCGCAAGGACCGCCAGGCGGACCGCGACAACGACGCCGAACTGCAGGCCTACAACCAGATGTTCGCCCAACTGAAGAAGCACGACGAGGAGATCGACCGCCGTGGCCGCTAACCACCCGAAGACCACGACGGCGGCACGCACCGCCGCCCTGCTGCTGGGCGCGGGCCTGCTCCTTTCCGGCTGTGCCGCCCCGGCGGCCCCCGCCGACCCGCACGCGGGCGTCTCCACCGCTGCCCCGGCGTCGCCTACCGCCGCGGCCTCGGCCAGCGGATCGGTGGAGGACGCCACCGCGGAGGAATACGCCGTTGCGGCCGGCATCGTGGAGGCCTACACGCTCGGCTTCACCCAGTCCGCGAAGGCCTCCGCCGCGGACCTGGCGGCGCTGCGCGAACCGGCCACCGACACCCTGGAGGGCGTGGTGGTGATTCCCTCCACCTGCCAGAACGTGCTGGAGGGACTGAACTGGTCCCCGGCGCAGCTGGGCGAGGACGCCGCCCGGACCGACTTCACGCCGGAGAACGGAAGCATCACCGGATCGATCGAGGTCGCGAAGGTTCCCGAGCGGTCCAGCCTGGACGCCCACTACGCGCTCGTGCGGGAGCTGCTGGGCTCCTGCAGCAACCTGAAGATGAACATCCAGACGGAGAACTCCGACGGGTCCACCACCTCCGATACCGTGCCGCTGAAGTCCGCTGCTCCCGCCGTGGCCGAAGGCACCGCCGACTCCGCGCTGCTGTGGACACGCGGAACGGCCGGCAGCAGCTGGCAGCAGCAGTCCTTGGTGCTGATCAAGGAGAAGGGCGACCACGTCGCGATGGTCTCCTTCATCGCCGCGTCCGGGGTGGACGCCGCCGAAATCGCGACGATCGCCACCGGCGTGCTCAACGCCACCCTCGCCGCGCTGGACTGAGCTGGACCGGGCTGGACCGGCCTTTCGGCCACCCCTGCCGGGAAGGGCCGGCAACCGGTAGGGTCGGCGCATGGCTAACCTTCCGGCCGACGTGTTCGGCAACCTCAAATCGATCCTTGGCTCCACCGCCCACGGCGAGCCCGTCCGGGTGGGGGACCGCACCGTGATCCCGGTGGCCTTCGTCACCTGCGGCGCCGGCGGGGGCGAGGACGCCCGCGGCAAGGACGCCACCGCCGGGGCCGAGGTGTCCGCCGGCGAGGCGTCCGCGGGCGGGGCCTCCGGCGGCGGGGGCGGCGGCATGGCCATCCCGCTGGGCGCCTACATCGCCGGGCCCAACGGCGTGAAGTTCGATCCCAACCCCGTCCCCCTGGTCCTGGCCGCGGCCCCGGTGGTGTGCGTGGTCGGCTGGGCCGTCACCCACATCGTCAAGGCCTGGCGCCGCTGACGCCGGCCCCTTCGCCGTCGCACGCCGTCACGTGGGGACGCGGTCCTCCCGGGGACCGGGATAATGGTGGGCAGACCACGTCAGCCGACAACGTTCCAGGAGTGCCCCCGTGACCGCTGAATCCACCGAATCCGTCCGCGCCGCCTACCGCGTCCGCGCCTCCGAGCTGGTGGGCCGCAACTGGCTCAACACCGGCGGGAAGCAGTTGGGCCTGGAGGATTTGCGCGGCAAGATTACGATTCTCGATTTTTGGACCTTCTGCTGCATCAACTGCCTGCACGTGCTGGACGAGCTGCGCCCGCTGGAGGAGAAGTACAAGGACGTCGTGGTGACCGTCGGCGTGCACTCGCCGAAGTTCGAGCACGAGGCCGACCCGGTGGCCCTGGCCGCCGCCGTGGAGCGCTACGAGATCCACCACCCGGTCCTCGACGACCCGGAGCTGGTCACCTGGCAGGCCTACTCGGCCCGCGCTTGGCCGACCCTGGTGGTCGTGGACCCGGAGGGCTACATCGCCGCGCACCTCTCCGGCGAAGGCCACGCCAACGGCCTGGAGGTCCTGGTCGAGGAACTCATCGCCGAGCACGAGGCCAAGGGCACCCTGCACCGCGGGTCCGGCCCCTACGTCGCCCCGCCGGCCCGCGAAGGCGACCTGCGCTTCCCGGGCAAGGCCACCGCGCTGCCCAACGGCAACTTCCTGGTCCTGGACACCGGACACCACCGCCTGGTGGAGCTGGGCAACGACCTCACCACGGTGGTGCGCACCTTCGGCGAAGGCACCAAGGGCTTCGCCGACGGCACCGCCACCGAGGCCCGCTTCAACGAGCCCCAGGGTGCGGCGGTCCTGCCCGCGGCCCTGGCCGCGCAGGCCGGCTACGACGTCGTCGTCGCCGACACCGTCAACCACCGCCTGCGCGGGCTCTCGCTCGCCGACGGCACGGTGCGCACCCTCGCCGGCAACGGCGTCCAGCGCCTGCTGGATTCGAACCTGGCAGCCAAGGGCGTGGGCGACGACGGCGCCGCGCTGGTCACCGACCTCGGCGCCGACCCGCTGAACACCTCGCTGTCCTCGCCCTGGGACGTGCTGTGGAGCGAGAAGGCCGGGCGCATCGTCATCGCGATGGCCGGAACCCACCAGATCTTCAGCTTCGACCCGCTGACCGGCGCGCTGGCCGTGTTCGCCGGCACCGGCCTCGAGGGCCTGCTGGACGGCCCGGCGGACAGTTCCTGGTTCGCGCAGTCCTCCGGCCTGGCCGCGGACGCGAACGGGGACATCTGGGTCGCCGACTCGGAGACCTCCGCGCTGCGTGTGCTGCGCCTGGCCGAGGACGGGTCCGTCGCCGCGGTGGAGACCGCGATCGGCGCCGGCCTGTTCGACTTCGGCTTCCGCGACGGCGACGCCGCCCAGGCCCGGCTGCAGCACCCGCTGGGCGTGACCGTGCTCCCGGACGGCTCCGTTGCGGTGGCCGACACCTACAACGGCGCCGTCCGCCGCTACGAACCGGCCACCCAGACCGTCTCCACGCTGGCCCGCGGCCTGGCCGAACCTTCCGACGTCCTGCTGGACACCACGGTCGAGGGCGAACCGGTGCTGCTGGTCGTGGAGACCAACCAGCACCAGCTCATTCGCCTGCCGCTGCCCAAGGAGGCCCTGACGGTGGACGAGGGCGCCTCCCAGACGCAGCGCCCCAAGACCCGCGTGGCCGCCGGCGCCCACGAGCTCGTGGTCCGCTTCGCCGCCCCCAAGGGCCAGAAGCTGGACGACCGCTGGGGCGACCCGACGCAGCTGAAGATCTCCTCCTCCCCGGAGGAACTGCTCCTGGGCGGGGGAGGAACCTCCGTGGGCCTGACCCGCACGCTGGAACTGAACCCGGCGGTCGCCGAGGGCGTCCTGCACATCACCGCCCGCGCCGCGGCGTGCGACGGCGAGCCCGGCGGCGAGATCCCCGACCACGCCGCCTGCCACCTGTACCAGCAGGACTGGGGCATCCCGGTGGTGCTGGACGCGGCGGGGGAGACGGAACTGACCCTGGACCTGCGCGGCCTGGACTGATCTTTACAGCCTGGGCTGGCCTGCGCGGCTTGGACTGGCCGCCCTTCCACGCAAAACGACGCCGGCACGTGCCGGCGTCGTTTTGCGTGGAAGGGCGCAACGCGGCGTAACCGAGGGCCGGCGTGTGTCGGAGTGTGTCCGGCGGGGTAGGCGTGTTGCGCGTCGGCGCGCCCGCGGCGGACCGATCCGGATACGTTGGAACCCGAGGCGAAATCCGTGCCGGGGTCTCCCGGCCGTCCAAGAAACGAGGAACTTATGGGAAACACCCTTGTCGGCCTGGGCACGCAGCTGCGCGTCCCCAAGATCGGCTACGGCGCCATGTCGCTGGCCGGGGCCTACGGCGGAATCGACGACGCCTCGGCCCTTGAGCTGCTGAACGCGCTGATCGGCGAGGGCGTGACGTTCATCGACACCGCCAACGTCTACGGCGACGGCCGCAGCGAGGAACTGGTCGGCCGCTTCCTCAAGGCCCACCGCGACGAGGTCACCGTGGCCACCAAGGTCGGGATCGTTGCCGGCGGCGGCGTGGGACAGCGCGGCATCCGCGGCGACCGCGAGTACATCCACGAGCAGGTCGAGCACAGCCTGCGCCGCCTGGGCACCGACCGGATCGACCTCTACTACCAGCACCGGATCGACCCCGACGTGCCGATCGAGGAGACCGTCGGCGCGCTGGCCGAGCTGGTCCAGGCCGGAAAGGTGCTCAACATCGGCCTGTCCGAGGCCACCGGCGAGGAGCTGCGCCGCGCGCACGCGGTCCACCCGATTGCCGCCGTGCAGTCGGAATGGAGCGTGCTCAGCCGCGACGTGGAGGCCCACGTGGTGCCCGTCGCCGCCGAGCTCGGCATCGGATTCGTTTCCTACGCGTCGGTCGGCCGCGGCCTCTTCGGCACCGGCTTCGACCCGGCCGCGCTGGCTGCCGGGGACGGCCGCCACCGGTTCCCGCGCTTCTTCCCCGAAAACCTCCAGGCGAACATCGAGCTCGCCAAGGAGGTCGCCGAGGTGGCCGGCCGCCACGGCGTCAGCACCGAAGAGGTCGCCCTGGCCTGGCTGTTCGCGAAGGGCGAGGAGTTCGGGGTGCAGCTGAACACCATCCCCGGCACCCGCACCCTCGCGCACCTGCGCTCCAACCTGCGCTCGCTGGAGCTGGTGCTCACCCCGGCCGACATCGCGCGGCTGGACACGCTGGCCGACCGCGTGCGGGGCGCACGTTCGCCCGCCCCGCACCAGGTTTCGGGCGGCCGCGAGGGGCTCATCGAGACCGAGGCCGTACCGGCCTGAGCCGGCCCGGCTTACCTGACTGCACGCAGTCCCGAAGGGCCCGGCGGATTTCCGCCGGGCCCTTCGCCGCGTGGAGGTACCCCTCGCCAACGGACGGCAAATTAGTTAGTATTGCTAAGCAACTACTTTCCGGGAGGTTCTGATGTCGGGGGTCAAGTACGACGACGGCGGGACGGCCGGCCTGGGCGTTCCCGAATCGGTGGGGCCGGATCGCCTCGCGGCGGAACTGCGGGTGGCCATCATGCGCACCTCGCGCCGGCTGCGCACCGAGGCCAGCGGGGAACTGCTGAAGCCCGCCCAGTATTCGGTGCTGGTGGCGCTCCACCGCGGAAACCGGACGATCGGGCAGCTGGCCAAGGGGGAGATGGTCGCCGCGCCGTCGATGACGCGGATCGTCCAGCACCTGGAGGACGCGGGCTGGACCAGCCGCCAGTCGCACCCCGACGACGCGCGCCAGGTGGTGGTTTCCATCACCGACTCGGGGCGGGAGATCCTCGAACGCGCCCGGGCCCACCGCACGGCGTGGCTGGCGCGGCGGGTGGGGGAACTCGACGCGGCGGACCGGCGGACGCTGGCCCGGGCCGCGGAACTGCTGCAGGGGATGTGCAGCGAATGAGGGGACTGACCCAGCGGGCGCCCCGCCGCACGGGCCCCAAGCAATCGATGTTCGCCGCCCTGGCCACGCCCAACTACCGGCTGTGGGTGATGGGGGGATTGGTCTCCAACATCGGCACGTGGATGCAGCGCGTGGCCCAGGACTGGCTGGTGCTGACCGTGCTGACGGACCACTCCGGCACGGCCGCCGGCATCACCACGGGACTGCAGTTCCTGCCGATGCTCCTGCTGGGCCCATACGCGGGCCTGATCGCGGACCGGCACAACAAGCTTCATATCCTGCGCATCACGCAGGCCGCCAGCGGCGTGCTCGCCCTGGCGCTGGGCCTGCTGGTGGTCACCAACACCGCCGAACTCTGGCACGTGTACGGGCTGGCGCTGGCCCTGGGCGTCGCCAGCGCCTTCGACATGCCGGCGCGCCAGTCCTTCGTTTCCGAGGTGGTCACCGCCGACCTGGTGCCCAACGCCGTCGCGCTCAACTCCGCCTCCTTCAACACCGCCCGGCTCCTGGGGCCGGGCCTGGCCGGGCTGCTGATCGCCTGGCTGGGCACGGGGCCGGTGTTCCTGCTCAACGCCGCCAGCTTTGCCGCCGTCATCGTCGCGCTCGGCCGCATGCGCGCCGACCAGCTCGTCCCCGTCGCCCGGCCTCCGCGGGGCAAGCGCCAGATCACCGAAGCGCTGCGCTACGTCAAAAGGCACCCGGACCTGGTCCTGATCCTGGTGCTGGCGGCGCTGATCGGCACGTTCGGCCTGAACTTCCAGATCACCAACGTGCTCATGTCCACCACCGTCTTCCGGCTCGGCCCGGAAGGCTACGGGTTCCTGGGGACCGTGATGGCCGTCGGCACGCTGGGCGCCGCCCTACTGGCTGCCCGCCGGACCGGCCCGCGCATGCCCTACGTCGTCGGCAGTGCGATCGGATTCGGCGCCTTCTCCGTGCTGGCGGCCCTGATGCCGGGGTACTGGTCCTACGCGGCGGTGCTGGTGCTGGTGGGGCTGACCTCGCTGACGTTCCTGAATTCGTGCAACGTGAGCATCCAGCTCAGCGTCGAGCCCCAGTACCGCGGCCGCGTGCTGGCTCTGTACATGTGCGTCATGATGGGCGGCACCCCGATTGGCGCGCCGATCGTTGGCTGGGTCGGCGAAATGGTCGGGGCGCGGTGGGCGGTGGCCGCCGGCGGCATCGTCGCCCTGGCCGCCGGTCTGGGGGCGCTGCTGGTGCTGCTGCGCCGCAGGGGCGCGGAACAGGCGGCACTGCCGGACGCGGCCGAGGCCCCGCACACGGTGGAGGCCCAGGCCACGGTCCTGACGCAGGCTGCCCTGGCGGCCCGGGACGCGGAACCGGACGCCGAATTGGACGCCGTCCAGGTCACGGAACCGGAGACGGCCAGGACGCAGGACGCCGGGCAGGGATCGGCCCGGGCCGTCCACCCGTAGCCGGCCCGCCGGCTTGTGCCGTCCCCTGCCGTCCCGTCAGTCGCCGGCGGTGGGGGAGACCCGCACCCCGGCGCTGTTGGCGGTCAGGCCTGCGCTGAAGGAGAACGTCTGGTTGACCGACCGGTTCGCGTACGCCCCGGTGACCAGGTCCTGCTCCACCAGGGACAGCTGAGCGCCGACCTCGAGCGGGCGCACCACCCAGCCGCCGTCGAACGCGGTGATTTCCGGGACCGGGTACTTGGTGATCGACCACTTGATGGTGGAGGAGGACACGCGTGCGTTGGTGGAGTAGGCCAGCGGGCAGCCGGCCGGCTTGAGCACCTGCTGGGCGGCGCACCCGTCCAGATACTCCTTGAGCTGGTCCTGGACCGCGCCGACCAGTTTCGCCGTCGGTTCGGTGGTCAGCGTGAGCCCCTCGCGGCGGGCGGTTTCGTCCGAGTCGACCACCCGGCGCTCGGCGAACGCCTGCACGTACTCCGCGGAGAAGTGGGCCTCCACGACGGCGGGCAGGAACACGGGGAAGTCCTGCGTCCCCTCGGCCAGCGGAGACACCAGCCCGTTCACGGTGACCTCGCTGGTGCTGTCCGCGGCCAACCGGACCGCGGGCAGGTCCGCCGGCTCGAACGCCCACCGGTCGAACACCAGCAGGCTCTTCCCGGCGCGGTGCAGCTGCCAGGAGGTCCGCAGGCTCTCCCCGCCGACGCTGTATTCGGCGCTCACCACGGCCGTGTCGGCGTCCGGGTGGTCGACCTCCACCACGTCGAAGTCCTCCACGGCCCGGACCGAGTTGCGCAGCCCCTCGCCGTCGAGCAACAGCGGGTTTCCCTCCGGGACCTCGGCGCCCAGCAGGCCCAGCGCACGCCCGCCCTCGCCCTCCTGCAGCAGGGCGAAGTAGTCCTTCACCAGCCCCTCGGGGCCCAGCACGAAGCGGTTGACGAGGGCCACGGCGGCCAGGCCCGCCACGACCACGGCAACCAGGGCCGCCGCCCACAAAAAGGTGGCCTTGAATGGTCCGGATGCGCTCTTCACGCCCCCTAGATTACCGGCGCCGGCGGCGCCGGGTTCCGAACATGCCGCGCAGCAGTTCCTGCCCGATCGCCGCGGCCGCTTCCATGGCCTCATCCAGCAGGGGGTTCGACGCCGGTTCGGGGGCGGGTGCGGGGGTGGGCGTCCGTTCCCGCGGGGCCGGGCGGGAACTGGGGCGGCCGAGGATTTCCTCCTCGATCCGCCGGGCCTCGGCATCGATCTCCCGCTGGTTCTGCTCCCCCTGGTCCGGCTCCGCTCCCGGGCCGCGCCCGCCCGCGGCGTCCCCGGTGGGAGCGGGACCGCCGGTGGGGGCCGGCGTCGTGCCCTTCAGCTTTTCGAAGGCGGACGCGCGGTCCACCGCCGTCCCGTAGACGGCGAGCAGCGCCGAACCGGCGACCGCCTGCCGGACGGTTTCGGCGGGGGCCGGGCCCATCGTGGAGACCGGGCTGCGCATCCGGGTCCAGGCGACCGGCGTCGGTGCGCCGCGTTCGTTCATCACCGTCACGATCGCCTCGCCGGTGCCTGCCGTGGTGAGGGCCTCCGCCAGGTCGTAGCCGCTGACCGGGAACGTGGAGACGGTCGCGCGCAGCGCCTTTGCGTCGTCCGGGGTGAAGGCGCGCAGCGCGTGCTGGATGCGGTTGGCCAGCTGGCCCAGCACCTCCTCCGGCACGTCCTTGGGGGTCTGGGTCACGAAGAACACGCCCACGCCCTTGGAGCGGATCAGCCGCACGGTGGTGGCCACCGCCTCCAGGAACGCCTTGGACGCGCCGCGGAAGAGCAGGTGCGCCTCGTCGAGGAAGAAGACCAGCCGGGGCCTGTCCGCGTCCCCGACTTCCGGAAGTTCCGCAAAGAGGTCCGCCAACAGCCACATCAGGAAGGTGGAGAACAGCAGGGGCTTCTGCAGCAGGGTGGGCAGCTCCAGGCAGGTGACCACGCCGCGGCCGTCCGGGGCGGTGCGCAGCAGTTCGGCGGTGCCGAACTCCGGCTCCCCGAAGAACCCCGCCAGGCCCTGGGCCTCCAGGCCCACCAGTTCGCGCAGCAGCACCCCGGCGGTGGCCTTGGACAGGCCACCGAGCTCCTCCAGTTCGGGCTTGCCCGCCGGGCTGGTCAGGTGGGTGATGACCGCGCGCAGGTCCTTGAGGTCGTGCAGTTCCAGGTCCTTTTGGTCCGCGTAGTGGAAGACCAGTTGGAGGCTGGACTCCTGGGTCTCGTTCAGGTCCATCACGCGGGAGAGCAGCAGCGGGCCGAAGGAGGTCACGGTGGCGCGCACGGGAACCCCCGCGCCGTCGCCGCCCAAGGCAAGGAACTCCACCGGGAAGCCCTGCCCCGCCCAGTCCTGGCCGACGGAGCGGGTGCGCTCCAGCAGCCTGTCGGTGGGGGAGCCGGGGACGGCCAGGCCGGAGAGGTCGCCCTTGATGTCCGCGAGGAACACCGGGACGCCGGCGGTGGAGAGCTGTTCGGCCATGACCTGCAGCGTGATCGTCTTGCCCGTGCCGGTGGCTCCGGCCACCAGGCCGTGCCGGTTCATCATCCGCAGCGGCAGCCGCACCTGCGCCTCCGGATGCAGGTCGCCGCCGGTCAGCGCGGCCCCCAGGGACACCGTGGGCCCCTCGAACGCGTACCCGGTGCGGATCGTGTCCGCCTGGTCGGCGGGAGTGCTCTCGGTGGGATTGTTCTTGGCGGGTGTGCTCTTTGCCATGGGGCCAGCGTACGTCCGGGCGCGTGGCGCGGTCAGTGGCGCAGGAGCACTTCGCCAAAGCCTCCTGCCCCCGGGATGCGTTTCGCCAAAGGACGATGTCGGGTTTGGGGCCCAAACCCGACATCGTCCCTTGGCGAAACGCGGAGGGGCGACATTGTCCTTTGGCCAACCGCGGACGGGGACCTCAGCCGGGAACGAGGTCCTTGGTGAAGGCCAGGTGGATGATCGTCTCCGGATCGGCCTCCACGTCGAACCGCGGGACGTAGCCGGTGTTCAGGTACAGGTTCTTGGCTTCCGGCTGCCGCGGCCCGGTGGTCAGGTAGAGGCTGCGGTAGCCGGAACGCAGGGCCTGCCCCTCCAGTTCGGCCAGGACGATCCTGGCCAGCCCGCGGCGCCGGTGGCCGTTGTGCGTCCAGATGCGCTTGAGCTCCGCGGTGGTGGCGTCGAACTGGCGGAAGGCCCCGCCGGCCACCGATTCTCCCGCTTCCTGCAGGATCAGGAGGGCGCCGTGCGGAGCCGCGAACTCCGCGGCCGGGTAGCGGTCCATTTCGTCGGACGCGCCGCCGAAGAGCGCACCGTACCGCTGGTCGTATTCGCGGGTCAGTCCCTCCAGCAGGGGACGCACGCGCGGGTCCTCCAGCGGAAGCCAGAGGGCTTCGAGGGCGGCGGGGTCGGCGGGGTCGGCGGGCCGGACCGAATCGGAGGGCAGGGGAGCGGTCGATCGAACGTTGGTGGTCATGGAGTCATCCCAGGTAGCTGTGGGCCGCGGCAAGGTCCGCCTGCAGCCGCGTCCGTGAATAGGTGGGGGAGGCAGGGGCCGGTGCGTCCCGGAGCGCCGCCAGTGAGGAGAGCAGGGTCCGCGCCAGCGCGTCGGTGTGCCGGAACGGTGCGGCGTTGCTGCGGGGGCGGGCGAAGGCGCCCGAGCCCCAGCCGGTGGTGCCGGCCCCCACGGCGTGCAGCCACGGCACGGGCCGGCCGGCCGCGTCGAGGACCCGGTTCTCGGGATCGACCACCAGCCGCCCGTCGGCATGGTCCGCGACGGCCAGCCCCGCCGCGGCGAGGGACCGCAGCAGCGGATTGGCGGAACCGGCCAGGCCGGCCTCCGGCAGCCGCGCCTCCACCAGCGACCGTGCCGCCACCGCATGCCCGGAGGCGTCCGAGACCCCTACGAACGTTCCGTCCGCCTCGTTGGTGCCGAACGTGGTTCCGGGACCCAGGAAGCGGACCATGCCGGCGCGGTGCAGCGCCAGCAGTTCGCGCAGCCGGTGGGCCGGCGGGCCGGAATCGACGTAGCTGAAGAAGCCGTGCCACCATCCCGCCACCAAGGACCGGGACTCGTCGGTCAGGGCCTCCGGAGGCACCAGCCGGCCCAGTTCGAAGTACACGGACAGCAGCCCCAGGAACAGGCCCAGGGTCTCGGAGTTCTCCCCGCCGTCTCGCAGCGCCAGGTCATCCTCGATGTGTGCGGCGACGGCGGCCTCCGCCCCGGCGGCGTCGAACCGGCGCCCGGCGAGCGGGAAGTCCAGGGCCTCGAAGTCCAGCCGGTCCGCCGGGTCCGGGACGGACTGCGCCACGAGCGCCTCCCGCTCCGGCGAATACCAGTCCACGTCGGCGAAGCGGGCGGAAAACCGCTCCCACCCGTGCTCCGTGCGCCCCGGGTGGCCGGTGAACAGTTCGCGGTAGTACGCGTAGGCGGCGTCCTTGGCCATGAGCGGCCACAGGTCGCGCCGGAAGTCCAGGCGTCCGTGGCGTTCGACCAGTGCCGCGACCGCCGCCGGGGTGAGGAAGAGGGGGCTGGCCGGGGCGGCCCCGCGCAGGTCCCCGCGGATCTTGGACCGGTACGGGACGCCGCGGCGGGACCCCACCCACAGCCGCGGTTCGCGCCCTGACGGGACGTACTCGAGCCGCCCCGAGGACTCCCGGAAGGAGCCGCCCCGGCCTTCGAAGAGCAGGACCATCAGGTCGATGAAGGCCAGCCCCAGCCCGGAGACCAGGACGTCGCTGCCCGGGGCCAGCACGGAAAGGTCGACGTCGTTGGTGTAGGCCGGAGGGACATGCACGGCCCCGTGGCGGGCCGCGAAGTCCGCGAAGCCGGCCGAGCCGCCGGAGGGTGCGGCTTCGGTGTGGCCGAGGGCGAGGACGATGGCGTCCGCCGGAAGCAGCACGCCGGTCGCCAGCCGCACGTGGTGCGGGCCGGCGTCGTTCGCTTCCGCTGACCCGTGCGTTTCGGCTGCACCGTTCGGTTCGACGGCGACCACGGTGTCCGCGTGGACCTCGACGGTTGTGCCGGGTCCCAGGGCCGCGACGGTGCTGCGGTAGAACCACTCCAGGTACAGGCTCTGCAACCGCCGGGTCGGGAACGACTCGGGGCGCAGGTCCCGCAGCTGGGCTTCCAGGTCGGCATCGGTCCCGTGCGGGCCGCGGCCGTCCGGAATGGAACCGTCCAGGACCCCGGCGGCCCACTCGACGAGCGAGGGGCCCTCCACCGCGGGGCCCGCGCATTCCACGCTGGAGTCGGTGAACACGGTGACGTCGGCGGCCCGGGAATTCAGCTTCAGCAGCGGGCTCTGGTCCCTGCGCCAGATGCGTCCGGCGCCGGGCGGGAAGGGATCCACGACGTGGATGCGCAGCGGCCCGGAGAACAGCGCCGGCCGGTTCGCGGACAGCCGCTCAAGCAGCATCGCCGCGCGCGGACCGCCCCCCGCCAGCACGATCGACTTCTCCCGTGCGGTGGTCCCGGCCCTGCCTTGCAGGCGGGTGTGCCGCACGGGTGTGTGCTGCCCTCTCATGCGCTGCGTCCCTTCCTCCGTGGCGTCTGCGCCGGTCACACCGGCCGCGGTACCGCCCATGCTAGGGAGGCTCCTTCAGCGGGCGGGCGGGCGCGGTAACTCTTGGTCAGGCGGCGTCACGCAGCGTCAAATACGCCCCCCGGGCGGCTCCACCTGCCCCGCTTCCGAGGCGCCGCGTGAAGCCGCCGGGGCTGCGTGACCCGGTGCGTCGCGGCAAGTGGACGCGTCAGGGGCTCGGTTCCTAGCGTTGCGCCGACGGTCCGGGGCAAGACCTCCCGGAAACGGCCGATCCGTCAGGCGGCCTGCCGCAGGTAGGGAAGGAACCAAACGATGAGTGCTACGGCACGGGGGATCGAAACCCCGCAGCAGAGGGACGGCGCGGTGGACGCGCCCGTCCCCACGCCCACCTCGACGCAGGTGGCCCCGGAGCCCGGCCGCTCCGGCTCCGGAGGTGCCGGCTCCGGCGGGTCGGGCCAGGGACAGGACTACTCCGGGTATCCGGTGGTTGGCGCCCGCCACCCCTGGCGCTGGGTCGGGACCGTCGTGGTCGCCGCGGCAGTGGCGGCCGTCCTGTGGTCCTTGCTCACCAACCCCCGCTGGGAGTGGGACGTGGTGGCCCAGTGGTTCACCGCCGAATCGATCCTGCGCGGCCTCGCCGAAACGCTGAAACTGACGTTCATCTCCGGGACCCTGGGATTCGTGCTCGGCTTCCTGCTGGCGCTCATGCGGCTGTCCTCCTCGCCGCTGCTGGTCGGGGTGTCCTGGACGTTCTCCTGGATCTTCCGCTCCACGCCGCTGCTGGTCCAGCTGCTGCTCTGGTACAACCTCGGATACCTGTACGAGAAGGTGTCCCTCGGCATCCCGTTCACCGACGTGCGCTTCTTCGAGGTGCAAACCACCACGCTGATCAGCCAGTTCGCGGCGGCGGTGCTGGGCCTGACGCTGAACCAGGCCGCCTACTCGGCGGAGATCATCCGCGGCGGCATCCTCTCCGTGGACCAGGGCCAGCTGGAGGCGGCCTCCGCGCTCGGCATCCCGGCGTGGCGGCGCTCCACCCGGATCGTCCTGCCGCAGGCGATGCGGGCCATCCTGCCGACCGCGTTCAACGAGGTCATCGGCCTGGTGAAGGGCACCTCGATCGTCTACGTCCTGGCCTACTCTGAGCTGTTCTACACGGTGCAGGTCATCTACAACCGCACCCAGCAGGTGCTGCCGCTGCTTCTGGTGGCCACGCTCTGGTACATCGTGATCACGTCCGTCCTGAGCGTCCTGCAGTACTACATCGAACGCCACTACACGAAGGGTGCCGTGCGCACCCTGCCGCCGACGCCGTTCCAGCGGTTCCGCGCGTTCCTCTCCACCCATGCCAAGACCCCCACGACGGGAGCCACCCGATGACCGCCGCACCGGCCACCAAGGGCCTGATCCAGCTCCGCGACGTCCGCAAGTCCTTCGGCGGCACCGAGGTCCTCAAGGGCATCGACCTGACGGTCGAACCCGGGGAGGTCGTGGCCATCCTCGGCCCCTCCGGTTCGGGGAAGTCCACGCTGCTGCGCACCATCAACCACCTGGAAAAGGTCGACGGCGGGACCATCGCCGTGGACGGGGAACTGGTCGGCTACGCGGTCCGCGGCGGCAGGCTCCACGAGCTGCGCGAGCACGAGATCCTGCGCCAGCGCACCCACATCGGCATGGTGTTCCAGAACTTCAACCTGTTCCCGCACCTGACGGCGCTGGAGAACATCGTCGAGGCACCCGTGTACGCGCAGAAGAAGGACAAGGCGCAGGCGCGCGAGCGCGGCCTGGAGCTGCTGCGCCGCGTCGGCCTCGAGGACCGGGCGGACGCCTACCCCCGCCAGCTCTCCGGCGGCCAGCAGCAGCGCGTCGCCATCGCCCGCGCGCTGGCGCTGGACCCGAAGGTGGTCCTGTTCGACGAGCCGACGTCGGCGCTGGACCCCGAACTCGTCGGGGAGGTCCTCGACGTGATCCGCGCGCTCGCCTCCTCCGGAACCACCCTGGTCATCGTCACCCACGAGATGGGTTTCGCCCGCGACGTCGCCGACCGCGTCGTCTTCATGGACGAGGGTCGCGTCGTCGAGCAGGGAACGCCCACGCAGATCTTCGGCGACCCGCGGCACGAGCGCACCCGGACCTTCCTGTCCAAGGTCATCGAACCGGCCTTCAACCTCTAGACCCCCTTCATCTGACCACTTTCAGGTCACTGTTTTCACCCGCACCGGAACCACCAAGGAGCACCACCATGTCCACCACCCGCACCTGCCGCTTCCCCGCCTTCGCGGCCGTCACCGCCGTCGCCGTGCTGGCCCTGTCCGCCTGCGCCGACCCCGGCTCCGCGGCGTCGGGATCCGCCGCCCCCGCCAGCGCCGTCGCGGCGGAGAACGGCGTCACCTACAACCTCTCGCCGGAGCAGGACCGCGTCCGGGCAGAGAAGGTGGCCGAGATCGCGGCGCAGGTGCCCGCGGACATCGCCGCGGACGGGAAGCTGACCGTTGCCCTCAGCCCGTTCGCCGCCCCGCTGGCCGTCTACGCCACGGATGACAAGACCGTGGTCGGCAACGAGGCGGACGTCGCCCAGCTGGTCGCCGACAAGCTGGGACTGGAACTGGACCTGCAGGTCACGTCCTGGGAGAACTGGCCGCTGAAGACGCAGTCCGGAGACTTCGAGGCCGTGATCTCCAATGTCGGCATCAACGGCGAGCGTGTGAAGCTCTTCGACTTCGCCCCCTACCGCGCCGCGTTCATGGCCTTCGAGGCCCGCACCGATTCGGACATCACCGTCAACGGCTCCGCCGACATCTCCGGCAAGAAGGTCGCCGTGGGGTCCGGAACCAATCAGGAAAAGATCCTCCTGGCCTGGAACAAGGAACTCGAGGACGCGGGCAAGGCCCCGGCCGAGCTGCAGTACTACGGCACCGACGCAGACACCATCCTGGCGCTGTCCTCCGGCCGGCTGGACCTGAACCTTTCCCCGTACCCGAGCGCGACCTACCGCGAGAACACCCGCGACGACCTGAAGATCGTCGGCAAGGTCAACGCCGGCTGGCCGTCCGAAACCCTGGTCGCCGCCACCACGCTGCGCGGCAACGGGCTGGCCGAACCGATCGCGGCCGCCGTCAACTCCGCGATCGAGGACGGCTCCTACGAGCAGGTCCTTGAGCGCTGGGGCCTGGCCGAGGAGGCCATCCCGGAGTCCTCCGTGGTCAACGCCGAGAACTTCGGCAAGTAGGGGCCGGACGTGAAGTTCCAGGTCCTGGACATCATCCCGCACCTGAACAACCCGGTGACGGGGGAGGGCGTCTCCACCGCCGAACGCCTGGAGCAGGTCCTGGAGACCGCGCGCCGGGCGGAGGAGCTCGGATACGACTCCTTCTCCATCGGGGAGCGGCACGCCGGGGAGTTCATCTCCTCCTCGCCGACCACGGTCCTGGCCGCCATCGCCGCGACCACCAGCACCATCCGCCTGCACACCGGGGTCACGGTCCTCTCCGTCCTGGACCCGGTACGCGTCGCCGAGGACTACGCGACCATCGACCAGCTCTCGCGCGGCCGGCTGGAACTGGGCATCGGCAAGGGCAACGAGGTGCTGCAGTACCCCCTGTTCGGGTTGGACCTGGCCGACCAGTGGGACCTGCTGGCGGAGAAGTACGCGCTGCTGCGCCGGCTGTGGCGGGAGGAGGGCGTCACCTGGGAGGGCCGGTTCCGGCCGGCACTGGTGGAGCCGACGACGACGACGCCGCGGCCGTACGCGGGCGCGCCGCGCGTGTGGCACGGCTCGGCGACCTCCCTGGCCTCCGCGGCGCTGGCCGGCGACTGGGGCGATCCGCTGTTCACCGCCAACGCCATCCAGCCCCGCGAGAACTACAAGGTGCTGATCGACCACTACGCCGAACGGTACGACGCCGCCGGCCACGACCCCGCCCACCGGTACATCGCTTCCGGCGCCGGGGCGGGCGGCATCTTCCTCGCGGACACCACGGCCGAGGCCAAGCGGCAGTTCGGCCCCGTCTACGAGGCCCTGACCGCCGGCCGCGACGTGCCCGGCAACAACTCCCCGTTCCGCAGCATCGACCATGCCGTCGCCGAGGGACCGTCCCTGGTCGGCAGCCCGGAGGACGTGGCCGCGAAGATCCTGGAGTACCACGCGCTGTACGGGCACGCGCTCCAGGCGATCTCGCTGCCCACCACGCTGCCGTTCGGCCAGCAGCTGGAGGTCCTCGAACGCTTCGCCGCCGAGGTCATCCCGGCGGTCCGGGCCGCGGCACCGACCACCCTGTGGGAGGCGGAGGACCCCTTCGCCGCCCGAGTCCACGGGGTGCCCGCCGCCCTGGCCGCCACCCGCTAGCCCCGCTTGCCTGCCCGCACCACCCACCACCTGCCACCCCATCGAAAGGCATCCCCATGACATCCCCTCTCCGTTCCGCCCTGCCCGCCGCCGTGCTGGTCTCCGTCCTGGGGACCGCCGTCCTCGCCGGCTGCGCCGACCCCGGAGCCTCCGCCGCCACCAACCCGGCGTCGGATGTCAAGGCCTTCGACCTCTCCCCGGACCAGCAGCGCTACGCCTCGGACAAGTCGGCCGAGGCCGCGGCGCTGGTCCCGGAATCGGTGTCCGCGGACGGGAAGCTGACCGTCGCGGTGAGCCCGTGGGCCGCCCCGTTGGCCGTGTACGCCACGGACAACAAGACGCCCGTGGGCAACGAGGTCGACATCGCCCATGCGCTCGCCGACTCGCTGGGCCTGGAGGCAGAGATCGTCGACGTCGCGTGGGCCGACTGGCCGCTGGGCGTGGAGTCCGGCAAGTATGAGGCCGTCCTGTCCAACGTCACCGTGACCAAGGAACGCAAGGACAAGTTCGACTTCGCCAGCTACCGCGAAGACAAGCTGGGCTTCTACGTCAAGAGCGATTCGGCGATCACCGGCCTGGAGAAGGCGGAGGACGTCGCCGGGCTGCGCATCATCGTCGGCTCCGGGACCAACCAGGAGAAGATCCTGCTGGACTGGGACGCGGAGAACAAGAAGAACGGCCTGAAGCCGATCGAGTTCCAGTACTACGACGACGACTCCGCCTCCTCGCTGGCGCTGCAGTCCGGACGGGCCGACGCGACCTTCGGGCCGAACGCGACCTCCGCGTACAAGGCCGCGCAGGACGGCAAGAGCAAGCAGGTGGGCCTCATCGCCGGCGGGTGGCCGGAGAAGGCCAACATCGCCGTGACGGTGAAGAAGGGCTCCGGCCTGGCCGAAGCCGCACAGGCCGGCATCAACCACCTCATCGAAAACGGCACCTACGCCAGCGTCCTCGAGCGCTGGGGCCTGGCCGACGAAGGGATCGCCGAGTCCGAGCTGAACCCCCCGGGGCTGGGCGACTAGCCCTCCCCGAGAAGGGGCCGGGGGCTGGTCCTGGCCGGGACGATCCGGTTTCGCCAAGGCTTCCTGCTCCCGGTACGCGTTTCACCAAAGGACGATGTCGGGTTTGGGCGCCAAACCCGACATCGTCCTTTGGTGAAACGCAGAAGGGGCACACGGTCCTTTGGCCAAACGCAATAAGGGGCAGACGCGAAACATGTCGTCCCGAGACGCCGCACGGCGCGTTTTCGGCTCCCGAACCGGGGCTGGGAGCGCGCCGCGCGGCGTTTTCGGCGTCATGTTTCGTCATAAAAGGCTCCATGACAGTTTCGGCGCGGAGCGCTTGCACGGGGCACCGATTCCGGTTTTAGATAGTCGAACCAAACCATCAAGAGCGGCCGAGAGATCTGGATCGATGACGCCGCAGCAACCATCCGATGGCACCCCTCGCGGGTCCTTCGGAACGGTGCTACCGCCAGAAGCGATGGAGACGCATCAGCGAAACCACCTCGAGGCCTCGGCGTGCCGCGGCTCGGGATTTCGGCTGATTTTCCGGGCTTGCTAGCCGATGCGCTCCCTCGTTCAAACCGACGAGGAGAGTCATGGCACCACCCCCCACCACGGCGGCACCGCCGTCGTTGTCCTACGAGTTGTATCCGCCGGTGCACCGTGACGCCAGCGACTCGGTGCTGGAAACCGTGGCCGCGCTGGAGGCCTCCCGGCCCGACTACGTGTCCGTCACCTACAACGGCACCCCGGAGCGCCGGAGGGCCTCCGTGGAACTGATCCGGCACCTGACCGAGAACACCAGGTTGCGCCCGCTGGCCCATCTGTGCTGCGTGGGGGAGACCCGCGAAAGCCTGGACCTGCTGGTCCGCTACTTCCTGTCCCTGGGCGTGCGCGGGGTGCTGGCCCTGCGCGGTGACCTGCCCCAGGATCCGGAGGCGTTCCGTGGCGAACTGCCGTTCGCCCGCTACCTCGTGGAGCTGATCCGCGACGTGGAGCGGCGGCACAGCGCAGCGCTGGCCGGCGGACGGCTGGCGGTCGGCGTCGCGGCCTACGCGCACCGCCACCCGGAATCGCCGAGCTTCCAGCACGACGTCGAGGTGCTGCTCTCCAAGGAGCGTTCCGGCGCGAACTTCGCGATCACCCAGGTCTACTTCCAGGCCGGCGACTACGAGCGGCTGGTCGAGGCGGCCCGCAAGGCCGGAGTCACGATCCCGATCATCCCGGGCATCATCCCGGTCTCCAGCGTGGCACGGCTGCGCCGGCTCTCCGTCCTCACCGGGCTTCCGGCCGAGCGCGAGCTGCTGCACCGCCTGGAAACGGCCTCCAGCGACGCCGAACGCCACCGCATCGGCGTGGACCACGCGGCCGGCCTGGGGCGCGCCGCCCTGGCCGCCGGGGCGCCGGGCCTGCACCTGTACACCTTCAACGACCACCGCGGCTCGCTCGACGTGATCGAAGCCGTGGGCCTGCCCGGCACCCGCGCGGTGCCGCTGGACACCGGCCAGCTGGACCTCCAGCCGGCCGACAGACCGCTCAGTGCCGCCCGATGAGTGCCGCCGTATGAGCACCGCCGGCCCCGACAACCACCAAGACCACCCGAACCACCAAAACAACCCCCACCCCGCTGAGAACCCCCAGCACACCGAGAAGCAGGAGCACACCGTGACCACCGCCAACACCTTCCCCGCCGCCACCATCCTCGGCTACCCCCGCCTGGGCCCGAACCGCGAACTCAAGCGGGCCGTGGAATCCCACTGGGCCGGCACCCTCGACGAGGACGGCCTGGAAAGCGTCGCCGCAACCCTGCAGGACGCGACCGTCGCCCGCCTGGAGCAGCTGGGCCTGAACCGCGCCGACTCCTCGATCCCGGCCGACTTCGCCCTCTACGACCAGGTGCTTGATGCCACCGCCGCCCTCGGCGCGCTCCCGGCCCGCTTCGCCGACCTCGCCGTCGAGGACGGGGCCGTGGACCTGGCCGGCTACTTCACGCTGGCCCGCGGCGACGGGCAGCGCCCGCCGCTGGAGCTGACCAAGTGGTTCGACACCAACTACCACTACCTGGTCCCGGAGATCGGCCCGGACACCCCGCTGCGGGCCGTCGCGCACCGCCTGGCCGGCATCGTCCGCCGCCACCGCGCCGCCGGCTCCACGCTGCGCCCGGTCCTCGTGGGCCCGATCACCTACCTGCTGCTGGCCAAGCCGGAGGACGGCGCGCCGGAAGGCTTCGACCCGCTCTCCCGCATCGACGACGCCGTGGCCGCCTACCAGGGCATCCTCGCCCAGCTCGCCGCGGCCGGCGCCGAGTGGGTCCAGCTCGACGAGCCCGCGCTGGCGACCGACCGCGGGGCCGCGCTGATCGCCCCGGGCGGCGTCGCCGAGCGCGTTTACCTCGAACTGGCCAACGCCCCGGTCGTCTCCGCGAACGACGCCGGGACCCCGGCCGCCGCCGGCACCCGCCCCGCGCTGCTGGTCACCACCGGCTATGGCACCGCCGGATCGCTTCAGGCCCCCGGCGAGGCCCTGCAGACGCTGGCCTCCACCGGCATCGAGGCCGTCCACGCCGATCTGGTCCGCGGCCGCCGCCCGCTCGCCCCGGCCCTGGCCGCGATCGCGAAGACCGGCGTGCGCTTCGTCGCCGGCGTCGTCAACGCCCGCAACATCTGGCGCAACGACCTCTCCGCCTCCCTGGACGCGCTCGAGTCCCTCCGCGCCGACCTGCGCGCGGGGGACCCGACGGCCGAGTTGGTCGCGGCCACCGCCACCTCGCTGCTGCACGTCCCGCACGACGTCGCCGCCGAGACGGACCTGCCGGCCCACCTGCCCGAATGGCTGGCCTTCGCCGACCAGAAGGTCGCCGAGGTCTCCGTGCTCGCCCGCGGCCTCGCGGACCGCGCCGGGGTCGCCGCCGAGCTGTCCGCCGCCGCCGAGGCCATTTCCCGCCGCGAACGCTTCGCCGGAACCACCCAGCAGGCCGTCCGGACGCGCACCGCCGCCCTGGCCCCGGCCGACTTCTCCCGCTCCGCCGCGGAGGTCCGCTCCGCCGCGCAGGAGAAGGCGCTCGCCCTGCCGCTGCTGCCGACCACCACGATCGGTTCCTTCCCGCAGACCGGCGAGGTCCGCAAGGCCCGCGCCGCGGCGGCCGCCGGCAAGAGCACCCCGGAGGCCTACGAGTCCTTCCTGAAGGAGGAGATCACCCGCGTGGTCCGCCTGCAGGAGGACCTGGGCCTGGACGTGCTGGTCCACGGCGAGGCCGAGCGCAACGACATGGTCCAGTACTTCGCGGAGAACTTCGACGGCTTCGCCGAGACCCGCAACGGCTGGGTCCAGTCCTACGGCTCCCGCGCCACCCGCCCCTCCATCCTCTGGGGCGACGTGTCCCGCCCGAAGGCCTTCACGGTCCCGTGGATCACCTTCGCGCAGTCCCTCACCGAGAAGCCGCTCAAGGGCATGCTCACCGGCCCGGTCACCATCCTCGCCTGGTCCTTCGTCCGCGACGACCAGCCGCTGGGGGAGACCGCCAACCAGGTCGCGCTGGCCCTGCGCGACGAGATCGCCGACCTCGAGGCCGCCGGCATCGGGATCGTGCAGGTCGACGAGCCGGCCCTGCGCGAACTGCTGCCGCTGCGCGCCGGGGACCAGCCCGCCTACCTGGACTGGTCGGTGGCCTCCTTCCGGCTGGCCACCTCCGGGGCCGCGGACGGCACCCAGATCCACACCCACCTGTGTTACTCGGAGTTCGGCGAGGTCATCTCCGCCATCGACGGCCTGGACGCGGACGTGACCAGCATCGAGGCGGCCCGCTCCCGGCTGGAGGTCGTGGCGGACATCGCCGGCTTCGGCTTCGGCCGCGGGATCGGCCCGGGCGTCTATGACATCCACTCCCCGCGCGTGCCGTCGGCAGCGGAGATCGATGGCCTGATCGGCACCGCGCTGGCCTCCATCCCGGCCCGCCAGCTGTGGATCAACCCGGACTGCGGCCTGAAGACCCGCGGCTACGCGGAGACCACCGAGTCGCTGCGCAACCTGGTCGCCGCCGCGCGCACCGCCCGCGAAGCGCTGTCCGTCGCGGCGGACGCCGGCACGACGGCGTAGCCCAAACCACGGCGTAGCTGCCCTCGGGCGCCACGGCGCCCGTGCGTCGGGTGCCGGACCTCACGGTTCGGCACCCGACGCCCCTACCGATTCGATCCTGCCGTCCGGCCTGCCGGATCCCCCTACTTTGGAGAAGGAGCCCCTTCCAATGAGCATCACCGATCCCGTCTGTCCGGCGGACCTGCGCCCCGCAACCGCCCAGATCCACGCCGGCCGCGAACAGTCGGACCCGTACCGCCCGGTGGCGGTCCCCATCCACCAGACCGCCGCCTACGAGTTCCCCGACTACGCCACCGCCCGGCGCATGTTCGCGCTGAAGGAACCCGGGTTCACCTACACCCGCACCGGCAACCCGACCGTTGCCACCCTCGAGCGCCGGCTGGCGGCCCTCGACGGCGGCGCGGCCGCCGTGGCCACTGCCACCGGGCAGGCCGCCGTCGCGCTGGCCCTGCTGGCCCTGCTCCAGGGCGGGAACCACATCGTGGCCTCCGCCAAGCTCTACGGCGGCACCGTGGACCTGCTCACCGACACCTTCGCCGACTTCGGCGTCACCGTCTCCTTCGTGGACCCGGCGCTGCCGGAGCAGTGGGCCGCGGCCGCCACGCCGGGCACCCGGGCGTTCCTGGTCGAATCGATCGGCAACCCGCTCTCCACGCTGCCGGACCTGTCCGCGCTCGCCGCCGCCGCGCACGCCGCCGGTGTCCCGCTGGTGGTCGACAACACCCTGGCCACGCCCGTGCTGTGCCGGCCGCTGGACTTCGGGGCGGACATCGTCGTCTACTCGGCGACCAAGTACCTGGGCGGGCACGGAACCACCCTGGCCGGGGCCGTCGTCGACGGCGGACGCTTCGACTTCTCCGCCGAGCCGCGGAAATGGCCGCAGCTCGCCGGCCCCAAGGCCCGCTACGGGAACGAATCCCTGTGGGACCGGCACGGGCACGGCGCCTACCTGGCCCTGCTGCGCAGCAAGTACCTGCACGACCTGGGCCCGTCGCTGTCCCCGGCCGCCGCGGCGCAGATCCTCCAGGGCCTGGAGACCCTGGACCTGCGCGTGGAGCGCCACACGGACTCGGCGCTGCGGGTGGCCCGCCACCTGGCCGCGCACCCGGCAGTTGCCGCCGTGCACCACCCCGGCATCGCGGGGAATCCGAACGAGAGCATCGCGGACCGGGACTTCCCGCGCGGCACCGGCGGGGTCTTCTCCTTCGACCTCGCGCTGCCGGCGGGGGCGGATGCGTGGGAGACGGTGGGCACGTTCATCGACTCCCTGCGGCTGGTCAAGCTCGTTGCCAACATCGGCGACGCCCGCTCGCTGGTTGCGCACCCGGCCGCGATGACCCACTGCCGGCTCACCCCGGCGCAGCGCGCGGCGGCCGGGATCTCCGAGACCACGATCCGGCTCTCGATCGGACTTGAGGACCCGGCGGACATCGTCGCCGACCTGGACCGGGCGCTGGCCGCCCTGGATGCCGCCCCAAACGTCACGCTCGGCGCTGCCGCCGGTGAGCCGGTCCTCTCCGGTGCGCCGGCCCGGCCCGGAAAGGCGGCCTAGCGATGTCCTTCACGCAGCCGTCCCTCACGCAGCCGGCCTCCCGCACGCCGTCGTCATCCACCCCGGCCCGCGGCTTCAACACCACCGCCATCCACGCCGGCCAGGAACCGGACCCGCTGACCGGCGCCGTCATTCCGCCCATCTACCAGACCTCGACGTTCGTGCAGGACGGCATCAACGTGCTGCGCAACGGCCACGAATACAGCCGCGGATCCAACCCCACGCGCAACGGCTTCGAGACCCAGTTGGCGGCGCTGGAGCGCGGGAAGGCCGGTTTCGCCTTCGCCTCCGGGCTGGCGGCCGAGGACGCGCTGCTGCGCGCGCTGCTGCGCCCGGGGGACCACATCGTGCTCGGCGGCGACGGCTACGGCGGCACGAACCGCCTCATCAACCACCTCTTGGGCCCCTGGGGCGTGGCCAACACGGCGGTGGACATCACCGACCTGTCCGCGGTCGCCGCCGCGGTCCGGCCCGGGCAGACCGCGCTGCTGTGGGTGGAGACGCCCTCCAATCCGCTGCTGGGGATCGCCGACCTGGCCGGGTGGGCGCGCATCGCCCACGACGCCGGAGCCCTCCTGGTGGTCGACAACACGTTCGCCTCGCCCTACCTGCAGCGGCCGATCGAGCATGGCGCGGACCTGGTGGTGCACTCGACCACCAAGTACATCGGCGGGCATTCGGACGTGCTGGGCGGTGCCGTCGTGGTGGCTGACCGGTCCTTCCGCGGCAAGCCGCTGGCCGAATCCATCGGATACCAGCAGTTCGCCGGGGGAGCGGTGGCCGGACCGCAGGACTCCTACCTGGCCGCGCGCGGGCTGAAGACGCTGGGGCTGCGGATGGAGCGGCACGGGTCCAACGCCCTGGACCTGGCCGGGTGGCTGCAGCGGCAGCCGGGCGTCGCGCAGGTGCTCTACCCGGGCCTGCCCGGGCACCCCGGCCACGCGCTCGCCCACCGGCAGATGGACGGGTTCGGCGGGATCGTGTCCCTACGCTTCGGTTCCGAGGCCGCGGCGCGGGCCTTCGCCGAGGCGACGGAACTGTTCGCGCTCTCCGTCAGCCTCGGCGGCGTCGAATCGCTGGTCTGCTACTGCTCCGAGATGACGCACGCGTCCGTGCGCGGGACCGCCCTGGAGGTGCCGGCCGACCTGGTCCGGCTCTCCGTCGGCGTCGAGGACGTCGAGGACCTGCGCGCCGACCTCGCCGCGGCGCTCGAGGTGGCCCGGGCCGCGGCGGGGGAGGCTGCGGAGGACGCCGCCTAGCGGCACGGCGTGCGACGGCGGCGGGAACCTTCCGGGCGAAGGTTCCCGCCGCCGTCGTGCATGCCCGTGCGTCGCGTGCATGCCGACGCGTCACCCGTATTCGACGCACGGACATGCATCCTCGTCCCGGACTGCCTGTCAGGCGCCGCGCTCGTAGGGGATGGTCTCGCCGGCCTCGATCGCCACGGGCAGCCGGTTTTCGGTCGGCGGGAGGGGGCAGGTGGCCAGGTCCGTGAAGGCGCAGGGCAGGTTCACGGCGCGGTTGAAGTCCACCAGCACGGTGCCGTCCGGGGCCGGGGTGAGCTCCAGGCTGCGATTGGCCGCATAGGTCGAGTGCCCGGACGTCGCGTCCGTGAACAATACCGTCAGGGTGCCCGGGCGGTGCCCGTTGAAGGCCGTCAGCGAATGGACGGCGCCGTGGAGCGTGAACTCGACCGCCCCCGGGGCGTCGTACACGTGCCTGATGCCGTCCGCGACGGACCCGACGGTCGTCGGCCTTGGCTCGTCGAACCTGCGGAACACGCCCCGGACCGCCCAGCGCGGATCCGCGGCGTAGGCGGGGACGCCGCGGAACCCCCGCAGCAGGGGGCTCCAGGGGCTGCGCGGGCGCACGATGTGCCGGCCGCCGCGCTTGGCGATTTCGATGCGGGTGTCTCCGAGCTCCAGCTGCACGTCGCCGCGTTCGGGGATGGGATCGAACACGTGGACGCCGGTGATGGTCCGGGTGCCCTGGGGCGCCGGCTGGGAGAGCGAGTCGCCGTCCTGCAGCCTCACCTTGACGGTGTCCCGCTCGGTCCACCACAGGCCCGGAATCCCCGTCACGGGACGCGGCTCGCCGTCGAGCCAGTGCAGGGCGGTGACGGCCAGGAACCCGTGCGGGGCCGCCAGCCGCCGCACGCGCTCTGCGTGCCACTGCCGCCATTCGGCCTCGAAGGCCTCACTATCAAAGTCGGCGGCATCAACGGTTGCGGCGGCCGGGGTGATGGGCGAGCTGGGCGTTGCCATGGGTTTCCCGCTTCCTGCCGCGGCTGCGGCCTTATGGATGGTCTGTGCGGACACCGTAGCGGCCATTCCGCCGTGCCGTCCCCGGCCGGTTAACGGGGTGCAACACGGCGACTTCCGGAGTCATGCAGGGATTCCCGAGGGTGCCCGTGGGCGTCACACCGGGGCCCTCCGTGTCCGTCCGTGACGGGCGGATTGCCGGGCCCTTGGCCTCGGGGCAGGGTGGGTTCCACCGGCGCCCGCACCTTCCGGCGCAGACCGCACACCCCGGAACGGAGACTGACTTGAGCAGCCCCACAGCATCCCGAGCCCCTGTCCTGGCGCTGGGCCCCGTCCTTGCGCTGGCGCTGGACGGGGCCGGCTGGCACCCGGCCGCCTGGCGGGACCCGGACTCCGGCGCCGCGGGGGTCTTCACTGCGGGGCACTGGGCCGCCACGGTCCGCACCGCCGAGGCCGGCGGGATCGACTTCGTGACCCTGGAAGACTCGCTGGGACTGCAGGCCTCCTGCCCGGAGGGCCCGGACGGGCGCACGGACCGGGTTCGCGGGCGGCTGGACGCGCTGCTGGTCGCCAATGCGGTGGCCCCGCTGACCGGCCGGATCGGGCTTTTTCCGACCGTGACCACCACGCACACCGAACCGTTCCACACCGCCACCGGCCTCCAGACGCTGGACTACACCAGCCGCGGCCGAGCCGGCTGGCAGGTGCGCGTGTCCGCCGCCGCCCACGAGGCAGCGCACTTCGGCCGCCGCCACCTGCCCGCCGACCAGGTCTCCCGGGTCGGCGAACTGTTCCGCGAGGCCCGCGAGGCGGTGGAGGTTGCCCGCCGCCTGTGGGACAGCTGGGAGGACGACGCCATCATCCGCGACACCTCCACCGGCCGGTTCATCGACCGCGACAAGGTCCACTACGCCGACTTCGAGGGCGAGTTCTTCTCCGTCAAGGGCTCCTCCATCACCCCGCGTTCGCCGCAGGGACAGCCCCTTGTGGCCGTTTCGGCCGCGGGCCCGCGGGGCTACGCGCTCGCGGCGGACACCGCGGACATCGTCTTCACCGTCCCGAGGGACGACGCCGAGGCCGCCGCCACGCTGGCCGCGGTCCGTGCCGCCGAAGCGGGCGCAGGCCGGCCGGGTTCAGGATGGTTCGGGCGCGGGCTGTCGGTCTACGCCGACGTGCTGGTGCTGATCGAGGACACGCCGGAGGCGGCCCGGGCCGAACTGGAACGGCTCGACGCCCTGGCGGGGGAGCCGCTGGTATCGGATGCCCGGATCTTCGCCGGCACCGCGGCCGAACTGGCCGACCTGGTCCGGGCCTGGACCGCGCTCGGGTTCGAGGGCTTCCGCTTCCGCCCGGCGCGCACCGTGCGGGACACCGCGGCAATCGCCCGCGACCTGGTGCCGCTGCTTGCCGCGTCGCCGTTTGCCCAGGCGGGCACCGGCGTCGTACCCGAAACCGGCGCCGAAACCCTGCGCGAACGGCTCGGCTTCGGCCGGCCCGCCAGCCGCTATGCGGCATCATCGACCACCCCGGCCACCGAGGAGATCTCCGCATGAGCACCCCCAAGCGCCAGGTCCACCTCGCGGCGCACTTCCCGGGCGTCAACAGCACCACCGTCTGGAGCGACCCCCGCGCGGAGAGCCAGATCGAGTTCGCTTCCTTCGAGCACTTCGCGCGCAACGCCGAGAAGGGCCTGTTCGACTACCTCTTCCTGGCCGAGGGCCTGCGCCTGCGCGAACACAAGGGGCGGATCCACGACCTGGACGTCGTCGGCCGGCCCAACACGCTGGCCGTCCTGGCCGCCGTGGCGGCGGTGACCGAGCACATCGGGCTGGTGGGGACGCTCAGTTCCACGTTCAACGAGCCCTACGAACTCGCCCGGCAGCTGGCCACCCTGGACCACCTCTCCAACGGCCGCGCCGGCTGGAACGTGGTCACCTCCCCGGATGCCTTCCACGGCGCGAACTTCCGGCGCGGGGACTTCCTGGACCGGGAGGACCGCTATGCGCGGGCCGCCGAGTTCGTCTCGCTGGCCAAGGAGCTCTGGAACAGCTGGGACGCCGGCGCGGTCGTGGCGGACGCCGCGGCCGGGCGCTTCCTGGCCGAGGACGCGCTCCGTCCGGTGGAGCACCGCGGGCCGCACTTCGCCGCCTCCGGCTTCTTCAACGTCCCGCGCAGCCCCCAGGGAAGCCCGGTGATCGTCCAGGCCGGAGACTCGCCGGCCGGCCGGGACTTCGCCTCCGAGCACGCCGAGGTGGTCTTCTCCCGGCACGCGTCGCTGGAGGACGGCAAGAGGTTCTACCGCGACGTCAAGGGAAGGCTTGCCGCCTGGGGCCGGGCGGAGGATTCGCTGAAGATCCTGCCGGCGGCGACCTTCACGATCGGCGACACCCCCGAAGAGGCGCGGGACCTGGCCCGGCAGACGGCCCTGGCGCAGGTGGGCCCGCAGACGGCGATCGCGTTCCTGGAGCAGGCGTGGGCCCGCGACCTCACCGGCTACGACCCCGACGGGCCGCTGCCGGACATCGATCCGGACTACGGGGGAGCGGGAGTCGTGGCCGGCCGGGCCAACGCGGCCACGGCCGGCCCGGAGCAGGTCAGGCGCTGGCGGGACCTCGCCGCCGCGGAGAAGCTGAGCATCCGCGAACTGGTCATCAGGCTTTCCGCCCGCGAATCGTTCGTGGGCACGGCCGCCCAGATCGCCGAAACCATCGACCGGCACGTCCAGGAACGGGCCTCCGACGGATTCGTGATCGTCGGCACCACCAATCCCTACGGCCTGGACGGATTCGTCGAAAAGGTTGTTCCCGAACTGCAGGAGCGCGGCGTGTACCGCACGGCGTACGACGCCGGGGCGACCCTGCGCGACACGCTCCGGCTGACCGCCCCGCGGGAAGCCCGGGTGGCCGTGGGCTGAGCGGCCGTGGGCTGAGCTGCGGGGCGGACGACGGCGGGATCGCACCGCCGTCGTTCGCCTGCCCTGCGCTGGCCTTGGGTAGCGCGGGCCTCAGGTGAGGATCGCGGCGACCAGGATCATGGCGGGAATCGCGACGACCGTGGTCACCAGCACGGTGTCCTTGGCCACCACGACGCCGCGTTCGTAGCGCGAGGCGGTGACGAAGACGTTCTGGGCCGTGGGCAGCGCGGCCATCACCACCACGGCGAACAGGTCGGGGCCCTGCAGCCGGAACACGAACGCCCCCAGGGCCCACGCGGCCAACGGATGCACCAGCAGCTTCAACGCCGAGGCCGTGAGCACGTCGGCGCGCCGGCCGGAGGACTTCTGCAGCGGGCGCGAACCCACCAGGGAGATGCCGAAGGCCAGGAGCATGGCCGGGATGGAGGCGCCGCCGATCAGTTCGATCGGATCGGAGACCTGCTGCGGCAGCGTCCAGCCGAAGACCGCGAACGCCAGGCCCACCATGGAACCAACGATCATCGGGTTGCGTGCGGTCTGGAACAGGAAGGACCAGAAGGTGGTGCGGTAGCGGGAGGTGGTGCCGTCCAGCAGGGCCAGGAAAACGGGGGTGAAGATCGCCAGCTGGAACAGGATGATCGGGGCGGCCTGCGCGATGTCGCCCAGGACGTAGACAGCGATCGGCATGCCCAGGTTGGCGGAATTCACCATCCCCGCGCTCATGGCGCCGACCAGCTGCTCGGGGCGGTCGCGGCGCAGCCAGAACCGCGCGATCACCATGTAGAGGCCGGCGATGGCGAAGGCGCTGAGCGTGGCGACCCAGAGCATGGGACCGAGCACGGCGCCCGGGTCTGAGTTGGAGATGGTGGTGAACAGCAGCGCGGGGCTGGCGACGAAGAACGTCAGGCGGTTGAGCACGTGGCGGGCGTGGGGTCCGAGGACCCCGGTCCGGCCCACGACGTACCCCACGGCGATCACGGTCCAAACGACCGCGAAGCCGGACAGGACGCCGAGCACGCCTTAGGCGTGGAGCGCGTGCGGCGGGCGCAGGACGCCTTCGGCGAGCGCTTCGGCGGGGTCGGAACCCAGTTCGGTGATGCGGTTGTCGGCGTCCACGTGGACGATGCTCGGGACGTAGGAGCGGGCTTCCGCCGTTTCCATCTCCGCGTAGCTGATGAGGATGACCGTGTCTCCGGTGTGCACCAGGTGGGCGGCCGCGCCGTTGATGCCGATGACGCCCGATCCGCGCTCGCCGGCGATGGTGTAGGTCTCCAGGCGGGCGCCGTTGGTGACGTCCACGATGCTGACCTTTTCGCCGGGAAGGATGTCCGAGGCCTCGAGCAGGTCGAGGTCGACGGTGACGGACCCGACGTAGTGCAGGTCCGCATGCGTGACCGTGGCCCGGTGGATCTTGGACTTGAACATGGTGCGCCTCATGAAGGCCATTTTACGCATGTGGGGGAAGTGCTCCCGACCGGGGGCATGAAGAGAGCGGGCGACGGGAATCGAACCCGCGTGTCCAGCTTGGGAAGCTGGCGCTCTACCATTGAGCTACGCCCGCGTATGGCCCGCCGTCGTCCTAGTGTGTCCTAGTGCACCGCGGGCGTTCACCAGCATAGCCCACGACCCGGGCGGGATGCCTAATCGGCTCGCCCGCGGCGCGTCGCGGTGGCTATTTCTGGGTGGGGGTGGTCTTGCGGCGGCTCCGAAACGGGCGGCTGAGGGGTTCGACGAAGCGCGTGGCCACCGGCCCGAGGACCGCCAGCAGCATCACGTAGGCCGTGGCGAGGGCAGCCAGTTCGCCGTGGATGGCGCCGGAGGCGACGGCGAGCCCGGCAATGACGATCGAAAACTCGCCGCGGGCGATCAGCGCCGCTCCCGCACGCAGCCGGCCGGGCACACCGATGCCCGCGTGCTTGGCGGCCCAGACCCCGGTGGCCACCTTGGTCGCCGACGTCACCAGCGCCAGCCCGATCGCCAGGCCCAGCACCGGAGGGATGGTCTGCGGGTCGGTGCTCAGGCCGAACACCACGAAGAACAGCGCCGCGAAGAGGTCCCGCAGCGGTTCCAGCAGCTTGGTCGCCGAGTGGGCGGTGGAGCCGGAGATCGCGATGCCCAGCAGGAACGCGCCCACGGCCGCGGACACCTGCATGGCCGAGGCCAGCCCGGCCACCAGCAGGGCGGCGCCGATGAGCTTGAGCAGGAAGTTTTCGCGGTCCGGGGAATGGATCAGCCGGGAGATCTGCGGGCCGAAGTGCAGGGCCATGAGCAGCACGGCCGTCACGGTCAGCAGCGCGATCGCCACGGTGCGCAGCCCGCCCCAGAAGCTCAGGCCGGCCAGCCCCGCGGTGAGGATGGGCAGGTAGACGGCCATCGCCAGGTCCTCGATCACCAGGATGGAGAGCACCACCGGGGTTTCGCGGTTGCCCAGCCGGCCCAGGTCGGTCAGGACCTTGGCCACGATGCCGGAGGAGGAGATGTAGGTGACGCCGCCGAGCACCAGGGCGCCCGATCCTCCCCACCCGAGGACGAGCGCCAGCGCGGCGCCGGGGATGAAGTTCAGCACCAGGTCAACGACGCCGGCCTGCCACGAGCCCTTCAGGCCCGTGACCAGTTCCCGGGCCGTGTATTCGAGCCCGAGCATCAGCAGCAGCAGGACGACGCCGATTTCGCTGGCGATGTGCCCGAATTCCCCCAGGCCGACCAGCGGGACGAAGCCGCCGGCACCGAAGATGAGCCCGCCGAGCAGGTACAGCGGCACGGGAGACATGCCGATGCGCGCGGCGAGCCGGCCCAGCAGCCCCAATCCGATGAAGATGGCGCCGAGCTCGATGAGGATCAGAGTGGTGTTGTGCACGTGCCTGTCCGGCCTAGCCCTCGCTGACGATGCGGGCGGCCGCTTCCAGTCCGGCGGTGGTGCCCACGACCACCAGGACGTCGCCGGCGAGCAGCTCGAAATCGGGCCCGGGGGAGGGGATGACCCGGCCCGCGCGGGAGACCGCCACCACCGACGCGCCGGTGCGGGTGCGCAGGTGGGTGTCGCCGAGGGTCATGTCGACGTACGGGCTGTCGGAGCTGAGCACGAACTGCTGGGTGTTCACGCCGGGCAGTTCGCTGTGCTGGTCGGTCAGCTGGGCCACCAGCTGCGGGGCCCCGAGCATGCCGCCGAGGGCGGCCGCCTCCAAGGTGGTCAGGGGCAGCGACGCGGCACACGCATCGGGGTCGTCCTCCTGGGAAACGATGAGTTCGATCTGCCCGTCGCGCATGACCACGACGCCGACCCGGCGGCCGGTGGCCAGCGTGATTTCGCGGCGCACTCCGATCCCGGGCAGCGGGGTTTCTTCCATGTCCATGCGACAACCATAGGACTCCGCCGGGCCGGCCGCGGGGGCGGGGCGGGATCAGCTGTCGGTGGTGTGCTCCGCGGATACGTCCGGGCGGAATTCGCGGCGGATCTGGTCCACGCCCTCGGCGGGGATCTCGAAGCCGAGCTCGTGGCCCGGGTTGATGACCAGGCCGGCCCCGGAGAGATTGTCCACCACGGCCGCGCCCAGCACGCGCACGGCGAACGGGGCCTCGTCGATGTAGGCGCCCGGGATGCGCGCCGGATGGGTAAACAGGGCGATGACGGGCTGCTTGTCCGCGTTCTGCAGCAGCATGGGCTGCACGTGCGGGGACGCCTCGTCCACCTTTTCGCGGCTGAGGAAGAAGACCTCGGAGTTCAGGAAGGTGGCGATGACCTCGCCGGCCTCCGCCCTGTTCTCCTGGCCGGCCTTCAGCACCGTCTCGAGGTGGGTCTGCGGCTGGGACCAGTCGGTCCCGGATTCGGTGGTTCCGGACTCATTGGTTTGGGGGGTGGTTTCGTCACTCATGCCTCCACCCGACCACGCCCGCGCGCCGCAGTGCAACCCAGACAAGGCAGCGCAACCCGAACTGCGCAGCGCAACCCAAGCGCCGCCGTCGTGCGCGCACGGCCGCCGAAATCTCCGGACGTGGCCCGCGACACCAAATACAGGTGTGCGCCGCCGACGTCTTACAGTGGTTGATGCCCAGTTTGTAGCCACTGCGAGGAAGCGCCATGACCGAATTCGCGTACGAAGACCTGCTGCCCATCGGCAAGGACGACACCCCCTACCGCCTCGTCACCACCGAGGGCGTGCGCACCGTGGAGGGTCCGGGCGGCCGGACGTACCTTGAGGTCGACCCGGAGGCGCTGGAGCTGCTGTCCAAGACGGCCCTGCACGACATCTCCCACTACCTGCGCCCCGCCCACCTGCAGCAGCTGCGCAACATCCTGGACGACGAGGAGGCCAGCCCGAACGACAAGTTCGTCGCGCTGGACCTGCTCAAGAACGCGAACATCGCCGCCGGCGGCATCCTGCCCATGTGCCAGGACACGGGCACCGCGATCGTCATGGGCAAGCGCGGCCAGCAGGTCATCACCCAGGGCCCGGATGAGAAGGCCCTGTCCAAGGGCATCTACGACGCCTACACCCAGCTGAACCTGCGCTACTCCCAGCTGGCCCCGCTGACCACCTGGGAGGAGAAGTCCACCGGCAACAACCTGCCGGCGCAGGTGGAGATCTACGCGGACACCCAGGAGGGCCACGAGAACCAGTACAAGTTCCTGTTCATGGCCAAGGGCGGCGGCTCCGCCAACAAGTCCTTCCTGTACCAGGAGACCAAGGCGATCCTCAACGAGAACTCGATGCTGAAGTTCCTCGACGAGAAGCTGCGCTCGCTGGGCACCGCGGCCTGCCCGCCGTACCACCTCTCCATCGTCATCGGCGGCACCAGCGCCGAGTTCGCGCTGAAGACCGCCAAGTACGGCTCCGCCAAGTACCTCGACAACCTGCCGACCACCGGTGCGATGACCGGGCGCGGCTTCCGCGACGTCGAGCTGGAGGAGAAGGTTCTGGAGCTGACCCGCCACTTCGGCATCGGTGCCCAGTTCGGCGGCAAGTACTTCTGCCACGACGTGCGCGTCATCCGCCTGCCGCGCCACGGCGCGTCCCTGCCGGTCGCGATCGCCGTCTCCTGCTCCGCCGACCGCCAGATGCTGGCCAAGATCACCCCGGAGGGCGTGTTCGTGGAGCAGCTGGAGACCGACCCGGCCCGCTTCATGCCGGAGGAGTCCCACGCGGCGATCGCCGCCCACGACGCGGAGACCGACGGCGTCTCCGGCACCGGCGGCGGCACCGTGGTGAAGGTCGACCTGAACCGGCCGATGGCGGATATCCTCGCCGAACTGACCAAGTACCCGGTGAAGACCCGCCTGTCCCTGACCGGCCCGCTGGTGGTAGCCCGCGACATCGCGCACGCCAAGATCAAGGAGCGCCTGGACGCCGGCGAAGAGATGCCGCAGTACCTCAAGGACCACCCGGTCTACTACGCCGGCCCGGCCAAGACCCCCGACGGCATGGCCTCGGGCTCCTTCGGTCCGACCACCGCCGGGCGCATGGACTCCTACGTGGACCAGTTCCAGGCCGCCGGCGGCTCCAAGGTCATGCTGGCCAAGGGCAACCGCTCCCGCCAGGTGACCGAGGCCTGCCACGCGCACGGCGGCTTCTATCTGGGCTCCATCGGCGGCCCTGCCGCCCGCCTGGCCCAGGACTGCATCAAGAAGGTCGAGGTCATCGAGTACCAGGAGCTGGGCATGGAGGCCGTCTGGAAGATCGAGGTCGAGGACTTCCCGGCGTTCATCGTCGTCGACGACAAGGGTGAGGACTTCTTCGCCGAGACCCTCAAGCCCACCTTCACGGGCATCCCGGTCCGCGCCAAGTAGTTGGTCCGGCTCCCGTAGCCGGCCCACGCAAAAGGAGGACGACGGCGGAACGCAGGTTCCGCCGTCGTCCTCCTTTTGCGTGCCGGGAATACTCAGCCGGGGAGGCCGAGGGCCCACCCCGGGAAGGTCGCCGTGTACCAGGGCGGGTGCTCCGGGGCGGGGCGCACCACGTACCGCGGCCGGGCGGCGGCCTCGGCGCGGCGCCCCAGCCGCTCAACGTAGTCCTCCAGGGTCGCGTCGCCGAGCGCGGCCATCTCCTGCGCGGCCTCGGTGCCGAGGAAGCGCAGGTGCCACGGCTCGTAGCGGTACCCGGTGACCTGTTCCAGGCCGTCGGGGTAGCGGACGATGAATCCGAACTCCGCGGCGTGCGCGGCGACCCACCGCCCCGCCTCGGTGTCTCCGAAGCAGGCCAGCAGCGAGCACTCGCCGCTGGCCAGGCCCACGTCCGCGGCCCAGCCGGTCTGGTGCTCGCTGGTGCCGGGCCGGGCGGAGATCCGGGCCGCGTAGGCGGCCCCGTACTGGCGCGTGTAGCGGTCGTAGAGGGCCACCTGCTGGGCGTAGCTGCGGTAGGCGCTTTCGACCCGAAGGAAGTGGCCGGCGTCGGCGGCCGCGGCCAACAGGCGGTGCATGGCCTCCGCCGCCTCCGGGACCATCCGGTGGCCGGACCCGGCGTCGGCGAGCCGGGCCGGCTCGAAGTCCAGCGGTTCCAGCGGATGCGCGCCGTTGACCAGGACCAGGGTGGAGGAGGCCAGCGTGGTGGAGGCCGGTGCGGGGGACGCCTGCACTGGGGAATCCTGCGTTGGGGAATCCTGCGCTGCGGCGTCCGGGGAGGCGGGGTGCTGCGCGGTGGGGTCCTGGGCGGTGGGGTCCTGGGCGGAGGTGCCGCCGCCGTCGTCGTTCAGGTCCGCCGCGGCCGCGGGGATCGGCAGCAGTGCCGTGGCGAGCAGTGCGGCCAGTGCGAGGGCGGCACGTGTCCTGTACATCCGGGCCTTCGTTCGGGTGCCATGGGGCGGGTCTGGGGCGCGGGCCGTGGCGCGTCCCGCGCTCCCAAGCGTATCGGTCGCGGGGGTGCGGAGTCTGCACCGCCGCGACGCCGGCTCCGGGCGCACGGCCGCGAGGCGATATTGTGGTGGGGTGCTGATCTCCGACCGCGACATCCGGACCGAACTCGAAGCCGGGCGCATTGCTCTTGACCCCCTCGACCTGGAGATGGTCCAACCCTCCAGCGTCGACGTGCGGATCGACCGTTTCTTCCGCCTCTTCGACAACCACAAGTACGCGCATATCGACCCGTCCGAGGACCAGCCGGAGCTCACCCGCCTGGTTGAGGTCCAGGCGGACGAGCCGTTCATCCTGCACCCGGGGGAGTTCGTGCTCGGGTCCACCTACGAGACCGTGACGCTGCCCGAGGACATCGCCGCCCGCCTGGAGGGCAAGTCCTCGCTGGGCCGGCTGGGCCTGCTCACGCACTCCACCGCGGGGTTCATCGACCCGGGCTTCTCCGGGCACGTCACCCTGGAGCTCTCCAACGTCGCGACGCTGCCGATCAAGCTGTGGCCGGGCATGAAGATCGGCCAGCTGTGCTTCTTCCGGCTCACCTCCCCGGCCGAGTTCCCCTACGGCTCCGGAGAGTACGGCAGCCGCTACCAGGGCCAGCGCGGCCCGACGGCCTCGCGCAGCTTCCTGAACTTCCACCGCACGCGGCTGGAAGGCTAGCCGCCCCTTCCCTGGCGAAAAGTGACGCGTAAGTGCGGGTGTTTCCCGAATCCTGACGCGTTGGTGCGGGTGTTTTCCGGAAAAGTGTGTGCCCCTCGCTGGAACTTCGCCTCGCCGGCGGCCCACTTGCCCGCAAAAACCTGTGGATAACCGCTTTCGGCGTCCCGCCGAGGGGCAGGATGTCCGCATGAGCCAGCGAAGCCCCCTTCCAGACCCCTTGGCCAGCGGTGCCTTCACGGTCGCCGGCGCTGCGGCCGTCGGCGTGCCGAAAGGGCGCCTGCGTGCCGCCGACCTGGCGGCCCCTTACCGGGGGCTCCGGGTGCCGCGCGGCGTACCGCTGGACCTGCTGGAGATGCTGCTCCCGCTGCAGCGGATTGTCGCGCTCGGGGTGGCGTATCGCACCACCGCGGCCCGGGTCCACGGCATCCCGCTGCCGGCCTGGGCAGAAGAGATCCATCCCCGGATCGAACTCGCTGCCCCTCTCGGCTCGCCCCGCGTCTGCCGCCCGGGCCTCGGGGTTCGCAGGGTCATCATCCCGGACGCCGATGTCATGGACTTCGACGGCATCAGGGTGACGACGCCGCAGCGAACCTTCGCGGACCTGGCCTCCCTGCTGTCGCTGGCCGATACGGTGGCAGCGGGCGATCATCTGGTGTGTGCGCACGGTCCGGGCCATCCGGGGGAGCGTGAGGCCATGATGGGCTTGGAGGAACTGCGCCGCTACGTGGCCAGTCTCAAGGGCCGTCATGGGGTGGTGCGGGCTCGGGAGGCGGCAGGGCTGGTCAGGGTGGGTGCCGATTCCCCGCCCGAAACCAAGCTGCGGCTGGCGCTCGCCGAGGTGGGCCTGCCCGAACCCGCCTTGGGGCTGGTGGTCTGCGACGGCTTCGGGCGTCCGGTCCTGTTCCCCGACCTGGCCTTTCCCGACTACCGCGTGGCGGTCCAGTACGACGGCGGCCACCACCTTGCGTCCGCGCAGGCGGCTAGCGACGTCCGCCGCGAGTCGCGGACGCTGGTGCTGGGCTGGAAATCCGTGGTGGTGACACGCGCCGACGTCGTGGACGGGGACTATGCCCCGGCGGCCCGCAGGGTTCGGCAGGAACTGCGGCGCCGCGGATGGGACCCGATGGCTCCGGTCCGTCTGGCGGGGTAGCCCTCGCGGCGCGGCAACCGGCGCGATGCCGGCTTGGGCGGAAGTGCCCTGCACATCGTGGTTCATTCAGCGGACGAGCACGCCTCCGGAGCGGGTGGCGCCGTCGTCCTGCGCGGGCGGACCCGTGCCTGGCCGCGACACTATTCGGGACGGAACCCGCACTTAAGCGTCAGGATTCGGGAAACACCCGCACTTACGCGTCACTTTTCGCGGGGGAGCGCACCGGGAGCAGGAGCAGCAGTCCCGCCAGGAGCACCGCGACGATGCCCAGGATGCCGTAGCGCTGGGCCTCGCCCTCCGCCACGTGGGGCGCGGCCAGGGCGATCGCCGCGGCGAACAGCGTCGGGGCCAGGAAGCTGACAGCCCGCCCCGTGGTGGCGTACAGGCCGAAGAGCTCGCCCTCCCGGCCTGTCTTCGTCAGGCGCGCCAGGAAGGCCCGGGAGGAGGACTGGGCGGGGCCGACGAACAGGCACAGCAGCAGGCCGAACACCCAGAAGCCGGCCGCGCCGGGGGAGAGGAACAGGCCCGCCGCGGTGATCAGCAGCCCCACCAGGGACCCGACGATCACGCGCTTGGGCCCCACCCTGTCATCGAGCGCGCCGCCGATGACGGCCCCGAGGGCCGCGACCACGTTGCCGACGATCGCAAAGACAATGACCTCGGAGAGGGCGAACCCGAACGTCCCGGCCGCGATGACGCCGCCGAAGGTGAACACCGCAGCGAGTCCGTCGCGGAACACCGCGCTGGCCCCGAGGAAGAAGAGGGTGTGCGGCTCGGTGCGGGCCAGCGCCGCAATGGTGCGCCCCAGCGCCCGGTAGGAGGCCAGGATCCCGCGGCGGGCGGACCCGGCCGGGCGCGGCAGTTCGGGAACGGCGAAGAGCACCGGCAGCCCGAAGCCCAGGAACCAGACGGCGGAGAACACCGCCACCAGGCGCAGGTTCAGGGCGCCGTCCGCGGAGGCCCCCGGCCAGTCGAAGGCCGGCTGGACGAAGAGGACCAGCACCAGGGCCAGGGCGGCGATGCCGCCGAGATAGCCCATGCCCCAGCCGAAGCCGGAGATCCGGCCCACGGTGCGCGGGGTGGAGATCTGCGGGAGCATCGCGTTGTAGTTCACCGCCGCGAACTCCGCGAACACGCTGGACAGGGCGATCAGCGCGGCGCCGAGCAGCAGGTAGTCCGGGGAGGGGAACACGAAGAAGCAGGCGGCCGTGGCCAAAGCCACCAGCACCGTGTTCACGCCCAGCCAGTATTTCCGCCGGCCCCCGGCGTCGGAGCGCTGTCCGGTCACCGGGGCGAGCACGGCGATCGCGACGCCGGCGACGGCGAGCGCGTTGCCGAGCACCACCGAGTTGGCGTCCGTTTCGCCGAAGGATTTGCTGGTCAGGTAGACGGTGAACACGAAGGTGGTCATCACCGCGTTGATGGCCGCGGAGCCCCAGTCCCAGGAGGCCCAGGCCAGGACCTGCCGGGTGTTCGGCCGGCGGGGGGCGGAGGGAGCCGCTGTGGCGGCCGGCTGCTCGATCATGGCTGCATGGTAACGCTTTGGGCGTAATCCGGGCGGATGCGGCCGATTCGGCCGGGTGGCGTTTCCGCACCCTGTTAAGCTGGAGGCCAGCCCTTGACCACCTGCTTCGAGCCCATCCGTGCCTTGAACAGAACCCGGCCCCAGGAGATCATCGTGCTCGCCGTCCTCATCGCCCTCTTCGCGGTGGCCGCCGTCGCGCCCCTGATTTTCCGCCGAATGGGCCGCAGCACCTTCTACCTGCTGGGGGCGGTTCCGGCCGCCGGATTCGTCTGGCTCCTGCTGAATTTCGCCTCCTTCACGACGGCGGACCAGACCGCCGCCGACGGCGCCCCGAACGCCCCGCCTTCGCTCACCATTCCGTGGATCCCGAACCTGCAGGTGGAATTGGCATTCCGCATGGATGCGCTCTCCGCGGTGCTGTGCCTGCTGGTGCTCGGCGTGGGCGCGCTGGTGCTGGTCTACTGCGCCCGCTACTTCAAGAACGAGGACGCCAACATCGGCCCGTTCGGCGCGCAGCTGCTCGCCTTCGCCGGCGCCATGTTCGGCCTGGTCACGGCCGATGACCTGATCCTGCTGTTCATCTTCTGGGAACTGACCACCATCCTGTCCTACCTGCTGATCGGCTTCGCCCGGGGCCGCATCTTCGCCCGCCGCTCGGCGTTGCAGGCCCTGATGGTGACCACCTTCGGCGGCCTGGTCATGCTGGTGGGCCTGGTGATGCTCGGCTCGGCGGCCGGGACGTACCGGATTTCCGAGATCCTGGCCCAGGCCGCCGCCGGCGCGCCCCAGCTGGCCGGAACCTTCGTGGACGTGGCCATACTGCTGGTGCTCGTCGGCGCGGTCTCCAAGTCGGCGCTGGTCCCGTTCCACTTCTGGCTCCCCGGGGCGATGGCCGCCCCGACGCCGGTCTCCGCCTACCTGCACGCGGCGGCCATGGTGAAGGCCGGCGTCTACCTGGTGGCCCGGCTGGCCCCCGGCTTCTCCGACACCGCCAGCTGGCAAACGACGACGGCGGTGCTGGGCCTGCTCACGATGCTCGTGGGCGGCTGGCACGCGCTGAAGCAGACCGACGTGAAGCTGGTGCTCGCCTACGGCACCGTCTCGCAGCTGGGCTTCCTGATCCTGGTGGTGGGCCAGGGCACGGCGAACGCGGCGCTGGCCGGCCTGGCCCTGATGCTCGCGCACGGTTTCTTCAAGGCTGCCCTGTTCCTGGTGGTCGGCATCATCGACCACCAGACCGGCACCCGCGACCTGCGCCAGCTCTCCGGACTGTGGCGCACCGCGCCGACGCTGTTCGCCGTGGCCGCGCTGTCCGCGGCCTCGATGGCCGGGCTGCCCCCGCTCTACGGCTTCGTCGCCAAGGAAGCCGTCTTCGAAACGCTGGTCCAGGAGGCCGGGCACGGCGCGGGCGGCTGGGTCCTGGCCGGCGTCGTCGCCGGCTCCGCGCTGACCGTGGCCTACAGTGCCCGCTTCGTGTGGGGCGCGTTCGCCACCAAGCCCGGCCTCAAACCGACAGCGTTCAAGCGCCTGCCCGGCCTGTTCCTGGCCTCGCCGATGGTGCTGACGGCCGCCAGCGTGGTCTTCGGGTTCGTCCCGGGTCCGCTGGAGGACGCGATCGCCCCCTACGCGGCGCTGTTCCCGGCCCCGGCCGAACCGATCCACCTGGGCCTGTGGCACGGCTTCACCCCGGCGCTGGGGCTGAGCGTGCTGGCCATGGCCGCCGGTGCGGCCCTGTTCGCGCTGCGCACCCCGGTCGCAAGCCTCCAGGACGTGGTGTATCCGGCCCTGGATGCGGAGCGGACCTACCGCAACATCATCGGCGGCACCGACAACGTCGCGGTCTGGGTCACCGGCCGCACCCAGCGCGGTTCGCTGGTGTTCTACCTGGGCGTGATCCTCACCGTGGCGCTGGTGGTGCCGGCGTTCGCCGCGATCCGCTTCGACACCCCCGTGCCGACCTCGCTGATCTGGTTCGACACTCCCGCGCAGCTGGTGGTCGGGGTCTGCATGGCGGTCGGGGCGATCGCCGCGGTGCGGGCCAACCGCCGCTTCCTGGCCGTGCTGATGGTCTCCGTCACCGGGTACGGCATGGCCCTGATCTTCGCGCTGCAGGGAGCGCCGGACCTGGCGCTGACCCAGCTGCTGGTGGAAACCATCGTGCTGGTCGCGTTCGTGCTGGCGCTGCGCACGCTGCCCGTGGAATTGTGGACCACCAACCCGTCCGGGCACAGGTTCCTGCGCGCGCTGCTGGGCGTCGCCTTCGCCGCGGCCATGATCTACATCGCCGCGACCGCCATGGCCTCGCGCACCGCGGCCCCCATTTCGCTGGACTTCCCCGAGCTGGCCTACTACGGGGGCGCGGGCAAGAACATCGTCAACGTGACCCTCGTGGACCTGCGCGCCTGGGACACGTTCGGGGAGATCACCGTGCTCGCCGCCGCCGCCACCGGCGTCGCCAGCCTGATCTTCGTGCGCGGCCGCGGCGACAAGCGCCGGACCACCGCGGACATCGCCAGCGGCAGCATCGACCGCGGCTCCGAGTCGATCCACGCCCCCCGCCGCGACGCCGCCGCGCTGCGCGTGGCCCGCAGCTTCGCGCTCTCCCAGCGCGAGGCCTGGCTGGTGGCCGGGCGGACGCTGGCCCCGGAACGGCGCTCGATCATCATCGAGGTGGTCACCCGGCTGATCTTCCACACCCTGCTGCTGTTCTCCATCTACCTGCTGCTGGCCGGGCACAACAGCCCCGGCGGCGGATTCGCCGGCGGCCTGCTCGCGGGCCTGGCCATGACCATCCGCTACCTGGCCGGCGGGCGCTTCGAGCTGGCCGAGGCCACCCCGGTCAGCCCCGGCACCCTGCTGGGGCTGGGGCTGGCGATCGCCGGGTTCACCGCCATGCTGCCCCTGGCGTTCGGCGGCCAGATCTTCCAGTCAGCGGTGTTCGAGTTCTCGCTGCCGCTGTTCGGGGACCACAAGTTCGTCACCTCCACGTTCTTCGACATCGGCGTGTACCTGGTGGTGGTCGGCCTGGTCGCCGACGTGCTGCGCAGCCTGGGCGCGGAGATCGACGAACGCACCGAGGGGCGCAGCCCCACCGCGCCGCACGCGGAACCCGAGGACGAGGAACTGGAGGCGGCCCGGTGACCGTGAACGTGACCCTGCTGGCGGTGATGGGCGTCCTGTTCGCCACCGGCATCTACCTGCTGCTCGAGCGCAGCCTGACCCGGGTGCTGCTGGGCATCGTGCTGATCGGCAACGGGGCCAACCTGCTGATCCTGGCCACCGGCGGCATTCCCGGCCTGGCCCCCCTTTACGTGGCGGGCACCCCCGCCGAGGACTACAGCGATCCGCTGCCGCAGGCGCTGATCCTCACCGCGATCGTCATCACCTTCGCGGTCACCGCGCTCCTGCTGGCCATCATCTACCGCTCCTGGGTGATCGCGCGCCGTGACGAGGTCGTCGACGACGTCGAGGACCGCCGCGTCGCGGCCCAGCCCAGCTTCGACCCCGAGGAGGACACCGAGATCCCGCTCGAAACCACCGAATTCGACCCCACGGAACTCCCGTCCGCAGCGGACGACGCCGGCACGCTCGCCGGCGAGGCCGGCACCGGAGGGCAGCGATGAGCGCCCCGCTGGCCGCCGTCTCCTTCGCCCCCCTTGCCGTCGCCCTGCCGCTGCTCGGCGCCGCGCTGGCCTTCGTGCTGCGCCGGCACACCGGCGCCCAGCGCGCGGTCACCATCTCCACGCTGGTGCTGACGCTGGCGCTGGAGACGTGGATGCTGGTGGGCGCCTGGCGCCACGGGGCCCAGGCCGTGCTGCTCGGAGGCTGGGCGCCCCCGTGGGGCATCTCCATGGTCGTGGACGAGTTCTCCTCGCTCATGCTGGTGGTCTCCACCTGCGTGAGCCTGGCCGTGCTCCTCTACGCCACCGGCCAGGGCATGGCCGACGGGGACGAGGACGGCCCGATCTCCGTGTTCCACCCGACCTACCTGATCCTGGTCGCCGGCGTCTCCAACGCCTTCCTCGCCGGGGACCTGTTCAACCTCTACGTCGGCTTCGAGATCCTGCTGACCGCCTCCTACGTGCTGCTGACCCTCGGCGGCACCACGGCGCGCATCCGCGCGGCGGTGACGTACGTCGTCGTCTCCGTGGTCTCCTCGGTGCTGTTCCTCCTGGCGATCGCCATGATCTACGCGGCCACCGGAACGGTGAACATGGCGGACCTGGCGATCAAGCTCGGACAGATCGACTACGGAACGCAGGTGGTGCTGCACCTGATGCTGTTCGTGGCCTTCGGCATCAAGGCCGCCGTCTTCCCGCTCTCCTTCTGGCTGCCCGACTCCTACCCGACCGCGCCGGCCCCGGTGACCGCGGTGTTCGCCGGCCTGCTCACCAAGGTGGGCGTCTACGCGATGGTGCGCACCGAGACGCTGCTCTTCCCGGGGGACCGGATCAACACCCTGCTGATGGTGGTGGCGCTGCTGACCATGCTGGTGGGGATCCTCGGCGCGATCGCGCAGGCGGACATCAAGCGTATGCTCTCCTTCACCCTCACCAGCCACATCGGCTTCATGGTCTTCGGGCTCGCGGTCGGGAACGTGGTGGGGCTGGCCGCGGCGGTGTACTACGTGGTGCACCACATCATCGTGCAGACCTCCCTGTTCCTGGTCACGGGCCTGATCGAGCGCCGCGGCGGCACCTCCAACGTGGACCGGCTGGGCTCGCTGGCCCGGCTGTCCCCGGTGCTGGCGGTGCTCTTCTTCCTCCCCGCGATGAACCTGGCCGGCATCCCGCCCTTCTCCGGGTTCCTCGGCAAGCTGGGGCTGATCCAGGGCGGCGTGGAACTGGACACCCCGCTGGGCTGGGTGCTGGTGGGCGGCTCCGTGGCCACCTCGCTGCTCACGCTGCTGGCGGTGGCGCGCGTCTGGAACCGGGCGTTCTGGCGCAAGGCCGAGGACGCGGAGAACCCCGACCCGCTGCTGCTGGTCACGGCCGCCGACGGGTCCCCGATCACCACCTACCGCTCCGTGGCCAACTCCGGTAGCCGCTTCAGCGGCCGCGGGGACACCGCCCTGCTGCCCCGCGGCATGGTCGGGCCCACCGCCGGCCTGGTGGCCCTGGGCGTTGCCCTGACGGTGTTCGCCGGCCCCCTGTTCCAGCTCAGCGAGCAGGCCGCGAGCCAGATGCTCGAGCGCACCCCGTACATCGAGGCCGTCTTCGGCGCCGAGGCGACCTACGAGCCCGGGAGCCTGAAGTGATCCGGCGCGGAGGCCGGCCCGGCGCGGGCGCCGCGCAGCAGGGGCCGCGTCTGACCTTCTGGATCGAACTGCCGCTGCTGGTGTGGATGGCCCTGGTCTGGGGGGCGCTGTGGCAGGACTTCTCCGCCGGCAACCTGGTGTTCGGCTTCCTGATCGCCCTGGTGGTCGTCAACGTGTTCCGGCTGCCGCCGGTGGAACTGAGCGGACGCTTCAACGTCTGGCGGGCCTTCGTGTTCGCGCTGGGGTTCCTCTGGGACGTGGTGCTGGCCAGCTTCCAGGTCTTCGCCCTGGCCGTGTTCCGCGGACCGCGCGTGCGCAGCGCCGTGGTCGGCGTGCGCCTGCGGACCCGTGACGACCTCATGGTCACCGCCGTTGGCCATGCGCTGACCCTGGTGCCGGGCTCGTTCGTGGTGGAGGTGGACCGCGTCAGCTCCACGCTGTACCTGCACGTGCTCAACGTGAACACGCACGCCGAGGTGGAAAAGGTCCACAGCCACATCCTGGACATCGAGGCGCGGCTGATTCGCATCATGGGCACGCGCGAGGAGGTGGCCAGGATCGATGCCGAACGGGCAGGCCAGGCCTCCCCGCCGCCGCAGAACCACGATTTCACCCCGCCCGGCGGGATCACCGCAGGGGAGGAGGCGCCATGATGATCGCCGTCGCTTGGATCTGCGGGGTGCTGCTCTCGGTCGCCGCCGCGCTGGCCATCGTCCGGATCGCGCGCGGACCGTCCATCCTTGAGCGCGTGCTGGCGCTGGACGTGCTGCTGATGATCGTCGCCGCCGCGCTGTGCGTGGACATGGCGGTGAACAAGCACACGAACAACCTGGTGTTCGTGGTGGCCGCCTGCGTGATCGGCTTCATCGGCTCGGTGACGGTTTCCCGCTACGTGACCGACCGGAGGAACTCATGAGCGGCGCCCTGGACACCGTGCTCGAGGCCGTGGCGGGCGTGTTCCTGGTGGTGGGCTGCCTGATGTCGGTGGCCGCCGGCATCGGCATGCTGCGCTTCCCGGACCTGCTCTCCCGCATGCATGCGGCCACGAAGCCGCAGGTGCTGGGCCTGGTCCTGCTGCTGTCCGCGGTGGCGATCGAATTGCGCAGCTGGGCGCTGGTGCCGGTGCTGCTGCTGGCCTGGCTGCTGCAGCTGCTGACCGCACCGGTCAGCGCCCACATGGTGGGCCGGGCCGGCTACCGCACCAAGCACCTGAAGAAGGAGACGCTGCTCGTCGACGAACTGGACCAGGTCGTGGCCCGGGCGGCGCTGCAGGACGGGGCCGGAGCGGAGGGCCACGGACGCGAATCCTCCGGCCGCGAACCCGCCGGGCACGACGCCGGCCTGGACGCCGCGGGCCCTGACGGCGGTGCCGCCGCCGGTCCGGCCGGCACCTAGCCGGCCGGAGGGCGGAGGGCTAGGACTCGTCCGCGTCCTGGCCGAGGCGGGAGATCGCGAACCGGGTGCCGTGGCCGGTGAGGACCTCGATGGCGGCCCCCACGGCCGCGGAAACCATGGCGAAGGCCAGCACCTGGCGCAGCGAGGACTTCACGTTGGCCTCGGTGTCGCCTGGCCGCGGCGGCCTGGCGCCGGTGACCTTGGTCCAGACCAGTTCGACCACCTTGGCGCCGGCAAACCCGGCGGCGAGGGTCACAAAGGGTCCGGCCAGCTTGAGCAGTGTCTTCATCAACGGTTCTCCCAACTAGACGATGCCCAACCAGACAAAGGGCGGTACGGCCACAGCATAGCGTGGCTGTACTATGGCATGACTGAAACAAACGACAGGGGAGCGCCTGCGCCCGGCCCGTACGGCCGTGCAGCCAGGGCGCTGAGAGTGCGGATCGCCGCAGACCCTCGAACCTGCTCCGGCTAGTACCGGCGAAGGGAGTCGAGATCTCAGGGTGCAGCGGCACATGCCGCCGAATCCCTCCCCTCCTTGCCCTCAAGGAGGAATACATCATGGCCCACCCGGTCAACACCGTCCCCGCCGCACGCCGTTCCTGGCGCGTCGTCGACATCGTCGTCGCCGCCGTGATCGCGGTCGCCTCCGGCGTCATCTTCTGGGGCTGGAACCTTGCCTACGCCGGCATCGGCGGACTGTTCCTGTTCTTCCCGCCCGCATCCTCCGTGGTCACCGGCATGTGGCTGTTCCCCGCGGTCCTGGGCGCCCTGATCATCCGCAAGCCGGGAGCCGCCCTGTTCTGCGAACTCGTCGCCGCCGTCGTCTCCGCGTTCCTGGGTTCCCAGTTCGGCCTGACGGTCCTGGCTTCCGGCCTGATCCAGGGCCTGGGAGCGGAACTGGTCTTCGCGCTGTTCCTCTACCGGCGCTGGGACCTGGTTACCGCCCTGCTCGCCGGCGCCGGCGCCGGCCTGTTCGGTGGCATCAACGACGCCTTCATCTTCAACTGGTTCCCCGAATACACCACCGCCATGAAGATCGTGTACGTCGCCGGCACCACCCTCTCCGGCGTCGTCATCGCCGGCCTGCTGTCCTGGCTCGCCACGCGCGCCCTGGCCCGCACCGGCGCGCTGTCCGCGCTCGCCTCGCGCAAGGCCGCGCAGGAACCGGTGTTCGGCTAGGCCATGTCCGCAGACACCGGAACGACGGCGGCCGCCTCCGCGCCCGGCGGGGCCGGCGCCCGGCCGGAAGCCGTGGTGCCGGCCGCGGTGTCCGCGCGCGGGTGGGGCTGGCGCCACGCAGGCCGCTCCGCCCCCGCCATTAGGGGCCTGGACCTGGAGATCGCCCCCGGGGAGCGGGTCCTGCTGGTGGGCCCGTCCGGGGCCGGCAAATCCACCCTGCTGCACGCCCTGGCGGGAGTGCTGCACCACGACGAGGAGGCCGAGGACTTCGGCGACCTGCTCGTCGACGGCCGCCCGGCCGAGGCCTCGCGCGGGCGGGCCGGACTGGTCCAGCAGGACCCGGAAACCCAGGTGGTCCTTGCCCGCGTGGGGGACGACGTGGCGTTCGGGGCGGAGAACCTGGCCGTCCCGCGCGCGGAAATCTGGGACCGCGTGGCCGCGGCCTTGGATGCCGTGGGGCTGGACGTGCCGTTGGACCACCCGACGGCGCACCTGTCCGGAGGGCAGAAGCAGCGCCTGGCGCTGGCGGGGATCCTGGCCATGCGGCCGGGACTGGTGTTGCTGGATGAACCCACCGCCAACCTGGATCCCGCCGGCGTGCTGGAAGTCCGCGACGCCGTGATCGCCGCGGTGGCCGCCACCGGGGCGACCCTGGTGGTCGTCGAGCACCGCCTGGCCGCCTGGGCCGGGCACATGGACCGCGTGGTGGTGCTCGAACCCGGGGGAGGGGTGTCCCACAGCGGGACCCCCGAGGAACTGTTCGCCGAGGGCCCTGTCCGCACCGAACTGATCGAGGCCGGGGTGTGGGTGCCCGGGCACGTGCCGGTCGTCGAACGGGCGGCAGGCCGGCCGGACGCCACGCCGGGACCGGTCCTGCTTGCCGCCGCCGGCCTGGCGGTTTCCCGCGAAGCGTCCCGCCGCCGCCGGTCCCCAAAGGGTCGGCGCGCGGTGCTCTCCGGCGTGGACCTGGACCTGCGCGCCGGCGAGGCGGTCGGCATCACCGGCCCCAACGGGGCCGGCAAATCCACGCTGGCGCTGACGCTGGCCGGGCTGTTGGAACCGGCCGGCGGGCAGGTCCGTGCCGCGCCGGACCTCGCCGGCGGGCTGTCCCCGGACCCCTTCCGCTGGAAGGCCGGCGACCTGGTCAGCCGCATCGGCACCGTGTTCCAGGAACCGGAGCACCAGTTCGTGGCCTCCACCGTGCGTGAAGAGCTGGCCTTCGGACCGCGCCACGCGCGCCACCCGGGCACCGGGCGCCCGCTCTTCACCCCCGAGGAGGTGGAGCGGCGCGTGGACGAGCTGCTGGGCCGGCTCCGGCTGGGGCACCTGGCCGACGCCAACCCCTTCACCCTGTCCGGGGGAGAGAAACGCCGGCTCTCGGTCGCGACGGTGCTGGCCGCCGGCCCCAACGTGCTGGTGCTGGACGAGCCCACCTTCGGCCAGGACGCCAACACCTGGCGCGAACTGGCGCTGCTGCTGCGCGAGGAACTGGCCGCCGGCCGCACGGTCCTGGCCGTGACGCACGACGAGCACTTCACCGCGGCGTTGGGCGCCCGCACCGTCGCGGTCGGCACCGTCCCGGTTGGCATTGTCCCGGGCGGCAGTGGCGTGACCGGTGCCGGGGCGGCCGGTGCCGGTACGCCGGGACGGGATCCCGGGATCGCCGTCGCCGATGCCGCCGCCCGCAGCGTGTTGGGCCGCGCGAACCCGCTGGCCAAAATGGTCGCCGTGCTGCTGGTGACCGCGGGGCTGGTGGCCACGCTGGACTGGGTGAGCGCGTCCGTCGTGGTGGTCGCCTGCCTGGCCCTGCTGCCGCTCTCCGGGGTGGGACCGTTCGCGTTCCTGCGCCGGGCCTGGCCGCTGGCGGTGGCCGGGCTGATGGCGGCCTGGGGCACCGCGCTGGTCGGCAACGACTCCGGTGCGGTGCTGCTGGACCTGGGGATCTTCACGCTCACCGAAGGGTCGGTGGCCGCCGGCGCGGCGACCGGCCTGCGCGGTTTTGCCGTGGCGCTGCCGGCGGTGCTGGTGATGGCCTCCACCGATCCGACGGACCTGGCCGACGCGCTGGCCCAGAAGGCGCGGCTGCCGCACCGCTTCGTGCTGGGCGGACTGGCGGCGCTGCGGCTGCTGGGACTGCTGGCCGAGGAATGGCGGACGCTGGGCATGGCCCGGCGGGCCCGCGGCGTCGGTTCCCACGGCAGCGCCGGAGCTCGCCTGCGCGCGAACCTGGGGCAGGCGTTCGGGCTGCTGGTGCAGGCCATCCGGCGTGCGTCGCGGCTGGCCGTGACCATGGAGGCCAAGGGCTTCGGCGAGGGCCCGCGCACCTGGGCGCGGGCGTCCGTGTTCACCGGCCTGGACGCGTGGGTGCTGCTCGGCGGCGCGGCGGTCGGGGCCGCCGCGATCGGGGCCGCCCTGGCTGCCGGGACCTGGAACCTGGTCTGGAGCTAACCGGCCCGCGATTGGTCCGGAGCCGGAACCTGATTTGGGCGAAGGCAGCCGTCCGAGGCCTGCGTTTCGACGAACGTTGTTGCGGGTTGGAGGGCCTCAAACCCACAACAACCTTTGGCGAAACGCGGGGGGTCGGCGGAAACCTTCGGCGAAACGCGGGGTTCAGCGGATGTCGTCGACCATCCGGGCGAGTTCGGCGTGCAGTTCGCGGTCGCGGGGGATCTCCACCCCGTCGATCGAGTTGATCGGCGCCAGCAGCCGGACGCTGGAAACCAGCCAGACGGCGTCGGCGTCGAACAGGTCCCGCGTCTCCAGCGGGCCGTAACCGAGCTCCCACCCGGCGGCCTGCGCGGCGGCGAAGATCGCGCCCTGCGTCGTGCCGGGCAGAATGCCCGTCTGCAGGGTGGGGGTGACCAGGCGCTTGAGCGGCCCTTCGCGGTGGGCCAGCAGCACGGTCGAGGTGGCCCCCTCCAGCACGCGGCCGTCGCTGGAGACGAAGATGACGTCGTCGGCGCCCTGCGTGCGCGCGTGGCGCAGCGCCGCCATGTTCACCCCGTAGGAGAGCGTCTTGGCGCCCATGAGCAGCCACGGGGCGCGGTCCCCGGCATCCGAATCGTAGCCTCGGTCCAGGGTGATCACGGACAGCCCGGTCTCACGCTGGCGCTGTCCGAGCTCCGGGGCGGGGGAGACGGCCACCCACGCGGTGCCGTGCGCGGCGCCCTCGGGGCCCCGGGTGGCCACCAGCTTCAGCGTCGCCTCGTGGCGCGTGCCGGGGGTTTCCGCGTCGCCGGCGGCCGAGCGCGCGGCGTCGTAGGCGGCCACCGCCGTCTCCACCGCCGCCCGCCAGGCCGGCCCGGACGGGACGGCCAGTTCGCACATGGCCGCGGAGGACTCCAGCCGGGACAGGTGCGCCTCCAGCTTGCGGACGACGCCGCCGGTGTAGAGGAGGGTCTCGAAAACCCCGTCACCGCGCGTGACGCCCTGGTCCAGGACTGACAGCTGCGGTTGGGACGGGTCGGCGACGCGGCCGGCGGGGAACTCGGGGTCGACGAACACCAGAACAGTCATGGATCCACCCTACCGCCGGCGCCCGGCACCTCACGTGGGCCCGGCCACCGGTAGGCTGGGGGCAACGACTGCTGGGGAGGGGCCGCGTGTTCGACGCGTTCTTTGTGTGGGAATGGACGCCCACGTGGATTGTGGTGGTGTCCACCGTCCTGAACATATGCATCCGCGTGGTGATGCTGGGCGTGGTCCCCGGCAACCGGCGCCCCACCACCGCCATGGCCTGGCTGCTGGCCATCTTCTTCATGCCGCTGCTGGGGCTGGCGCTGTTCCTGATGCTGGGCAACTTCCGGCTGTCCCACCGGCGCATCCAACGCCAGGCGGAGGTCAACCGGCGCGTGCTCGACGCCACCCGGCACCTGGACATCGACGACACCGAGTACCACGCCCCGGAGTGGGTGAAGTCGTCGGTGGAGCTGAACCGCAACCTCGGCGCGTTCCCGATCCTGGACGGCAACTCCGTGGAATTCATCACCGGCTACAAGGAGTCGCTGCAGGCGATGACCAAGGCCGTGGAGGACGCCCAACGCTACGTGCACGTGCAGTTCTACATCGTCGGCGACGACCCCGAGTACATGTCCCCGTTCCTGGATGCGCTGGACGGCGCGGTGGCGCGCGGGGTGAAGGTGCGCCTGCTCTTCGACCACCTCGGAACCCTGCGCGTGTCCGGCTACGGGAAGCTGAAACGGCGGCTCGACGCCGGCGGGATCGAATGGCGGCCCATGCTGCCGCTGGCCCCGGTCAAGAAGCAGTGGCGCCGGCCCGACCTGCGCAACCACCGCAAGATCCTGGTGGTCGACGGCGAGGTCGCCTTCACCGGCAGCCAGAACCTCATCGAACCCAGCTATAAGCGCCCGGGAGCCCGCCGCGCCGGCCGCGAGTGGGTGGAACTGATGGCCCGGGTGCGCGGCCCGCTGGTGACCAGCCTGGACGTCGTGTTCGCCACCGACTGGTCCCAGGAGACGGACGAGAACCTGCTGCTGGACCTGGCCGAAGCACCCGATCCCCAGCCGCAGCCCCACGGGCGCATCATCGGCCAGATCGTGCCCAGCGGACCCGGGTTCGAGGCGGAAAACAACCTGCGCCTGTTCAACACCCTGATCTACTCCGCCACCGAGCGGCTGAGCATCACCAGCCCCTACTTCGTCCCGGACGACTCCCTGCTGTACGCGCTGACCACGGCGGCCCAGCGCGGCGTCGACGTGGAGCTGTTCGTCTCCGAAACCGGCGACCAGTTCATGGTCCACCACGCCCAGCAGTCCTACTACGGGGCGTTGCTGAAGGCCGGGGTGAAGATCTACCGCTACCGGACGCCGATGGTGCTGCACTCCAAGTGCTTCACCGTGGACAAGGAGGTGGCCGTGTTCGGCTCCTCCAACATGGACATGCGCTCCTTCTCGCTGAACCTGGAGGTGTCCGTGATGCTGCTCGGCCCCGAAATGGTCGCCGAGATCACCCAGGTGCAAAACATGTACCGGCACAATTCGGTCCGGCTGAGCCTGGAGGAGTGGAAGTCCCGCCCGGTGTGGAACCGGTGGGTGGACAACGTCGCCCGCCTCTCCGCCGCGCTGCAGTAGCGTCGGGGCCCTCACGCCCGGGGATGCCGTGCCCCGGAGGGCGCGTCGCCCGCCACCCCGTCACCGAACGCCCCCTTTCCGAACGCCCAGCGCAGGGCCGGCCCGGAGAGCGGTCCGCTGCCCAGCAGCCGCAGGGCCACCCGGCGGGCCCACAGCCCGGCCCGGTGCGGCGGGACGAAAAACGCCGCGTTGCGCCGGCCCGCCCGCTGCTGCTCCTCGGCCGTGGGACGCCAGCGGCGTTCGTAGCCGGCCAAGGCGGTCCCGAGGCCGGAGCCATCGCCCACCTCGTTGCACAGCAGCCGGGTCCCGGCCAGCGCCAGCGATGCGCCCTGGCCGGCGAGCAGGGACACCGCAAACGCCGCGTCCCCCGCCAGCACGCAGCGGCCGCGGGACCAGCGCGGCACCACGGACTGGGCCACGACGTCGTAGTAGATCTCCCGGCCGGCGTGGGCCACCGCCTCGGGGATCCTCCACCCCAGCGGACCGAACCGCTCGGCAAGGGCCGTGCGCGCGTCGCCCGGCACCGCCGGCTCGTCGGTGGCCTCCACGGCGAAGACCGCCACCCGTCCGTCGGGCAGCGCGTAGAGCCCCGCCTGGCGTTCCAGCGTGTCGGTCAGGACGACGTCGTTGCCCAGGCTGGCGGCCAGCGCCGGGTCCTCGGCGATGAAGCTGGCGACGTGGAAGCCCAACAGCCGCAGGTGGGCGGATTCGGGCCCGAACAGGCCGCGGCGCACCGCCGAATGGATTCCGTCGGCCCCGACCAGCAGGTCGGCCTCGATCCGTTCCCCTCCCGCCAGCAGGGCCGCCGCGGGGCTGCCCGTCCCGGCACCATCAACCCCGCTGCCGGGCAGCGTGCCCGGTTCGACGGCGACCACCTGGGCGCCCTGCCGCAGCCGCACGCCCGCGGGGAGCCAGTCGCGCAGAACGGCTTCGATGTCGGGGCGCAGGATGCTGAAGTAGCGCCCTCCGGTGGCCCGGACGAGCGCGGCGACATCCAGCCGGGCGGTGGTGCGGCCGCTGCGGTCCACGTAGCGCACGGAGCCGTAGACGTGCCCTCGGCGGCGCAGTTCCGCCAGCGCGCCCATGGCTTCCGCGGCGGCGAAACCCGGGCCGAAGAAATCAATCATGTAGCCGCCCGTCCGCGGGCCCGGTGCCTGTTCCAGCACCGTGGTCTCCCAGCCGCGGTCAGCCAGCTGGCCGGCGGCGGCCAGTCCGGCGATGCCCGCACCGACCACCACTGCCTTCATGCCGCTTCCCTCCCGGCTTGGTTTCCCCCGCCGTTCCCACTGTCCCGTTTCCACTGTCCCGTGCCGAAGGGCCGGCCGGAAGAGTGCGGGTCAGCAGTCGGGGAACCGGGACCCGAGCGCGGAAAGCACCCCGTGGGCCTTGGTCACGACCTCGTCCCACTCCTCCTCCGGCACCGAGTCCGCGGTGACCGCCCCGCCGACCCCGAGGGACAAGTCCCAGCCGGCTGGGCCCCTCCCGGCTGGGTCCTGCCCGTCGGGACTGCCCTGGTCCGGGGTCCGGGCGGCCACGAGGGTCCGGATCACCACGGCCAGGTCGGCCGCCCCGGTGTGGGAGAAGTACCCGACCGCCCCCGAGTAGACGCCCCGCGTCCGCCCCTCCTCAAGGCGGTCCAGGATCGCCATGGTGGAGATCTTCGGGGCACCGGTCATCGACCCGGCAGGGAACGCGGCGGCGACGGCCTCGGCCCGCACCGCGTCGGGGCGAAGCCGGGCATCGATCGTGGACACCATCTGGTGCACCGTCGCGTAGCTCTCGATCGCGCACAGCCGCGGCACGGCGAGCGTGGCGGGATCCGCCGAACGGACCAGGTCGTTGCGCAGCAGGTCCACGATCATGATGTTCTCCGCCCGGTCCTTGGGGGAGGAGGCCAGGTCCGCGTGGAGCGCCGCGTCGGCCGCCGCGTCCGCCCCGCGCCCGCGGGTGCCCTTGATCGGCTCCGCACGCATCCACCCGTCGGCATTGATGCGCAGGAACCGTTCGGGCGAGGTGCTCGCCACCGCCGTCCCCCCGAACCGCACGAAGTGCGCGAACGGGGCCGGGTTGCGCCGGCGCAGCGCCCCGTAGGCCCGCCACGGGTCGAACCCGTCCGGTACGCGCGCGGCCAGCATGGTGGTCAGGCAGGCCTCGTACGTGTTGCCGTCGGTGATCTCGGCCTGCGCCGCACGCACCTTCGCCAGGTATCCGGCACGCGTGTCGGCGCAGCCAAAAACAGGTGGAACAGAGCCCGGCGGGACGGCCGGCTGCGCCGCGGTTTCCCCGCCGGGGGTTGTGCCCAGTTGGACGGTGCCCAGTCGGACGACGGCGGCCTCCGCGGCGTCGAGCCACGCCTCGGCCTCGGGGGCGGCGAGCGCGAGCAGCCACGCCTCGCCCGCGTGGTGGTCCAGGACGACGCCGCGGGCGGCATGGATCAGCGCCGCGTCCGGCAGCGGCGCGGTCAGGTCCGACCCTCCGGTTTCGCGCTTGAGCTCATAGCCCAGCCAGCCCAGCCAGCCCAGCACGAAACCGGCCTCCAGCCCGTCCGGTGCCTGGACGCGGGGCAGGCCCCACACCCGTTCCAGCCAGCCGAAGAACGGTCCCTGGATCCGCGCCTCGGCGCAGCCGGCGGCGAGCCAGGTGGTTCCTCCGCCGTGGCGGGCCCGGGCCCCGAGGGACCCGGAGGCATCGGCGAGGATGCTGAACCGGTTGCGGCCGCCCGGGTCCGGCGTCCCGGTGTTGGAAGAATCCAGCAGCACCGCGTGCGGACTGTGCGCGTAGAGGTCCTCGAACAGGGCCGGCGCAACAGCGGTCGGGGCCGGGCCCGCGGGCAGGCGGACGCGCCGGGCCCGCAGCGGGAGGGCCGCGGCGGCGTCGATTTCGGGGCGCAGCGCCTCCTGCAGGGCGGGCAGCGCGGAGAGCACGCGCAGCGTGTCCGCGGGTGCGCTGCCGTCGGCGGGGTTGTGGACCACGACGTCGGCCGCGGCCGGGACGTCGTCGCCGGCCAGCCACGCTTCCTCCTGCCCGGCCCATCGGTCCCAGTGGGCGGCATACGTCTCGCCGTCGCGGGCCAGCGCGCGCGACTTGCGATCGGCGTCGTCCACCTCGACCCAGACCAGGGCGTCGAGGCCGGCGCGCCCGGCCGCGGCGCCGGCACCGACGCCCTCGACCACCACGACCGGCGCGGCGGTGGTGGTGCGGCGCTCGCCGTCGCGGTCGGCGGCCCAGTTCCAGGCGGTCCAGGCGGCGTCCTCGCCGCGGCCCAGCGGGCCCAGGACCTCGCGCAGGTAGCGCTCGATCCCGCCGGCCAGGCCGTCCCAACCCGGATAGATGTCCTCGAGGTGGAACAGGGCGACCGGACGGTGGCGGCGCAGCGCGGTGGCCAGTTCCAGGGCGAGCGTGCTCTTGCCGGCCCCGGAACGGCCGTCGATGGCGATCACGACCGGCCGGTCGGCAGGGCGGCGGGCCGGCGTGTTACGGGCGGAGTTCGTGCGGGGGGTGTCCACGGGAACCAGAGCCTAGTGCACGAACGCGAGCAGCGCCGCGACCAGGATGAACAGGGTGCCGAAGGTGCGGTTGAGCACCAGCTGCCCCCGGGTCCCGCGGGTGAAGCGGCGCACGCTCTTGGCGGCCGCGGCAAAGAAGAACCACATGACCAGGATGTCCACGGCCACCACGGTGGCGATCAGCACCGCGTACTGCGGCAGCAGGGGTTCCTCCGGGTGGACGAACTGCGGGGTGAAGGCCAGGAAGAAGACGATCGCCTTGGGATTGAGCAGGTTCACCCAGAGTCCGCGCCGGAACATGGACCATCCGGATTCGCTCCAGCCGGCTTCGTTCCGGGCCAAGCCCCCCACCGCCTCGTGCTCCGGCGCCGCGGGGCTGGGCTTGGCCAGGAACAGCCGGACGCCGAGGAAGACCAGGTAGGCGGCGCCCGCGAAGCGGATGGCCGTGAAGGCGACGGGCGAACCGCTGACCAGCAGCCCCACCCCGGCGGCCACGATGGCCACGTGGGCCACCAGGGCGGCCTGCTGGCCGAAGATGCCCCAGATGGACCGGCGGAACCCCGCGTTGAGGGAGTTGGTCATGGTGTTGATGGCGCCGGCGCCGGGGGTGAAGCTGATCAGTGCGGAGGCGCCCAACAGGGACAGCCAGAGGGAAACGGTCACGCGGAGAGTCTAGTGGGCCCCCTTCCGGCGGACCGGCGTCAGGCGTCCGCCTCGAGCGGCTTTTTGGCGACGATCTCCGTGCTCGGCATCAGGAAAAGGGCCCCGGGATCCGCGGTCCACGACCGCCAGCCCGCGGAGATCCGCTCCAGATCCTCCCGGGTGGCGAATCCGCGTTCCAGGGCCTGGTCCGCGTAGCCGGATTCGAGGACCCGCTCGGCCCAGGACAATCCGTGCTCGCGCCGCCTCGCTTCGGTTGCGTAGAGCCAGACGGAGGCCGATGGTTCCAGCTCTTCCGGGCCGAAGCCGGCCGCGATGGCCCACTCGAGCAGGTGGCGTCCGGCGTTGGGCTCGGCGCCGTTGGACCGCGAGGTCTTCTCATACACCGCCCGCCACTGGTCCAGCTCCGGCAGTTGCGGGTACCAGGACATGGCCCCGTAGTCGGCCTCGCGGACAGCCACGATCCCGCCCGGGCGGGCCACGCGGCGCATTTCGCGCAGCGCCGCAACCGGGTCCACGAGGTGGTGCAGCACCTGGTGGGCGTGGACGACGTCGAAGGTGCCGTCGTCGAAGGGGAGGTCGTAGATGTTGCCGGCGGCGAAGTCCACGCCGCGCGCCCCCTGTTCGGCGGCGAGCCGCCGGGCGTGGGCGACGACCTCCTCGGAGCGGTCCAGGCCGGTGGCACGGCCGGAGCCGTCAGGGGAGGCGACCAGCTCGGCCAGCCCGCAGGTGATGGTGCCCGGCCCGCAGCCGACGTCCAGCACACGGAAGCCCGGACGCAGGTGCGGTACCAGGTATGCGGCGGAGTCGGTCGCCGTGCGCCGCGCGTGCGCGCCGACGACGCTGGAATGGTGCCCGTGGGAATAGACCTCGTCGTTCATGGTCAGAGCCTAGGACCTCGGGGCCGGGATGTCCGCTCAGATTGCTCCGTTTTGCGCGGTTTTGTAGGGAGCGTCGCCCTCCGCGGCGGTTCCTTGGGCGGTCGCGGCGTCCACCGCGGCGGTGGCGTCCGCCATGAAGCGGTGGATCAGGTCCAGTTGGTCGGGGGAGTAGGACTCCAGGGCCTGCATCAGCATCCGGGCCAGGGGTGCGAACATGCGCCGTCCGTCCGCGTAGGCCTTCTCGGTGAGGTGGAGGGTCACCCGGCGCCGGTCGCTCTCGTGCCGCCCGCGCGAGAGGTGGCCGCTGCGTTCGAGCCGGTCGAGCAGGGCGGTGGTGGCCGGGGAGCTCAGGTGCAATTCCCGGCCGATCTCGGTCGGTGCCGGCGCGTGCCCGGCCCGTTCGTGGGCCATGATCGCGGAGAGGGCGTTCATGTCGGTGCGGTGCATGTGGTTGTGGCCGCTGACGGCGTCCACGTAGCGCTCGGAGGCTTGGCCGAAGTCCTGCAATTGGCGGATCAGCGGGTGGGGAAGCGGGGTGGCCATGGGCACAGTGTAGGTCAGCTTTGATATTCCTCCATTATCGAATTATTCTGCGATGGAACTTAATGGGCGGAGGGCCCCGGCCCTCGCAGCATGGTGGGAGCCTGCGCATGAACGTGTTGACCACATCCACTTCGGGCCCGCGGCGGCCCCGGACCCCCGGCCCGCGGCGGCCCCGGACTCGCGGGGCCGTCGGCCGTGCCTTGGCGGCGGTGCTGCTGGTGCTCCTTTGGCTGGGCGTCGCCGGGGTCGGAGGGCCGACCTTCGGCAAGCTCGGGGAGGTGCAATCCAATGACCAGGCCACCTTCCTGCCGGCCTCCGCCGAGGCCACCCAGGCCCTGGAATGGCAAGCGAAGTTCGTCGATTCCTCCTCCATCCCGGCGGTGGTCGTCATCGAGGACGCATCAGCGACGGACGGCTCCGAACCGGACATGGCCGAGTTGTCAGGGATTGCCGACCGGATCCGGGACCTGCCCTCCGTCAACGGGGACGTGGTCGGCCCCATTGCGGCGGAGGACGGGCGCGCGGTGCAGATGGTGGTTCCGCTGGATTCCGCCCGGGACACGGAGGAAGCCGTCGCCGAACTGCGCGGCCTGGTGGCAGGCGCCGTGCCGGAGGGGACCACCGCCTACGTCACCGGCCCGGCCGGCTTCACCGCGGACCTGGTCGAGGCCTTCGGCGGCATCGACGGGATCCTCCTTGGCGTCGCCCTCGGCGCGGTGCTGCTGATCCTGCTGCTGGTTTACCGCTCGATCCTGCTGCCCCTGGCGGTGCTGTTCACCTCCATGGCGGCCCTGTGCGCGGCCATCCTCGCGGTGTTCTGGATGGCCAAGGCGGGGTGGATCAACCTCGACGGCCAGAGCCAGGGCATCCTCTCCATCCTGGTCATCGGCGCCGCGACCGACTACGCCCTGCTCTACGTGGCCCGCCTCCGCGAGGCGTACACGCACGGGGAACCCAAACACCGGGCCGTCCTGGCCGCGCTCAAGGCCTCGGCCGAACCCATCCTCGCCTCCGCGGGCACCGTGACCGTCGGCCTGCTGTGCCTGGTCTTCTCCGACCTGAACTCCAACAAGGCGTTGGGGCCGATTGCGGCCTCCGGCATCATCTTCTCGGTGGTCGCGGCGCTGACCCTGCTGCCGGCCCTGATGCTGCTGTTCGGCAAGGCGGCGTTCTGGCCGTTCCTGCCCAAGCCGGCGGCCCCCACCGACGAGCCCGCCGGCCTGTGGGCCCGGGTCGCGAACGCGGTCCTGCGCCGCCCGCGCCCGGTGTGGATCGGCACCGCCGTGCTGCTGGCGGCCGGCGCCCTGGGCCTGACGCAACTGCAGGCCTCCGGCGTCCCGCAGAGCGAACTGGTGCTTGGGCAGACCCAGTCCGCGGCCGGGCAGGACGCGCTGGGCCGGCATTTCGACGCCGGCACCGGCAGCCCCGCCTACGCGATCGTCGACGCCGGGGACGGATGGGCCGTGCTGGAGAAGGTCCTCGAAACGGACGGGGTGGGATCGGCCTACCTGCGCGCCGAGGACGGCGGCCCCGCCATCGACCCCGCCGCCGTCCCCAGCGATTCCGACGACGCGGCCGCCGGGCCGCCCGCGGGCATCGACGCCGCCGAAGGATCCACGCAGGAACGCCCCGCCCAGGAGGTGGACGGCCGCGCCATGGTCTCGATCACCCTCACCGACGCCGCCGACTCGGCGGAGGCCGAGGCCACCGTCGTCGCGCTGCGCGAACTGGTCCATGCCCAGAGCCCGGGCGGACTGGTCGGCGGAACCACGGCCACCGCGCTGGACACCAACACCACCGCCCGGGCCGACCTGGCCAAGATCATCCCGCTGGTCCTTGTGGCGATCCTGGTGATCCTGATGCTGCTGCTGCGCTCCATCCTGGCCCCGGTCCTGCTGGTCCTCACCACGGTGCTCTCCTACGGAACGGCGCTGGGCGTCTCCGCCTGGGTGTTCAACGGCCTCTTCCGGTTCCCCGGCGCGGATCCCTCGGTGCCGCTGTTCGGGTTCGTGTTCCTCGTGGCCCTCGGGGTGGACTACAACATCTTCCTGATGACCCGCGTCCGCGAGGAGTCCGTGAAGCACGGCACCCGCGAAGGCATCCGCCGCGGCTTGGCCGTCACCGGCGGGGTGATCACCTCCGCCGGCGTCGTGCTGGCGGCGACGTTCGCGGCGCTGGGCGTCATCCCGATCATGTTCCTGGTCCAGCTCGGCTTCATCGTCGCCTTCGGCGTGCTTTTGGACACACTGGTGGTCAGGACCCTGCTGGTGCCGGCCCTGTGCCACGACCTCGGCCGGAGCATCTGGTGGCCCGGGCGCCTGTCCCGCGCCGCGGAGCCGGTCCCTGTTCCGGCTGGGGAGCGGCGGGAGCCCGCGGAGGCCTCCGCCGGGGCAGGGCCCCGCGGCTGGTAGAATTGGGGTTCGGCCACGTCCGGAACCGGAATCGTGGCCGAACGTCGACAGATTTGACCGTTCCCGTCGGGCCCGCGCCACAGAGCGCGGGCCCGACGCCGGGACGGCGGGCGGATCCGCCTGCTCCGGCCCCCTGCGGGCCCAGAACTTCTCTTCCTTCGGCGACACCAGCGCGCCGGTCCCGGCGCGCGCAGCTACGACCGAAAGCAGCCCGTGAGCGCTACCTTCACTTCCCTCGGCGTGCCCGCCGACCTCTCCGACGTCCTCGCCCGCCAGGGCATCGACGCGGCCTTCCCCATCCAGGAAGCCACCCTGCCGACCACGCTGGCCGGCGGCGACGTCCTGGGCCGCGGACAGACCGGTTCCGGCAAGACCATCGCCTTCTCGCTGCCCCTGGTGGCCCGGCTGGCCGCGGACCCCAAGCCGCGCCGCGCCCGCTTCCCGCGCGCCCTGATCATGGCGCCCACCCGCGAACTCGCGACCCAGATCTCCCGCACCGTCACCCCGCTGGCGGAGGCCAAGAACCTGCGCACCGCCGTCGTCTTCGGCGGCGTGTCCCAGGTGCGCCAGGAGAAGGACCTCAACGCCGGCGTCGACATCCTCATCGCCTGCCCCGGACGCCTCGAGGACCTGCTGAACCAGAAGTGCGCCGACCTGTCCCGCCTCGAGATTTCGGTGCTCGACGAGGCCGACCACATGGCCGACCTCGGATTCCTGCCGGTCGTCAAGCGCATCCTGGACCGCGCTCCGCGCGGCATCCAGCACATGCTGTTCTCCGCCACCCTGGACAACGGCGTCGACAAGCTCGTCGACCGCTACCTGTCCAGCCCCACCATCCATTCCGTGGATGCCCCCAAGGCCGCCGTCAACACCATGGAGCACCACGTGTTCGTGGTGGACGCGGACCTGAAGAAGGACCTCATCCAGGAGCTGGCCTCCGGCACCGGCCGGCGCATCATGTTCATGCGGACCAAGCACCACGCCAAGAAGATGGCCCAGTCGCTGTCCAAGGCCGGCGTGCCGGCGGTGGACCTGCACGGCAACCTGTCGCAGAACGCCCGCGACCGCAACCTGGAGGCGTTCTCCTCCGGTGCCGCCCGCGTGCTCGTGGCGACCGACGTCGCAGCCCGCGGCGTGCACGTCGACGGCGTCGAGCTGGTGGTCCATGTCGACCCGCCGGCGGAGCACAAGGCCTACCTGCACCGCTCCGGCCGCACCGCCCGCGCCGGCTCCGACGGAACCGTCGTCACCATCGCGACCCCCGACCAGCAGGGCGACGTCCGCTCGCTGCTCAAGGCCGCCGGTCTGAAGGTTCCGTTCGAGTCCGTCTCCCCGGACTCCGACGCCGTGGCCGCCGTCCGTGGCGAAAAGGCCGCGAAGGTGGCCTACGCCGCCCCCGTGGTCCAGCAGCCGCAGCGCAAGGCCGCCGGCGACGGGGCCGCACGCACCCGTGGCCGTAGCCGTGGCCGAGGCCGCGGTGCCGAGCGCGCCGTCGCGGCGGAGGCCGGCGGCGAGCGCCGCACGGAGAACCGCCAGCCGGCCAGGCGTTCCGAGGCAGCGGGGCGTTCCGAGGGATCCGGGCGTTCCGAAGCCTCCGGGCGCCGTGGTTCCGGCCGCTCCGGCGCGGTTCGGTCCGATTCGGTTCGGCAGGATTCCGCAGGGTCGGGCCAGTCCCGCGCCGGCCGTGGCAGCCGCGCCGGCGCCGAAGGCCAGTCCGCGCGCAGCGCCCAGAAGCCGGGAGTGCCCGCGGGCCGGGGGACCCGCGCCGGGGGGGCCCAGCGTCCGGCCGCCGGACGCGGCGGAAACACCATCGGCGATGCGATCGGCCGCGACCTGGCCCAGGCCGCCACCGGCCGGGCCCGCGGCAACCGCCGCGCCACCGCGCCCCAGTCGAACCAGAAGCACTAACCCCGCGGAGGCCGCCACGGCGGCCACACGGACGAAGGTCCCCGCCTCCCCTTGGGAGGCGGGGACCTTTTGCGTGGGGGAGGGCCGGCGGGGCTTCGCGCTGGGCTTAATGCCGCCGTCGCGCGCGGAAAAGGGCGGAAAACCGGGGAAGGATGCGATCGCGACGACGAAGTTGAGCGTTGTTCGCTCAACTTTGGATTGACACTCGAGAGCCTCTGGGTAAAGTTGAGTGCAGAACGCTCAATCCGGTTTCCGGAGGGGGCCGTGAATCAGTTTTCCCCAGAAAGGCAGGAAGCACCATGTCCCGTGCCGTCGGCATTGACCTCGGAACCACCAACTCCGTCGTGTCCGTCCTCGAAGGTGGCGAGCCCACCGTCATCGCCAACGCCGAAGGCGGGCGCACCACCCCGTCCGTGGTCGCCTTCGCCAAGTCCGGCGAGGTCCTGGTCGGCGAAATCGCCAAGCGCCAGGCCGTCAACAACATCGACCGCACCATCGCGTCCGTCAAGCGCCACATGGGCACCGACTGGTCGATCGACATCGACGGCAAGAAGTACACCGCGCAGGAGATCTCCGCGCGCACCCTGATGAAGCTCAAGCACGACGCCGAGTCCTACCTGGGCGAGAAGGTCACGGACGCGGTCATCACCGTCCCGGCCTACTTCAACGACGCCGAGCGCCAGGCCACCAAGGAGGCCGGCGAGATCGCGGGCCTGAACGTGCTGCGCATCGTCAACGAGCCGACCGCCGCCGCGCTGGCCTACGGCCTGGACAAGGGCAAGGAAGACGAGCTCATCCTGGTCTTCGACCTCGGCGGCGGCACCTTCGACGTCTCCCTCCTCGAGGTCGGCAAGGACGAGGACGACTTCTCCACCATCCAGGTCCGCTCGACCGCCGGCGACAACCGCCTCGGCGGCGACGACTGGGACCAGCGCGTCGTCGACTGGCTGCTGGCCCAGGCCAAGTCCAAGGGCTCCGACCTGTCCAAGGACAAGATCGCCCTGCAGCGCCTGAAGGAAGCTGCCGAGCAGGCCAAGAAGGAGCTGTCCTCCGCGACCAGCACCAACATCTCCCTGCAGTACCTCTCCGTCACCCCGGACGGCCCGGTCCACCTGGACGAGCACCTGTCCCGCGCCAAGTTCCAGGAACTGACCGCCGACCTGCTCGAGCGCACCCGCAAGCCGTTCCACGACGTCATCGCCGAGGCCGGGGTCAAGGTCTCCGACATCGCCCACGTGATCCTCGTCGGCGGCTCCACCCGCATGCCGGCCGTTGCCGACCTGGTCAAGGAGCTCGCCGGCAAGGAAGCCAACAAGGGCGTGAACCCGGACGAGGTCGTCGCCGTCGGCGCCGCCCTGCAGGCCGGCGTCCTCAAGGGCGAGCGCAAGGACGTGCTGCTCATCGACGTCACCCCGCTCTCCCTGGGCATCGAGACCAAGGGCGGCGTGATGACCAAGCTCATCGAGCGCAACACGGCGATCCCGACCAAGCGTTCGGAGACCTTCACCACGGCCGACGACAACCAGCCGTCCGTGTCCATCCAGGTCTTCCAGGGCGAGCGCGAGTTCACCCGCGACAACAAGCCGCTGGGCACCTTCGAGCTCACCGGCATCGCCCCGGCCCCGCGCGGCATCCCGCAGATCGAGGTCACCTTCGACATCGACGCCAACGGCATCGTGCACGTTTCCGCCAAGGACAAGGGCACCGGCACCGAGCAGTCCATGACGATCTCCGGCGGCACCGCGCTGTCCAAGGACGACATCGACCGCATGGTCCGCGACGCCGAGGAGCACGCTGCCGAGGACAAGAAGCGCCGCGAGGCCGCCGAGGTCCGCAACCACGCCGAGACCACCGCGTACTCCGTGGACAAGCTGATCAAGGACAACGCCGACAAGCTGCCCGAGGACGTCAAGAACGAGGTCCAGGCCGACGTCGACGCGCTGAAGGCCGCCCTGGAGAAGCAGGACAACGACGACGAGATCAAGGCCGCGTTCGAGAAGCTGCAGGCCTCCCAGGGCAAGCTCGGCGAGGCGATCTACGCGCAGTCCCAGTCCGCCCCGGCCGGCGCGGCGAACGAGGGCAACCCCTCCGCCGCCGGCGACGAGGACATCGTCGACGCCGAGGTCATCGACGAAGACGAGAAGAAGTAGGACGGTAGCGACATGCCCCACCACGGCAACGAGGACGAGCACCACGAGCACGAGCACGAGGAAGTCACCCCGGTAGGCGAGCCGCACGACGACGGCGACGCGCTCGCCCAGGCCGAGGCGATCCTCAACGAGGCCGCGGCCGACGCCGCTGCCCCGTCGGACCGCGAGGCCGAGCTCCGCGAGGACCTGCTGCGCCTGCAGGCCGAGTACGTGAACTACCGCAAGCGCGTCGAGCGGGACCGCGAGGCCGTGCGGGAGCTTGCCGTGCAGTCCGTGCTCGCCAACCTGCTGCCGGTGCTGGACGACATCGAAGCGGGCCGCGCGGCCGGCGACCTTGAGGAGGGGCCGTTCGCGGCGATCGCCAACAAGCTCGACGGCGTCCTGTCCGGGCTGGGCCTGGAGCGCATCGCCGAGGCCGGAGTGGCGTTCGACCCGAACGTCCACGAGGCGTTGCTGCAGCAGCCGATCCCCGGGATCCCCGCGGACCACGTCGGACAGATCCTGCGCAACGGCTACCGGAAGGGCGAGCGGATCCTCCGCGCCGCCCAGGTGATCGTCTCCACCGGCGAATAGAAGCGCCGAGTAGCACCACCGCGAACGCGGGCAGCAATACCGCGAACGCGGACCGGGCTTGACGGCCCCGCCTCCGGGCGGGGCCGTCAAGCCGTAACATCAGCACCACAAGACTTTGGGAAACAGAAGGAGCCGCCAGATGGCCAGCCAGGATTGGGCGGAGAAGGACTTCTACGCGATCCTTGGCGTCTCCAAGGACGCCAGCGACGCCGACATCAAGAAGGCCTACCGGAAGCTGGCACGCAAGTACCACCCGGATACCAACCAGGGCGATGCCGCCGCGGAACAGAAGTTCAAGGACATCACCGAGGCGCACGCGGTGCTTTCCGATTCGGAGGAACGCCAGCAGTACGACGCCATCCGGGCCATGGGCTCCGGGGCGCGCTTCAGCGCCGGCGGGCAGGGAGGTGCGGGCGGTTTCGACGACGTCTTCGGGAACCTCTTCGGCGGCGGACGCCAGCGCGGCGGGTTCCGGGGCGGCGGAGGAGGATTCGGCGGCGGCCAGGTTCCGCCGGAATTCGCGGACCTGTTCGGCGGCGGAGGCTTCGGGGGAGGCGGCTTCCAGCAGGCCCCGACCAAGGGCGCGGACCGCACCGCCTCCACCAGCATCTCCTTCGCCGGTTCCATCAACGGCACCACGGTGGGGCTGCGCGAACCCAACGGCGAGGTCATCGAGGCGCGCATCCCCGCGGGCATCAAGGACGGCCAGAGCGTGCGGGTGCGCGGCAAGGGCCAGCCCGGCCCGGCCGGGAACGGGGACCTGATCGTCAAGGTCAGCGTGAAGCCGCACCCGTTCTTCGTCCGCGAGGACAACAACATCCGCATCCACGTGCCGGTGACCTTCGCGGAGGCCGCGCTGGGCGGCCAGATCGAGGTTCCGACGCTCACCGGCGAGACCGTCAAGGTCAAGGTCCCGGCCGGGACCAGCTCCGGGCGCACGCTGCGCCTGAAGGAGCGCGGGGTGCACACCGCCAAGGGCACCGGCGACCTGCTGGTGACCATCGACGTCGTGGTTCCGCAGAACCTCAACGCCAAGGCGGAACAGGCCATCAAGGACTTCGCCGCCGCCACCGGCGACGCGGACCCGCGCGCCGGGCTCGCCGCCAAGGCAACGCTCTAGGGCCCGGGCGGGCCACGGAAGGCAGTCAGGGGGAAGCATGGACATCGACCGCTACGCTCCGATCTTCGTGATCTCCGTGGCCGCCGAGCTGGCGGAGATGCACCCGCAGACGCTGCGCCAGTACGACCGGCTGGGGCTGGTCTCGCCGCTGCGCCAGCGCGGCAAGCAGCGCCGCTACAGCCAGCACGACGTCGACCTGCTGCGCGAGATCCAGCGCCTCTCCAAGGACGGGGTGTCGCTGGAGGGCATCCGGCGCATCCTGCAGCTGGAGAACCAGGTCGCCGCCCTGAGCCGCCGCGTCGGGGAGCTGAGCGAACAGCTGGAGCGCGAACGCACCGACCGGCGCGGCGTCAGCCTGGGCCGGGTGTTCGCCGCCGGCACCGCCGGCGAGGTGGTTCCGCTGGCCCGCGGCCAGCGTCCACGGGCCCGCAGCCAGGCCGTTGTGGTCTGGCGGCCGCAGAAGTAGCGGCCCGGCGGACGGCAGGGGATGCTGAACGACGCCGGCGCACCGTGGCCGCCGCGCACGCCGGGCCCGCCGCACACCTACCGTGCGCTCACCGAACGCGCGACCGAACGCTTCGAGCGCCTCAAGCGGGTCCGCGACGCCATGCCGCAGCGCCGCAAGGCGGCGATCGACGGGGTGGCGCACGCCCTGGCCGACTCCATGGACCCGGCCATCCCGCCCCGGCACCTGCTCTACCTGGACCTGGACGGCCCGGAACCGCTGGCCGCTGTCGCCGTCGGGGACCTCGACGCGGCCACGCACGTGACCTGGCAGCTCTCCGGTTCCGGCATCCGGGTCCGCACCGCGATGTGGGGGACTGCGCGCGAGGCCGGGCAGCTGCTGCTTGAGCAGCGGGTCGTCGGCGCCCCCAATCCCGCCGTGGTCGCCTGGCTGGGATACTCCTCGCCCGGGCTGCTGCGGGCCGTGTCCAACCGGGCCGCGCGCACCGCCGTCGAACGCCTCACCCACGACCTGCTCACGTTCGCCCGGCTGCGCCCGGACCGGCCGTTCACCGCGATGGAGGCACACTCCTACGGCGCCACGCTTGCGGCCCACGCGCTGGAGAAGCTGCGCGGCGAATCCGCCGCCCCGGCCGTTTCGGCGCTGGCCACCACGGGGTCGGCCGGCATGCCGCGCCGGATCGCCGGCGACCCGGGCCTGCTGGGCATCCCCGAAGGGCACATCTTCGAGGCGGTGGCGGCCGATGACCTGCTGGCCCGCGCCGGCAGGTTCCTGAGCGGGCGCACCGTGGTGGGGCGGCGCTTCGACGTGGACGGATTCGCGGAATCGGGCCTGTTGCCGGTCACCGGGCACAACACCTCACGGTTCGTGCCGGGCGCCGTGCGCGGCAAGCGCGGCTACCGCGATCCGGGCACGTTATCGCTCCGCAACCTTGCACTGGTCACCACGGGGTTCCTTCCGCTGGAGTAGTGGGTAAAGTGCCTCCTACGCGCTGCCCGTGCTTGGGGCGGCAGGGCGTCTGAACGGGCTGTGGGGAGCGCGTTACCCGGCCTCGACGAAGACACTGCGGTGGGGACTGCCGCTTTCCGATACTTCGCACCTTCCCGGAGGCATCCTTGGGTTACAACGACTCTGGTTCCTACGATTCGGACCGCAACGACGATTTCCTTGACAGCGCCGACTGGATGGCGGATGTGCCCGCCGCGCCGGCCTTTGAGGAGGACGGCTGGCACAGCGACGAACTGGATGAACGGATCGACGTGGTCATCCGCAATCCCGAACCGCCGTTGCGTTTTGTCCGCCCGCACAGCGGACTGATGGAGGGCAGTGGATTCATGGACGGCAACGGGTTGACGGACGGCAGGGGATTGGCCGGAGGCGGCGGCTCGGTGGACGGCAGCGGCCTGGTGGGAGGGAGCAGCCTGGTGGAGGGACCCGACGCCGGACGTGAGCCGGGCTGATCCGGCTCACGTCCGGACACGATGTGCCCGCCTGCGCGGCGGCGGCCAATCGGAGCGCCGCGGCGGCGGGCGCAGTACTCTGTCCCCATGAGCGGATTCACCATGGATCCGGCGGCCTTCGCTCCGTCCGGGCGGCGTTGGGTGCTTACCTTCCGCGGTGACCTGCCAGTGAACGCCACGGATGCGTGGATCGCGGTGGCCAGCCGCGACGGGCTCCGCGGCTGGTTCCCGGCGGTCATCGTGGGCGAATGGACCGTGGGCCGCGACCTGGCCTTCTACGTTCCCGACGACGAGGCCGACGAACCCGTCTGGGGCGAGGTGGTGGACGCCGAGATCGGCCGCCTGCTCGCCTTCGTCTGGGGCGCCGATTCGCTGCGCATCACCCTGGAACCGTACGACGCCGGCACGCGGCTGGTGTTCGCCGTCTCCCTCGATGCGCGGGGGAGGGGAGTCTACGAAGCCGCGCGCTGGCACGTGTGCCTGGCGCACCTGCGCGAGTCGGTGGGCGGGTATGTCGAGGACGCGGACAAGGACCGCGACGACCTGTTCCGCCGCTACCGGATGGCCTTCGGGGAAGACGCGGCCGCGCCGCCCCCGGCCTGCTAGGGCGCGCTGCTAAGCCATGAAGGCCAAACCCTAGTCGCCCGGCCATTTGCCGGTGACGCCTTCGAAGAGGCGTGCGCCCCCACGGTCGGTGATGGTCTTCACCAAGGCATAGATGGCGCCCTGGAGGACGCTGGCGATGAGGATCTGCTTCAGCGGGTATGCGGTGCTCAGTGCCTTCGGGGCATCGTCTCCGGCGTGTCCGTAGGGGGTCGCGCGCTTCCACAGCTGCCTGAAGAGCTGGCTGGCGATCAGGCCACCCACCACGCTCGCTACCAGTCCGACGGGGCGGTAGAGGAGCTTGGCCGGCTTGCTTGCCTGGTTTCTGGGCATCGTGTCCTCCTGGAAATGACCAACCGTCTGGTACGGGTTCCCCCAACCTACCCCGAATGGCCCGAAAGCTGACCTTCACCTGTTGTTATGCCATTCGACGGCATTCGATGGTCTAGCGCTCGTAGCCTGCAACGGAGGGCGCCCGGCGATGTGCGGGCGCCACTGCCACGAGCCTCACACTTCACAGGCATCGCACGCACCGGGGACACCTGCTGGCGCAGGGTCCTCCCGAAACGGGGGAAACATGGACATCTCACGCACTTCAACTCCACGGAACCGGCGGCGGCCGCGCTGGCTGGCCGCGCTCGCCGCCACGGTGGCCGTGGCCTTCCTGGCCGGCGGCCTGGCCGCCCCCGCGCAGGCCGCCCCGGCCAAGACCACCCTGGCGGTTTCCGCCTCCGACTACTCGGTGTCCCCGGATGCGTCGGTGACCGTCACCGGGACCCTGAAGCGGGGCAGCAAGGCGGTCGCGGGCGTTTCCGTGAAGCTGCAGAAGCGCACCGCCGGAAGCAAGGGCTGGAGCACCATTGCCACGGCGAAGACCACGTCCAAGGGCAAGGTCTCCGCCAAGGTCTCCAAGCTGAAGAAGGACACCGAGATCCGCGCGGTCTATGCGGGCACTTCCAAGAACAAGTCGGCCCAGTACAAGTCGGCCACGAGCTCGACCCGGAAGATCACGGTCGCCCAGAAGGTGGCCGTCACCAAGACCTCCACCGGCAAGCCCACCACGGGCGAGTCGATCACCTTCTTCGGCACCACGACCCCTGGCCTGTCCGGCAAGACCGTTGAACTGCAGGAGAAGTCCGGCACCCAGTGGACCAAGGTCGCCACGGCCAAGGTCTCCAAGAAGAACGCGTTCTTCGTGAAGACGACGGCGGGCAACGCCGGCAAGGCGACCTACCGCGTCCACGCCCCGGCGAGCGTCTCGACCGGATCCGCGACCAGCTCCGAGAAGTCCTTCGCCGTCCACCAGTGGTTCTTCCTCAACGACGTCGCGCCGGCCGACGGCTCCGAATGGGCCGACGGCGGCATCGGTTTGGACGCCACCCCGAGCACGATCGCCGGGGTGCCCTTCAACCGCGCCCTCTCCGACGTCCTCAGCGCCGACAACTCCGACCTCCTGGCCTCCTACTCCACCTGGAACCTGGACAACCGCTGCGTCGCGTTCACCGCGAAGGTCGGCATCGACGACGCCTCCGCGGAGGGGACCCGCGCCGCGTTCCTGGGCGAGGCCTTCACCTCGCTGGACAACGCCGGCGCCTCGGACACGCTGCTGGAGTTTGGCGAATCGGCCCGGGGTGACAAGGCCAAGACCGTGACCGCATCCATCGCCGGCTTCACCTTCCTTGAGCTGTGGGCCACGGACTCCACCGAGGCCGAATGGGCGGAGGGGGCCGAGGGCTACCCGGTCTTCGCCGATGCCAGGGTGCTCTGCAGCACCGCCCCGTAAACCTACGGTCGGGTGCCCGAGCCCGCAGGCTCCGGCACCCGACCGCCGCCGGTGGCCGTGCCGCCGTCGTCGTCCTGGTCCGCGTCGTTTTGGGCCGTGCCGTCCCGGTCCGTGCCGTCCTGGTGGGGGGTCCAGCCGTCCGCGTACTCGCCGGAGGCGTAGTCGTACTCCACCGGGACGCCGTCCTCATCGGTGCGCCGGTACCAGTCGGTGACCTCCTCGGCGTGGGAGTCGAACTCCGCGCCGGCGCCTCCGCCCTCGGGGGCGCACTCGACGGCCAGCGCGAACCGGTCCCCATGCTCGTCAATGCCTGTCTTCACGGCGTTCTCCAGGGCGGCCTGCGCGTACTCGACGCGGATCACCGCCGGATCGGTCCGCAGGTCCTTGTAGAACGCGGCCATCATCAGCAGCAGGATCACGGTGAAGGGCAGCGCCGAGACGATGACCAGGTTTTGCAGCCCCGTGAGCGCCTCGTTGCCGCCGACCAGGAGCATCACCACGGCAATGCCCGTCATCGCCAGGCCCCAGAAGACCGTGACCCTCTTGTCGGGTTCGGGCTTGCCGCGCTGGGAGAGGCTGCCCATCACCAGGGACGCGGAGTCGGCCGAGGTGATGAAGAAGATCGCGATGCACGCCATGGCCACGTACGGCGTGACCTCGCCCAAGGGCAAGTTAGCCAGCAGCGCGAACAGCAGGTCCTGCGGGGACTGCTCGGTGGACAGGCCCGCGCCGTTCATCCGCATCCAGATGGTGGTGCCGCCCAGGAGGCCGAAGGCCAGCACGTTGACCGCGAACGGGACCAGCAGGGTGACCTGGATGAACTCGCGCAGCGTGCGGCCGCGGGAGATGCGGGCCAGGAAGATGCCGACGAACGGGGTCCAGGACGCCCACCAGGCCCAGTAGAAAACCGTCCAGGTCTGGGAGAACTCCGCCGACTCCGGGCCCCAGGACGCGCTCTTGCCCATCATCGCGAAAAAGTCGTTGAAGTACTCGGCCACCGCGGAGGGCAGCAGGTTCAGCAGGAACAGGGTGGGACCCGCGATGAAGATGAACAGGGCCAACACCAGGGCCAGTGACATGTTGATGTTGGACAGCCAGCGGATCCCCCGGCCGATGCCGGACACCGCGGAGGCGATGAACGCGATGGTCAGGACGGCAATGATGATGATCAGCCCGGCGTTGCCCAGCGTGCCGATGCCGGAAACAATTTCGACGCCGCGGCCGATCTGCAGGGTGCCGATGCCCAACGAGGCCGCCGTGCCGAACAGGGTGGCAATGATGGCGAACATGTCGATCATCCGCCCGGGCAGCCCTGCGGTGCGCTCCTTGCCGAACACCGGCGTGAGGATCGCGCTCATCAGCGGCACGCGTCCGCGGCGGTAGGCGCCGTAGGCGACCGCGGCGCCGACCAGGGCGTAGAGGGCCCAGGCGTGCAGGCCCCAGTGGTAGAGGGTCTGGGCCATGGCCTTGTGGATCGCTTCGCGGGTCTCCGGTTCGGCCATGCCCGGTGCCGGATCGATGAAGTAGTTCAGCGGCTCGTAGGGGCCGAAGAAAAAGAGGCCGATGCCCACGCCGGCCGAAAACATCATGGTGATCCATGAGAGCGTGCCGTATTCGGGCTTCTCGCCGTCCACGCCCAGCGGGATTCGCCCATAGCGGCTGAAGGCGAGGTAGGCCAGGAAGGCCAGCACGACGGCGACCAGGATGTTGAACAGCCATCCCGTGTTTGTCACCACCCACCCCAGCGCGAGGTCGGAAGCGGCCTTGAGGGAGTCGGTGGACACGATCCCCCACGCAATGAAGGCGACGATCAGGGCGGCCGCGACGCCAAAGACCAGTCGGTCCGTGCCGTAGCGAATGCGCTGCTCGTCGACGGAGATGCCGGGCACCAAGCCCGGGTGGGTGTCGTGCGGATAGGGGACTGCGGATTCCGGGTCGCCGGGCGGCTGGCCGGGGGAGCCGGGGTGGCCGGCGCCGGTGGTGTGATCGGACTTTGGCACGGGACGTTGTGCGTCCACGGAGGTCTCCTCGGGTCGGGTTCAGGTCGCGTCCGAACCCGGGCCGGTGCCTGGGGTGTGCACGGCCGGGCCGGACAAGCCGTCAACTCTAGGGGCTCCGCGACACGCCTGCCAAACCGGGAGGCCCTAGTCAGGGGACGCGCGGCGGTTCATCCCTCGAATGGGCCAAATGCCCGGTAGGCTCTCAGGAAAACGCCCCCCGCACCCGTTGGGAGGGCGTTTCGACGAGAATCCACGCTTGGGGACACCTGCTCGCACCGCACGGTGTCCTCCCGTTTGTCTGGGGGAATCATGGACCATTTGCACACATCAGCGCCGCGGGCCGGACGCCGTCCGCGCTGGCTGGCCGCGCTCGTCGCCGTGGTGGCGGCGCTGTTCCTGGCCGGTGGCCTGGCCGCCCCGGCGCAGGCCGCGGCGGCCACGACCGTGCTGACGGTCTCCGCCTCCGACTACTCGGTGTCCTCCGGCGCCTCGGTGACCGTGACCGGCACCCTGAAGCGGGGCAGCAAGGCGGTGTCCGGCGTTTACGTGACGCTGCAGAAGCGCACCGCCGGCAACTCGAAGTGGACCACGGTCAAGAAGACCAAGACCAGCTCCAAGGGCAAGGTCTCCGCCAAGGTCTCCAAGCTGGCGAAGAACACCGAAATCCGTGCGGTCTTCTCCGGAACCTCCAAGTACAAGGCCTCCAAGAGCTCCGCCAAGAAGGTGACGGTTACCCAGAAGGTCACCGTCACCAAGACCTCCACCACCAAGCCGACCAAGGGCGCGGACATCACGCTCTCCGGCACCACGACTTCCGGCCTGGCCGGCAAGAAGGTGTACCTTCAGCAGAAGTTCGGAACCACGTGGAAGAATGTCCCCTTCGAATCCGCCTCCTCCAAGGTCACTCAGGAAAAGACGTTCACGGTTTCGACGAAGGCCGGTAGCGCCGGCAAGGCGACGTACCGCGTCTACGCCCCGGCGAGCGCCTCGACCAAGTCCGCCACCAGCGCGGAAAAGGCGTTCACCGTGTACCAGTGGTTCAAGCTGAGTCAGACGGCGCCGTCCTCCGCTTCTGAATGGGTGGGCGGATGGAAGGGCTTCCTGCCCGGCCAGGCATCCATCAACGGGAAAACCTTTGCTGATGCCTTGGCCGATTTCCATGGCTACGACGGCGATGGAGAACGCATCAGTCCCGATCAGCCAACGTGGTCCGTGTGGACGGTCGACCGGCGCTGCCAGACGCTGGAAGTCACGATCGGTATGGACGACGACTCCGCCCCGGGTGCCGCCGCCGACTTCGTCGTCTACGGCGTCCCGGACGCCAGCGCCCCCGACGTTTACGAGGAGTTCTACGCGGGGACATTTGAAACTGGCAATGCCTCAGCCAAACGGAGCTACTCGGTTGCAAAGTTTGACGAGGTGGAACTTAGGGCCTGGGAATCGGAAACGGCTTCCTATGGACTCGGGGAACAGGGAATCCCTGTTTTCGCCGATGCCAAGGTGCTCTGCTCCAGCAAGCCGGCCGCCTAGCGGCCTGCACGGCGCACAACCGAAAGGGGCGGTCCCGGACTTTCGTCCGGGGCCGCCCCTTCGCCGTCGTGCCGTGGTTGGATGCGCCTGCTAGATGCGCCGGTAGGCGAGGTCGAACACCAGCCGGCCCGCCTTGTGCGCCTTGCCCTCGAAGCTGGTCAGCATGCGCCCGTCCCAGCGCGGGGCCCATCCGCCGCGGTCGTCCGTGAAGTCGGGATCGGGCTCGTGGCCCTCGAGCCCGGCGCGGCGCACCAGCGTCAGCGGGCTGTCCTCGCCGGTGCGCTCGCCGGGGTGCAGGGATTCGAAGTCGGGGGAGGCGTCCAGCACCTCGCGCATCTGTTCGGCGTAGTTGGACCAGTCGGTGGCCAGCCGCCAGATTCCGCCCGGCGCCAGCGCCCGTGCGGCCTTCGCGGCGAAGGACTCCTTCACCAGGCGGCGCTTGTGGTGCTTGGCCTTGTGCCACGGGTCCGAGAAGAAGACCCACAGCTCGTCGACGGACCCGGGCGCCAGCATCACGTCCAGGACCTCCGGCGCGTTGGCCTGCACGGCCCGCACGTTCTCCAGGCCCTTCTGCTCGATGCGCACCATCAGCTGCGCCAGCCCGGGCCGGTACACCTCCACGGCCAGGAAGTCCCGTTCCGGATGGTCCACCGCGGCGTGGGCAATCGCCTCGCCGAGTCCGGAGCCGATCTCCACCGTCAGCGGGGCCCGTCGGCCGTACACCGCGTCGGCGTCGAAGGCGGCGTCCTCATGCACGGAGGTGTCCGCGTGGTGGCGCGGAACGTCGATGACGAAGCGGTCGGCCTGGCGCTCCCACGCCTCTTCCCGCTTGCCGTGCAGGCGGCTGCCGCGGCGCACGAATGAGACCGGCTCGGACCGGTAGTAGGACAGGTCCTCGGCCGCTCGGCCGCTGACCGGGGGCTTGTGCTCCTGGGGAATGCTCATTCGTTCTAGGTTAGTCGTCCCCGCCCACTGCCTGCGCCTTGGTGAGGAACTCCTTCATAAGCGGCCCGCCGGTCTCCGCCCCGGAAAACCCGGTCTCCACGAACACCGCGACGGCCAGGTCGCCCTGGATCGCGATCACCCAGGTGTGGCGCAGATCCTTGGACCCGTCCCCGTACTCCGCCGTCCCCGTCTTGGCCTGGACCGCCGGGCCGGGCACGTCCTGCAGGTCGGTGACGGTCCCGTGGTCCACGGTCCCGGACATCAGCTTCTTGAGCTGTTCCGCCTCTTCGGCGGTGAGCGGGGTCTGCGGCGCGGCGGCCGCCTCGGGGGCCGGGTCAGCGACCAGGTGCGGGGAGACAGTGGAGCCCTTGGCCACGGAGGCGGCGACCGTCGCCATGCCCAGCGGGGAGGCCTCGACGACGCCCTGACCGATCATGTTGGCGGCGTGCTCGGTGCCGGTCGAATCGGCCGGGACGGACCCGAGGAACGAGGCGGACCCGGTGGCCGGTTCGGCCGTCAGGCCCAGCGAGGCGGCGGCGTCGGCCACGGCGGACATCTCCACCTTCTTGCTGGCGTTGATGAAAACGGTGTTGCAGGACTGCGCGATCGCCTCGGCCAGCGTGATCGTGCCGAGGCTGTCCGTGGGGTAGCCGGTGAAGTTCTTGAAGGTGCGCCCGTCCAGCTCGGTGGTCTGCGGGCACTCGACCTTGGAGGAGGGCGTGTAGCCCGAGCGCAGCATCGCGAGCGCGGAGACCACCTTGAACGTGGACCCGGGCGCGTACTTCGCGACCATCGCGGTGTTGTACCCGTTCGACGTCGGCCCGTTGGCGGCGGCGAGGATCGCGCCGTCGGAAGGGCGGATGGCCACGACCGCACTGGGGGAGTCCGCGTCGGCGATGACGTTTTCGGCGACCTCCTGCATGTCCTTCTCCAGCGTCGTGGTGAGGGCGACGCCGTCCACGGCCGCGCGTTCGAACAGCTGGCGCGGTTCCGCCGTCGTGGTCTCCCCGGATGCATTGTCCCCGGATGCGGTGTCCCCGTCCGACGCCGTGCCCTCCCCGGCGCCGGACCCCTCGGCCTTCGCCGGGACCGTCCACACGCGCAGCCCCGGCGTGCCGGCCAGCCGCTCCTGGTACGTGGCCTGCAGTCCGGACAGGCCCACCCGGTCGCCGGCCTTGACGGTACCCCCGGACTTCTCGACGATTTCGGCGGTGGCCTCGCCCACCGTGCCCAGCACGGGCCGGGCGAAGGTCCGGGTGGGCGCCAGCGGCAGCGTCATGCCGATCGCCCGTCCGCCGGCGATGGCTTCGATGTCTGGGTTGGTCACGGTGCGGTCGGCGTCGTCGCGCAGCACGATCGCCTCGACGAACGCCTTGGCGCCGGCGGCCTTCACCTTGGCGGCGTACGCGGCCGCGTCGATGTCCACCAGTTCGGCCAGGTCCCGCGCCGAGTCGGCGGCGTCCGCGGCGTCCACGCGGGCCTTGTCCAGGCCCACCCTGACTACCGGGCGCGCGGTGACCAGTTCCGTGCCTCCCGCGCCGAGGATGTCCCCGCGGGCCCCGGCCACCCTTTCCAGGCGCAGCCCCTCGCCCGCCTGCAGTCCGGCAACCGCCACCTCGGGGGCATAGCGGACGCGCCAGGCGGACGCGTCGGCGTCGTATTCAAGCGTTGCCGTGGTCTGGTACGTCCAGTCCCCGCCCGTGTCCTCCGGCTTCCCGTCCAGGTCCCACGTGGTGCGCAGCCGCGCGGTGGCGGTCGCGGGATCCGCGGATCCGGCGTCGGCCGCGACGTCCTCGAGCGCGACCGTGCGCGCGGTCTCCCCGAGGCCGGCGACGGCGGTCTTCAGCTGTTCCGTTGCCGCGGCCGCGTCCCCGGCCAGGGCGACGGCGGACAGGTCCCCGGCCTGCAGGCCGGCGGCGAGGGCCTCCGCCGCGGGCCGCGGGTCCGGCCGCTGCGGAGTGCAGGCGGCCAGCCCGGCGGCCACCAGCACGGCGGCAAGCGCACCGGCCGCCGTTCGGGCGGGGCGGGAGGGACGCAGGGACAGGGCGAATGATGCTGCGTTGGGCGTCATGGACCCATTATGTCCAGGGTGGAACCCCGGCTCCCCGATGCGCCGACACGCCGGATCGGGACAGGACTTCGAAGGATGGAGGCTTGGCATATCTCAAAGCCTCTCAAGAGAGCCGGTAAATCTAAACCGATTCGGGTAACCAATGCCAGGAGGTGCCCCGCCTACGGGGTAGGGATGGAACCCGGGGGTTCCCGATGCGCCGGGCGTCGGAGGGGCGCAGAATGGTCGCATGAGCAGAATCCTCTCGAATGCCCTGAACCTCATTTGGCTGGTGTTCGGCGGCATCTGGCTGGCCCTCGGCTACATGCTGGCCGGCGTCGTCTGCTGCCTGCTGATCGTGACGATCCCTTACGGCATCGCATCCTTCCGGATCGCCTCCTACGCCCTGTGGCCGTTCGGGCGCACCGTGGTGGATCGCGGCGGGCGGATCGGAGTGGTGACCAGCATCGGCAACCTCATCTGGATCGTGGTTGCCGGCATCTGGATCGCCATCGGGCACGTCCTCACGTCGATCCCGATGTTCCTGAGCATCATCGGCATTCCGCTGGGCATCGCCAACCTGAAGATGATTCCGGTCTCGCTGGCCCCGCTGGGCAAGCAAATCGTCGAAGTGGACCCGGTAAGGGTGCGGTGGCCCTGCGCGAGCGATAGAGTCCGGAAGACGAACTTGACAAGGGATCGACATTCCGGCGGTGGCCGTTGGTAGATTATGGAAAGGGCCTGCGGGGCTTCCCGCGGGCACACCTTGACCCCAGGGGGAAGGCATGACTCAGTTCGACCCTTCGCACGCCGGCCGCTGGCGTTTCGATCCGTCCCACACCCGGATCGGCTTCAACGCGCGCCACGCCATGGTGACCAAGGTGCGCGGTGCCTTCAACGACATCGACGGCTACGTGGACGTGAACGTCGAGGACCCGAGCAAGTCCGCCGTGTCGCTGACCGTCAAGGTCGCCAGCATCGACACCCGCAACGCGGACCGCGACCAGCACCTGCGCACCAACGACTTCTTCGATGCCCCGAAGTACCCGGAGATCACCTTCACCAGCACCCGGATCGACCAGGTTGATGAGAACAGCTTCATCGTCAACGGAGACCTGACCATCAAGGGCACCACCAAGGAAGTGGCCGTGCCCATCGAGTTCACGGGCGTGGAAAAGGACCCCTTCGGCAACCTGCGGGCGGGCTTTGAGGGCAGCCGCCGCATCGACCGCCGCGAGTACGGGCTCGAATGGAACGCCGCGCTCGATTCGGGCGGCCTGCTGGTTTCCGAAAAGGTCCTGCTGGAATTCGAGATCTCGGTCATCAAGGAGGCCTAGTCCCTCGGCGCCGACCGGCTGCGGCTTCAGTGCGGCGTCCGCGACGGACGGCGGTGTTCTTTGGTCTTCTTTCACCCGCAGTGGGTGAGGCCTGCCCCCACTGGAAGCGTTAGCGTGGAGAAAAGGTGATCGACCAGCCTCTATCGCTTGTGAGACCTCACTGAGGGCTCCCGCCGCCTAGCGGACGGCCAGCGGAAGGACAAGGGATGCTCAACCGATACCACGGCCGCACCGAACCCGTTCGCCCGGTCCTCTTGACGCCTCCTTTGGCTGGGGTGATCCGAACCGTCACTGGCGCGCCGGGTTGCCGGGAATGAGCGACCCTGCCGCGCCGCCCCCCGGCATCGATCAGTCCGGTATCGATGCCGCCGCCGTGATTCGTTCCAAGGCGTACATCGCTGCGCTCGTGCTGGCAGCGGTCCTGGGGGTTCCCATCTCGATCATTGCGTACGGTTTTCTCGCTTTGGTCACGGCGGTCCAGCAGTTCGTCTTCGTCGAACTGCCGAATCAAGTCCTTGGGAGTCCTGCTCCCGCGTGGTGGCCGGTTCCGTGGTTGGTGCTGTGTGGACTGTTGACGGCGTTGACCATCCGGTACCTGCCGGGGACTGGGGGCCACTCACCCGCTTTCGGATTCAAGACGGGCGGCGGTCCGGCCAGCGGCCGGGAGCTCGTGGGCATTGTCCTCGCGGCGCTGTCCACGCTCAGCCTGGGTGCGGTGCTCGGGCCGGAGGCGCCGCTGATCGCGATCGGTGGCGGCCTCGGGGCGCTGGCGGTGCACTTGGTGAAGAAGGACGCTCCACCGATGGCCGCGACGATCATGGCGTCGGCCGGCAGCTTCGCGGCGATCAGTACCCTTCTCGGGTCTCCCGTGCTCGGTGCCTTCCTGATCATGGAGGTCGCCGGGATTGGAGGAATGACGCTGAGCCTGGTGGCCCTGCCCGGACTGATCGCTTCCGGCGTCGGGGCGCTGGTGTTCGTCGGCTTGGACGGCTGGACCGGGCTGGGCACCTTCTCGCTGGCGCTGCCCGTGGTGCCGCCAGCGGTGCCGCCGACGGTGGCGATGCTGGCCTGGGCGGTGATCATGGGCGCGGTTGGCGCGCTGTTGGGATGGCTGATCCGCTGGGTCGGGCTGTCGCTTCGTCCTCTCGTGCACCTGAACCGGGTGTTGGTGACGTCCGCGCTCGGCTTGCTGATCGGCCTGACCGCGATGGCGTACCAGCTGATCTCCGGGCACAGCTTTACGCAAGTGTTGTTCTCGGGGCAGGACGCGCTTCCGGAACTGGTCGAACATGCCGCGGACTACTCGCTTGCCGTGCTGCTCCTGCTGATCGCTTGCAAGACCTTGGTCTACGGGCTCTCGCTGAGCGCTTTTCGCGGCGGACCCGTGTTCCCGTCGATGTTCATCGGCGCGGCGCTCGGAATCGCCGCGAGCGGGTTGCCCGGAATGGATCTCGCGGCAGGGATCGGCATGGGCATGGGAGCCATGTGCGCGGCCATGCTGCGGCTGCCGCTGACATCGACGCTGCTGGCCACGCTGCTGCTGGGAGTGGACGGTGTGGCCGTAACGCCCCAGGTGGTGGTGGCTGTCGCGGTGGCCTTCGTGATCACCAGCGTGCTCCCGGTCCCGAGGGCGTCCGCAGCGGCTGACGATGCCGGCAGTGTCCACCATCGGACTCCCTCGAGGACCTCCCCTGCGGCTGGAACTGCGATCTCGAGCGCGGACCTTTCGGCCGCGCGGGACCGGTGGATCGCCTGGCTGTTCATCATTGGCTCGAGCCTGTTCGCCTTGGGGGCCGTGCCGTTCTACGCCGAGGCCGTGGGATTGCGCTTGGATGCGCTCACCTTCTTCGTCGGTTCGCTGTTCTTCACCAGTGCGGCGTTCCTGCAGTACCGCGAAGCCGTTGACGCGCTCCCGGCCGTGGGTGCCGCCCGGCGGCATTCGTTTTGGGTATGGGCGCCGCGGAATCTCGGCTGGCTCGCTGCCGCGATTCAACTTGCCGGCACGCTGTGGTTCAACTTGAGTACGGGAGAGGCCCTGCGGGTCAATCTCAGTGTGGCGCTGACAGAGCAGCGGGTGTGGCGGCCCGACGCCCTGGGTTCAATCGCCTTCCTCCTGGCAAGCGGTGTGGCGTTGCGGGATGCCGGCCGCGGCATTGCCGGGCGCATTGCCGGCCGAAGGCCTCGGGCCTGGAAGATCGCCGTGATCAACCTGGCCGGCTCCATTGCGTTCGGCTTCTCGGCCGTCGGAGCCTTCATCGTGCCGTCGACCGGCGATGTCTGGAACGCCGAGCTGTCCAATCTCGGCACCTTCGCGGGAGCCCTGTGCTTCCTCACCGGCGCGATCCTGATGCTGAGTCCGGAATCCACCGGATCCCCGGTTCCCGCGGAGCGGGGAGCCCATCCGTAATCCCTTTTCAACAGTCCCTGAAGGAGAAGTGATGTCAGCAAATTTCGAGCCGACGGACGCCGACGCGGCGCTGTTCGGCAACCGATTCGTCACCCAGGAGGTTCCGACCCGGGAGTTCCCGGAGACCGGCATGCCTGCTGAGGACGCTTTCCGGCTCGTGGCGGAGGACCTGGCGCTGGAGGGCGATCCGGCCCGGAACCTGGCGACCTTCGTGACGACATGGATGGAGCCGCAGGCCCAGCGGATCATCGCCACGAACCTGCACCGCAATTTCATCGACCACGCCGAATATCCCCGCACGGCCGAGATCGAGCAGCGCTGCATCCGCATGCTCGCCGACCTCTTCCATGCGCCCGGCGAGACGACGGGAGCCCGAACCCAGGGATCGTCCGAGGCGATCATGCTCGGCGGCCTGTCGCTGAAGTGGAACTGGCGCAAGCGTCGCGAGGCCGCCGGCGCGTCGGCGTCGAGCCCGAACCTGGTGTTCGGCGGCGACGTGCATGTCGTATGGGAGAAGTTCTGCCGCTACTTCGACGTCGAGCCGCGGATCGTGCCGCTGCAGCCGGGGAAGTACACGATCGGCCCGGAGGACGTGCAGGCCCATATCGACGAGAACACCATCGGTGTCGCAGCAGTGCTGGGTACGACGTTCACCGGGCACAAGGACGACGTCGTCGGCATCAACGACCTGCTGCTGCGGATCAAGCACGAGCGGGGCCTTGATGTGCCGTTGCACGTGGACGGGGCCAGCGGGGGATTCGTCTGGCCCTTCCTCTACCCGGACTCCGCGTGGGACTTCCGGCTCGAGCAGGTCCGTTCGATCAATGTCTCCGGGCACAAGTTCGGACTGGTCTATCCCGGCATCGGCTGGCTGATCTTCCGGGAGAAGGCCGACCTGGCCAAGGACTTGGTTTTCGAGGAGAACTACCTCGGCAAGGTCGACTCGACCTTCACCCTGAACTTCTCCACCGGCTCGTCGATGGTTCTGGCCCAGTACTACAACTTCGTGCGCTATGGCCGCGCCGGTTACGCCTACATCATGAAGAACATGCAGGCCAACGCCCGCGTCCTCGCCGAGAAGCTGGACGCCATGGGCAGGTTCGAGATCATCGGCCGCGACTGGGAGCAGCTTCCCCTGGTCGCGTTCCGGCTCGCCGAGGACACCGGGTACGACGAGTTCGACATCGCCTGGCAGCTCGCGGCCGAGCGCGGCTGGATGGTGCCGGCCTACACCCTGCCGCCGAACGCCCAAGAGGTGACGATCATGCGCGCCCTGGTCAAGGAAACGCTGAGCCGCGAGCACGTCGACACGCTCGCCCGAGACATCGAAGAGGCGTGCTCCACGCTGGCGAAGAAGGGCGGCGCGCACGAATCCGAACGAAAGAAGATCGTCACCGGACCCGGCCATTGACCCGGTGCCGGCGTTCACTCAGGTTGGCTCGACAACCAGCTTCCTGATCTCGGTGAGCTTGGCCTCGGACTCTTCGAGGCGAAGGCGGAGTGCTTCGACGCTCGCGGTACCGGTGCCGGCCGCCTCGACGGAAGGCGCGGGGTTCTTCTTGGGAGAGAGGAAGAAGTTGGCCAGGTAGCCGGTGAACGTTCCGAAGATGCCCACACCGATGACTATGACGACTGCTCCAATGAAACGGCCCGCATCGGTGACCGGATACTGGTCGCCGTAGCCAACCGTCGAGATGGTGACGATCGTGTACCAGAGGGCGTCCGAGGCGGTCGTGATGTTGGCCCCTGGGGCGTCCTGTTCGACGCGGAGCATCGCGAGGCTTCCGAATTCCAGCACGAATATGCCCATGAGCAGCAGGATGTACAGGGAGCTGCCGGCCCGGTCCTTGCTCAACGTGCGGCCGATCGTGCGGATGCCGACTTCGCGGAGCAGGCGGTACACCCGAATCAGCCGGAAGACGCGCAGGATCTTGAATTGCGCGAAAGGCAGGCTGGCCAACAGGTCGGCCCAGCCGAAGTGCTTGAAGAAATAGGCGCCCGCCGCTGGCGCGGTGACGATCCGGTAGAGGAAGTCGATGAGGAAGACCACGCTGAAAAGGGCGTTCATCACGGTGAGCACGGTGTCGAGCGACGTGTCCTGCACGGCATACAAGAGCACCAGATTGACGATCGACAGGATCGAAAGGATACCGATGAAGATCTCGTATCCGATGCTCTTCAGTTCAGTGCGTTCCTTGGTCATGTGAGGATGATGGCACGTCAGCAGCTGCGCAGCCGACACTTTTCGCCCCGGCCCCAACGGGGCTGCGGTCCTCCCTGTTGCCTCCAGGCAAAACCACCGGCACGAGCGATCCCGTCCACGTTGGTCCCAGCACCAGCCCGCCTGATTTCCGGAGCACCCTCGCCAAAAAACGCTGCCAACACCGCGTCAAATGGCCTTGTGGTGCACATTGTCCTGCCGGTTGGGGGTGTCTGACAGACACTGCCACCGGCCGCCCGGCCTGCGTAGCGTGGTGGATGTGGACAGAAAAGAAGAAATCCGGGACTTCCTGATCTCACGGCGCGCGAAGATCAGCCCGGAGCAGGCCGGGATCCCCAGCTACGGGGAGCTGCGCCGCGTGCCGGGCCTGCGCCGCGAGGAAGTCGCCCAGCTCGCCGGAGTGAGCACGGACTACTACACGCGGCTGGAACGCGGCAGCATCCGCGGCGTTTCAGACTCGGTGCTCGAGGCCGTGGCTGCCGCCCTCCAGCTGGACGAGGCCGAGCGGGCACACCTTTTGGACCTGGCGCGGACGGCCAACATGCCGTCGCGTGGGTCGGCCCGCCGGCCGCCCCAGCAGCGGGTCCGCGCCGGGGTAGTGCGCCTGCTGGACGGCATGGTCGGAGTGGTCGCCCTGGTGCAGAACGGCCGTTCGGACGTGCTGGCCGCCAACCTGTTGGGCCGCGCGCTGTACGCGGAGGTGTTCACCTCCGCCGCTTCGGCCAGTCCGGGCCGGCTGCCGAACCAGGCGCGCTACCTCTTCCTCGATCCGCACGCGGGCGACTTCTACCCCGATGGGCGCGTCATCGCGGCCACCACGGTCGCCATGCTGCGCACGGAAGCGGGCAGGAACCCCCACGACCGGGCCCTGAACGAACTGATTGGCGAACTGACCACGCGCAGCGCGCTGTTCGCCTCGCTCTGGGCCGGACATGACGTGCGGATCCACACCACGGGGACCAAACGCTTCCACCACCCGGTCGCCGGAGACCTGTCCCTGCAGTACGAAACGCTGGACCTTCCCGGCGATGAGGGCCAGACCCTTTTCACCTTCACCGCCGAGCCGGGTTCCGCATCCGAAAACGCGCTGGCATTCCTCGCCAGCTGGGCGGCATCGCCTCCCCAAACAACCACCGCCGGCGATCCTGCCGGTGGATCCTCCGTCCCGGACACTCGCTCCCACGCGCAACCGAGAACGCGTAACCCAGGAAAGACAGGACCCTCACATGACTGAGAAGGAAAACATGACCGAGAAGAAGGTCTGGTTCATCACCGGCGCCGGCCGCGGGATGGGCACCGACATCGCGAAGGCGGCCCTCGCGGCCGGCCACGCGGTCGTTGCCACGGGCCGCAATCCGGAAAGGGTCGCCCAAGCCGTGGGTGAAAGCGAGGACCTGCTGGCGGTGAAGCTGGACGTCACTGATTCCAACGACGCGGCGGACGCCATCCAAGCCGCCGTGGACCGGTTCGGCCGGATTGACGTGATCGTGAACAACGCCGGCAACTTCTACGCCGGGTTCTTCGAGGAGATCACCCCGGAGGACTTCCGGACGCAGATCGAAACCACCATGTTCGGGCCCATGAACGTTACCCGTGCGGCCTTGCCCGTCCTGCGGGCCCAGCGCTCCGGCCTGGTCGTCACCATCTCCTCGACCGCAGGCATCGCAGGCGGGGAGTTCCTGACTGCCTATGCCGCGTCGAAGTTCGGCGTGGAGGGCTGGGCGGAGTCCCTGGCCCCCGAAATCGCCCCGTTCGGCATCCGCACCATGATCGTGGAACCGGGGTTCTTCCGCACCGAGCTTCTCACCCCGGAATCCACCAGCTACGCCGCCTCCACCATCGAGGACTATGCCGAAAGGACCGAGCAGACGGTCACCGCGTGGCAGGGCATGAACGGGCAGCAGGGCGGGGACCCGGCCAAGCTCGCCGACACCCTGATCCAACTGGCCGAACTTGACGAGCCGCCGCTGCGCTTCGCCGCCGGCGCGGATGCCGTCGGAGTATTCGAGACCCGGGCCAAACAACTCCAGGACCAGGCCGACGCCCACCGCGAGCTTTCCAGCCACCTGGCCCACGACGACGCCTGACCCACCCACCGGCCGAATTCCCTCCGCGTGGCGGCTGATGATCCCGCTTGGGGGCCAAGCTCCCCATTTCCAATGCCCTGCCGCTACCTCTGCGTGGTTGGCTTTGCCTGGGGCGCCAGATCCATGGTGGTGAGGCGCAGCCAGAGCCAGAGCCGCTTCTGCGGGTCGTCCAGATCGATGTCGAAGTCCTTGGCCAGGCGTGAGACCCGGTAGCGGACGGTGTTGTTGTGCACGTGGAGGCGGGCCGCCATCGTGGAGATGCTTCCGTTCGACGCCAGATAGGCCCGCAGGGTGTCCAGGTAGTCGGTCTGCTGTTCGGCATCATGGGCCTGGATCTTGACGATGTCGTCGAGGCCGGCAAGTCCGTTGTCATCGATGAACGCCCCGATCTTCAGGAGATTCAACGGAACCCGGTAGTCCTCGAAAAGCCCGGTGGCGGGGGATTGCCCGGCACGGGCGTCCGCCACCGCCGATTGGCGGTGGAGCAGGTACTGCAGGGTTTGCAGCGCTTCCGACCTGGATCCGGGCAGGTCCTCCACCCGGGGTGCGATGCCGCCGACGGCTGCGATGAGCGGGTGGGAACTGATCGTGTGGGAGTAGGCGCCGATCTCCTGGACCAGGCGCCGATGCGCGGCCCTGGGGGTGGATCCTTCGCAGGGCAGGAGGGCGTAGACGACCGAATCGATGAGGGCACTGTGGCTGGTGTTGAACTGGAGGTTGCAGACGGTCGTGACAAGATGCAGCAGCCGTTGGATTTCGCGCACGGCCTCCAGACTCCCGGTTTCGGAACGGACGATCGAAAAGGCCGCGACGGCGAGCCCGTTGGCCGCGTCGAGTCCGAGCTGGGCGGCGGCAAATGAGGCATGCGCGGTGTCGTCCATGAGCGTGCGGATCAGGTCCCCGTTGCGGCGTTCCCCGAAGTCGGAGGCCGAGCGGGCATGGAGCATGTGCAGCCCGGCCAGCGGCGCCATCTTGTCGAGTGCTTCCAGCGCGGACTCGCGCTTGTCCGCGCCAGGATCGAGGATCCAGATCGTGCCAAGCAGTTCCCCGCCGGCCCTCACCCCCAGGGCGATCCGGTCCATCTCCTCGCCTCTTGAGGGGATCAGCACCGCGCCCGCCGATGCGTAGACGGTCTTGAAATCCGTATCGAATGCCGGTGGCGTGGTTTCCTGCAGGGAAAGGGTGGTGACGCGGCGGAGTTCGTCGACGGGCTGGCCCGGCAGCGTCGAATATCCCAGAATCCTGCCCAGGGGATCCACGATGCTGGCCGCGCCGTTGGTGATTGATGCGGCGGCGTTGGCGAAGGCGTAAAGGTCCCCGAGGCGGACACCGGAGACCGAATCCACGGCCGCCCCCACGACGGAGGCCCTCGCCAGCGCCACCAGGCGCGTCCAATCCACGCTGTCCGGAGCCACCAGCACGGCCAGGCTGTGCAGGACCGCGGCGGAACGAAGCCGATCCATGGGAGCGCCATGGGCCTTGACCACCACTGCTGCGGCGTTGCTGTTGGAGGCCCGGTGCAGCAGCTGGTCGAAATCCGGCGAGCCGCAGGTCAGGCCGACGGCCAGGATGATGCGGTCATCGACGCTTGTCCATTCGTCCAACGGGTCGTACATGAGGACGTCGGAGACGGGATGGGCGAGGTTCTCCGGTGTGGGGTTGGCATGCACCAGATCCGCCTGCATCAGCTGGATGCAGTCGGACAGCCGCACGACGGACCCCTGGAGGCCGCCCTCTCCCATGCCCTGTTCCGCAGTGTTCATGCATGGAAGTTATCACAAGGCATGGATAAGCGCTTTGGGGGAATTCACATATATATGGGTGGAGATCTACGTCACCATTGACGAGGGAAGCGACAGAGAATCCCAGTTAGAAACCCAAGGACAGACAATGAAATTCAAGGACATCAAGGCTCTCGCCGCAGGGCAGGGACCGGCCCGGTCCGCGGCGGAGCGCCTGTCCCGGCGCTGCTACAGCGTCGAGGACATGCGGATCATGGCCGCCAAGCGCCTTCCGAAAAGCGTCTTCGAATACATCGAGGGTGGCGGGGAAGACGAAGTCTCCCTGCGGCGCAACCGCTCATCGTTTGATGACTGGACGTTCCTTCCGAAGTGGGGGTCGGTCGAGAACCTCGACCTCCGCTCGACCCTCTTGGGCGGCCCGGTCGCCATGCCGCTGACCCTCTCGCCCACCGGCGGCACCCGGCTCTTCCACCCCGACGGCGAGACCGCCGTCGCGCGGGCCGCGCTCGAGGCGGGCATCCCCTACGGGCTGGCGCACCTGAGCACGACCACCATGGAGGCCGTCAGCGCCGCTTCGCCGGGGCTCCGGCGATGGTTCAACCTGGAGCCCACTTCGGACAAGGGCCTGCTCCAGGCCGTCCTGGACAGGGTCTCGAACGCCGGATACGAGGCGCTGGTGGTCAACGTCGACTGCCGGGCCATCGGCCATCGCGAACGCGACTACCGCAACGGGTTCACCGCCCCGCCGTCGATCAAGCCCAAGACCGTCATCGAGGGGGCGCTACATCCGGCTTGGGCCCTGGGCTTCCTGGCCAACGATGCGATTGCCTTCCCGAATCTGGACGCCGAGATTCCCGAAGGCCCGCTCTCCAGCACGCCTGACATGTGGCGGACGCTGCTTGCCGGCTCGTACGAACCGACCGACTGGGACGACATCCGGGACCTGAGGTCACGCTGGAACGGTCCCATCATCCTCAAGGGCGTCGTCAATCCCAACGACGCCGTCATCGCAGCCCAGATCGGCATCGACGCCATCCAGGTCAGCAACCACGGCGGCCGGCAGCTGGACCACATGGCCTCGCCCTTGGACGTGCTCCCCGAAATCGTCGACAAGACGGCCGGCCGGGTCGAAATCATCGTCGACGGCGGCATCCGCCGGGGCTCGGACATCGTCAAGGCCCTCGCCCTGGGTGCCGACGCCTGTTCCATCGGCCGTCCCTACCTCTACGGCTTGGCGGCTGCCAGCCAGGCAGGAGTCGCCCATGTCCTGAAAATGTTCGCCGCCGACATGACGCGCACCATGATGCTGCTGGGCGTTTCCACGATCCAGGAACTGCGGGTGGAAGGCCGCGAGCTGATCCGGCACCGCAATGAAGCCTTTACCCGCACCGCACCAGGCCCGGAGGCCCGGATGGACTTCGCCGAAATGAGGACCTCCTGATGAAAAATCCCCCAGAAGCCGCTTGCCCGAAACGCCGCCGGTTCGGTGTGCCCGCCGCCGTCGCGACGGCAGCGCTGATGTTGGCCGTCACCGCGTGTGGCCCGTCCGGCACCCCCTCGCCGTCGGCTCCCTCCGGCGACGCGGCCGGGCAGGGCACCGGGGTCCCCGCCCTTGAGGTAAACCAGGCTGCAGCCCAGTTGCTCCCGGAACCGATCAAGTCAACAAAGGTCCTGCGCGTTGCCATCCCCACCAACGAGCCACCGACACAGTTCTACCGTGAGGGAACCCGGGACATGACGGGGACCAACCCCGACATCGCACGCCTCATCGGCCAGGCGTTGGGCGTGGAGGTGGAGATCGAGGTCGCCAATTTCGACTCCATCATCCCGGGGATTGCCGCGGGCCGGTACGACATGACCGTCTCCTCGATGACCCCGACGGAGAAGCGCATGGAGGTCCTGGACTTCGTCGACTACATGCAGATGGGCAATTCCATTGCGGTGGCCAGCGGGAACCCGCAGGGCATCACTGACCAGCACGCCCTGTGCGGCAGGAAGGTCGGCCTCCTGACCGGGTCCTACCAGCTCACGGTCAATGTCCCCGACTACGACAAGGCCTGCACGGCGGCCGGCAAGGAAGCCATCCAGCGAAGCGAGTTCCAGGACACGCGGCAGGCAATCTCCGCCCTGACCAGTGGACGGCTGGACGCCGTGCTGGCGGATTCACCCATCCTGAACTTCGCGGCCACGCAGAACCCCCAGATCGAGATTGCCGCAAAATTCGACTTCACGCCGGTCGGCGTTGGCATGCCGAAGGACTCCGGCCTGGTCAAATCCGTTTCCGCGGCGCTGTCCGAGGTCATCACGAGCGACTCCTACCTCCAGGTGCTCGGGAAGTACGGGCTCGAGTCGAGCGCCATCACCGACGCCCGCGTCAACTTCGCCCAATAGGAGGTGACCACCATGCAGCAACAACGCTCCACCCTTGACACCCGCCGGAACCTTCCCGCGGCTGCGGCCGATTCCATCCCCGTGGTGCCGCTGAGGCATCCGGTCCGGCTGGCCTTCGCCGTCGTCCTGATTCTCGTGGCGTTCGGCGCCGCGTGGGACGTGGCGGCGAACCAGCGGTATCGCTGGGACGTGGTCATCTCCTATCTGTTCGCCCCGCAGGTCATGACCGGCGCCGGGCTGACCATTCTCCTGACCGTGGTATCGATGACTGCCGGCATCGCCCTGGGCACGGTCCTGGCGATCATGCGGCTTTCGGCCAACCCGATCGTGAGCACCATCAGCCGCGGCTACATCTGGTTCTTCCGCGGCACGCCGCTGCTCGTGCAGCTGATCTTTTGGTACAACATTGCCGCCCTGTATCCGGTGATTGCCTTCGGGCTTCCCTTCGGCGGTCCCTCGCTGGTCCTGGGATCGGCCAACGTGCTCATCACGCCCCTGAGCGCCGCATTGCTGGGGCTGTCCCTGAACGAGGCCGCCTACATGGCCGAGATCATCCGTGGCGGCATCGGATCCGTGGACAAGGGCCAGTATGAGGCGGCCCGGGCCCTGGGGATGGGCGGCGGAAAGCTCATGCGCCGGGTGATCCTGCCCCAGGCCATGCGTGTGGTCGTCCCCCCGACCGGAAACCAGGTCATTTCCATGCTCAAGGGCACGGCCCTGGTCAGCGTGCTGGCGATCTCCGACCTGCTCTACTCGGCCCAGATCATCTACGCGAGCAACTACCAGACGATCCCGCTGCTCATCGTCGCCAGCCTCTGGTACCTGCTCATGACGACCATCCTGAGCTTCTTCCAAACCAAACTCGAACGGCGCTATGGCCGCGGCTTCGACGCAACGCCGCGACGGACCCGCAGCCCAAAGACAAGGACAGCATGATGAGCACCGCCATGGTGGAGGCCCGGGGAGTCCGCAAGAGCTTCGGCTCAACGGAAATCCTCAAGGGCATTGATCTGAGGGTCGAACGCGGCTCGGTGACCTGCCTGATCGGCCCGTCCGGCTCCGGAAAAACGACCTTCCTCCGGTGCATCAACCACTTGGAAAAGGTCGACGCCGGCCGCCTGTACGTGGACGAGCACCTGGTCGGCTACGCGGAGCGCAACGGGCGGCTCTATGAAATGAAGGAGCGCCAGACCGCGCGCTCACGGCTGAACGCGGGCATGGTGTTCCAGCGGTTCAACCTCTTCCCGCACATGACCGTGCTGGAGAACGTCGTGGAGGCGCCCATCCACGTGCTCGGCCGTCCCCGGCAGGAAGTCACCGCCGAAGCACAGGCCCTGCTGGACCGCGTCGGACTGGGCAACCGGGGGCATTCATACCCCCAGGAACTCTCCGGCGGGCAGCAACAGCGGATCGCGATCGCACGGGCACTGGCCATGAAGCCCAAGCTCATGCTCTTCGACGAACCGACGTCCGCGCTCGATCCAGAACTCGTCGGCGAGGTGCTCGACGTCATGAAGTCCCTGGCCGAGGCCGGGATGACCATGGTCGTCGTCACCCACGAACTCGCCTTCGCCCGCCAGGTCAGCGACCAGGTCGTCTTCATGGACCAGGGGGTCGTCGTCGAGAGCGGAGACCCCGCCGACGTGCTGGGCAACCCGCAGCACGAACGCACGCAGGCCTTTCTCTCCAAGGTCCTCTAGAACATCACCACCCCAGGCCGGCCGCTGCGCCGGCCGCAAGAAAGGAACCATCCCCATGCCTCGACAGCAGGTAACCACGGACCTCGCGCCCAGCCCGGCCGGCCCCTACTCCCAGGCCATCGCCGCCAACGGCTTCCTCTACACCGCGGGCCAGACACCGCACGACCCCGTCACCGGAGACACGGTCGGCACCACCATCGGGGAGCAGACGGTACAGGCCATGAAAAACCTGGGCGCCGTCCTGAACGCCCATGGCCTGGACTTCTCCCACGTCGTGAAGGCAACGGTCCACCTGCACCATCCCGGCCGGGACTTCGCGGGGTTCAACGCCAGCTACGAAGAGTTCGTTGAGGCCCCCTACCCGGCACGGACCACCGTCGGTTCGTTCCTGGGTGACTTCCTCGTCGAGATCGACGCCGTCGCCGTCATCCCCTAGCGATCCCGGGAATTCCGCAAATTCCGTCGGAAGCGGTCCCGGTTGGTGCGCAAAGGCGCACCGGCCGGGACCTTTCCGTGTGCGCAGTCAGGGCTGCCGGGCGGTAGCGAGCCGCAGCCACAGCCAGAGCCGCGCCGAGGCGTCGCTGAGGTCGATGCCGAGTTCCTTTTTGGCGCGCTCGATCCGGTAGCGCACCGTATTTTGGTGCACGTGCAGTTCCGCCGCGGTCTCGCTCACGCTGCCCTGCCGGTTGAGCAGTGTGAGCAGGGTGAGCGCGAAGCTTCCGCCGTACTCGCGGTCGTGTGCGAGCAATCGGGCCACGTCGTCGCCGGAGTCAAGGCCTTGCTCGCTGAGCAGCTCGCCGAGGCGGGCCAACCCGAGTTCCACCCGGACCTCGTCGAAGGCGGCGATGTGGCCGCCGCTGGTGCTTGCCCGCGAGCCCATGGGGGAGAGCAGGGCGCCCGTGGCCTGCATGGCCTCACGGTAGCTGCGCCCAATCTCCGCGATCGTTGCGGCAGAGCCGCCGATGCCCGCGCAGGCCAGGTGCTCGGGACCCTGTTCGGAGACCCGTACGGTGCGTTCGGCGAACTCGCGGACGGCGGGCGCCGAGTCGCTCGCCACCAGGGCGACGACGGCGGGGCCGAGCAAGGCGGTTTGTGCCCACGGGAACCGCAGGTGCGCATGCGTGCGGATGAGGTGGAGCAGCCGTTGCTGCCCGCCGCCGAGGGTGCGGTTCGCGTCGTCGCGCAGGCCGAAGGCCACCACGAAGTGGGAGCACTCCGGCAGCAGCCCGAGTTGGGTTGCCGCAAGGTGGGCGTGGCCCTGGTCCTCGAACAGCGTACGGAGCAGGTCGGTGCTGCGCTGCTCGCTGCCCGCTATCGCCCGCCTGGCGTGCGACATGTGCAGCGCCACGAGTGGCTCGACCGAGTCCAACAGGGCCAGGGTTTGTTCCGCGCCACCGGGATCTACCTGGATGACCCAGATGGCACCGAGGGCCTCACCATTTGCCCGGATGGCGACTGCCACCCTTCCGTATTTTCCCTCACTGCCCGGAATGAAGACTGCACCGGCACTGCGGTAAAGCGCGGCGTAGCTGGGGCTGGCGGCCGGCGGCACAGGCTCCTGCAACGCAAGGGTTGATTGCCGGCGCATCTCGTCGATGGGCTGCTCGGGCAGGGTTGAATAGCCCACCACGCGGCCCACGTAGTCCACGAGGCTCACGGCACCGCCCGCGAGGCTCGCCAAGGCATTGGCCAGTCCGAAGAGATCGCCGATGGGGACGCCGCTCGCGCTTGCGGTGGGACGGCTCTCTGCAACGGAACGCGCAACGGAGGCGATGAGCGCCCAGTCGGCGTCGGGCCGGATGACGATGATGGCGCAGCCGGCTTCCGCCAACTCGTGGGTGACAAAGGCGTCGCGGCTGTCGCGCGCCTTGACGATCACGGCAGCCGCGCCGTTCAGCGCGAACGCGGACACGCTGGAGGGAAACTCCGGGGAATGGGGGTCCAGGCCGATCCCCAGGACGAGGTGGCCGCCGACCTCCGCGTGCGGGGCGAGCGGATCGTGCAGGGTCACGCCCCGAACGATGCGGGCGAGCTGCTTCTCGCTGCCCAACACCGTCACCAGGCTCGACGTGAGGAGCTCGGCGCAACCGGAGACCGTGAACGCGGAAGCCGGGGGAGCCGGAGTCGAGGTCATAGGAGGATTCTATAGTGATTGCCCCATATGTCCGGTGATTTCTCCATTACGGCTGTCCCGCCCGGAACCCAAACTGGTGGGACAGAACACAGAAATCAAGGAGTGGAATGAAGCCCTCAGACCTGTTCGGGCTCGTGCAACTGCCGCAACGCGCCCGGACGCCGCAGGAGCGTGTCCGGAGCAAGTACCTTACGGTCGAGGACGTGCGCCAGGGCGCCCGTCGCCGCCTCCCCGGCAGCATCTTTGACTACATCGAGGGTGGCGGCGAAGACGAGGCCTCGCTTCGCCGCAACCAGGATGCCTACAGGGACTATGCCTTCGTGCCTCGCTGGGGGAGCCTCCGCTACCCGGATCCGAGCACCACGATCCTGGGCGCAAGAAGCGAGCTGCCCCTGATGCTCTCCCCGACCGGGGGAACCAGGCTCTTCCGCCCGGAGGGCGAGGTTGCCGTGGTCCGCGGCGCTGCACGCGCCGGGGTGCCCTATGGCCTTGCCAGCCTGAGCAACACCCCCATGGAGGACGTCGCAGCGGCGGCGCCCGATGCGCGGCGCTGGTTCAACATGAAGCCGCGGCCCGATCGTGGCGCGACCCAGGCACTCCTGGATCGGGTCGCCGATTCCGGGTACGAGGCGCTGCTCGTGAACATCGATGCCCGAACCATCGGCCACCGTGAGCGTGACTATCGCAACGGGTTCACTGCGCCGCCCACCATCAAGCTCGGAACCGTCATCGAAGGCATCACCCGGCCCGCCTGGTCCTTGGGCTTCCTGCTCAACGACGCGGTGGCGTTCCCCAACCTCGACGGCCGCCGGCCCGAAGGCCCCCTCACCAGCACTCCGGACATGTGGCGGAGCCTGATGGGCGGCGCCTTCGTGCCCATCGGCTGGGACGACCTGGCCGACCTGCGCGAACGCTGGGCCGGAAAGATCGTCCTCAAGGGCTGCGTGAACGCCGACGACGTGGTTCGGGCGGCCGACATGGGATTGGATGCCGCGCAGATCAGCAATCACGGTGGGCGCCAGCTCGACCACATGGCGAGCCCGCTGGACGTGCTGCCCGAAATCGTCGAGCGGGTCCAGGGCCGGATCGAGATCTACGTCGACGGCGGCATCCGCCGCGGCACGGATGTCATCAAGGCCCTCGCCCTGGGCGCCGACGCGGTTTCGATCGGCCGGCCCTACTTGTACGGCCTTGCGGCCGAAGGGGAAGCCGGCGTCGCGCACGTCATCGATCTGTTCCGCCAGGAAATTGTCCGCACCATGTGCCTGCTGGGCTGCGACACGGTAGCCGAGGTTCGTGAGCGGGGCGCCGAACTGCTCCGACACCGTGCCATCACCCCCAGCCGCATTAGCTAAGACCCTGTTCCACCACATCAAGGAGGATGTGCCTTTGAGCAATCTGATTTTGCGCAATTCGATTTTGCGCGGTTCCGTCCGGAGCAATTCCATCCCGTCGGCTCCCCGCCGTACGGCCCCGGCGGCGCTCGCCGCCGTCGCCGTCGTCGCGGCACTGACGCTCAGCGGGTGCGCCGCCGGCGGCGCCGCGCAGACGGAATCGCCGGCCGCCGTCGCGGAGCCCACCATGGCGCCCATTGCGGAGGCCGCGGCACTCGTTCCGGCGGACATCCGCGCAGCCGGGGTCCTGCGGGTCGCCATCCCTACCAACGAACCCCCCACCCAGTATTTCCGGGAGGGAACGGAAATCATGACGGGCATCAATCCGGACCTTGCCCGGCTCGTCGCGGGGGCCCTGGACCTCAAGATCGAGATCGTGGTGAGCACGTTTGATTCGATCATCCCGGGACTCAGCGCGGACCGCTTCGACATGACCGTGTCCTCGATGGCTGTGAGCAAGGAACGGCTCGCCGCGCTAGATTTCGTCGATTACGTCAAGATGGGCAGCGCCTTGGCGGTGCCGGCAGGGAACCCCGGCAAGCTCAGCATTACGGACCTGTGCGGCAAGAAGGTCGCCGCGCTGACCGGCTCGTACCAAGTGACGGCCTACGTGCCCGCGATGGATGCCGAATGCGCCGCGGCCGGCAAACCCGCGATCGTTGTGGGGCAGTTCAACGACACCCGCCAAGCGATCACCTCCATGGCCTCGGGCCGCAACGACGCGGTCTTCGCGGACCTGCCGATTCTCGGCCACGCCGCCAAACAGGAACCGGGCATTGAGATTGCCGGCACGAAGAACGTGTTGCCGGTGGGGATGGGCCTGCCGAAGGGTGGCCAGCTGACCCCGGCCGTTGCGGCGGCGATGAAGGAGATCATCCACTCGGCCGAGTATGCCGCCGTGCTGGCCAAATATGGCATCGAGGGTGGCGCCATCACCGAGGCCCGCGTCAACGTCCCGCGCTAGTCCGCCAAGGCTGAGGTGGAGAAGCGGGGCGACCCCGGGGCTCAGTCCACCCAGCCCCTGAACCATCCCCACAAGTCAGCAAAGTCTTTCCGTCAGAAGGAGAAAAGATGTCAGCAACCACTTCGCGCCGCCGTATGAAGGCCCTGCCGCTGGGCCTGATGGCCACCGCCGCACTGCTCCTGACCGCCTGCGGCGGATCCGGAGGCGCGGCTTCGGCCGAGGTCGACCTCGGTGGCGGCCCCGCGACGGCCGGAACCGTCAAGGCCGGCGCGCTCGACGGCATGAACATGACCTTCGCGTCCTGGGGCGGCATCTACCAGGACGGCCAGATGGCGGCCGCGGTCACGCCGTTCGGCGAGGAATCCGGTGCCCGGGTCCTCTCCGACGGGCCCATGGAGTACGCCAAGGTCCAGGCGCAGGTCGAATCCAACAACGTCACCTGGGACGTGGTGGACACCGACTCCAACTGGGCGCTCGGCCAGTGCGGCAAGCTGCTCCAGAAGCTGGACTACACCATCATCGACAAGTCCAGCATCCCCGAGGGCCTGGCCAGCGACTGCTCCGTTCCCGCGGTGCAGTACGCCAATGTCGTCGTCTACAACAAGGACAAGTTCAGCGACGGCCCAAAGACCTGGGCGGACTTCTTCGACACCAAGAAGTTTCCCGGCAAGCGCGCCGTGCAGGGCAACGACGCAGGCGCGGGCATCTTCGAAGGCGCCCTGATCGCGGACGGCGTGGCGCCGGAGGACCTGTATCCGCTGGACATCGACCGGGCGCTGAGGAAGCTGGACACCATCAAGGGCAGCCTCGTCTACTGGATGACGGGCGCCCAGTCGCAGCAGATGCTCGAGGCCCAGGAAGTGGACATGGCGGTGATCTGGTCCGGGCGTGCCTTCGGCGCGGTGGAGAACGGCGCCCCGTTCGAGCCGGCCTGGGACACCGGCGTGGTCAACATGGACGTGCTCAGCGTCCCCGCGGGCGCCAAGAACCCGAAGGCGTCCATGGCCCTGATCAACTACTACCTGGGCAAGGAGCAGCAGGAGAAGCTCAGCGTGGAGACCTCCTACTCCCCGGCCCACGTGGACGCGAAGCCCCAGGTGAATGAGAACGGGCGGAAGTTCCTGGTCACCGAGCCGGAGATCGCGGAAAGGACCCTGGTCTCCGACTTCGCCTGGTGGGGCGAGAACTACGCCGGCGTCCTCGAGAAGTTCACGGCCTGGGTCGCCAAGTGAGTTTGGCGCTCAAGGAGCCGGTGCGGCCGGCCGGTGACGCCGGCCGCACCGGCGGCGGGCCCACCGCCAGCCCGCGGGGCGGCCCGCGGCTGAGCCCGGTGCTCCTGCTGGTGCCGGCACTGGCGCTGATGGTGGGCGTTTTCGCCTACCCGCTGGCCGAGGCGATGTGGCGCAGCGTCTCGGATCCGGTGCTCGGCGGCCAGAACTACGAATGGTTCGCTTCCGGCGCCGCCAACTGGGCGGTGCTCGGCCGGACCCTGTGGATCGCGCTGCTGTCCGCGGCGATCTGCCTGGGGATGGCGTACCCGTACGCGTACCTCATGGTGCTTTCCGGACCCAGGGTGCGTGCCGCGCTGGTGGTGATCGTCCTGATCCCGTTCTGGACCTCGCTGATGATCCGCAGCTTCGCCTGGATCATCCTGCTCCAGGACAGCGGGATCATCAACGGAATCCTCGGCTTCCTGGGGCTGGGCCCGTTCGAACTGATCCGCAACACCACCGGCGTGCTGATCGGCATGGTCCAGGTGCTGCTGCCGTTTATGGTGCTGCCGCTGTACGCGGCCATGAGCAACGTGGACCTGCGGCTGCTGCAGGCCTCCAGCAGCCTCGGCGCCCGTCCGTTCGTCACGTTCACCCGCATCTTCATGCCGCTGGCGCTGCCGGGAGTGGTGTCCGGCTCGCTGCTGGTGTTCATCCAGGCGCTCGGTTTCTACATCACCCCGGCGCTGTTGGGTTCGCCGTCCGAGCTGCTGATCTCCCAGGCCATCTACCTGCAGGTGAACGGTCAGCTCCAGTGGGGCCACGGCAGCGTGCTCGGCGTGATCCTGCTGGTGGCGACGCTGGCGCTGCTGGCCGTGCTGGCCCTGCTCATGAAGAAGGCCAAACGTGCCGCCGGCGACGAAGGAGGGCTGCTGTGAGGCATTCGGTGCCGACCCGCTCGATCCTGTGGGCCTACACGGGCCTGGTGGCGTTCGTCCTGATCGCGCCCACCGCCGTCGTCATCCCGCTCAGCTTTACCGACAAGGCGTCGCTGAACTTCCCGCCGTCGGGCTGGTCGCTGCGCTGGTACGGGAACTTCTTCAGCGATCCGGCGTGGACGTCGGCCTTCGGCAATTCGGTGCTGATCGCCGTCGTCGTCGCCGTGGCGGCCACCGCGACCGGCACCGCCGCCTCGGTCGGGCTGCAGCGGTGGACGCGGCGCCGCGCCGCGAAGTCGACGCAGGCGCTGCTGCTGGCCCCGATCGTGGTGCCCTCGATCATCCTGGCGATCGGCGTGTACGCGATCTTCCTGAGGCTGCACCTGCTGGGGACGCTGACCGGTTTCGTGCTGGCGCACACCGTGCTCGCGGTGCCGTTCGTCGTCGTCTCGGTGACCGCCGCGCTCGCCGGCTATGACGGGCGGCTGACGACGGCGGCGTCGAGCCTGGGTGCCGGTCGCTGGACCGCGTTCCGCCGGGTCATGCTGCCGCTGATCATGCCCGGCGTCGTCTCCGGGGCCCTGTTCGCCTTCGTGACCTCCTTCGACGAGGTTGTCCTGTCCATCTTCATCAAGAGCCCGTACCTGGAGACGCTGCCCGTGAAGATGTACGCGTCCGTCACCAGGGACACGGACCCGACCATCGCCGCCGCCGCAACCATGATCATGCTGCTGACCACCGCCATCATCGCGGTGGGGCTGCTCAGCATTCGCAGGAGGAAACGTGTCCAATAAGCTGACCGGGGCCGGAACCCGGATCGACATCCAGAACGTCACCAAGCGCTACGCCAAGTCCGTCGCGGTCGACGACGTCTCCTTGACCATCGAGCCCGGCGAGTTCATCACCCTGCTGGGCCCGTCCGGCAGCGGCAAGACCACCACGCTGAATCTCATTGCCGGCTTCACCGACCTGAGCAGCGGGTCCATCGAGATCGACGGCCAGCGCGTGGACAACGTGCCCGCGCACAAGCGCGGCCTGGGCGTGGTCTTCCAGCACTACGCCCTGTTCCCGCACATGAGCGTGGCGGAAAACATTGCGTTCCCGCTGCAGCAGCGCAAGACCCCGAAGTCCGGGCAGAAGGCGCTGATCGATGCGGCGCTGCGGACCGTCGGGCTGGCCGGCTACGGGGAGCGCTACCCCAAGGAACTCTCCGGCGGCCAGCAGCAGCGTGTTGCGTTCGCCCGCGCCATGGTGTTCAACCCGCGGGCCCTGCTGATGGACGAGCCGCTGGGCGCCCTGGACAAGAACCTGCGCGAGAAGCTGCAGCTGGAGATCAAGCGGATCCACCAGGAGGTGGGCCGGACGTTCGTCTTCGTCACCCATGACCAGGAGGAGGCGCTGATCCTCAGTGACCGGATCGCCATTTTCAACAACGGCCGGATCGAGCAGGTGGGCACCAGCGCCGAGCTGTACGAGCGGCCCGCCAGCCTGTTCGTGGCCAAGTTCATGGGGGAGTCGACCGTGTTCCGCGCCGACGTCGAGGCCTCCGGCTCCGACTGGTCCATGGACTTCCACGGCGCCCGGCTGCGCGGACCGGCGGCGCGGCCCGTCTCCGGCAGGGGCGCCCTGGTCCTGCGGCCCGAGCAGCTGCGCGTCGCCCCGCGGGCGGACGAAGCCCCGCGCGGCGCCGTGACCGTCCCGGTCAAGGTCGTGCAGAACATCTACCTCGGTTCCGGGCACAAGTACGAGTTGCGGTTGGCCGACGGCTCCACGGGCATCGTGCGCACTCCGCTGTCCGAAAGCAACGGCCTGCGCCCGGGCGACGACGCCGTCGTCTTCTGGTCCGCACGGGACGGCGTGCTGCTGGAGGACTCCAACCTCGTCTCCGCAACCTAGCTGAATAAGTCCTGATTGGGCTGTGGCGCAGGACAGGTCCCCGGTTCGCTGGCGGTCGGGGACCTGTTCGGGTGCGGGTGTTATCCGTTTCGCAGCGGCTGCAGGGCCGTGGCCCAAGCGATCACCTGGTTGAAGACCACTTCCAGGGCCTCCGCCGCCTCGTCGCGGGGCGCGAACCGAAACTCCTTGGTGAAATGCGTGTCGAACGGCAGGAAGACCTGCGCGCGCACATCGGCCATCTGCATTTCTGCGGCAATGAGCCGCCACGCTTCCACGGACCGGGTTCCGCCGGCGCTGCCGTAGCTGACGAAGCCGATGGACTTGTTGTTCCATTCCGCGTAGAGGAAGTCCACTGCGTTCTTCAGCGCCGCCGGAACGGAGTGGTTGTACTCGGGGGTGACGAAGACGAATCCGTCGAAGGACTCGACCGTCGCGGCCCAGCGCTTGGTGTGCTCCTTCTTGTACTGGCCCATGGAGGGCGGAAGCGGTTCGTCCAACAGCGGCAGGTCGTAATCGGCAATGTCCACCAGCTCAAACCGGGCGTCGGTGCGCGCCTGGGCCCGCTCGAACACCCAATCCGCGACCACCTTGGCATTCCGGTGCGGACGGGTGCTTCCGACGATGATCGCAATCCTCATCAAATGCTCCTTACCTTGGAGGGGCCGGGGACGGCCATGATGTCATGGCCGTCCCCGGCATCCGGGCGGGACGCGTCACTCCGCCTGCGTTGGCGGCTTATTGGAGGTGGGATCGCTGCGCTCCGGCGCGTCCTGCACCTCGGCGTTTTCCCGATTCAGTGCCTGCTGGAGGAGATGAGCTCGACCAGTTCGCCCACGCGGTCCTCGGGCATGGTGCGGGCGATGTCCGCCTGGGTGAGCATGCCCACGAGGTCGTGCCCATCGATGACCGGCAGGCGGCGGACCTTGTGCTCGCTCATGGTCCGGATGGCCTCCTCGACCGAGTCGTCGGCCCCGATGGTGACCGGTTTGCCCTGGCCCAGTTCGCCGGCCCGGACCTCGCGCGCGTCCCGGCCCTCGGCCAGGCACTTGATGACGATGTCGCGGTCGGTCACCATGCCCTTGAGCCGGCTGTCCTCTCCGCAGATGGGAAGGGATCCGACGTCGAGGTCCTTCATCTTCCGGGCGGCCTGCTCAAGGGTCTCGTTCTCGCCGATACACTCCGCGCCGGACGTCATGATTTCTCGTACAGTGGTCATTTCCGTAGCTCCTTAACCAAGGGTCGGGAGTGCCACCGTAGGCACGCCGGTCCAAACGGGACAACCCTTGGGCGGAGGCAAAAACCCGGCGCGGCACCGCTTCCGTGCGCGGCGGGCGGGGGCCCCTTTTCGGCGACTCCGGGAGGGTGGAAGAGGACCCCCGAAACGAAAAAAGAGGCACTCTGGGGGTTGCCGCGAGGTGTGATCCATGCCACTCTTTAACCATGTTCAACTTATGAACATGACGTTCAAATTATTGAGTGACTGGATTCCTGCAACCCCGAGCGCTTCGGACCGGGAACGTGATCACGGTGAGGAGCGAGCATGCGTAGCCTGTACACCTTTGTTTTCGGCCAGCGGAGCCGCACCCTCCCGGGCTCCGGCCGGGCGGTGCACGAGCGCCCCGGGGAACCGTGCGACTATTGCGGGTTTGGAACCGTCACGTGCCTGCCATGGGTCGGCCTGTCCGTGGAGTAGGTCTTTGTCCAAGCCGCCGAGGCAGGAACACAGTGAAGCCCGGCCCCTTTGGGGCCGGGCTTCACTGTGTTCTCAGGATCGTGTTTGCCGGTCAGCGCTGCCCGTTGACCATCCGGGGGACGGAGAGCGGGTTGCTGTCCTGGAGGGCCTCGGGCAGCAGGTGCTGCGGGAACCCCTGGAAGGCGACGGGGCGCAGGAAGCGTTCGATCGCGGCCGTGCCGACCGACGTGGTGCCGGGAGCGGTGGTGGCGGGGTAGGGTCCGCCGTGCTGCTGCGCGTAGGTCACCGAGACGCCCGTGGACCACTGGTTCCAGAGCACGCGGCCCGCCTTCTCGGCCAGCACCTGCACCAGTTCGGCGACGGGGCAGTCGTCCTGGGCCTGGACCGTGGCGGCGAGCTGGCCCTCGAAGGTCTGGGCCAGGGGCACCAGCTGGGACTCGTCGTCGTACTCGACCACGACGGCGGTGGGCCCGAAGCATTCGGCCTCGAGCTCGCGCGGCGCGGCGAGGACGTGCTCTGCGCGGGTGAGCAGCAGGGTCGGCGACGGGGCGTCGGACAGCGGTTCCGGCCCCTGGACCAAGACGCTGACGTGGGGGTGGGCGGAAAGCTGCTGGAGGGACTCGACGTAGCCGGACTGGATGCGTCCGTTGAGCAGCTGCGCGCCCTGGGGCAGGGCGGCGGAGCGCAGGTGCTCGACCATGCCGGAGCCCGCCGGGACGATGATCGTTCCGGGCTTGGTGCAGAACTGGCCGGCGCCGAGGGTGAAGGAGGCGATGAACTCCTCGGCGATCTTCGTGCCCCGCGCCGCGGCGGCCCGCGGGGTGACGAACACCGGGTTGTTGCTGCCCAACTCCCCGTAGAACGGGATGGGTTCGGGCCGGGAAACGGCGATGTCCATCAGGGCCCGCCCACCCGGGATCGAGCCCGTGAAGGAGGCGGCCTTGATCCGCGGATCGCGCAGGGCCGCGCCTCCGGCCTCGAGCCCGCGGACCAGGGCGAAGGCGCCTTCCGGTGCCCCCGCGGCGCGCAGGGCCGACTCCACGATCTGGCCGGTGCGGGCGGAGAGCTCCGGGTGGCCCGAATGGACCTTGAGGAGGACGGGGTTGCCGGCGGCCAGGGCGGAAGCGGTGTCCCCGCCGGCGACCGAGAAGGCGAAGGGGAAGTTGCTCGCCGCGAAGACCAGGACCGGACCGAGGGGACGCAGGGCCCGCCGCAGGTCCGGACGCGGGGCGCCCATGGGCCAGTCGGGGTCGGCGTGGTCGATACGCGCGTCCAGGTAGGCGCCGTCGCGCAGCACCCGGCCGAAGAGGCGCAGCTGGAAGGTGGTGCGCTTGAGTTCGCCCGCGAGCCGGGCGTCGCCCAGATGCGTCTCCTTGGCGGCGAGGGGGATGAGTTCAGCGGCCGCCTCGTCCAGGGCGGAGGCCACCGCATCGAGCATGTCCGCCCGTTGGGCCGGGCGCAGGGCGGCCCAGGGGCGGGCCGCCTGGTGCGCGACGGCCAGGATCTCCTCCAGCTCAAGGGAGGTGGTGGCGGTGGAAGCTGTGGTGATGGCGGTCATGGATCTTCTCCTGGGGGTCGGTTGGCGGAAACGCCCCGGATGCGGGCGGGTGGGCCGTCCGCATCCGGGGCCGCGCGGCCGTCCGGTGGGGTTGTTGCGCTGCCGTGTGGTTGTGGCGCTGCCGTGCGAAGGGTCAGGCGGCGGTGCTTTCGCGGAAGCCGCCGAGCCTGCCGCCGTGGAAGACGAGGGGTTCGCCGTCGGCGGCCCGCATCTCCTGGACGCTGGCGACGACCAGCACGTGGTCCCCGCCGTCGAGCTCCTGGTGGACGGTGCAGTCGATCCAGCCGAGGGAGCCGTCGATGCGCGGGTTTCCGCGTGGGGACTCCTCCCAGCCGATCGCCGCGAACTTGTCTTCGGCCTTGCCCGACAGGGCCTTGCACACTCCCTGCTGGCCGTCGGCGAGCAGGCTGACGCTGAAGGACCCGGAGCGGGAGATCTTGGGCCAGCTGGTGGAGGTCCGGGTGACGCTGAACGTCACCAGCGCCGGTTCCATGGACAGCGCCTGGAACGTGCCCACGATCAGCCCGCAGGGCTTGCCGGTCACCGGGTCGGTCGAACAGATCGCCGCGACGCCGGTGGGAAAGTGGCGCATGACCGCACGGTAGTGGTCCGGCTCGATCGCCGGGGAGAGGGTCTCGAGGCTCATGGCTCTTCCTTAGGTTGCAGGGGTGGCGGAGGCGGCGGAAACCTGCGCGTGGATTTCGCGGGCGGCGCGCAGGCCGGATTCGATGGCGCCGTCGAAGAAGCCGGCCCAGATGTTGGCGGTGTCGCTGCTGGCGAAGTGCAGGACTCCCTCGCTGGCCTGCTGGGCGGCGTGGTACTTGGTGAGCTGGCCGGGGCGCTGGATCTGCCAGGTTTCCTCGGCGTAGGGGTCCTCGCCCCACTTGTGGCCGGTGACCTCGAGGACCTCGAGGTCGTCGCGCCAGACCCTGATGGCGGCCTGGACCTGGTCCTTGTCGGTGACGTCGATGCGGTTCGCGTCGGCGCCGAAGCCCACCAGCACGGCGTCGTCCTCGCCGACGAACTCGGTGCGGATCACCGAGAGGGGCTTGTCCTGGGCGGAGTAGGCGAAGAAGGGCTTGATGGGTCCCTTGACCCGGATCCAGGCCTTCACGCCCTGGGAGGCGGTGCGCTCGCGGCTGGGGGCGAGCTTGCCTTCGGAGAGGGCGGGTTCGACGTCGAGCCGGTGCAGGATGTTCTGCGGCAGGGTGATGACGACCTTTTGGGCCCAGATCCGCTTGTCCTCCCCGTAGGTCACGACGGCTCCGTCCTCGTGGTGGCGGATCGAGGTGACCGGGGAGTCGAGGCGGATGTCGGCGTTGGCGTCGGCGGCGATGGCGTTCACGAGCCCGTCGTTGCCGTCCTTGAGGCGGTAGATCGCGGAGGCCTCGTGCATCAGGTGCCAGTGGCCGGAGGAGCCGGCGGTCCAGCGCAGGGCGTTGACGTAGGCGCACTGGTCAAGGGGCGCGTTGAAGTGGCCCACCCAGGCGGCCTCGTTGGCGTTGCGCTCGTCCTCGGACAGATCCAGCTTGTCCAGCATTTCCTGCAGGTTGTACCGGTCCACCTCGGCCAGATCGGGGTTGGTCAGGGGCGCGTCGGGGCGGGGGATCCACTTGGTGGTGTCCTCAAGCAGGCGGGTCATGCCCGGGTCGATCAGGTTCATGAAGTCGTCCAGGTTGCCGCGGCGGACCTGGTCGCCGGCGAGCCAGTAGGTCTCCTCCGAGCGGGGGCCGCGGGAGACCTCAAGCCCGTAGCGGGTGACCTCGGCCCAGACGTGGGGCTGGGTCCAGTGCAGCCAGTTCCCGCCGAGCTCCAGGGTCCGGCCCAGCCGGTTCTCGGTGAACACGCGCCCGCCCAGCCGGTCCCGGGCCTCCAGGACGACGACCCGGTGGCCGCGGTTGCCGAGCTCGCGGGCGGTGACCAGGCCGGCAAGGCCGGCGCCGATGACGACGACGTCGGTGGTTTCAGTCATGGGGTGCTTCTCTCCTGCTTGTCTGTATCTGTTGCTTGTGCTGTATCTGTTGCTCGTGCCAAGGGTGCCGCTAGACGGCGGAACCGACGCGGGCGGCAGCCCGGTACGCGGTGGCGGGGTGGCCCGGGAGGGTGCGCCGGTTGCCGGCACCGAAGAGCTTTTCGCGCAGGGTGACCGGCTCCTGGTCCGCGGCGGGGGCCGGGGCGATGAGTCCCTGGGCGCGCAGTTCCGGCAGCGCCAGGTCGATGAACTCTTCCCAGCCGCCGGGCTTGGTGATGTAGCTGAGGTTGATCCCGTCGATGTCCGCCTCGTCGCGCCAGCGCTTGATCTCTGCGGCGACCGTCTGCGGAGAACCGACGATGGTGGACCCGCTGCCGCCGACGGCGAGGAACTCGGCGATCTGGCGCGGGGTCCAGTCCCGGTCGGGGTCGGCCTTGGAGAACATGTCCACCATGGACTGGCCGGCCTTCGTTCCGACCGAGCGCAGCGGGGTGTCCAGGTCGTAGTCGGACATGTCGATGCCGGTCCAGCCGCTGAAGCGGGCCAGGATCCCGTCGATCGGGGCGTTGTCCACGGCCGCCTGGTACTTGGCGCGGGCTTCCTCGTCGGTGGGGGCGACCACGACGGTGAGCAGGATGACGATCTTGACGTCCCGGGGATCGCGGCCGGCGTCGGCCACCGCCTGGCGGAGCTTGGCCACGGTGCGCGTCGCGCCCTCCACGGAGGTGGCCTGGATGAACACGGCCTCGGCGTGCTTGCCGCCGAATTCCATGCCCCGGGAGGAGGAGCCGGCCTGGAACAGCACGGGGGTCCGCTGCGGGGAGGGCTCGCACAGGTGGAATCCGGGCACCGTGAAGTGCGTGCCCGCGTGGTTGATCGGGTGCACCTTGGCCGGGTCGATGTAGGTGGCCGATGCGGCGTCGTGGATGACGGCGTCGTCCTCGAAGGAGGATTCCCAGAGCTTGTAGACGACGTCCATGTACTCGTCGGCCATGTCGTAGCGCTCCAGGGGAGTGAGCTGCTGTTCCTTGCCGAGGTTCCGGGCGGCGGCCTCCGAATACGAGGTCACGATGTTCCAGCCCACCCGGCCGGAAGTCAGGTGGTCCAGGCTGCTGTACTTGCGGGCCAGCAGGTAGGGCGGCTCGTAGGTGGCCGAGCAGGTTACCCCGAAGGTGAGGTGCTTGGTCACGGCGGCCATGCCGCTGATCAGCACTGTCGGGTCATTGATGGGGAACTGCGCGGCGTCGCGCAGCGCGGCATCCCCGTTCCCGCGGAACACGTCGTGGTAGCCCACGTTGTCGGCGAAGAAGATGCCGTCGAACCCGGCCTTCTCCAGCATCTGCGCCACACCCGTCCAGTACGACAGGTCCGTGTAGCGGTGGCCCTGGTCCGCCGCGTTCCGCCACGTGCCGGCGGTCAGGTGGGTGGGGGCAAAAACATCAAACGCAAACAGGCTGAGCGGTTGGTTCTTCATGGATGCTACTTCCTTGGCCGTTGGCGAAACGGGAAACATGGGGCGTTCATTAAATGAACGTGACGTTCAATTTATCTGTTAGATGGGTCACTGTCAATGCTCTGCCCCATGGCCGTAGTGGGGGTTGACGGTGGTGTGATGGGTGCCATATCTTCGAACGCAACGTTCGATTAGTGAACGCTCTCAGCGCGGGCAGTGGAGCATCTGAAGCCTCCACACACGTCGTTTTCCGGACCCTCGCGCTCCCCACAGAAGAGAAGGAAAATCCCCCGTGACCTCTACGAGCATGCAAACTTCCCCCGGCGGTTCCCGGCTCACGCCGGAACAGACGAAGCACCGCCGCTTCCTGGGCAAGCTGTGCCTGGTGATTGCCGGAGGGATGTTCATCGACGGGTTCATCCTCGGCGGCATCGGCGTGGTTATGCCCGCGATCACGGACGAACTTCAGCTCTCGGCCGCCTGGCAGGGCCTGATCGGGGCCTCGGCCCTGATTGGCATCTTCTTCGGCGGACCGCTGGGCGGATACCTCGCCGACAAGGTGGGCCGCAAGCCCATGTTCACCTACACCCTGGCCATCTTCCTGATCGGCTCGGTCTCCCAGTTCTTCCTGGCCGACGCGTGGTCGCTGTTCCTCGTCCGGCTCCTGATGGGCATGGCGATCGGCGCGGACTACGCGATCGGCTGGCCCCTGCTGGCCGAGTTCGCGCCGGCCAAGCTGCGCGGCAAGCTGCTGGCCGTCCAGGAGGTCGCGTGGTACGTCGGCTACCTCTTCTCCTACGCCCTGGGCTATGTCCTGGTCAGCAACATCACCATCGACTGGCAGCTCGTGCTGGGCCTGAGCACCATTCCGTCGGTCATCGTCTTCCTCATGCGCCTGGGCACCCCCGAGTCCCCCCGCTGGCTGATGAGCAAGGGGCGGACCCGGGAGGCCGAGGAGATCGCCGCCGAGTACATGAGCCCCGAGGACCAGCGCGACCTCATGCAGGAGCAGGTCCGCAAGGCCAGCTTCCGCCGCCTGTTCTCCCCGGAGCACCTCAAGATGACCGTCTTCGTCAGCGTCTTCTGGATCTGCAACGTCACCCCGTACTTCGCCATCGCGACCTTCGCCCCGATCGTCCTGACCCAGTTCGGCCTCGAGGACGGGCTGACCGGAGCGCTGGCCCTGAACGCCGTCGTCGTCCTGGGCTCGATCACCTCCGTGGTGCTCATCGAGCGCGTGGGCCGGCGCAAGCTGGCCATCCCGCCCTTCTGGATCTCCGCAGCCGCCCTGCTCCTGGTGGGACTCTTCGCCGGCGCCTCGCCCACGGTGGTCATCCTCTGCTTCCTCATCTTCTCCTTCTTCAACGCCGTCTCCACCGCGCTGACCGGCGTCTACCCCGGGGAGGTCTTCCCCACCGAGATCCGCGGAGCCGGGGTCGGCTTCGCCACCGCCGCCTCGCGCGTCGGCGCCGCCGTCGGCACCTTCGTGCTCCCGGTCTCCATGGAAAGCCTCGGCGTCGCCCCCACGATGCTCTTCGCCGCCGCCGTCGCCATCATCGGCGGCATCGTCTCCCACTTCCTCGCACCCGAAACCAAGGGCCTGGCCCTCAGCGCGGCCTCGGGGGGTCGGACCCAGGGGTAACCCCACGGCCCTGCCGACCCCGGCACCGTCCCCGCGCCGGGGTCGGTGTCGGTCGGCCGTGCGATGCGCACATATGGTGGTAGTGCCGAGGCAACACGGCCGAGGCCGGCCCGAGAGGAATACGTGACCATGCCGGAAACAGACGTGAACGCAGAGGGCACCGAGGCGCCGGACCTGGCCAACAAGTCCGTCGTCAAGGCCATGGGCCTGCTGCGCGAGCTGGGGCGCCATCCCCGCGGCATCACCGTCACCGAGCTCGCCCAGGCCGTCGGAATGACGCGGCCCACCGCCTTCCGTCTCCTGCTGAGCATGGAGCAGGTCGGCTTCGTGGACCGCATCGACAACAACTACACCCTCGGCTGGGAGATGGCCCGCCTCGGCCGGCTGGCCGACCCCACGGCGGGGGTGGCCGCGAAGGTGCAGCCGATCCTTGAACGGCTCGCCCAGGAGGTCAACGAGACCATCAGCTTCGCGCTCGCCAAGGGCCCGACGGAATACGACATCGTCGCGGAGGCATCCTCCTCCCGGATGCTGCGCGTCTCCAACCTCTACCTCCACCGCCAGTACCCGCTGCACGCTTCCGCGACCGGCAAGATCCTCCTGGCCGACCTGGACGACGCCCGGGTCATCAAGATCCTGCCCGAAACCCTGGCCTCCTACACCCGGCAAACGATCACCGGCCGCGAGGCGCTCCTGCGCGAGATCCGGGACGTCCGCGCCAACGGATACTCCGTGATCGACAACGAGCTTGAGGAAGGCCTCTTCGCCGTCTCCGTTGCCGTCCGGGACGCGGACGGCCTGCTGCTGGGCGTGCTGACCGCCACCGGGCCCGACCAGCGGATGAAGTCCGGGCGCCTGCCCAGCACGGTGGAGCAACTCCGCGCCACCGCGGAGGAGATCGCCAAGACGCTGGGCTAGCGTCCCCGGGCGCGGCACCGCCCGCGTCCTTTCCACCCGTTTCCCGCCGCGCCCGCGCCAGGGCGCCGGGAATCCCTTACCCCATCCAGGAGGTACATGCCATGGTCCACTCCAACACGGTCCGCTCCATCGTGATCGAGAAGGCCGGAGGCCCCGAGGTCCTCACCATCGGTGAGCGTCCCGCCCTCGAGCCCGGGCCCCACCAGCTGCTGGTCCAGACGCGGGCGGTGGGGGTGAACTTCATCGAGATCTACCAGCGCGAGGGCGCCTACCCGGTCGAGCACCCCTTCACGCCCGGCTCCGAGGGCATGGGAGTGGTCGCCGCCGTCGGCTCCGCGGTGGAGGGCTTCGCGCCCGGCGACCGGATCACCACCACTCAGGCCTCCCGCACCTACGCCGATGCGTTCCTGGTCGACGCCGACAAGGCGATGCGCGTGCCCGACGGCATCTCCGACGAGGTCGCCGCGGCGATCCCCGGACAGGGGCTGACGGCCCACTACCTGGTCCGTTCGACGTACCCGGTGCGGGAGGGCGAGGTCGCCGTAATTACCGCCGGCGCCGGCGGGGTCGGCGGGCTGGTCGTACAGCTGCTCAAGCGCCAGGGCGCCACCGTCGTGGCGCTGGTCGGCTCCGAGGAGAAGGCGGAAACCGCGCGCTCGCTGGGCGCGGACCTCGCGCTGGTCGGCTACGGGGACTTCGCCGATCGGGTCCGGGAGTTCACCGGCGGGCGCGGGGCCGACGTCGTATACGACTCCGTGGGCAAGGACACCTTCGACGAGTCCCTCCGGGCGTTGCGCAAGCGCGGGATGCTGGTGCTCTTCGGCGCCTCCTCCGGGCAGGTCCCGCCCTTCGACCTGCAGCGGCTGAACCGCCACGGCTCGCTGTACGTCACCCGTCCCACCGTCGACGACTACCTGCAGGACGAAGCCGAGCGCAACTGGCGCGCCGGGGAACTGTTCGACGCGGTGCTCGACGGGTCGCTGACGATCCGCGTGGAGGAGACCTTCCCCCTCGCGGAAGCCCGCAAGGCCCAGGAGAAGCTGCAGTCCCGGTCCACCCAGGGCAAATTGCTGCTCATCCCCTAAGCACGGAATCAGTCTGGCGGGGACGCCGGGATCTTCAGGCGTCCCCGCGGCGCGGGGAATAGGGTGTGGCGTTTCAAAGTTGAGCTTATTAGACTCAAGTTTGAGTGGTACGCCAGATGACAGAAGGGATCCGCGTGGACACCAAATTCACCACCCAAAGCCAAGAAGCCCTCGCCGCCTCCGGCATGAACGCCTCCACCGCGGGCAATCCGCAGGTCGAGCCCGTCCATCTGCTCAAGGCGCTCATGGACAAGCGCGAATCGGTGGCCGTCGCCCTGCTCAAGGCCGCCGGCGTCGAGCCGGACGCCGTGTCCGTGCAGGCGAGCACCGCGATCAAGGCCCTGCCCTCCTCCTCGGGGACCTCCGTCGCCCAAGCGCAGTTCTCCCGCGGCATGCTCCAGGTGATCAACGCGGCCCAGGAGGCCGCGGCGCGCTACGGGGACAGCTACGTCTCCACCGAGCACCTGCTCCTGGGGCTGGCCGCCGACGCCGGCAAGGCCGGGGGGATCCTGCGCGACGCCGGCGCGGGTCCGGACGCGCTGAACGCTGCCCTGCCGGGCCTGCGCGGTGACCGCAAGGTCGATTCCCCGGACCCGGAAAGCACCTTCCAGGCGCTGGAGAAGTACGGCACCGACCTGACCGCGGTGGCGCGGGCCGGCAAGCTGGATCCGGTGATCGGACGCGACTCGGAGATCCGCCGCGTGGTGCAGGTGCTCTCCCGCCGCACCAAGAACAACCCGGTGCTCATCGGCGAGCCCGGCGTCGGCAAGACCGCCGTCGTCGAGGGCCTGGCCCAGCGCATGGTGGCCGGCGACGTTCCCGAATCCCTGCGGGGCAAGACCCTGGTCTCGCTGGACCTGGGCTCCATGATCGCCGGCGCCAAGTACCGCGGCGAGTTCGAGGAGCGGCTGAAGGCCGTGCTGGAGGAGATCAAGTCCTCCGAGGGGCAGATCGTCACGTTCATCGACGAGATCCACACCGTCGTCGGCGCCGGAGCCTCGGAGGGGGCCATGGACGCGGGCAACATGCTCAAGCCCATGCTGGCCCGCGGCGAGCTGCGCCTGATCGGCGCCACCACCCTGGACGAGTACCGGGAGAACATCGAGAAGGACGCGGCCCTGGAACGCCGCTTCCAGCAGGTGTTCGTGGGGGAGCCGAGCGTGGAGGACACGATCGGCATCCTGCGCGGACTCAAGGAGCGCTACGAGGCCCACCACAAGGTCCAGATCGCCGACTCCGCCCTGGTGGCCGCCGCGACCCTGTCCAACCGCTACATCTCCGGCCGCCAGCTGCCGGACAAGGCCATCGACCTGGTCGACGAGGCCGCCTCCCGGCTGCGCATGGAGATCGACTCCGCCCCGGAGGAGATCGACCAGCTGCGCCGCGCCGTGGACCGCCTGACCATGGAGGAACTGGCGCTGGCGAAGGAAACCGACCCCGGATCCCTGGAACGCCTCGAGGCGCTGCGGGCGGACATGGCGGACAAGAAGGAGAAGCTGGCCGGCCTGAACGCTCGCTGGGAGGCGGAGAAGGCCGGACTGAACAAGGTCGGCGACCTGAAGGTCCAGCTCGACGAGCTGCGCGGCCAGGCGGACAAGTTCCAGCGCGAGGGCGACCTGGAGCGGGCCTCCCGGCTGCTCTACGGCGAGATCCCCGCCCTCCAGAAGCAGCTCGACGCCGCCCAGGCCGCCGAGGAGCAGAACGGGGAGCGCGACCTCATGCTCTCCGAGGAGGTCACCGCGGACGACATCGCCGAGGTGATTTCCGCCTGGACCGGCATCCCGGCCGGGCGCATGCTGCAGGGGGAGAGCCAGAAGCTGCTGGAGATGGAATCCTTCCTCGGCAAGCGGCTGATCGGCCAGTCCAAGGCGGTGGCCTCGGTCTCCGACGCGGTCCGCCGCGCCCGGGCCGGCATCTCCGACCCGGACCGGCCCACCGGCTCCTTCCTGTTCCTCGGCCCCACCGGCGTGGGCAAGACGGAACTGGCCAAGGCGCTCGCCGACTTCCTCTTCGACGACGAACGGGCGATGGTCCGCATCGACATGTCCGAATACTCGGAGAAGCACTCCGTTTCCCGGCTGGTCGGTGCCCCTCCGGGATACGTCGGCTACGAGGAGGGCGGCCAGCTGACCGAGGCCGTGCGCCGCCGCCCCTACTCGGTGATCCTGCTCGACGAGGTGGAGAAGGCCCATCCGGAGGTCTTCGACATCCTCCTGCAGGTCCTCGACGACGGCCGGCTCACCGACGGGCAGGGCCGCACCGTGGACTTCCGCAACGTGATCCTGGTCCTGACCAGCAACCTCGGCTCGCAGTTCCTGGTGGACCAGACCCTGGATCCGGCCACCAAGAGGGACCTGGTCATGAACGTGGTCCACGGGGCGTTCAAGCCGGAGTTCCTGAACCGCCTGGACGACGTCATCATGTTCGATCCGCTCACCATCGAGGAGCTGGGCAGCATCGTGGACCTGCAGGTCGACGCGCTTGCCAAGCGCCTGGCGGACCGGCGGCTGGTCCTGGACGTGACCGACGGGGCCCGCGAATGGCTGGCGCTGAGCGGCTACGACCCCGCCTACGGGGCCCGGCCGCTGCGCCGCCTGGTCCAGCGCGAAATCGGCGACCGGCTCGCCCGGGCGCTGCTCTCCGGGGCCGTCGCGGACGGGGACACGATCCGCGTGGACACCGCCGCTGACGCGGACGGGCTCGCGCTCGCCAAGGCGTAGCGGACAGTGCGACGGCGGGCGGCCGGGGCGGGTGCCCCGGCCGCCCGCCGTCGCTGCGGCCTACCTGCCGCCGGCCGCCGCACTGCCGCCTGCCTTGCCGCCGCCGGCCGCGGGCAGCAGCGAGGCGTCCACGGTGCCCTCCTCCAGGGACAGGAAGCAGGCGACCGCCCGGTCGCCCTCCGCCCAAGTCCCGGAGGAGGGGCGGCTGAACTGGTAGGACCAGTCGCCGTTGAGGGCCACCGTGGCTTCGAGCTTGATGGCCCGGCAGGCGGCCTCGGACTTGGTCTCGGTGCGGGCGTCGCCCGGGTAGGGGGTGTCGTCCAGCGTGGCCAGGCCGATCAGCTGGGCGTCGTGCGAGGCCGTGCACAGGACGATCGTGGCCGGCTTCAGCGGGCTGCTGAAGCCACGCAGGCAGTCCCCGACCTCGAACTGGGAGGCCGGGGCATTGGCCGCCACCACCCCGTCGATGCCGGGGTTCGCGTTGCGCGGAACGGTGGACTGGACGGCCGGCCCGGCGGATGTGGCGTTGGACAACCTGCCGGCCCCGAACACCACCAGCAGCGCGACGCCGATCGCTCCCAGTGCGATCCAGCCCCAGGTGCCGCCGAAGCGGCGCGTGACCTTGGTGTCCGCGCGGCGCGCGGGCTGGTAGGGGGAGGGGGCCGGGCGCTCGTCCGGGGCTTCTTCCACGGCGGGTCCTCTCGGTGGTGCTTCGGTGCGGGCTGGCTTTCCACTCTATCCGCCGCGACGCGGGCCGGTCGGGAGGGCAGTTGGGGCCGAAGCGTGTTAACCTTGGGATTACGAAATAATTTGGCACATATTCCGGGGCCTTTGCCGAACACGGCGGACCACCTCCGGATCTACTAAAAAAAGGGGGTCACGCCATGGGGCGCGGCCGTCAGAAGGCAAAAGCGACGCGGCAGGCCAGGGATATGAAGTATTTCTCCCCGGCCACTGATTTGTCCGCACTTGAACGCGAGCTCGGGGGCACCCACCAGACCGGTGGCGCCCCCCCGCAGCATGCCAGGGACACGTACGACTCGGATTACGAGGACAAGTACGGAGACTACGACGACGATGAGGAAGACAAGCGTCGCATCGGCTGACTCGAGCCGGCCCCCCGGGTCCGGCCGCCCTAGCGGTCTTGACCTCCCCGTGGCTACCGCGCACCGTGCTGCGATCCGTTCCATCGAACGCGTCGTTCACGAGACAGCGGAACTCCAGGACCCCTCCGTGGCCTTTGGTGGCATCCTTGCGCTGCTGCGCGCCGGGCGGGTCCTGCTGGTGACCGGCGCGGGCGTCTCCACCGACTCGGGGATCCCCGACTATCGCGGGCCCAACGGGTCGCTGCGCCGCCACCGGCCGATGACGTACCAGGAGTTCAAGTACGATCCGGCCGCGCGGCACCGCTACTGGGCCCGCAGCTTCGTCGGATGGCGCCACGTCGCCGTCGCCGAACCCAACGCGTCCCACCGTGCCCTGGCCGAGCTGGAGCGCCGCGGCCACGTGGTCGGCACCGTGACCCAGAACGTCGACGGGCTGCATGCCCGCGCCGGGGCGCGCCGCCTGGTGGCCCTGCACGGGGACCTGGCCAAGGTGGCCTGCCTGAGCTGCGGCGCCATCGAGGACCGCCCCGCCCTGGACCGCCGGCTGGCTCAGGCGAACCCCGGCTTCATCGAGCGCGTCGAACTGGATCCCTCCCTGGTGAACCCCGACGGCGACGTCACCCTGGACCAGAGCCACGTGGACGAGTTCACCATGGTCGGGTGCCTGGCCTGCGGTTCCGTGGAACTGAAGCCGGACGTCGTCTACTTCGGGGAGAACGTGCCCGCCGAACGCAAGGCGGCCGTGCGGGACCTGGCGGGGGAGTCCGCCTCCCTGCTGGTGGTCGGCTCCAGCCTGGCCGTGATGAGCGGCTACAAGCTGGTCCTCGACGCCGAACGCGCCGGCAAGCCGGTCGCCGTGATCAACGGCGGGCCCACCCGCGGCGATGCCAAGGCCGACTTCCGCTGGCGCACCGGCATCGCGCCCGCCCTCGAGCATCTGCTCGCCGCCCTCTAGCTCGCCGTCTTCCAGCCATATCCGGCAAGCCCCTTGATGCCTCGGACCGCCGGACGTACCGTGAGGGAACTCTCCGTTCTCTAACGGTGGATCCCCAAGGCAGGGTCCGGGGAGGCAGCCATGTTCCGCAAGCCAGCGCACGTCGTCGCCGACCGTGTTGCCGGCCATGTCACAGTGCGGCACCGGGCCCGGCCATCGGCGATCCGCGCCGCGCTGCCCGGCATCCTTCTGGTGATGTTCCTGGCCGCGCTGGACCAGACGATCATGGCCTCGGCGCTGCCCAGCGTTGCGGGGGACCTCAATGGCCTGGACCGGATGCCGGCCATCATCACCAGCTACCTGGTTGCCGCCACGGCCGCCATGCCGCTGGCCGGCAAGCTGGGGGACGCCTTCGGCCGCAAGCGGATCCTGCAGTCCGCCCTCGTGGTCTTCATTCTTGGAGCGGTCCTGTGCGGGCTGGCCCAGTCTGTCCCCGCACTCATTGCGTTCCGCGCCGTCCAAGGAATCGGCGGAGGCGGGCTGATGATCAGCGCCCAGGCGATCATTGGCGAACTGGTGAGCCCGCGCGAGCGCGGCCGCTACCTGGGCATCATCGGCTCCGCGTTCATCGCCGCCGCCGTGGTGGGCCCGTTGGCCGGCGGGGTGGCCGTGGACCTGTTCACCTGGCGCTGGATCTTCTACCTCCACATTCCGTTGGGGATCGCCGCCCTCGCGGTGGTGTCCATGACCCTGCACCTGGCGGCCCCCGCACGCCACGAACCCGTCGACTACGCCGGGGCGGCCCTGCTGTGCCTGGCCATCGTGTTGGTGATCCTGCTGTGCGGCGGGGCCGCAGGCCGGGAGACTCCGTTCCTGGCCCTCGCCGCCGCAGCCAGCGTGGCGGGCTGGTTGCTGACCGCCCGGCGGGCCACTGACCCGATCATCCCCCTTGGCCTGTTCCGTGACCGGTCCTTCGCGATCCCGACAGCCATCAGCTTCCTGATCGGTTTCGCCATGTTCGCGACGGTGAGCTTTCTGCCGGCGTTCCTGCAAGTGGGCCTGGGCCTGTCCGCCACCGCCTCCGGCGGGGTGCTGCTGGTGCTGGTGGTCGGCCTCCTGTCGACGATGACAGTCTCTGGGCTGCTGATCACCTGGACCGGTCGCTACAAGGCCTATCCGGTGGCCGGGACGGCGCTTGCCGTGCCCGCAGCCTGGCTGTTCAGCACCTTGGACTCACGGAGCAGCATCTGGGTGGTCCTGGCCGCCACGCTGGGGTTGGGGTTCGGCATCGGACTGGTTATGCAGGTCATGGTCCTGCTGGTGCAGAACTCGGTCGGCCGGAGGGACCTTGGCACCGCGACGTCGACCCTCACGCTCCTGCGGCAGGTGGGCGCGGCGATCGGGGTGGCCGTGCTCGGTTCGCTCATCACGGCCCGTTTCGTCGCGGCCGTGCCCACGGAGGTGGCTGCGAGCCTGGGGGAGGGGCTGAACTCGCTGACGCCGCAGCTGCTCGCGGGCCTGCCGGCCGAGGACCGTGCCGCCGTGCAGGAGGCCTTCGGCGGGGCCCTGCCGCCGGTCTTCGTCTATGCGGCGATCGTGCTCGCCGCCGCCTTTGTGCTGGCGCTGTTCCTGCCGCAGCGCGAGCTGCGGACCGTTGCGTTTGCGGACGACGACGGCGGCGGTGCACCTGTGCGGCAGCGGAGCGGGCGCGACTCCGCCGGATCGAAGCAGCACCGGGAGAGGCGCCATCGGGCGCAGCCTGCGCATCGGCGTACTCGCGATGCCGCGCCAGACGGCCGCACGGCTTGAAGGGGACGCGGGCAGGTGCTTCGGGGGATCGAGGCGGGCCCGGCCGGAGGCTAGGTGGGTTGCCGGAAATCGACACTAGTAATACAAGTTGGGAACTTGTACTATTACTTTTGTTCCCAGCAGCCCGACCCGAGGACAACCCGTGACCTACGCGCCCGACGCCATCCGCACCACGCCCAACGCCTTTGGCGTCTACACGCCCGACGCCATCCGCCACGTCAAGCTCTCCACCGTCACGCTGCCGCTGGCCGTCCCGATTTCGGACGCCAAGGTCTTCACGGGCCGGCAGAAGCCCATGACCGAGGTTGTCTTCCTCTTCGCCGAGATCACCACCGAGCAGGGGCACGAGGGCATGGGGTTCTCCTACTCCAAGCGTGCCGGTGGGCCCGCGCAGTACGCGCATGCCAAAGAGGTCGCCGAGACGATGATCGGCGAGGACCCCAACGACATCGCCAAGCTCTACAACAAGCTGCTCTGGGCCGGGGCCTCCGTGGGCCGCTCCGGCGTCGCGACGCAGGCGCTGGCCGCCCTGGACATCGCCCTCTACGACCTCAAGTCCAAGCGCGCGGGCCTTCCGCTGGCCAAGTTCCTGGGCGCCCACCGCGACTCCGTGCGCACCTACAACACCTCCGGCGGCTTCCTGAACGCCTCCATCGAAGAGGTCAAGGAACGCGCCAGCCGCTCCCTGGAAGAGGGGATCGGCGGCATCAAGATCAAGGTGGGCCTGCCGGACACGGCCGAGGACCTGCGCCGCGTGACGGCGGTGCGCGAGCACCTCGGCGATTCCGTGCCGATGATGGTCGATGCCAACCAGCAGTGGGACCGCGCGACCGCGCTGCGCATGGGCCGCAAGCTCGAGCAGTTCGACCTGGTCTGGATCGAGGAGCCGCTGGACGCCTACGACGCCGAGGGCCACGCCGCCCTGGCCGCCGCGCTGGACACCCCGATCGCCACCGGCGAGATGCTGGCCTCCGTTGCCGAGCACGAGCGCCTGATCGCTGCCCGCGCCTGCGACATCATCCAGCCGGACGCGCCGCGCGTCGGCGGCATCACCCAGTTCCTCCGCCTGGCCACGCTGGCGGACCAGGCCGGACTGGACCTGGCCCCGCACTTCGCGATGGAGATCCACCTGCACCTGGCCGCCGCCTACCCGCGCGAGCCGTGGGTGGAGCACTTCGACTGGCTGGACCCGCTGTTCAACGAGCGGCTGGAGACCAAGGACGGGCGCATGCTGGTTCCGAACCGTCCGGGCCTGGGCTTCACGTTCAGCGACCAGGCGCGCGCCTGGACCACCGACACGGTCGAGTTCGGCCGCGCCTAACCTTCGCACCCTGCGGGCCCCGGCTCTGATCGGTACGCCGGGACCCGCACGCGTTGTGAAACGAAGCTTTGGGAAACACCGCGCCGTGAAACGATGGGGACCATGAACCGCACCCTGACCGCAACCCTCGTGGCCGAACTGCGGGCCATGATCATTGACGGCACGGTGGCCCCCGGGGACAAGCTGCCCAGCGAATCCGAACTGATCGCGCGCCACGGCGTGAGCCGGACCGTGGTGCGGGAGGCGATCGCGCGGCTCCAGGCCGAGGGCCTGGTGCAGTCGCGGCGCGGGGCGGGAAGCTTCGCCCTGGTGCCGCCGGCCCCGGACGCCGCCGGAACCCGTCCGGTGCGGACCCTGGAGGACCGGCTGGCGCTGCTGGAGTTCCGGCTGGGGCTGGAGCCGCAGGCGGCGGCCCTGGCCGCGACCCGGCGCTCGCCCACCCAGTTGGCCGCGATCGCCGGGGCCTTGGCCGGGTTCGCCGCTGCCATCGACAACCCGGCCGAGGCCATGAGGTACGACTTCGAGTTCCACCAGGCCGTGGCGCAGGCCAGCGGCAACGCCTACTACGCCGAGGGGCTGGCCCGGCTGGGCCCGACCATGATCGCGATGCCCCGCGCCCGGCTCGGCGAGGGCAGCCCGGCCTACCGCGAGGATTTCTTCGCCCAGTCCGTGCACGAGCACGCGAGCATCCACGACGCCATTGCCGACGCCGACCCCGAGGGGGCGGCCGCGGCCATGCGTGCGCATTTGGCGGCGTCCCGCCGCCGCCTCGCCGGGGGAGCGGGGCGCCGCTAGGCGGAGGACAGCCGGATGGATGATGCCGAGGGGGCATCATTCGGTGCATAAGTGATCTTGGACACGCATCGACGGGCCCGGTTAGCGTGAGGGGGACCTCCTGCCGCTGGCGGGTTCGCCCCTGAAAGGATCGATCCTTCATGCCTGTTTCCGACACCGTGCCCGTTCCGGCCGATACCGCTGCACACGCCGGCCAGGTGGCGATCACCGGCGTGACGATCACGCCGGTGGCGTTCGCGGATCCGCCGTTGCTGAACACGGTGGGGGTGCACGAGCCGTTCGCCCTGCGCGCGATCGTCCAGGTGCACACCGACGCCGGGGTCACCGGGCTGGGGGAGACGTACGGCGACGAGGGGCACCTGGCGCGGCTGCGGCTGGCCGCGGAAGCCCTGGTGGGCGCGGACCCGTTCAACACCAACCAGCTGCGTTACCGGGTGGCCCGCGCGCTCGTGGCGGACACCACCGCCGGCGGGCACGGAATGAGCGGGATGGTGACCGGTTCCTCCACCGCGGACCGGGTCCTGTCCCCGTTCGACGTCGCAGCCCTGGACATCCAGGGCAGGCTCCTCGGGGTGCCGGTCTCCGCGCTGCTCGGCGGGGCCGTGCGCGAAGCGGTGCCGTTCAGCGGCTACCTGTTCTACAAGTGGGCCGGGCACCCGGGCCAGGCCGAGGACAAGTGGGGCGAGGCCCTGGATCCGGCGGGCATCGTGGCCCAGGCCCGGACCATGGTGGACGAGTACGGGTTCACCGCGCTCAAGCTGAAGGCCGGCGTCTTCGAACCCGACGCCGAGGCCGAGGCCATCGAGGCCCTGCGCGCCGAGTTCCCGGGCCTGCCCCTGCGCATCGACCCCAACGCCGCCTGGACCGTGGAGACCTCCGTGCGCATCGGCAAGCGCCTGGAAGGGGTGCTCGAATACCTCGAGGACCCCACCCCCGGCATCCCCGGCATGGCCGAGGTCCGCCGCCAGGTCCAGATGCCGCTGGCCACGAACATGTGCGTGGTGAGCTTCAACGACCTGCCGCCCGCGATCGCCGCCGGCGCCGTCGACGTCGTGCTCTCCGACCACCACTTCTGGGGCGGGCTGCGCCGTTCCCAGACGCTGGGCGGCATCGCCGAAACGTTCGGGCTGGGCCTGTCCATGCACTCGAACTCCCACCTGGGCATCTCCCTGGCCGCGATGGTCCACCTCGCCTCGGCCACCCCCAACCTCGACTACGCCTGCGACACCCACTGGCCCTGGAAGTCCGAGGACGAGGACATCATCGTTCCCGGCGTCCTGGGCTTCAAGGACGGGGCGGTCGCGGTCCCGACCGGTCCGGGGCTGGGCATCGAACTGGACCAGGACGGGCTGGAGAAGCTCCACCGCCAGTACCTGGAGTGCGGCCTGCGCAGCCGCGACGATACCGGCTACATGCAGCGCGTCCACCCCGGCTACGAGCTCAAGAGCCCGCGTTGGTAGCCGGCGCCTCCGCCGAGGTCCTGGACGTCGTTGTCACCGATCCGATCATCGGCACCTACGCCGAGAAACTGGTGGCCGGCGCCCCCTCGCACCGCTGGAAGTTCCTGGCTGACGTCCCGGTCGCCGAGCGTGCCGCCGACCTCGCCAACGCCGACGTGGTGGTCTGCTCGCGGATGTCGCCCGAGGAGGCGCGCACCGTCTCCTCGGCGCGGCTGGTCCACGTGACCGGCGCCGGCGTGGACCGGGTGGCGGTCGCCGACCTGCCGGCGTCCGCCGCGGTCGCCAACACGTTCCACCACGCCCGGCCCATCGCCGAGCACGTCATGATGACGACGCTGGCCCTGGTGCGGCGCCTGCTGCCGACCGACCGGGACCTGCGCGGCGGCACGTGGCGGACGATCCTCACGGATCCCACCGCCCCGCTGCACCCCACGTTGGACACGATGACCATCGGCCTGGTGGGCCTGGGCACGATCGGCGCCGAGACGGCCCGGCTGGCCACGGGGTTCGGCATGGACGTCATCGCCGTCCGCCACCGCCCCGAGGCGCCCCTGCCCGAGGGCGTCGCCCCGCGCTGGGTCGGCGGGGACGGCGACCTGCCGCGCCTCTTGGCCGAAGCCGATGTCGTGGTGGTCACCGTGCCGCTGTCCGCGGCCACGGAGGGCCTGATCGGCTCCGCCGAGCTCGCCGCCATGAAGGAGACCGCTTTCCTGGTGAACGTGGCCCGCGGACCCGTGGTGGACCAGGCCGCCCTTTATGCCGCCCTGGCGGGCGGGAGCATCGCCGGTGCGGCGATCGACGTGTGGTGGGGCGCGCCGGAGCCGGGCCGCACTCCTCCGGCCGACTTTCCGTTCGCCGAGCTGGACAACGCCATCCTGACACCGCACTACTCGGGCCTGGCCTCAAGCACCTTCGAGCGCCGCGTGCTGGACATCGCCGCGAATGTCGAGGCCGTCGCTTCCGGCTCGGCGCTGCGCAACCGGGTGCGGCCGGGCGTCACCGTCTGAGCACCGTCCGGACAAACGCAGATGCCCAGGCCGCCGTTTTCCACGGCGGCCGGGGCATCTGCGTTTGTCCGGCTCAGCCCAGGATCAGCCGCACGGCCAGCACGACGGCGCCGCCCGCCGCGGCGAGCAGGCCCACCAGGCGCAGCCGGTCGGCGTCGAGGAAGCGGTTGAGCCAGCGGGACGCGAAAAAGCCAGCCAGCACCACCGGGCTCAACAGCAGGAAGGCCTCTACCACCGCGGACGTCACGAGGCCGGCGAGGGTCAGCAGCCCCACGGACATCAGCGATCCCACCAGGAAGAAGGCGCTCATGGTGGCCCGGATGCGCGCGGGGGGAAGGCCCTGCCAGATGATGGCCATCGGAGCCCCGCCCACCGACGTGGCGGTCCCCATGACGCCGGACAGGGCACCGGCGACGGCCAGCGAGACGGGGGTCCGCGCCGGGCGCCATCCGAGGAAGGCCGATCCGATGCCCACGAGCACCGCGACGGCCACGATCCAGGACAGTGCGGTCGTCGACACCGCCACCACCAGCCAGGTGCCCAGCACGCTTCCGGGAACCCGCCCGGCCAAGGCCCAGCCGGCGCCCCTCACGTCGAGGTGTGCCCTGTCGCGGATCGCGACCAGCAGCGTCAGGACACACGCCAGCATGACCACCAGCGCGGGCAACAGATCGGGCTCGACCAGCGCGATCACGGGAGCCGCAACCAATCCCGCGCCGAAGCCGATCGAGCCCTGCAGCCCCGCGGCGACGAACATCGTCGCCGCGAGGAGTGCGAAGGTCCCGGCGTCCATCAGTGGACCGTACCGCAGGATGGCCGGGGTTCGGGCAGGGGCACCGCCGCTATGCCGTGGCTCGCTGCCTCACCGCCTCCGGACTCCACAGGTCCATCATCGCGGTGACCAGTTCCTTGTCCCGTGAACCCAGTGCGCTGATGGGCGGACGCACGTCGGCGGCACAGAGGCCGAGTTGCGCCAGGGCCTCCTTGACGACGGACACGTTGTTCTCGGACTCGTTGAGGGCCCGCAACTCCTCGAACGGCCGGATGAGGTCCCATACCTGCATTGCCGCACGCGTATCGCCCCGCCGCAGCGCATCGAGCATGCGCAGCGAGAGGCCCGGATCCACGTTGGCGAATCCGGAGGTGAAGCCGCTCGCTCCGAGGGCCCAGTATCCGGGTGCCGACAGCTCCGCCAGGCCCGCGATCCAGACCAGCTCCGTGTCCGGGCACTCGCGCAGCACGGTGCCGAATCGCACCGGATCCGCGACGGCATACTTGACCCCGACGAGGTTGGGGGCCGACCGGGCGAGGTCCGCTATCGTCGCGCCGGTGATGCGCGCGTTGCGCAGGTAGAGCACGACGCCGAGTTCCGGGACGGCCCGGGCAATCTCGCGGTGGTACTCGAGCCAGCCGGCGTTGGAGACGAAGGGGTGTGCGGGCTGGTGGACCATGATCGCGTCCGCTCCGGCCTCGCGCGCCTGGATGGCGGCCTCGACGGCGCTGGCCACCGACCCGCCGACGCCGGCCAGGATGGTCGCCCGGCCCCCCACCGCTCCGACGGCAAGGTCCAGGCAGCGGGCGCGTTCGGCGTCGGTGAGTGAGTAGTATTCGCTGGTGTTGCCGTTCGGGGTGACGACCCGTATGCCGGCGTCGACCATCCTCTCCACGATCCGCACGAATGGACCTTCGTCGATCCGTCCGGCTCCGTCGAAGGGTGTCACGGCAATGGCCACGACCCCCGCCAGGTGCTCCCGCAGTTGCTCAAACATGGTGGTCTGGATCCTTCCGCCCGGAATCGGGCCTCGGTGGTTTCCTTGCTGCCGGTTCGTTCCGGGGTCCGTGGCCGGTGCCGACGGGTCCGGGGCAATCGGCGTCACTGCCCTGCCTTGTGCATGTCCGCCACCCGCATTTCGTCGCCCGAGGCGGAGTCCGGCTCGTAGGAAACCTTCGGCGAGATCGCCATGAGGGCGCCGACCTGGACCATCATCGCGTCCCGGACAATCTCGTCATGCCCGTAGGCGAGGGCCTGGGCGAAGGCGTCGGCGCGCTTCTGGCCCGTGGCCAGTTCCCCCGCTTCAATCAGGGCGTCAAGTTCCGGGGTTCCGTAGCTGCTTTGGCCGCCTTCGCTGCCCAGGTTGTTTCGCATGGTGAAGGACGCGTCGCCGGCCTGGTTTCCGTGCATGCCCATGAGCAGCCGCGGGCCGAAGTCGGTGGGCAGCGGACGCAGCAGGTGCTGGAGCCACGTGTTGACGTCGCCCATCTGGATCTCCACGTTCAGGCCGGCCTCGATCAGCTCGTTCTGCACTACCTCCATGGCCTCGTCGGCCTTGGGGTAGAAGCCGCTGCGACCGATGATGGTGATTTTCTGGTCCACGGGGACCCCGTCGGCCTTGGCCTCGGCGATCAGGGCCTTGGCCCGGCCCATGTCGTAGGGCCAAGCCTCGATGTCCGGGTTGTGTCCGACGACGCCCTCGGGCACCAACTGGGTGGCCAGTTTTCCCTGCCCGCCGAAGATCGTTGCGAGCATGCTTTCCTTGTCCAGCGCATAGTTGATGGCCTCGCGCACGCGGCGGTCGTTCAACGGGGCGATGCCGGCGTCCATGCGCATGAACGTGACTTCGTTGGTGTTGTACTGGACGCCGTAGTCGCCAGCGCCGTCCTCCGGGGCCAGCGTGATGGCCACGTCCGCCTCGCCGTTGGCAACCATCGCGGCGCGGACCGTCCCCTCGGACCGCCACATGTACTCGGCCGTTGCGAAGCCCGGCGCCTCGCCCCAGTAGTCGTCGAACCGCTTGAGGGTCAGTTTGGTCCCGGCGTCCCAGCCGGAGACGGCGTAGGGGCCGGTGCCGATCGGCTCGCGGACCTTCTGCGTCGCATCGGTGGTCGAGGGGACGATGCCCACGAACGCCAGGCGCAGCGGAAGGATCGGATCGGGGACCTTGGTGGTGACTTCCAGCGTCGTTGCGTCGATCGCGGCCGCCTTGAAGTCGTTACCGCCGAAGAACTGGCCGGCGACGTCGCAAGCCAGTTCCGGGGTGAGCATCCGTTCGATGGAGAAGGCGGCGTCTTCGGCCTCGAACGTCGAACCGTCATGGAACCTCACCCCGTCGCGCAACGTGAAGGTCCAGGTGTTTTCGGAGGTCTGCTCCCATGCGGTGGCCAGCGCTGGATTGATCTTGCCCGTTGCGGCGTCCCTGGACGTCAGGCCCTCGGCGATGTTGTTGCGGGTCACGAGTCCCGTCGAGTTCTGCGACCCCTGGCAGGCCTCGAGCGTGGGCGGCTCTTCCTTGAGCACGATCCGGATGGTATCCGCCGCGGCGGCGGCGTCGCTGCCCGATGCTCCGCCCACTGCGCATCCCTGCACTCCCAGCATGGCGGCCACGGCCAGCATGGCGCCTGTGGCCTGCCGGCTCCTCTTTGACTTCCTCACGAGTGTTGCCATGGATTTCCTCCATCGGTAGGGCATCAGTTCGCCGCGGCCCGCGCTGAAGCGATGCGAACCTCCGGCGATGCGAGTTTCATATCTCATATATGATGTATGAACCCTATGAAGGTGGAAAACGAGTGTCAAGGGTCACAGCGCACCCCGGGCATTCCGACCCGCTAGAGTCGAACAAAAGAGAGGGGCCACAGAGATGGGCATGCAGGTGGAACTGCCGCAGTCACGCATCGACGCCGTGCTGGGCGCGATCCGCCACGGAATCCTCACCAGTGAACTGCTCCCCGGGCAGCCGCTGGTGGAGGCGGAACTGGCCCAGCGCCTCGGCGTTTCCAAGACCCCAGTGCGGGAGGCCCTGAAGATCCTCTCGAACTCAGGCCTCGTGCAGTTCGCTCCCTACAAAGGGGCCCGGGTCCAGGAAGTGGACCGCACGCTGACCTTGGCCGTACGCGACCTGCGGCTGCTTCTGGAGCCGGAGGCTGTCCGCCGGACGGTCGCCCTCGGCGCCGGACATTACTGGGACCGGGCCGCCGAGATCCTGGAACGCGCGCACGGACTGCTGGAGACGAACGACCGCGCGACCCTGAGCCTGCTCAATCGCGACTTCCATGCCTCGCTGTACGCCGGTTGCGGCAACCCCCTGCTGCTCGAAGTGCTGGACAACCTGCGCGACCGGACGGCGCTGATCAGCGTGTTCGGCTGGCGCGCCGCCGGAAACGACGACGAGGTCCCCGCCTACCGCAGGGAATGGCTCGAACATCAAGAGATCCTCGACGCCGCCCGTGCCGGCCAAGCCGATGTCGCGGCCGATCTTTCCGAGAAGCACATGACGCGCTTCTTCGAGCGCATCCTCGCGATCCTTCCCGACGGCTAGCGGCCGTTGCGCCGCCGGGGCGGGCACCGATCCGACGGTGCCCGCCCCGGCGCGTTTCCCGGTCTTGGCTGCGCTATCCGGCCGCGACGGCCCGCAGGCCGGCCTTCTGCGGATCCTCCAGCGGAAAGTGGCACTCGGCGGTGTGGACCGGCGCGGCGTCGGTTCCGGCGGCCCGCAGGTGCGGGGTGCCCAGGTGGACGCGCCCGGCCTGGGCGGCCGTGGTGGCCGGCGGAGCCTGTTGCGCGCAGATGTCCTGCGCCTTCCAGCAGCGGGTGCGGAACCGGCAGCCCGACGGCGGATCCAGCGGCGAGGGCAGCTCGCCGCGCAGGACGATGCGCTCGGCGGGGCGCGCCGCGGGATCCAGCTTCGGCGAGGCGGACATCAGGGCGGCCGTGTAGGGGTGCAGGGGCCGTTCGAAGACGTCCTCGGTGGTGCCGCTCTCGATGATTCGGCCCAGGTACATCACGGCCACGCGGTCCGTGACGTGGCGGACCACCGAGAGGTCGTGCGAGATGAAGATGTAGCTGACTCCGAGCTTCTCCTGGAGCTCGTTGAGCAGGTTGAGCACCTGGGCCTGGACGGAGAGGTCCAGGGCGGAGACGGGCTCGTCGAGGATGATCAGCTCGGGGTTCAGGGCGAGCGCGCGGGCGATGCCGATGCGCTGGCGCTGGCCGCCGGAGAACTCCTGCGGGGACTTCCTCGCGTCCGAGGGGCGCAGGCCCACCAGCTGCAGCAGCTCGTGCAGGCGCGCCTCGCGCTCGCGTGCGGTCTGGTAGAGGCTGCGGTGGGTGGCCCAAGGCTCGGAGATGATCTCCCCGGCGGTCATGCGGGCGTTCAGCGAGGCGAACGGATCCTGGAAGACCATCTGGACGCGCCGGCGCCAGGCGAGCAGCTCCTTGCCCTTGAGGCCGAACGGGTCCTGGCCCTCGAAGGCCACGGTTCCGGAATCCGGCTTCTCCAGCAGCATCAGCGTGCGCGCCAGGGTGGACTTGCCGCAGCCGGACTCGCCCACGAGCCCGAGGGTCTCGCCGCGGCCGACCGTGAGGTTGATCCCGTCCAGGGCCCGCAGCCGGTTGTTGCCCGAGGCGCTGCGCGCCACCTGGAAGGTCTTGGTGACGTCGCGGACCTCGAGGGCGACGTCGGCCCCGGAGTGGGGACGGTCCAGCAGAGCGGTCATGACTTGATCTCCTCAAGGGTTTCGTCGGTGGCCAGGAGTTCGGAGAAGTGGCAGGCGGCCTTCTGGCCGGGAGCCACCTCGCGCAGCACCGGGCGCTCCTGGCGGCACAGCTCCCGCGCCAGCGGGCAGCGGTCCTGGTAGACGCATCCGGCGGGGATGTGCTTCAGCTCCGGCGGGCTGCCCGGGATCGAGGACAGGCTGGCCCCGCGTTCGGCGTCCACCGGCACCGATTCGAGCAGGCCCTTGGTGTAGGGGTGGCGGGGGGTGGCGAAGACCTGCTCCACCGGTCCCTGCTCGGCGACGGTGCCCGCGTACATCACGGACACGTCGTCGGCCTCCTCGGCGACCACGGCGAGGTCGTGGGTGATCAGGACCACCGCCATGTTCTCCTCCTGGCGAAGGCGGCGGAGCAGGTCCATGATCTGCGCCTGGACCGTGACGTCCAGGGCGGTGGTCGGCTCGTCGGCGATCAGCAGCTTGGGGCTCAGGGCCACGGCCATCGCGATGAGGATGCGCTGGCGCATGCCGCCGGAGAACTGGTGCGGGAACGCGTCCACGCGGGATTCGGGTTCGGGGATGCCCACGCGCCTCATCAGCGCGATCGCCTCCTTGCGGGCGGCCTTGGCGGAGAGTCCGCGGTGGATGCGGAAGGCCTCGCCGAGCTGGACGCCCACCGGGTAGACGGGGTTCAGGACCGTCAGAGCGTCCTGGAAGACGATGCCCAGCTCGGCGCCGGCGACCTTGCGGCGCTGCTTGGCGGACATCCGGTTCAAGTCCTTGCCGTCCAGCTCCACCGTGCCGCCGGAGACGTGGGCGACCGGGTCCAGCAGGCCCGCGACGGCCTTGGCGGTCATGGACTTGCCGCAGCCGGATTCGCCGAGCAGGGCCAGGGTCTGGCCGGCGCGGGCGATGAAGCCCGCGCCGCTGACCGCGCGGACCTCCCCCGAGGGGGTGCGGATGTCGACGTCCAGGCCCGCTACGCGCAGGACGACGGGGTGTGGCTCGCCGGGGCGCTGGGTCCCTTCGATGGTTGCCGTCATGGTCACTTGGACTCCTTGGCCGGGATGCGGGTGATGAGCTTTTTGCGGCCGGGCACCGCCAGGCGCCAGCGCTGGGACGGGTCGGTGGCGATGCGCAGCCAGGCGGCCAGCAGGTTCGCCGAGATGGCCGTGATGACGATGGCCAGGCCGGGGAAGATGGACAGCCACCAGGCGGTCTGCAGGTACTGGCGGCCCTGGGAAACCAGCAGGCCCCAGCTGACGTCCGGCGGCTGGATGCCGATGCCGAGGAAGGACAGGGAGGACTCGGCCAGCATGACGTAGCAGAACTCCAGGGTGGCCAGCGTGAGGATGGTCGGGGTGACCACCGGGATGACGTGCCGGACGATGATCGCGTTGGGACGGGCGCCGAAGGTGCGGGCCGCATCGACGAAGGTGCGGCTCTGCAGTTCGGCCGATTCGGCGCGGGCGGTGCGCAGGTAGATCGGGATGCGGGTCAGGGCCAGGATCAGCACGATGTTGGCGATCGAGGGGCTGAACACGTACAGGACGACGACGGCAAGCAGGAGCGAGGGGAAACTCATGATCACGTCCGCGATGCGCATCGAGGCGTTCTCCCGCCAGCCGCGGTGGTAGCCGGCCCAGACGCCCCAGAGGGAGCCGATGAGCATCGCCACCGCTACCGCGGGGACGGCCACCAGCAGGGTGGTCCGGGTGGCCACCACGAGCCGGCCCAGTACGGAGCGGCCCAGCGAGTCCGAGCCGAGGAAGTATTCCCAGCCGTTGGCCGGGTTGAAGGGCGCCTTGTTCGCGAAGAGCAGGTTCTGCTTGGTGGCCAAATCGCCCATCAGTGCCGGCCCGAAGGCGGCGGTGAGCAGGACCACGAACAGCACCACGGCGCCGCTGCAGGCGAACTTGTCCCGCAGCAGCAGCCGGAACAGGTTCGGGGTGGTCGACTTGGCCTCCCGCCGGGCCGGGGAAGCCGGCTCGGTCGCGGAATGGCCGGCCGGGGTTTTCTTGGTTCCGTCCGGGCCGGTGCCGGGGAGGTCTTGGGTGGTCTGGCTCATGGGTTCTCCTCCTTAGGCGTTGGCCGGGGCGCTCTGCGCGGGCACGGCGGCCCGGCTGGCCTTGGCGCGCCGGCGGGATGCGGCCGACGCAGGGCGGACGCGCGGATCGAGCAGCGCGTACAGCAGGTCGATGACGATGTTCAGGACAAAGATGGCCAGGGCGGTCAGCAGCACGCAGGCCTGCAGCACGGCGAAGTCGCGCTGGAGGATCGAGTCGATCATCAGCTTGCCGATGCCGGGCCAGCCGAAGATGGTTTCCACCACCACGGCCCCGTTGACCAGGCCCACGGTCAGGTCGCCGGCGACGGTCAGGGCCGGCGCGGCGGCGTTGCGCAGCGCGTGGCGGGTGACCACCCGGGACTGGGAGGCGCCCTTGCTGCGCGCGAGCTTGATGTACGGCTCGGCCAGGGCGGACACCATGGCCCCGCGCACCACTTGGACCAGGGCGCCGAAGGGCCGCATCACCAGCGTCCCGATCGGCAGGACCCAGGCCGCGGCGCCGGCGACCCCGGAGGTCGGGACCCAGCCGAGGGTGATGGCGAAGACCCAGATGCCCACGATCGCGAGCCAGAAGTCCGGGATGGAAGCGGCGGCCATCGACACGAAGCTGCAGATCCGGTCGGCGATGCCGTTCGGCTTCAGGGCGGCCCAGCTGCCGACGATCACCGCCAGCACGATGGCGATCACCATCGTGGTGGCGGCGAGCTGGAGGGTGGCCGGGAAAGCCCGCAGCGCCATGGCCGCCGCGGACTCTCCCGTCCGGAGGGAAGTGCCGAAGTCCAGCTGGAGCACGCCGCCGAAGTAGTCGGCCATCTGGACCAGCAGCGGCTGGTCCAACCCGTTGCGGGCGGCGAAATCCGCGCGCATCTGGTCCGTGGCGTTCAGCGGCAGGTACAGGCTGGCCGGGTTTCCGGTGAGCCTGGCCAGCGCGAACACGCCCACGATCACCACCACCAGCGGCAGGGCGCTGGAGACGATTCGCTTTCTCAGGTACGTCAGCATTGCTTCCCTCGTTTTTCCGTGGTGCCGCTGCTACTGTGCGGGCTTGGCTTCGGCCACGCGGAGCTCGTCGCCGGTGGAGGAGTTGGGCGTGTAGTCCACGGTGGCGGCCTTGCCGATCATGCCGGTCTGGTGCGAGATGTGGGCGAACTGCACCACGTTCTCGTTCTGGTAGGCGAAGACGTCCTCGAAGGCCTTCTGGCGCTCCTCACCGGTGGCGGCGTCGGCCTTCTTGATCAGCGCATCGAGTTCCGCAGTGCCGAAGGCGCTCTGGGCTCCCTTGGTGGTCATGTACTGGTCGACGGTGAACGCGGCGTCGCCGGCCTGGTTGCCGTGCTGGATCATGAGGCCGATGTCGCCCTCGTCCTCCGCGAACGGACGCACCTGGTAGGTGAGCTGCTGGCTGGTTTCGAGCATCTTGAGCTTGACGTTCAGGCCGGCCTGGGTGAGCTGCTCCTGGATGACCTGTGCCAGCTCCTGGATCTTCGGGAACTGCGCGTTGCGCACCACCAGGCTGACCTGTGCGCCGGTGTCGACGCCGTCCGCCTTGGCCTCGGCCACCAGCTGCTTGGCCTTCTCGGCGTCGTACGCCCACGGGCTGAGGTTCGCGTTGTGTCCGACGACGCCTTCCGGAACCAGCTGCGCGGCGACCTTGTCGCGGCCTCCATAGAGGCTTGCGACGATGCCCTCCTTGTCGATGGCGTAGTTGACTGCCTGGCGAACGCGGATGTCGTTGAACGGGGCCTTGTTGTTGTGCATGCGGATCGCGACGGTTTCGTTGTTCGGGTACGGAACGCCGAGATCCCCGATGTTGTCCTCCGGGCTCAGCCCCGTGGCGATGTCCGCCTCGCCGGAGGTGATCATGGCGGCACGGACACTGCCTTCGGAGCGCCACTGGTACTCGGCCTTGGCGTAGGCGGGCTGCTCGCCCCAGTAGCCGTCGAACCGGGCGAGGGTGATCTTCTGTCCCGCGTCCCAGCTCTCCAGCTTGTACGGTCCGGTGCCGATCGGTTCACGGACCTTCTCGGTGGCGGAGGTCTCCGCGGGGACGACCTCCAGGAAGGAAACGCGCAGCGGGAGGATGGGGTCCGCCTGCTTGGCGGTGACCGTGAGGGTGGTGTCGTCGACGACCTCGACGCCGAGGTCGTCATCGCCGAACACATAACCCTCGACGTTGCAGCCCAGCTTGGAGTTGACGGCCCGGTCGATCGTCGCGGCGGCGTCCTCTGCGGTGAAGGCGCTTCCGTCGTGGAACTTCACACCCTCGCGGAGCTTGAACGTCCAGACCTTGTTGTCCTCCGAGCTCCACTCGGTGGCGAGCTTTGGCTCCAGTTCGCCGGTGCTCGGATTGCGCTCCACCAGGGGCTCCGTGACGGTGGAGCGATCGACCACGCCGGTGCTGGTCAGGTTGGACTCGCACGGCTCCAGGGTCGGCGGCTCCTGCTGCAGGACCACGCGGAGCGTGTCGGAGGCGGCGGCCGCTCCGCCGCCGGTGGCAGCGCCCGAGTTGGCCACGGAGCAGCCGCTCAGCACGACGCCGGCGCCGAGCACCGCGAGGGCCAGGGCGCCGCGGCGCGGACGGAGTTTCTTTGCATCCGTGGCGGGGCGGGCTGCGTAAAACGTCATTGTTCCTCCAGGTGCGGAAAAGAGGGTGGGGTGCCAGCGTGTCTACATATGAAGCCAAAAGCTGGATGTGTATGCATCAGCTTGGAAGCGCCCGGAGCGCCCGTCAAGGAAAGATTTGGGTGTGACGGGGCCGCAAAAGAGCCGGAATTCCGCCGTGGAAGGCTCCCGGCGGCGCAAACCGGTGTGACTTCCGCTACATTCCGGGGATGTTGCATTAGCGATGCCCCGAGGGTATTGATCCATGTTATTTGCGTGTTGGACCCGCATCGCCCGGTTTCCTACTGTGCAGGCATGACTAACTACGCTCCGGCCCCCGCGGGCGCCGCCAACGCCACTGCCACCGTCGGCCACACCATCCTGCAGGTTGGGCCCGTGAACCCGGACGTCCAGGCCGCCCTCACCGAGGAGTTCGGCGCCCTACGCCTTCCCGAGGTTCCGGAGGAGCGCGAGGCCTTCCTGGACGCCCACGCCGGCGAGATCCGGGTGGCCGTCTGTTCCGGCCGCTTCGGCGTCGGAACGGAACTGATGCGGCAGCTGCCGCAGCTGCGCGCGGTGGTGAACTTCGGCGTCGGGTACGACACCACGGACGTGGCCCAGGCAGCCGAGCGCGGCATCCTCATCAGCAACACCCCCGACGTGCTCACCGACTGCGTCGCCGACACCGCGCTGGCCCTTTACCTGGACGTGCTGCGCCGCGTCTCCGCGGCGGACCGCTACGTGCGCCGCGGCGACTGGACGGCCAAGGGCAACTTCCCGCTGGCGGTGCGGGCCTCCGGCAAGCGCGTGGGCATCCTGGGGCTGGGGCGGATCGGACAGGCCATCGCCCACCGGCTGGAAGCCTTCGGCTGCGAAATCCACTACCACAACCGGCGGCCGATCGAAGGTTCCGCCTACGCCTACCAGCCCTCGGCGGCGGAACTCGCGGCGGCCGTCGACGTCCTGGTCGTCGCCGCGGCGGGCGGTCCCGACTCCGCAGGCCTGGTGGACGCGCAGGTGCTGGAAAGCCTGGGTCCCGCCGGCTACCTGGTGAATATCGCCCGGGGTTCCGTCATCGACGAGGACGCCCTGGTGGAGGCCCTGGTCCAGGGCCGGCTCGGCGGGGCGGGACTGGACGTCTTCGCCCACGAACCCGAGGTGCCCGCCGAGCTGCTGGAGCTGGACACCGTGGTCCTGCTGCCCCACCTGGGCAGCGGCACGGAGGAGACGCGCCAGGACATGGCCGCGTTGACTTTGGAGAACCTGCGCAGCTTCCTGCGCGACGGCACGCTGGCCACCCCCGTGGCCTGAACCGGAAGGACCGCCATGACCGTCGTCATTGGATACACCGATACGCCCGAGGGCCTGGCCGCCGCCCGCGCGGCCACGGCCGAGGCCCAGCTGCGCGGCACCGGCGTCGTGCTGCTGGAGTCCGCCGGCACAGGGACGCCGGCGGAGGAGCTCTCCCTGATCCTCGCCGAAGCGGCGCAGGCCGGCGTGAGCGCCGAGAGGCAGACCCTGCCGCAGGATGCGGACCTGGGCGACGCGCTCATCGACGCGTCCTACCAGCCGGGCGTGGAGCTGGTGGTCATCGGGGTCCGGCGCCGCTCGCCGGTGGGGAAGCTGTTCCTGGGCTCCACCTCGCAGCGCGTGATCCTGGAGGCGGGCTGCGCCGTCCAGGCGGTGAAGGTAAGGGTCGGACCGCGCGGCTGAGCCCGCCCGCGGCGCAAGCGGGTCAAGAGCAAGAGCCTGGGTCCGGCACGCTTTGTGCGCGGGACCCAGGCTGCTCTATTACACGGCTGCTCTGCTACCCTGCTGCGAGCGACGCGGAAGCGGCAAGGCGCAACGAGGCGCCACTGCGTATCGGCACTGCATAGGGGCAGGGCCCGGAAGGGGCAGCAGGAATGGGGGAGCACCAGTCTTCCGCGGGCCGGCCCGCAGGCGTGCGGGAGGTCAAGTCGGCCGCGCGGACCATCGAGATCCTGGAGCAGCTGGCCGCGCGCGGCAATGAGCCGATCACCATCCGCGAGCTGTGCGAGGCCATCGATGCCCCGCGCAGCAGCCTCTACGCCCTGCTGCGGACCCTCATCGAGGCCGGCTGGGTGCGTACCGACGCCAGCCGTTCGCGCTACAGCATCGGCATCCGGGCCCTCCTGGCCGGCACCACCTACCTCGACGCGGACCCCCTGCTGAAGGTGGTGCGCCCCCACATGTCCCGGCTGGGCCAGCGGGTCGGGGCCACCGTGCACTTCGGACGGCTGGACGGCACCGACATCGTCTACCTGGCCACCTGGGAAGCGCCGGGCCGCGGCCGCGAGGTCCCGCGGCTGGGCCGCCGGCTGCCCGCCTATTCCACCGCCCTGGGGCAATCCATCCTCGCGCGCCTGGGCCCCGACGCGCCGGCCCACTTTCCGGCCGCGCTCGCCCCCGTGGGACCGGGCACGCTGACTTCGCCGCAGGCGCTGGAGCGGGCCCTGTCCGCCACGCGGCGCCGCGGATACGCGCTGGAGCGCGAGCAAAGCGCCGCGGGCCTGGCCTGCCTGGCGGTGGCCGTCGAGGGCCCCGCACCGACGCCCGACGCCCTCTCGGTCTCCATGGCCGTTGAGGAGCTGGTGCCTGGCCGCGAGCGGGAGGTGGCCACCGCGCTGGAGGAGACCGCCGCCACCGTGGCGGAGATCCTGGACGCGCTGGGGGAGCGCCTGACCTGAATCTCCACGGGACGGGAGCGGCGGCCGGGCTGGTTCGCGCCGCCCGCAGACGCAAAAAGCGGGGCCGGACGGTATTCCGTCCGGCCCCGCTTTTTGCGTGGGTTGTCAGCGCCCGTGCCGGCCCGCCTTCACGGCAAGGACCGGCCGGTCCGCCTGCAGCAGGATGCGCTGCGCGTGCGAGCCCATGATGAACTTGCCGACCTGGGAGCGCTGGCGCAGCCCGATGACGATCAGCGACACGTCGTGCGCCTCGGCCAGGGCCAGCACCTCCTCGGCCAGGTCGTCGGAGTAGGTGGGGGTCAGGATGGAGGCATCGACGCCGGCTGCCGCCGCGTCGGCGGCGAGCCGGGCCAGGTCCTCGTCCGTGGCCACCGACTTGTCCACCAGCGCGCCCTCGCGCACCGAGTTGACGATGAACAGCTTCGCGCCCCGCAGCTTGGCCTCGACGATGGCTGCCTGCGCGGCCGCCTCTCCGACCGGGGTGGGGACGTATCCAACGAGGACGCTCATGCGTTTTCCTTTGTCTTGACGGTTTCAACGGCCGCGGCGGTGCGCCGGCGGGCCAACAGGGTCTTGGCGACCGGCCACAGGGCCACGACGGCGAAGACCAGCAGCAGGGAGAGGGAAATCGGCCGTCCGAAGACCCCCGACAGGTCGCCGTTGAACACTAGCAGCGACCGGCGCAGGTTGGCCTCCAGCAGTTCGCCCAGCACGAAGGCCAGCACCAGGGGGCCGGGCTCGAAGCCGAACTTCTTCATCAGGTAGCCGACGACTCCGAAGAAGACCACCAGCATGACGTCGAACATCGAGTTGTTGATCGTGTAGGCGCCCAGCAGCGTGATCAGTGCGGTGATCGGGGCCAGGATGGCGCCGCGCACGCGCAGGATGCGCACGAACACGCCGACCAGCGGGATGGACATGATCAGCAGCAGGATGTTCCCGATGTACATCGAGTTCACCACGCCCCAGAACAGGTCCGGGTGCTGCTCGACCAGCTGCGGGCCCGGGGTGACGCCCTGGATGAGCAGCGCGCCGAACATCAGGGCCATGGTGGCATTGGCCGGGATGCCCAGGGTCAGCAGCGGGATGAAGGAGCTGGTGGCGGCGGCGTTGTTGGCCGTCTCCGGTGCGGCGACGCCCTCGACGGCGCCCTGGCCGAAGCGCTCCGGGTTCTTGGACCGCTTCTTCTCCATCGCGTAGGCGGCCATCGAGGAGATCGTGGCGCCACCGCCGGGCAGGATGCCCAGGAAGAAGCCCAGGACCGAGCCGCGGCCGATCGCGCCGGAGGACTGCTTCAGGTCCGCCCGGGACGGCCAGACGTTGGCGACCTTCGCCGGCGCCTTGGCGGCGCGGTGGCGTTCCTCCAGGTTGTAGAGGATCTCGCCGAGACCGAACAGGCCCATGGCCACGGGCACGAAGTCGATGCCGTCGGCCAGGCTCAGGTTGCCGAAGGTGAACCGCTCGGCGCCCGTGAACACGTCGCGCCCGACCGTGGCCAGCAGTAGGCCCAAGGCCGCGGCGATCAGTGCCTTGGACTTGCTGCCGTTGCTGATGGTGGCCACGAGCAGGATGCCCAGCAGGGCCAGGGCCGCGTACTCCGGCGGACCGAAGTCCAGCGCGAAGCCGGCGACGATGGGGGCCAGGAAGGTCAGCCCGATGATTCCGACCGTGCCGCCGATGAAGGAGCCGATCGCAGCGATGCCCAGGGCGGTGCCGGCCTTGCCCTGCTTGGCCAGCTGGTAGCCGTCGAAGACCGTGACCACTGAGCTCGCCTCGCCGGGCAGGCGCAGCAGCACCGAGGTGATGGTGCCGCCGTACTGGGCGCCGTAGAAGATGCCGGCGAGCATGATGATGGCGGTGACCGGTTCGACGCCGTAGGTCAGCGGCAGCAGGATGGCGATGGTCGCCGCGGGCCCGAGGCCCGGGAGCACGCCGATGAGCATGCCGATGACGACGCCCAGCAGGCAGTAGAGCAAATTGGTGGGATCAAGGACGACGCCGAAGCCGTCCAGCACCGGTTGCAGGAATTCCATGCGAAACCTTAAGTCGAAGGCAAGGGTGGGGCGCGAGGGTCCCACCGTGGCGGCGAAGCCGACACTGTGGGAGCGCCCAACCCGTTAGAACAGGTGGGGAATGGTGGTCCCCAGAGCCAGGATGAAGATGGCGTAGAAGGCGACCACGACGAGGGTCGAGTAGAGCAAGGTCGACCGCCACGTTTCGCCGCCCAGGTACTTCATCCAGACGATGCAGAGCAGCAGCGAGGGGATTTCGAAGCCGATGACGGGCATCAGCGCCACCAGCCCCACCAGCGTCGCGACGCCGAAGAGCACCAGCCAGGAGAGGCGGGAGAACTTTTCGCCCTCCCCGCCGTGGCGGCCAATGAACATCTGCGACAGGCCGAGCACCACGATGACCAGGCTCATGATGAACGGCCACATCCCGGGCTGGGGCTGGGCGGGCGTGCCCAGCCCCAGCTTCACCGAGAAGACGATCCCGGCGATGCCGATCAGGGTGGCCACCGCGGAGGAGGCCAGGTTGGCGACGGGGCCGGCGGCCGGCGGCGCCTCCGCCTCCCACTTCGCGGCCAGCTGCTCGGGAGTCAGGTCCTCCTCGGGGTCGGCCGGTGTGGGAACCGCGTTGGTGGTCTCATGCATGGTGGTTCTCCTGTGTGCTCGTGGCACTGGCTCAGTTCTGCTTCAGGGAGACGCCGTACTTCTCGGTCAGCTCCTTGTACTTGTCGGCCAGGGCCGTCCACTCGGTGACAACCTCTTCGCCGGAGATTTCGCGCGGGGTCAGCAGGTTCTGCTCGTTGAACTGCTTGTAGGCGTCGGTCTTGAAGGTGTTCTCGAACGCGGTCTTCAGGCGGGCCTTGACGTCTTCAGGGGTGCCCTTCGGCGCCACGACCGCACGGTACTGCGACACCGGGATGTCGTAGCCCTCCTCGGTGGCGGTGGGCACGTCCGGCAGGTACTGGTTGCGCTCGGTGGAGAAGACCACGATCGGGACCAGCTTGCCGGCGTCGATCTGCGCCTTGGCCTCGCCCAGCTGGACGGTGGCCAGCTGCACCTGGTTGCCCAGCACCGCGGTCACGGCCGGTGCGCCGGAATCGAACGGCACCTCGGTCCCCTTGATGTCCGCCTGCTTGAGCAGCAGCGCCTGGGCCAGCTGCGAGCCGGTGCCCACGCCGGTGGTGCCGAAGGTCAGGTCCTGGGCGGCCTTCAGGCCGTCGAGGTTGGTGACGCCGGACTCCGGGCTGGCGACCATCACGTAGTCGTCCTGGGAGAGGCCGACGATCACGTCGACGTCGTCCAGGGACACGGCCTCGGACTCGCCGACGGCCAGCGGGGTGATGGTGACCAGCGAAGCGTTCAGCGTGGCCAGCTCGTAGCCGTCGGCCGTCTTGCCCTGGACCTCCTTGATGGCCAGGGCGCCGTTGGCGCCCGGCTTGTTGACCACCGGCATGGCGACGCCGAGGTCGGTGGACGCGCCTTCGCTCACGGCGCGGGCGATCAGGTCGGTGGAACCGCCCGGAGCGGCGCCGACGGTGACGTTGATCGGCTTGCTCGGGAACTCTTCCCCAGAGCCGCCGCCGCCTACATTGCCGCCGCAGGCGGTCAGGGCCAGGGCGGCTGCAACGGCTGCGGTGCCAAGCATCGTACGGCGAGTGAAGATCTGCTTCATGGGAATCCCTTATATGTCTGTGGGCCTGAGGTGACTGCGGGTCCGCGGGTTGGGGGAGTCCCTGCGTGTGACCGTTATCACCTGCGGTTCGCTAAGAAAGACTAGGGAGCAAGTATGATGCATGTCCAACCCCCTTACTGCATTGACTGATACCGGGAGTGCATCATGTACACGCTTGACCAGATCCGAAGCTTCATCGCCGTCGCCGAGGAGCTGCACTTCGGCAGGGCCGCGGAGCGGCTGAACATGACCCAGCCCCCGCTGAGCCGGCAGATCCAGAAGCTGGAGAAGGCGCTGGGGGTGGGGCTCCTCGAGCGCGACAACCGGAAAGTGGTCCTCACGGCTGCCGGCAAGGCCTTCCTCGACGACGCCCGGCGCCTGGTGGTGCTGGCGGACCGGGCGCCGGCGTCGGCCCGGCGCATCGCGGCGGGCCGATCGGGCACGCTGCGGGTGGGATTTACCGCCTCCAGTGGCTTCAGCCTGCTGGGGCCGCTGCTGGACACGATCGCGGAGGCGCTCCCGGACGTGGACGTGGAACTGGAGGAGCTGGTAACGGGGGAGCAGCTCCAGGCCATTGCGGACGGAGACCTGGACCTGGGGCTGGCCCGCCCGCTCTTCGATAGGGAGGCCTTCGCCTCCCGGCTCATGCTGGCCGAGCGTTTTATGGTCGCCGTGCCGACGGGGCACCCGCTGGACAGGCTGGCCCGACCGGTGGCGGTGGAGGACCTGCGCGACGTTCCGCTGATCATGCATTCGCCCGTCAAGGCGCGTTACTTCTACGACATGGCGGTGCGCTTGGTGCCGATCGAGCACCGCAACGTGGTCCACACGGTCAGCCAGGTGCTGACCATGGTGGCCCTGGTGGCCTCCGGGCGCGGGGTCGCCTTCGTCCCGGAATCCGCCCGCCTGCTGGGGATCAATGGCGTGTCCTACCTGGACCTGGCCGGGGCCGTAGGGAACGAGGTGGAACTGCACGTGGTTTGGCTGCGCGATTCCCGGAACCCGGCCCTGCACAGGTTGTTGGACGAGTTGACCTTGGGGGCCGACTAGGCCCTTCGCGGACCAACCCCTCCACCAACGCCGTCGATGCCATGCGTGCATCAATCCATACAAATTTGGGCTTGGACATGCATCATGTCCGCTTCCTATGGTGGTTTCTGAACCCATCGACGGCCGCCCGCGGCCACCGCTGAAAGGAAGTGCCCCGTGGCCCAGTACGCGCCCCAGGAACTCGCCGCCCGCCTGAAGGAAGGCCTGCTGTCCTTCCCCGTTACCTCCTTCGACGCCCAGCTGGGCATCGACGAGGAGAACTACCGCCGGCACCTGGCGTGGCAGTCCAGCTTCGACGTGGCCGGCCTGTTCGCCGCCGGCGGCACCGGCGAGGGCTTCAGCCTGAGCCCGGACGAGGCCGCCCGCGTGGTCCGCATGGCGGTTGAGGAAGCCGGAGACCGCGTCCCGGTGCTCGCCTCCGCCGGCGGTTCCACCCACCAGGCCATCCAGAACGCCCGGGACGCCGAGGCTGCCGGCGCCGAGGGTCTGCTGCTGCTGCCGCCGTACCTGACCGAGTGCGACCAGGCCGGCCTGCTGGAGCACGTCTCCGCCGTCTGCGCCTCCACCAGCATCGGCGTGATCGTCTACAACCGCGCCAACGCCATCTACTCCGCGGACACCGTGGCCAAGCTTGCCGAGCGCCACCCGAACTTCATCGGCTTCAAGGACGCGCTGGGCGACATCGAACACCTGACCAAGGTCTACGCCAAGAACGGCGACCGGCTCTTCTACCTCGGCGGCCTGCCGACCGCGGAAACCTTCGCCCTGCCGCTGCTGCAGCTGGGCATGAGCACCTACTCCTCGGCCATGTACAACTTCGTGCCGGAGTTCGCCCTCGAGTTCTACCGCGACGTGCGCAACCAGGACCGCGTCGCCGTCACCGAGAAGCTCAACCGCTTCGTCCTGCCCTACCTGGAGATCCGCGACCGCGCCAAGGGTTACGGCGTCTCCATCGTCAAGGGCGGCCTGAAGGTCATCGGCCGCGACGCCGGCTCCGTCCGCCCGCCGCTGCAGGACCTCACCGAGCGCGACCTCCAGGACCTCTCGGCGCTGATCGACGCCGCCGGCATCCGTCCGGCCGACGCCACGCTGACGCAGGGCGTCTAGCCCCGCCCGCCGAAGGAAGCGGACCCGGATCCCGGTGTCCGCTTCCTTCGGCCGTGGCACCGAAGTCCCCGCCGCGGCGGGGCGCGAACACCCCGGGGCACCGCCCCACCCCCAACCCCACGAGGAGCACCCGATGCCCACCATGCAGGCAACACTGGCCGGCCACTCCATCATCGCCGGCCGGGAGGTCCCCGGAAGCGGCGGGACCGTCAACGGCTTCAACCCGGCCACCAACACCCCCCTGGAACCGGCCTACACCCTGGTCGACCGCGACCAGCTCGCCACGGCCACCGCCGCGGCCGAGGAGGCGTTCGAGTCCTTCAGCTCGCTGGACCCGGAGACCCACGCCGCGTTCCTGGAGCGCATCGCCGAGAACATCGAGGCCGTCGGCGCCGACCTCGTTGCCCGGGCCATGGCCGAGACCGGCCTGCCCGAGGCCCGCCTGACCGGCGAGCGCGGCCGCACCACCGGCCAGCTGCGCCTGTTCGCCGCCGTCGTGCGCCAGGGCGACTTCCGCGGCGTGCGCATCGACCCGGCCCTGCCCGAACGCCGGCCGATGCCGCGGGCGGACATCCGCCAGCGCAAAGTGCCCCTGGGCCCGGTCGCCGTCTTCGGTGCCAGCAACTTCCCGCTGGCCTTCTCCACCGCCGGCGGCGACACCGCCTCCGCACTGGCCGCCGGATGCCCCGTGGTCTTCAAGGCCCACAACGCCCACCCGGGCACCAGCGAAATCGTCGGCCGCGCCATTGCCGACGCCGTGCGCGACCTGGGCCTGCACCCGGGCGTGTTCTCCCTGATCTACGGACCCGGCGCCAGCATCGGCCAGGCCCTCGTCACCGACCCGGCCATCAAGGCCGTGGGCTTCACCGGCTCCCGGGGCGGCGGAACGGCGCTGGTCGCCGCCGCCGCCGCTCGTCCGGAACCGATTCCTGTCTACGCGGAGATGAGCTCCATCAACCCGGTGTTCTTCTTCGAGGGTGCGCTGGCCGGCAACGTCGAGGCGCTGGCCCAGGCCTACGTCGGCTCCGTCACCGGCTCCAGCGGGCAGCTCTGCACCGCCCCGGGCCTGGTCTTCATTCCCGCCGGGGACGCTGGCGACGCGTTCGCCGCCGCCGTGAACCGCGCCATGGCCCCGGCCGCCGGCCAGACCATGCTGACCAAGGGCATCGCCGACGCCTGGAACGCCGGCGTCGCCGAACTCGGTGCGCAGGACGGCGTCGCAGTGGTGGCCCGCGGCGAGGACGGGGCCACCGAGAACGCCCCCGCCCCGACCGTCTTCGGCACGGACGTCCCGACGTTCCTGGAGAACGGGGTGCTGCACCAAGAGATCTTCGGTGCCGCGTCCCTGATGGTGCGCTACACCTCCGCCACCGACCTGGTGGACGCCGCCCGCCGGCTGGAGGGCCAGCTCACCGCCACGCTGCACCTGACCGACGCCGACCACGCCACCGTCGCCCCGCTGCTTCCGGTGCTGGAGCGGAAGGCCGGGCGCATCCTGGCCAACGGCTGGCCGACCGGCGTCGAGGTGGGCCACGCGATGGTCCACGGCGGGCCCTTCCCCGCCACCTCGGACACCCGCACCACCTCGGTCGGCACCCTGGCCATTGACCGGTTCCTGCGCCCGGTCGCCTACCAGAACATCCCGGACGCCCTCCTGCCGCAGCCGCTGCGCGAGGCCAACCCGTGGCACCTCAACCGCCGCATCGACGGCACGATCGTCCCCGCAGGAGAATAGGCACCCATCATGACCCACCAGCCCACCATCGCCCGCGTGGAGGTCGTCCCGGTCGCCGGCCACGACTCCATGCTGATGAACCTTTCCGGCGCCCACGGCCCGTTCTTCACCCGCAACATCACCATCGTGACCGACTCCGAGGGCCGCACCGGCCTCGGCGAGGTCCCGGGCGGCGAGAAGATCCGCTCCACCATCGAAGAGGCCGGCGCGCTCCTGGCCGGCCAGCCGGTCGCCCGCTTCCGCAGCCTGCTGCGCCAGGTCGCCGCGGCGTTCGCCGACCGCGACTCCGGCGGCCGCGGCCTGCAGACCTTCGACCTGCGCACCACGGTGCACGCCGTCACCGCCCTCGAATCGGCCCTGCTGGACCTGCACGGCCAGTTCCTCGGCGTTCCGGTCGCGGAGCTGCTCGGCGACGGCCAGCAGCGCGACGCCGTGCCGATGCTCGGCTACCTCTTCTACGTCGGCAACCCGGACGCCACTGACCTGCCCTACCTGCGCGAGCCCAACGGCGCCGACGAGTGGGAGCGCGTGCGTCGCGAGGAGGCCATGACTCCTGAGGCCGTGGTCCGCCTGGCCGAGGCCGCGCAGGCCCGGTACGGCTTCCAGGACTTCAAGCTCAAGGGTGGGGTGCAGTCCGGGGACCTGGAGGTCGACGCCGTCACCGCGCTCAAGGAGCGTTTCCCGGACGCGCGCATCACGCTGGACCCCAACGGCGGCTGGCTCCTGCAGGACGCCATCCGGCTGGGCAAGCGCATGCGCGGCATCGTCGCGTACGCCGAGGACCCGTGCGGTGCCGAAGGCAAGTTCTCCGGCCGCGAGGTCGTGGCCGAGTTCCGCCGCGCCACCGGCCTGCAGACCGCGACCAACATGATCGCCACCGACTGGCGCGAGATGTCCCACGCCGTGCGCACCAACGCCGTGGACATCCCGCTGGCGGACCCGCACTTCTGGACCATGGCCGGTTCCGTCCGGGTGGCGCAGCTGTGCAACGAGTTCGGGCTGACCTGGGGATCGCACTCGAACAACCACTTCGACATCTCCCTGGCCATGTTCACGCACGTGGGCGCCGCGGCCCCGGGCGAGATCACGGCCCTGGACACGCACTGGATCTGGCAGGACGGCCAGGGCCTGACCCGGGACCCGCTGCAGATCCGCGACGGCGAGATCAAGGTCCCCACCGCACCGGGCCTGGGCATCGAACTGGACCGGGACCGCGTCGAGGCCGCGCACCAGCTCTACCTCGAGCACGGCCTCGGAGCCCGCGACGACGCGACGTCGATGCAGTACCTGATCCCCGGCTGGGAGTTCGACCCCAAGCGCCCGTGCCTCGTTCGATGATCACCCGTTCGGTGACGACCCGTCAGCTGACGGACGGGGGGCGCTAGCCGGTGGAGGGCGTACTGCTGGGCTTCGGCGTTGTCCTGGTCATCGTTGCCGTGGGCTTCGTGGCGGCCGCCCTGCTTCCGGGCAAGGCGGTCGCCATGCAGGCGGGTTTGGGCCCGGCGGTGTACTACGTCACCAACCCGGCGCTGATGTTCCTGCTGCTCGCGGAGACCGACCTCGGCGCGGTCCTGGGCGTCTACGCCCCGGTCGCGCTGCTCACGGCGCTGGCGGCAGGTGCCGTCTACGCGCTCGGCAGCGTTTGGGTGCTGCGGCGCGGGGCGCCGCACGCCGCCGTCGGGGCCATGGCCTCCTCCTATGTGAACGCCGGAAACATCGGGCTGCCCATCGCGTTGTACGCGGTGGGCAGTTCGGCGCCGGTGGTCTCCGTGCTGATCGCCCAGCTCCTGGTGGTGGCGCCCGTGTACCTGTCGATCTTCGCGTGGTGCGCGCCGCGGCCGGCCGGAGCGGAGGTGGCCGACGCGGTGCCCCTGTGGCGCACCGTCCTGCGCTCGATCGGCAATCCGGTGACGATTGCGACGCTTGGCGGCGCGGGCCTCTCGCTGAGCGGCTGGAAGCCGCCGGAGGTGGTGTGGACCCCGATCGAGATGCTGGGCCACGCCTCGATTCCGCTCCTGCTGATGATGTTCGGGATGAGCATGTACGGCCAGCGGCCGTTCACTCAGCGGAGCCTGCTGCCTGACCTGGTGTGGGCCTCGTTCGTGAAGCTGGCCATCATGCCGGTGGCGGCCTGGGCCGTGGCGCGCTTCGCCTTCGGCCTGCAGGGCATCGAACTGCTGGGAGTCGTGGTCATGGCCGCCCTGCCGACGGCCCAGAACGTTTTCCTGTTCTCGAGCCAGTTCCGGATGCCCTCAACCCTGGCCCGGGACGTTTCCTTCCTCAGCTCCGTGCTGTCCCTGCCGGCCGTGCTGCTCGCCGTCCTCCTGCTCGGCTAGCGGCACCTCCCCGCCGAGCGTCCAGGCCGCCAGCACCCGGCGAAACCGCCGGTCCCGGTCCGGAAACATGTCCACCAGCGCCACCTGCCTGACCTGGACGGTGTCCCCGGAATGCAGCCGCCGCTCCCGATGGGTGACGTGCGGGCGGTAGTTCGCCCGGGTGTGGTTGGGGCCCGGAAGGCGGATCTGCTCGCCGAGTTCGTGCAGCAGCCCGTACAGCAGGGCCTCGTGCAGGTCCACCAGCCCCGTGTCTGGATCGACCAGGGAGACCGGGACCGAGCCGTTGCGGCCGAACCGGGCGTCCCGGCCCACCACGGAGGTGAACGCCTCCCGGCCCTCCAAAGCGGCCTCCAGCACCGCGGCAAGCTCGGGAACCGGGACCGCCGAATCGAACCTGACCAGCGTGACGTGCAGCGGCCAGGCGGACTGCAGGAACTCCGTCCCGGCAGCCAGCGGCTCGATGAACACCACCGTCACGTAGACGCCCATGCACACAGTTTCCCACCGCCGGCACCAGATGCGGACTAGGTGCGGAGCCGGGGCGGGGGACATGGATGGTCATTTCCCGCGTGGGGATTCTGCACTTGGGGTTACACACGGGCACGCGTGTGACTGGTGTTGCCCCGATTTCGAGGGACCGAGCGTGGTAAGTGCAGATTTGTCAGGGTGCCCGCCGCTGGCCCTGCGCAGCACCGGACCCAGCCGCGGAAACGCAAATGGCGGGCCCTCCCGAAGGAGGGCCCGCCATCGTGCTGTGCGGACTAGGAGGCGTAGGCGCCCTTGAGCAGGACCGCGCCGCCGTCGACGCCCTTGGCGCCCTGGACGAAGTCCGGTCCGGCGGAGGCCGCGGACGCATCGAGCGCGCCGACGGTGCCCATGGCCCAGGAGGTGACGCCGCGTTCGTTCAGGCGGGCCAGCGCGGCATCGGCCGCGGACTCCTCGACGATCGCGACCATGCCCACGCCCAGGTTCAGGGTGCGCTCCAGGTCGGCCTGCGGCACGCCGCCCAGCTCGGCGACCAGCTTGAAGATCGCCGGCAGTTCCCAGGTGGAGCGGTCCACGGTGGCCATCAGGCCCTGCGGCAGCACCCGGGCCAGGTTCGCGGCCAGGCCGCCGCCGGTGACGTGGCTGAAGCCGTGCAGCGGGGCCACGCCGTCCTTGTTCAGGGCACGGATCAGGTCCAGGCAGTCCGCGGCGTAGACCTTGGTCGGCTCCAGCAGTTCCTCGCCGAGCGTGCGGCCCAGCTCGGAGACCTCGCGGTCCAGGGCCCAGCCGGCGTGGTTGATCACGCGGCGGACCAGCGAGTAGCCGTTGGAGTGGATGCCGGAGGAGGCCATGGCGATGACCACGTCGCCGGAACGCACGCGCTCCGGGCCCAGCAGGGCGTCGGCCTCGACCACGCCGGTCGCCGCGCCGGCGACGTCGTACTCGTGTTCGCCCAGCAGGCCCGGGTGCTCGGCGGTCTCGCCGCCGACCAGCGCGGTGCCGGCCAGGGAGCAGGCCTCGGCGATGCCGCGGACGATGTCCGCGATGCGCTCCGGGACCACCTTGCCGCAGGCGATGTAGTCGGTCATGAACAGCGGCTCGGCGCCGACCACGACGATGTCGTCCACCACCATGCCGACCAGGTCGTGGCCGATGGTGTTGTGGATGTCCATGGCCTGCGCGATCGCGACCTTGGTCCCGACGCCGTCGGTGGAGGTGGCCAGCAGCGGCTTGCGGTAGGTGAGCAGGCGGGAGGCGTCGAAGAGGCCGGCGAAGCCGCCCACGCCACCGAGTACGGAGGCGTTGTGGGTCGCCTTGATGGCGTCCTTCATCAGTTCGACGGCGCGGTCCCCGGCTTCGACGTCGACGCCGGCGGAGGCATAGGTGATGCCGGCGGGGGTGTCGGGCGTTGCGGAAGTCATGTCAGGGGGAGTCCTTACTTGCTCGGGGTCTTTTCGGCGTCGGTCAGGGTGGGTTCGAACTCGGCGTCCGGGCCCGGATCGCAGTCGGTCAGGTCGGCCGCGGCGCGCTCGAGCAGGTTCTTGCCCAACCGGTCGGAGGAGGGCAGCTCGATCGGGTACGTGCCCGTGAAGCAGGCGGTGCACAGGCGTTCGCGCGGCTGGAGGGTCGCGTTGATCATCCCGTCCTCGGAGATGTAGGCCAGCGAGTCGGCTCCGATGGAGGCGCTGATCTCATCCACGGCGGCGCCGTTGGCGATCAGTTCCGCACGGGAGGCGAAGTCGATGCCGTAGAAGCACGGCCACTTCACCGGCGGGGAGGAGATCTTCACGTGGACCTCCTTGGCGCCGGCCTCGCGCAGCATGCGCACGACGGCGCGCTGCGTGTTCCCGCGCACGATCGAGTCGTCCACGACCACCACGCGCTTGCCCTTGATGACCGGTTCCAGGGCGTTGAGCTTGAGCTTGATGCCCAGCTGGCGCAGGGTCTGGGACGGCTGGATGAAGGTGCGGCCCACGTAGGCGTTCTTCACGAAGCCGTGCGCGAACGGGATGCCGGACTCCTCGGCGTAGCCGATCGCGGCCGGGGTGCCGGATTCGGGCACGGGGATGACGATGTCGGCCTCGGCCTCGTTCTCGCGGGCCAGCTGGCGGCCCATCTCGACGCGGGATTCGTAGACGGAGCGGCCGTTGATGGCGGCGTCCGGGCGGGCCAGGTACACGTACTCGAAGACGCAGCCGGCGGGGGTCGCCTCGGCGAACCGCTGGGAGCGGACGCCGTCCTCGTCGATGGCGATGAATTCGCCCGGTTCGATCTCGCGGATGAAGCTGGCACCCACGGTGGCCAGGCCGGCCTGCTCGGAAGCGACCACCCAGCCGCGCTCCAGGCGGCCCAGGACCAGCGGGCGGACGCCGTAGGCGTCGCGGGCCGCGTAGAGGGTGTTTTCGTTCATGAAGACGAAGCAGAAGGCGCCCTTGATCTTGGGCAGCAGCTCCAGCGCGGTCTGCTCCAGGGTGCGTCCCTCTTCGCCGGCCAGCAGCGCGGTCACCAGGGCGGTATCCGTGGTGTTGCCCTGGGCGATCTCGCCGCGCGGGGAGGTGCCGTGCTTGGCGACGACCATTTCCATCAGCTCGGCGGAGTTGGTCAGGTTGCCGTTGTGGGCCAGCGCCACCGTGCCGTCACTGGTCGCGCCGAGGGTCGGCTGCGCATTGGCCCAGTGGCTTGCGCCGGTGGTGGAGTAGCGGCAGTGTCCCACCGCGATGTGCCCGGTCATGGAGTTCAGCGTGTTCTCGTCGAACACCTGGGAGACCAGGCCCATGTCCTTGTAGACGTTGATGCGCTTGCCGTCGGAGGTGGCGATGCCCGCCGATTCCTGTCCGCGGTGCTGCAGTGAGTACAGGCCGTAATAGGCCAGTTTGGCGACTTCCTCGCCGGGGGCCCAAACTCCGAAGACCCCGCATTCGTCCTGCGGACCCTTCTCGTAGGGAAGAAGATCATGTGAAAGCATTCCGTCGCCACGCACCATGTGACTCATTCTCTCATGAGCCGGAGCGATGGCCGCCGTCGGGCTCCGGTCCCGCAACCCGCAGGAGGAAGGGCCTAGTGGGCGGCGTTGGGACCCTCGAGGGGGACGGCCGTTGCGCGGCGGGTCCGCTTCCGCAGTACCCGATCGGTGACCAGCCAGGCGATCGCGCCCAGCGTCAGGCCGGCCATCCCGAAGAAGACGGCCAGGAACCCGAGGACGGCGCCGCGGGTGAACTCGACGGCCTCCTCGCCCGTGTAGGCGGAGACGATCGCCGCAAACACGCCGATGAGGGCCCCGGTGACCAGGAAAGGCCAGAACTTCGGGGAGCTGCGCACCGTCACCTCGATGGGCCGGGACGGGCCGGATTCGGGGGAGGGCTGGGCGTTGTGCTGCTGCGGTTCCATGCCTTAAAGGGTACCGAAGAGCGGCAGCAACCCGGACAGGTCCGCGCGCAGCCCGGAGGCCGACACGGAGCCCCCGGAAAGTGCTGAATCCCACTGAGTGATCCCGGTCACCAGACCCAGCCAGGTCTGCGCGTCCACTTCCACCACGTTCGGCGGGGTGCCGCGGGTGTGCCGGGGCCCCTCGATGCACTGGGCCACCCCGAAGGGCGGCACGCGCACCTCCACGGAGTTGCCCTCGGCTACCGCGGAAAGCTCCTCGAGCGCGTAGCGGACCGCGGTGGCCAGCACCGGGCGCGGCAGCGTGGCCCGTGCCGCGGGGTCCGCCGCCAGCCACGTGCGCACGGCGGCGCCGCCCGCCTCGGGCGCGATCCGGCGTCGTACTGCCATGCGTGTTGTCCTTCCCTCGGCCGCGCCAATTCAGCCCAGCCGTTCCGATTCAGCCCAGCCGCGCCAACTCGGCTCGCTCGGGTCGGCCGTCTTAGGTCAGCAGGTCGGCGACCGGTCCGGCCAGGCGGATGCCGCCCACCGGCACCGCCCCTCCGAGCACCGGGCGCATCACCTTGTCCAGTACGGCCGCGACCTTCGCCGCCGGGACGGCACCGGCGGCGGCGAGCAGGTTCAGGCCCACCAGCGTGGCGGCGCGTCCGCTGCCGTCGAGGACCTTGAGCGCGCAGGATGTTCCGTCCGGTGCGCCGAGGACCATGATGCCCTCCGCGCCGAGCTTGGCGAGCACGCCGAGTTCCTCCATCACCACGGTGTTCTCCCGCCCCTGCCCGTGCACGGCCCAGGGATAGTCGAGCATGGCGGTCGCGATGGTCGCGGCGCGGGCATCGGCGTGCTTGTCGCTGGGGGCCTTGGCCAGCGTGCCCACGGCGCGGGCCAGCCCGTGCAGCGAAATCGCCGGCACGGGGGCGCCGCAGCCGTCCACCGCCACGTGAGCCACCGTTTCGCCGACGAACTCCTCGATCGTTTCCAGCACCAGGCGCTGCAGCGGGTGGTTCGGTTCCAGGTAGGTTCCAGTGTCCCAGCCGTTCTCGGCGCAGGCCCACAGGAACGCGGCGTGCTTGCCGGAGCAGTTGAAGGCCAGTGCCGACTTGCCCAGGCCGGCCCGGATCAGGTCGATGCGATCCTCCTCGTCGCCCGGCCATCCGGTCGGGCAGCGCAGGTGGTCCGCGTCGAGGCCGGCTGCGGCAAGCATGCCTGTCACGACCTCCCGATGCGCTGCGCTGCCGACGTGGCTGGCGCAGGCCAGCGCCACCTGGGCGCCCCGCAGCGGGACCCCGGCGCGCATCGAGGCGAGCGCCTGGAAGGGCTTGAGCGCGGAGCGGGGGAAGACCGGGGTGCCGATGTCCCCCAGTTCTATGGCCACGCGGCCGGCCCGGTCCAAAACGACGGCGGAACCGGCATGGCGGGATTCCACGAACCCGTTTCGGTCCACGACGGCGAGGTCGACGGCGTGGGCGGAGGCAAAGGTTTCGGGCATGGGTTTAATTGTAAGGTCGGGGGAGTGCGGGGCCACGGGGGTTACCTTTCCTAGCGCCTGGCCAGGACCGCGACGAGGAAGTCCGAATCGGCCTCCAGCGGCCGCAGGTCCCAGGTTGCCAGCCGCAGGTCCACGGCCAGGCCGGCGGCCTGCGCGTCGGCGAAGAACTGCCCGAATTCGTAGCCGCGCCCGGCCCCGAAGCCCACGACGGCGCGTCCGCCCGGGACCAGGTGCGCGGCGAAGCGGGCCAGCACCTCGGGAGCGGTGCCGGGGGCCAGGAAGGCCATCACGTTGCCCGCACACACGATGAGGTCGAACGGCTCGGCGATGCCCGACGCCGGCAGGTCCAGTTCGCTGAGATCGCCCTCCAGCCAGGTGCAGTCCGGATGGTCCTTGGCCGCCGCGGCGACCAGGACCGGGTCCACGTCCACGCCCACCACGGTATGGCCGCGCCGGGCGAGTTCGCCGCCGACCCGGCCCGGGCCGCAGCCGGCATCGAGGATGCGGCTGCCGCGAGCGGCCATCGCATCGATCAGGCGGGCCTCGCCGTGCAGGTCCGCCCCCTCGGCCCGCATCTGCTCGAACCGCTGGATGTACCATTCCGAATGGCCGGGGCTGCGGCGCACCTGCGCCTCCCACAACGATTCCTTGCGCGTGCCACCATCGTTTCCCATCCGCCCAGCGTAGCCGCCCCCGGTAGCGCCTCCCGGGCTCCCGCACCTCGCTGCGCTCGGCGCGGGGCCCTCGCCCGGTAGGCTTGTACCTCGTGAAGGTTCTCGTCATCGGCCCCGGCGGCCGCGAACACGCCATCGTCCGTTCCCTGCAGGCCGATCCGTACGTCACGGAACTGCACTGCGCCCCCGGCAACGCCGGCATCGCCCAGGACGTCCCCGTCCACGCGGTGGACGCGCAGGATCCTGCCGCCGTCGTCGCGCTGGCCCGCGAACTCGGCTCCGACCTTGTGGTCATCGGTCCGGAGGCCCCGCTTGCCGCAGGGGTGTCCGACGCCCTGCGCGAGGCCGGGTTCCCGGTCTTCGGGCCCTCCCGCGCCGCGGCCCAACTCGAGGCCTCGAAGGCCTTCGCCAAGGACGTCATGGCCGAGGCCGGCGTCCCGACCGCCATGGCCCGCGTGGCCGTGAACGAGGCGGAGGCCTCCGACGCGCTGGACGCCTTCGGCGCGCCGTACGTGGTCAAGGACGACGGCCTCGCCGCCGGCAAGGGCGTGGTGGTCACCGAGGACCGCGCCGAGGCCCTGGCGCACGCCAACGCCTGCTTCGCCGCCGGCGGCTCCGTGGTCATCGAGGAGTTCCTCGACGGCCCCGAGGTTTCCCTCTTCGTCATCTCCGACGGCAAGCACGCCGTTCCGCTGGCCCCCGCCCAGGACTTCAAGCGCATCTTCGACGGCGACCTCGGCCCCAACACCGGCGGCATGGGCGCCTACACCCCGCTGCCGTGGCTGCCGGCCGGCTTCGTCGACGAGGTCATGGACCGCGTCGCCTACCCGACCATCCGGGAGATGGCCGGGCGCGGCACCCCGTTCGTGGGCGTGCTCTACTGCGGCCTCGCGGTGACCCGCCGCGGCATCCGCGTCATCGAGTTCAACGCCCGCTTCGGCGACCCGGAGACCCAGCCGGTCCTGGCCCGCCTCAAGACCCCGCTCGGCGGGCTGCTGCTGGCCGCCGCGAACGGGACGCTCGACGACGCCGAGCAGCTGCACTGGCGCCCGGAGACCGCCGTCGGCGTGGTCATGGCCGCCGCCAACTACCCGGACTCCCCAGTCAGGGGGGACGCCATCTCCGGCCTGGACGCGGCCGCCGCGATCGAGGGCGTCAGCGTCCTGCACGCCGGTACCGCGACGAACGACGCCGGCGAGACCGTCACCGCGGGCGGGCGCGTCCTGGCCGTGGTCGGCCTCGGCGAAGACCTGCACTCGGCCCGGGACAAGGCCTACTCCGGCGTCGCCGAGATCGCCTGGAACGGTGCCCAGCACCGCACGGACATTGCGCTCAAGGCCGCGAACGGCGAAATCACCGTGGCGGGAGGTGCAGCGTAATGGCCGGCTTCGAAACCGAAACCCTGCAGTTGCCGGGCTGGACGCACGTCTACTCCGGCAAGGTCCGCGACCTCTACGTGCCGGAGGGGGCGCCGGCCGAGGAGGCCGACCGCGTCCTGGTGGTCGCCAGCGACCGCATCAGCGCCTACGACTTCGTGCTCACCTCCGAGATCCCGGACAAGGGCAAGGTGCTCACCCAGCTGAGCCTGTGGTGGTTCGAGCAGCTGGACGGGATCGACAACCACGTCATCTCCACCGACGTCCCGGAGGCCGTGGCCGGCCGGGCGATGGTGTGCAAGAAGCTGGACATGTTCCCGATCGAGTGCATCGCCCGCGGCTACCTCACCGGCTCCGGCCTGGCCGAGTACAAGGCCTCCCGCACCGTCTGCTCGCTGCCGCTGCCCGAGGGCCTGGTGGACGGCTCCCGCCTGGAACCGGCCATCTTCACCCCGTCCGCCAAGGCGGAGGTGGGCGAGCACGATGAGAACATCACGTTCGCCCAGGTCGAGGAGCGCATCGGCGCCGACAACGCCGCCGAGCTGGCCCGCCTGACCCTTGAGGTCTACAGCCGCGCGGAGGGGATCGCCCGCGCCCGCGGCATCATCCTGGCGGACACCAAGGTGGAGTTCGGCACGGACCCGGCCACCGGCGCCATCACCCTCGGCGACGAGGTGCTCACCCCGGACTCCTCCCGCTTCTGGGACGCGGAGACCTACGCCCCGGGCCAGGCGCAGCCGTCCTTCGACAAGCAGTTCGTGCGCGACTGGCTCACCTCGGCCGAGTCCGGCTGGGACAAGTCCTCCGGCGAGCAGCCCCCGGCGCTGCCGCAGGAGATTGTCGAGCGCACCCGCGCCCGCTACATCGAGGCCTACGAGCGCCTGACCGGCCGCACCTTCACGGCCTAACAAGTCCCAATTGCCTTGAGGAACAGGCCCCGGCGTTTTCGCCGGGGCCTGTTCTGCGCACTGGTGCCAACGTCCCCGCAGCCCGCCAGGAAGTGTGCATGTCCGTGCGTCGGATGCGGCTGACGCGTCGGCATGCACGCGACGCACGGACATGCACCGGGCCCGGACGGGACCCGGGCCCTGCCGTGTTGGCGCTAGCGGTTCGCCGCGCGGATCTCGGTGGCCAGCTCGATCGCGATCGCGGCGCGGTTCGGCGCGCCTGCCTCGGCGAAGACCAGCTGCGCGCGGCGCAGCTGGTCCAGCGCCTCCGTGCCCCGCCCCAGGCCCACCAGGCAGCGGGCGCTGAGCAGGTCGAGTTCTCCCTGGAAGTTCGGCGGCAGCGCGTCGCGGTTCTCCTCCACGGGCTTGAGCTGTTCCAGCGCCGCCTCCACGTCGCCGTTCAGGTGCAGCCAGCGCGCACGGATCAGCTGCAGCTCCAGCGTGTCGTTCAGCGTGCCGCCGATGACGCTCAGCGCCAGCTCCGCCCTCTCGATGCAGTTCAGGGTCTCCGGCTCCACGACCCCGGCGGCCAAGCGCATGCTGGCCGAGGCCTTGTTGAAGCGCGCCCACAGCTCGATGTCGCTGGCGGGGAGCAGCCGCTGGGCCGCCAGCTGGTGGTTTTCCAGCCCGGCCTCGATGTCCTGGCGCTTGAAGGCGACGTTGCCGATGGCCCAGTACGCATTGCCGGCGGTCTGGCTGGGGGCGCCCTCGGCCACGGCCGCGGAGAGCGTCTGGCAGGTCCGCCAGGCCTCCTCCAGCTGGCCGGATTCGGCCAGCGAGGCGATCAGCGCGAACAGCGCGGAGATCTGGATCAGCGAGTGCGGCGGCAGGTCCCGGCCGAGGTCGACGGCGGTGAGCGCGTGGTCCACGGCCAGGTGCAGCCGGCCCAGCCCCAGGTAGGAGTTCGCGACCAGGGTCTCGGCGCGGACCTTGAGGGCCAGCGACTCCTCGGTGAGCGGGTGGGCCAGTACCTCCTCGGCCGCAGCCCGGTATTCCTCGAAGCGGCCCTGGTCGCGCAGCGCCTCCGCGCGCAGGAACATCATGTTCCACCAGGCGCTGGCGTTCTTCAGGCGCAGGGCGACGACGGCGGCTTCCGCGGCGCTGGCCTCGGCGTCGGTGTATTCGCGCGCCGTGTACGACTGCCGGGCGCGGTGCTCAAGGAGCACGAATTCGGCCTCGTCGGGGGAGACCGGGGTGTTCCACGACTCCATGGTCTCGCGGTCCATGCCCAGCCGCGCGGACAATTCGGAGATGATCTCCATCGTCGGTTCCCGGCTTCCGGTCTCCAACAGCGAGATGTAGCTGGTCGAGTACTTTCCGGCACCCAACTGGGCTTGCGTCATCTTGTGTTGCAGGCGAGCGTTGCGCAACTTTTCGCCGAATTTTATCCCCAATTTGACCCCTTATTAAACTCGCAGGCCCTCCCCGAGGCCCTCACTATGCCGCGACGCGCCGTGTAGCCATCAATCCTTGACGCCAAGCGTTTGTATCAATTTACAATGAATGTTAAGTGCTGCGCCACTTATAAAAATATGCGCCACTTGGAGAGAACGCTCTAGACCACTAGCTCCTGGAGGAGAACAGATGAAGAAGCTGATTGCCGCGTTTGCTGTTGCTGCCGCTATTGCCGGAGCAAGCTTTGTATCCGTAGGGGAATGGCCGCACAGCGGTGGCCAGACCAATGTCGCCGTGGGCGAATGGCCCCACAAGGTCCGTTCCACGGAACCGACCACCAACTAGCGCTTATCTGTTAGGGCGGCGGAGCTCACGGGCCGCCCAAGACAACGGCCCCCGCCCCGGAGGAATCCGGGACGGGGGCCGTTGCGGTGTCGGGGAGTGGCGCCGGGTCAGCTGCGGGGCATGAGCGTGATGAGCACGGCCTCGGGCCGGCAGGCGATGCGGAACGGGGCAAACCGGGAGGTGCCGATTCCTGCCGAAACGTTCAGCGGAACCTGGTGGCCGTCGTGCTCCCACACGCTCAGCCCGCGCGCGCGCCAGGTGGGCAGGTCGCAGTTGGAGACCACTGCCCCGTACCCGGGAACGCAGACCTGCCCGCCGTGCGTGTGGCCTGCCAGGATCAGGTCAGCCCCGGCGTCGGCCAGATAGTCCAGGACCCGCTGGTAGGGGGCGTGGGCCAAGGCGATGCGCAGGTGCGGGGCCTGCGCGGAGGTGGAGGAGCCGCGCGGCCAGCCCGCGAAGCGGTCCCGCCCCAGATGCGGGTCGTCGACGCCGCTGAAGTCCAGGCGCAGGCCCGGGAACGGGACGGAGATGGCCTTGTTGGTGAGGTTCAGCCAGCCGGCGGCGCCGAAGGCGCGGTGCATTTCCCGCCAAGGGAGTTCGAACGAGGGATGGTTCTTCGGCGTACCGGAGGGGCCCTTGAGATAGCGCAGCGGGTTCTTCAGCCGCGGTGCGTAGTAGCAGTTGGACCCCGGCACGAACACGCCAGGGAAGGCCATCAGCGGCGCCAGGGCCTCAATCAGGTAGGGCACGGCCTGGCGGTGGCTGAGGTTGTCCCCGGTGTTCACCACCAGGTCCGGGCGCAGGTCCGCCAGGGAATGCAGCCAGCGGCGCTTCAGCTCCTGGCCCGGGACCATGTGGATGTCGGACAGGTGCAGCACGCGGACCGGCACGGAGCCCGGCGGCAGCAGGGGCAGGGTCTCGTGGCGCAGGCCGAACTGGTTGCGTTCCCACAGGCCGTACCCGGCCACGGTGCCGGCCAGGGCGGCGGCCGCCCCGGTCCCGTAGGCGGTCTTGGCCGCCACGGTGCGCAGGGCGCCCCCCAGGCGGTTCGCCGCGCTGCTAGTCGTCATCGCCGCCGCCGTCGGACTCGTCGTTGCCTCCGCCGTTGCCGTTTCCGTTGCCGTTTCCGTTGTTGCCCCCGCCGTTGCCGTTGTCGGTGGCCGGGGTATCGGTGGCGGCGTCATCCTCGGAAGTGGACTCGGTGTCCTGCGACTGGGTCTCCGGGACCTCGGTGATCACGGGGGCCGGCTTCGTGTCGGCCTTGCCGAAGCCCTCGGCGGGGTAGTAGCCGATCACGTCCTTCATGTAGGACAGCCACAGCGGGGCGGCGAAGGTGGCCGAGTCCACCCACTCGCGGGTGACGCCGTTGATCCGCATGCCCATGGTGGGGGCGATGTCCGTGTAGCGGCCCACCCAGGCGGCGGTCGCGACGCCGGTGGTGTACCCGACGAACCAGGTGGAGGAGGCGCCGTTGTTGGTGCCGGTCTTGCCGGCGATCGGGACGTTGATGGTGCCCTTGGCGATGCGCTGGCCGGCGATCTTGGACAGGGTGCCGTTCAGGTTCGCCACGACGTCCGGTTCGAGCGCGTCCTCGCAGTCTTCCCCCGGGACCTTGTACTTGTTGCCGGCGGCGTCCTTGACGGAGAGCAGGGCGCGCGGGGCGCAGTATTCGCCCTCGTTGGCCAGGGCCGCGAAGGCGGAGGCCTGGGCCAGCGGCGTCACGTTGGTGGTGCCGAGGATGAAGGACGGGTTGGCGGGGTTCTGCGGTTCGCCGGTGACGCCGTCGACGAGGTGCAGGCGCTCGGTGGCGTCGGCGATGTCGCACAGGTCCAGCTGCGACGCCTGCGCGGCGGTGGCCGTGTTGATGGACCAGTACAGGCCGTAGTCCACGGTCATGGAGCGCTTGAAGCCGGCGGTCGCGTTGTTCACGTTCCAGCCGCCGTCGTCGGTCAGCGCGTAGGCGTAGCCCTTGGACAGGCAGGAGGCCTTCCACGCGAAGGAGTTGGGGTAGAAGTCGCGGGCGGCGTTGATGGTGTCCCACATGTGGTGGCCGGATTCGAGCCAGGCGATGGTGGTGTACGGCTTCATCGTGGAACCGCCCTGGAAGCCTCCGGCGCCGCCCAGGGACTTGGACACGTTGAAGTTGTACTCCGTGTACTTGGAGCCTTCCTGCGGGCCGTAGATCTTGTTCTGCGCCATGGCGAGGATCTTGCCCGTTCCCGGCTGCACGGACACGAGCGAGGTGCCGACGTTGGAGGAGTCGTTGGCGGGAATGGCCTTCACGACCTCGGCCTCGGCCTCCTTCTGCAGGCGGCTGTCCAGCGTGGTCTTGATGGTCAGGCCGCCGCGGTACAGGAGGTTGGTGCGGTCTTCCTCGGTCTCGCCGTAGGCCTTGTCGGAAAGGACCAGGTGGGTGACGTAGTCGCAGAAGTACGCGGCGGTCTTGGCGCCGACGCAGCCGGACTTGACGTCCTTGACCTTCAGGTCCAGGTCGGTGGCCACGGCTTCGTCATATTCGTCCTGGGTGATCGCCCCGGTCTTGAGCATCGCGCCCAGGACCACGTTGCGGCGCTTGAGGCTGGCCTCCGGGTTCCTGATCGGGTTGTAGACGTTGGGCAGCTGGACCATGCCGGCCAGCAGGGCCGCCTGCTGGATGCTCAGCTTGGAGGCCGGGACGGAGAAGAAGCGCTGGGAGGCGGCCTCGACGCCGTAGGTGGTGCCGGAGAAGAGGACGATGTTCAGGTAGCCCTGGAGGATCTGCTCCTTGGTGAACTCCTTCTCCACCGCGATGGCCAGCTTCATCTCGCGCAGCTTGTCTGCGTAGGACTTGGTGCCGGAGATGGTCAGGTCCTCCTGGCTCACGCCGTTGAGGCTGTCCGCGTTGATCAGCACGTTGTTCACGTACTGCTGGGTCAGCGTGGAGGCGCCCTGCTGGGAGGAGCTGGTCAGGTTGTGCATCGCCGCACGCGTGATGCCGCGGATGTCGACGCCGCTGTGCTGGTAGAAGCGTTCGTCCTCGATGGACACGATCGCGTCCTGCATCGGCTTGGAGACCTTGTCCAGCGTGACCGGGACGCGGTTCTCGGCGTAGAAGGTGGCGATCGTCTTGCCGTTGGAGTCCAGGATCTTCGACGGCACCGAGAGCGGCTCCTGGCGGAGTTCCGCCGGAAGCGCGTTGAAGAATTCGACGCCGGCGGTGGCGCTGGCGCCCGCGACGGAGGCTGCGGGAACCAGCAGTCCGGCGGCGAGCACGCCACAGAGCGCGCTCACACCGAAGAAGGCGACGATCTTGCCCATGGTGGTAGCCGTATCAAAGAAAGGAGACTTGCGAGGGGCCATGCCCCCCAGTTTACAAGGACGAGTTACCCTATCCGTTATGACCAAATGGGAGTACGCGACACTACCGCTCATCATTCACGCCACGAAGCAGATTCTCGACCAGTGGGGGGAGGACGGGTGGGAACTCGTCACCGTCATTGCAGGCCCCGACGGGAACGCCCCGGTCGCCTATCTCAAGCGCCCCAAGCAGTAACGCCGAAAGAACCGGAGAAACCTTGGAAAACCAGCCCACTTCCGCCGTTGAACGCCGCCTGGCCGAGCTCGGACTCGAGCTTCCCGAGGTTGCCGCGCCGGTCGCCGCCTACGTGCCCGCCCTAGTGAGCGGCAACCTGGTCCACACGTCCGGGCAGCTGCCGTTTATTAAGGGCGAACTCCCAGCTACGGGCAAGGTCGGTGCGGGTGTCGACCCTGTAGCGGCCAAGGAACTGGCCGCGACCTGCGCCGTCAACGCCCTGGCCGCCATCAAGAGCGTCATCGGCGACCTCGACCGCATCACCCGGATCGTCAAGGTCGTGGGCTTCGTGTCCTCCGACCCGTCCTTCACTGGCCAGCCCGGGGTCATCAACGGCGCCTCCGAGCTGCTGGGCAGCGTCTTCGGCGAGGCCGGGGCCCACGCCCGTTCCGCCGTCGGCGTGGCCGTGCTTCCGCTGGATTCCCCGGTCGAGGTCGAGCTGGTTGCCGAATTCAGCTGACCCCCAGCCGAACGACCGAGCGCAGGAGCCCCCGGCGGAACCCATCCGTCCGCCGACCGGGCTCCTGCGCCGTCTGTACCACCTGCCGCCGGAGCAGCGCGAGGCCGCCGCGAGCTGGGTGACCTATGGTGCCCGCACTCCGCGCAGCGTCCGCCGTGCCTCCTCCGTGGTCCTGGTGCGGGACAGCGGCCGGGGGGTCGAGACGTACCTGGGCTACCGGCCCGGCCAGTCCCCGTTGGGCGCGGTGGCGTTCCCCGGCGGGAGCTTCGTGCCCGGCGACGAGGACGAGGTCGAATGGTTCGGCCCCACGCCGGGTGAATGGGCGGCCCGGCTGGGGATCCTGGACCACCGCGTGGCACGCAGCCACGTGGTCTGCGCGATCCGCGAACTCTTCGAGGAGACCGGCGTCCTGCTGGCCGGCACCGACGGCCTGGCTGCCGTGGAGAACACCGCCACCGCCGAATGGATGGAGGTGCGCGAGGCGGTAGCCGGCCAGGACAAGCCCTTCTCCCAGGTCCTCTCCAAGCGCGGGCTGGGCCTGCGCACCGACCTGCTGCGTCCGCTCTCGCACTGGATCAGCCCCGACTTCGCGCACCGGCGCTTCGACACCTGGTATTTCGCCGCGGCCGTGCCGCTGCACCAGGAGCCGACGCTGCTGCGCGGCAAGGGGGTCTGGGGGCAATGGAAGACGGCGGCCGAGGTGGTCGCCTCCCGCGCGACGGCGGAGCTCGGCGACGAGGTCGGCCAGCCGGACACCGCGGGCCTGCCGCTGAGCGAGATCACCACCCCGGCGGTCGAGGTCACCCTGGAGAAGATCGCCACGACCCGGGGCACGGTGGCCTACCTCTCGCACCGCCGCGACCTGATGAGCTACCACCCCGGCCTGGTGGAGATCGGGGGAGACTTCTACCTCGACGTCACCGCCAGCACCGCGAGCGAGGGCGGCGGACGGGCGCGCGGCCGCTGAGGCCGAAAACAAAAGGCGGTGGCGCCGAACCCGTGGGTTCGGCGCCACCGCCTTCTGCTTTTGGCCTGCCCCGCAAGCGCGGGTCAGCCGGGTCCTCTTCGTGGCGACGAAGTCGACACGAGAGGGCCTGCCCTGTGCGTTAGCGGGAACGCTGGCGCAGGCGCTGGATGTCCAGGATGACCACGGCGCGTGCCTCCAGGCGCAGCCAGCCGCGCTGGACGAACTCGGCGAGGGCCTTGTTCACGGTCTCGCGGGAAGCGCCGACCAGCTGGGCCAGTTCCTCCTGGGTGAGTTCGTGGGCAACCAGGATGCCGTCGGTGGCCGGACGGCCGAAGCGGTCGGCCAGGTCCAGCAGCGCCTTGGCCACGCGGCCCGGAACGTCGGAGAAGACCAGGTCGGCCAGCGACTCGTTGGTGCGGCGCAGGCGGCGGGCCAGGGCCTGGAGCAGCTGGGCGGAAACCTCGGGGTTGCTCTGGATGACCTTGCGCAGGTTCTCGTGGCGCAGCCCGGCCAGGCGGGTCTCGGAGACCGCGGTGGCGGTGGCGTTGCGGGGGCTGGGATCGAAGAGCGCCATCTCGCCGAAGAGCTCGCCCGGGCCGAGCACGGCCAGCAGGTTTTCACGGCCGTCGGGAGCGGTGCGGCCCAGCTTGATCTTTCCGGAGACAATGAAATAGAGCTGGTCGCCCTGGTCTCCTTCGCGGAAGACCGACGCCCCGCGGGAAAGGTCGACTTCGGTCAGCTCATCGGTGAGGGCTGCGAACACCTCATCGCCCAGTGTTGCGAAGAGGGGGGCCCGGCGCAGTACCTCGATATCCATGAATTCTCCTGTCACGTGTGTTTGGCGCTCCCCCCATTGTGCCGCATGTTGGCGGCCCTGTGACACCTTCCACAGGCTTAGGGCCTTGATTTGGGATCTTCGTCATGCGTGCCGCCGCCGGCCCGGAGGGTGGCGATTCCGTCACGGGGGAAACAGAGGGGTTCCGGCGGCGGGGTCGGCGCCCGGTAGACTGGTGGGGTATGGCCGCGCCGGCCGAAGACCGGCGATGCTTCTTCACGGCCGCGTCAGTTTGGAGTCCTTTGGTGGTTTTCGGGTTCGGTTGGCTGGATGTCATCCTGCTCATTTTCCTGGCCGGCTTCCTGATTTCCGGGCTGCGCAAGGGCTTTTTCGTCACGCTCGGCGGGATCGTGGGAGTCGTGGTGGGCGGCATCGCCACCTTTTTCGCCATCCCGGTGGTTTCCACCTGGGTCACGGCCCCCGGCTGGCGCCTGTTTTGGGTGGTGGCCACCGCAGTGGTGCTGATCCTCATGGGCCAGGCGATCGGCTCCACGATCGGCGCCCGGGTACGCCTCTGGCTGAATCTGCCCGCGCTGAAGTCCTTCGACCGCCTGCTGGGCGGTGTGGCGAATGTCGCGGTGGCCGCCGTGGTGGTCTCCGCCGTCGCCTTCTCCGCGGCAACCATGGGCCTGCCCCTGCTGTCCCAGCAGATCGCGTCCTCCCGGGTCATCCAGTCCATCCGCGACCTGACCCCAACCCCAGTGGACACCGCGATGGCCCAGGCGCGGTCGCTGGTCATGGGCCAGACCATCCCCGAACTGCTGGAGCCGTTCGCGCCCACCACCGTGGAGGCCGCCCCGGCCGAACTTCCGGATTCGGAAGGCGTCGAGGCCGCGGAGGACTCCGTGGTGAAGATCACCGGCACGGCCTTCGAATGCGGCGTGAACCAGACCGGTTCCGGTTTCGCCGCGGCCACCGACCGCGTGGTGACCAACGCGCACGTGGTCTCCGGCATCTCCGACCCGGTGGTCAACACCCAGGACGGCCGCGCCCTGCCGGCCCGCGTGGTCCACTTCGATTCCGTCAGGGACCTGGCCGTGCTTGCCGTCGACGGCCTGGACCTGGCGCCCGTCCCGGTGGGGGAGAACCTGTCCACCGGCGACACCGCGGTGTTCATGGGTTTCCCGGCCGGCGGCCCGTTCAGCGCCGAACCGGCCGTGGTGCAGTCGCTGCGCACGGTCAGCGTGCAGAACATCTACGGCGCCGACCCCTCGCCCCTGCAGATCTACCAGATCGGTGCGCAGGTCCGGCAGGGCAACTCCGGCGGCCCGCTGCTGGACCCGCAGGGCCGCCTGACCGGCGTCGTCTTCGCCAAGGCAGCGGACGGGCTTGAGGTGGGCTACGCCCTCGGCCTGGACGAGGTGGAACCGCTGGTCGAGGATTCCCCGTACCTCACCGAGACCGTTTCCACGGGCGCCTGCTCGGTCCACTAACCCCCAACGGCTGCCCGTCAGTCCCGCAGCCAGTGCAGTTCCGCCCCGTGCTGGCCCGTGTGGGCCAGCGGCGTCCCGTCCAGCGAGAGCGTGAAATACCCAACGCGTGCGGCCGGCGATTCATCCCCGGCCGCGTCCAGGAAGAAGGATTCGTTGGAGATCCAGTGGCAGTCGAGCCCGCGCACGGTCTCGGCGAAGCGCGCCCGGTCCGGCGGGGACAGGTAGGCCAGTACCGCCGAGTGGAAGACGACGGCGGCGGATCCCTCCGGGGCCCGGCGCACCAGGTCCGCGATGCGTTCGTTCAGGTCCCCGCGCTCCAGCACCGGCCGGGGCCGGGCCTGGCGCAGGGTCTCCAGCGCCGCACGCAGGTTCGCCAAGCGCTCCGTCTCGCCCGGCCAGACCAGGGCCTCGAGCCAGCGGACGGTGTCCGGATCGGTGCCGTCCAGCGGGTTCAGGTCCACCCCGGCCCGCCAGGCCACCTCCGGCAGCCGGTCCGGCAGCGGCGGGTTGCCGGAGGTGGCGCAGCGCAGCAGCGGCGTCCCGGAACCCAGCCGGGGGCCGCCGTCGTATTCGTAGGAGTACAGGTCCGGCAGCAGGCACAGCCCGGCGGACGGGCCGACCTCGATCAGCGCCAGCGGGCGCCGCTCCCGCTCGGCCACCAGCGCCAGGGCCGGCAGCAGGGTGGCGCAGCGGGCCGGTTCGTTGGTCTGGACGCGGTGGCCGAGCACGACGCCGGCCACCTCCTCCCAGCGCTCCAGGGCGAACGCGCGGAACCGGGGATACGGGACATCGCCGCAGCCGAGGTAGCGGGCGGCGGCGAACACCAGCAGCGGGGTCCGCTTCTCCGGGGGCAGCGCGGCGATGAGCGCGAGCAGGTCAGGGTCCGCGGCGGTACGGGAACACCACTGCGCGTACAGCTCGGAATGGCCGGGGAACCAGACCTGGGCGTAGCCCGCCCAGGCGTGGGCGACCTCCTCGGCGGCCGTCCTGCCGGTGCGGTCCGGGTGGTTCTCCATGGCGTTCCTTTCCGGCGGGCCGTGGCCCGTCGCGGGTGCTGTCCGTTCAGTGGCGGAGGCGGGAAGTTCAGTCGCGGGTGATGGACGCGAGGTGTTGGATGGCGAGCCGGTAGCCGTTGGTGCCGGCGCCCACGATCACCGCGGCGGCGACGGGGGAGATGTAGGAGTGGTGGCGGAACGCCTCGCGCTTGTGCACGTTGGAGATGTGCACCTCGATGACCGGAAGCTCAACGCCGGAGACGGCATCGGCCAGCGCGATCGAGGTGTGCGTGTAGGCGCCGGGGTTGAAGACGATCCCCACGGCGGTGCCGCGGGCGGCGTGGATCGCATCGATCAGGGCGCCCTCGTGGTTGGACTGGACGAACCGGACCCCGAGTCCTTCCGCGGCGGCGGCGGTGCGGCAGAGGTCCTCGACGTCGGCCAGCGTCTGGCTGCCGTAGACGGCGGGCTCGCGGGTGCCCAGCAGGTTCAGGTTCGGGCCGTTCAGGACGATGATCGTGTTTTCGGAGTCCGTGTTTGCGGCCGGCGGGGCGGTGTTCTCAGTCATGGGTCCATTAAAGGACGCACGTCCTGGACGTACGACGGCGGCGCGCCGCACCTTCCGC
>NZ_BAABEO010000008.1:666668-699118 GCF_039540195.1 Arthrobacter ginkgonis | reverse complement strand
GGAAGGTGCGGCGCGCCGCCGTCGGGCAGGGGCTGCGCTACCTGCGCAGGTCCGCTGCGATCTGGTGCATGACGGTGGGGTCGGCCAGGGTGGTGGCGTCTCCCGGGTCGCGGCCCTCGGCGACGTCCTTGAGCAGGCGGCGCATGATCTTGCCGGAGCGGGTCTTGGGCAGTTCGGGGACCACCAGGATGTGCCGGGGCTTGGCGATCGGGCCGATTTCCTTGGCCACGTGGGCGCGCAGGACCTGCTCGACGTCCTCGCCCTCGGACGGGGTGCCGCGGAGGATGACGAACGCGACGACGGCCTCGCCGGTGGTCTCGTCCTTGGCACCGACGACGGCGGCCTCGGCGACCAGCGGGTGGGAGACCAGGGCGGATTCGATCTCGGTGGTGGAGAGGCGGTGGCCGGAGACGTTCATGACGTCGTCCACGCGCCCGAGCAGCCAGATGTCGCCGTCGTCGTCGCGCTTGGCGCCGTCGCCTGCGAAGTACATGTGCTCGAAGCGGGACCAGTAGGTGTCCTGGTAGCGGTCCATGTCGCCCCAGATGCCGCGCAGCATCGCCGGCCACGGTTCGCGGATGACCAGGAAGCCGCCCTGCCCGTTGGGGACCGGCTCGCCCATCTCGTCCACGACGTCGATGCCGATGCCCGGGACCGGGACCTGCGCGGAGCCGGGCTTGGTGGCGGTGACCCCGGGCAGCGGGGCGATCATGTGCGCGCCGGTCTCGGTCTGCCACCAGGTGTCCACGATCGGGGCGGGGTGCTCCTTGCGCGGGCCGGGGGCGCCGTCGGCGCCGGGGCCGTTGTTGGAGCCGATGACCTCGCGGTACCACATCCACGCCTCGGGGTTGATCGATTCGCCGACCGAGCCGAGCACGCGCAGGGAGGAGAGGTCGTAGGAGTCCGGGATGTCCCGGCCCCACTTCATGAAGGTCCGGATCGCGGTGGGGGCGGTGTAGAGGATGGTGACGCCGTACTTCTGTACGATCTCCCACCAGCGGCCCTGGTGCGGCGAATCCGGGGTGCCCTCGTACATCACTTGGGTGGCGCCGTTGATGAGCGGGGCGTAGGTGACGTAGGAGTGGCCGGTGACCCAGCCGACGTCGGCCGTGCACCAGTAGACGTCGGTGTCCGGGTGCAGGTCGAAGGTGTCCTTGTGGGTGGCGGCGGTCTGGACCAGGTAGCCGCCGGTGGTGTGCAGGATGCCCTTGGGCTTTCCGGTGGTGCCGGAGGTGTAGAGGATGAACAGCGGGTGCTCGGCCTCGTGCGCGATCGCGGTGTGCTCGGCCGACGCCGTCCCGACCGTCTCGTGCCACCACCTGTCCTGGCCCTGCGTCCAGGCGACGTCCTGGTGGTTGCGCTGGACGACGATCACGTTTTCCACGGTGTGTCCGGACTCCGCGAGGGCCTCGTCCACGGCCGGCTTGAGCGGAGAGGGCTTGCCGCGGCGGAAGGTGCCGTCGGCGGTGACGACCAGCTTCGCCTCGGCGTCGTCGATGCGGGACCGCAGGGCCTCGGCGGAGAAGCCGCCGAAGACCACCGAGTGGATCGCGCCGATCCGGGCGCAGGCGAGCATGGTGATGACCGCCTCCGGGATCATCGGCAGGTAGACGGCCACCCGGTCGCCCTTGGCCACGCCGAGGGACTCGAACGCGTTGGCGGCCTTCTTGACCTCCTCGGTCAGCTGCGCGTAGGTGTAGCTGCGGGTGTCGCCCGGCTCGCCCTCGAAGTGGATCGCGACCCGGTCCCCGAGCCCGTTCTCCACGTGCCGGTCCAGCGCGTTGTACGCGGCGTTGACCGTGCCGTCGGCGAACCACTTCGCCACCGGGGCGCCGGACCAGTCCAGCACCTGCGTGAAGTCCTTGTCCCACGTGAGGACCTCCCGGGCTCGGGAAGCCCAGTACTGAAGGCGGTCCGCCGCGGCGGCCTCGTAGCGGGACGCGTCGGCCACCGCGTTGGCGGCGAAGTCCGGATCCGGGGCGAAGCTGCGGCCCTCGTTCAGCAGGTTGGCAAGGGTGGCGGAGGATTCCGACATGGCGGGTCCTTTCGAAAGGAGTCTTCGTGCTCCGTGTCACATTACATGGGCTGGTACGGCCCGGTGTTGGGCGTCACATAATGAGTCGCCGACCGGTTGCGCGGAAGCGCCAGACGGTCTGCGTGCCCCCGGGCCACTCGCCCGACTAGGCTGGAGGCAGTCTCCGGCGGGCGCCGCGCCCGCGGTGCCGAGAATAAGGGAGGGAACGACCATGTCGAACCAGACGTCCACGGGTTCCGGCGAGGCGCACGCCGTCGCGGGACCGTTCACCCTGCGCGAGACCGTGCTGCTCGGCGGCGCGCTATTGCTGCTCGTCGGTTCGGTCCTCCCGTTCCAGGTCTCCAGCACGGTGTTCGCGAACCTCTGGGTTTTCCCCGGAACGCTGTTCCATCTGGGGGTGACCCTGATCCTGCCGCTGGCCGTGGCCGGCGGATTTGTCTGGCGCCGGCTGGTCGGGCGGCCCGTGGTGCGCGTGGGATCGCTGGCCCTGGACCAGTTGGGGTCCATCTCCGCGGTCCTGTCCGTGGCCTACTTCTTCTTCGCGCTGGTGGGTTCGCTGAACGGGGCCTACCTGCTGGGCCTGTTCGGGGCGCTGGCCTTCCTGGCCGCGACCACCCTGGCACCGTTCATCCCCGCCTTCTTCGCCGACTTCGAGTCCACCGGCGGCCACCTGCTGACCCGTCCGGTGCGGCCGGTGGCTCTGAAGACCGCCGCCGCTCCGGCGTTCCCGAAGCCCGGCCCCGCCGGGGCGCAGGGTTACGCGGCCGCGGCGCCCGCAGCTGGGGCCGCATCCGCGCCGGCTGCCGCCTCGGGGAAGGGCCCCGGTTCCGGGCAGCCGACGGGAGCCTCCGAACGGGCCGAATCGCCTGCCCCCACCCTGTCTGCGGCTCCGGCGGGGGTTTCGGCTCCGGCGGGGGTTTCAGCGGCCCCCACGGCGGAGCGTTCCGAAGTGACCGGGGACGCCGAGCACGCCGGGCAGGAGCGTCCGGGCGATGCCTTCGCCGCCACGGGCGTGCTTCCGGCCGCTGCGGCGCAAGCCGCGGATCAGCCGACGGAAGCCCTGGGCCGGACGGCGGCCGCGCCGAAGCGTTCGGAGCGTTCGGACTCGGCAGAACCGGCAAAACCGGCTGAAGCCGCCCAGCCCGCTGAACCGTATGAACACGCCGAACGCGCCGAACGGCAGAGTTCCCGCACTGCCGTGCCGGAAACCGGCGTCGTACCCACTGCGGCCGCGGCGCAGGCCTCGGCCTCGTCCGCCGTCCACACCGCGGAGCGTTCGGACCGGGTGGGGCATGCCGGGCCGGAGCGCTCCGCGGAGGGGCTGTCCCGGGAGGCCGCAACCGGTGCCGCAGCGGCTGCATCGACCGCAACCGCCGCACCCACCGCCACGGCCGAGGACGACGACGAACCGTTCGCCGCCAGCCTGCGCGAGGAGGACCCGGCCACCCACCAGGCGTTCTGGTTCGCCGTTCCGCAGACCCGCCACGCCCTTGACGAGAGCACCGGAGCCGTCGCGTTCACGCTCCACCCGGGCGCCTGGATCCTGGCCTTGGAGGATCGCGGACACGAGTTCCTGGTCCAGGACACGGATGGCCGCCTCGGCGTGCTGCGCGATCTGGCCCACGTGGAACGTGCCTGACGCCGCACCCATGCCGTATTCAGAAACGGGACCCGCTTCAGGAAAGGAGCCCGGCTCCGGAACCGTGCGCGGCCATGAAAGCCAGTTGGCGCTCAAGCGCCGGGCCCGGAGGATCAACAGGATTCTTGGGGAGACTTACCCGTACGCCGTCCCCGAACTCGATTTCGAGGACTCCTTCGAATTGGTCGTGGCGACGGTGCTGTCCGCGCAGACCACCGACGTGCGCGTCAACGCCACCACCCCGGCGCTCTTCGCCCGCTACCCCGATGCCTTCGCCATGGCGGAGGCCGACCTCGAGGAACTGCGTGCCCTGATCCGTCCCACCGGTTTCTTCCGGGCCAAGGCGGACAGCCTGATGGCCCTGTCCCGGCGCCTCGTCGACGAGTACGACGGCAGGGTCCCCGGGCGGCTGGAGGACTTGGTGACGCTGCCCGGCGTCGGACGCAAGACCGCCAACGTTGTCCTCGGCAACGCGTTCGGGGTTCCCGGGATCACCGTCGACACCCACTTCGGGCGGCTGGCCCGGCGTTTCGGCTGGACGGACGAGACGGACCCCGTGAAGGTCGAGCACGCCGTCGGCGAGCTGTTCGAGCGGCGCGACTGGATCACGCTCTCCCAGAACCTCATCTTCCACGGCCGGCGGGTGTGCCATGCGCGCAGGCCCGCCTGCGGCGCGTGCCCGGTGGCCACCCTGTGCCCGTCCTACGGGGAAGGCGAAACCGACCCGGCGAAGGCCACTGCCCTGCTCAAGTACGAGCTGGCTCCCGGCCGGACGGACCTGCTGGAACTGATGCTTGCCGGAAAGACGCGGCGCGAACTGCGCGCCTTGGGCTACGGGCTGGACGCATGAGCGCGCGCGAGGAACTCCTGGCCCTGATCGAACGGCACAGGCCGCGCACGGAGGCCGGCCACGACGGGATCAGCCGCATGCCGGACACGTGGATCTTCCGCGGCATGGACCCCGCCCAGGCCCGGCGCGCCGCCGTCCTGATCCTGTTCGGCCGGCTCGACGACGTCCCCGCCCACCACGACTCCCCGGCGGTCCCGGCCGACCTGGACCTGCTGTTCGTGCAGCGTGCGGACTCGCTGCGCAAGCACCCCGGCCAGATCGCGTTCCCCGGCGGAAAGATCGACCCCACGGACCGTTCCGACCTGGACGCGGCGCTGCGCGAGGCGGAGGAGGAAACCGGACTGGATCCCTCCGGCGTCGAAATCCTCGGGCAGCTGCCGGCCGCGGAGCTGCCGGTCAGCAACTTCCTCGTCACCCCCGTGCTGGGCTGGTGGTGCCGGACCTCGGAGGTGTTCGCGGTGGATCCGCAGGAATCCGCCACGGTTTTCCGTGCCCCCGTCGCCGACCTGCTGGACCCGGCCAACCGCCTCTCGGCGGTGGTGAAGCAGGGCCAGGTCCGTCACACCTCGCCCGCCTTTGACGTCGATGGCGGTCTGATCTGGGGTTTCACGGGCATTGTCCTGTCCCGGCTGTTCGACGACCTCGGCTGGACCCAGCCCTGGGACGCCACCCGAGAGCGCCTGATCAGGGCCCTGTAAGGGCAGGGCGCTTTTATGCGCGCCGCCGGGGCACGGGGACACCTTGGGCCGCCGTCGTACTACTTGGCCTCCGCGTAGGAGGCGACCACGGCCACGCCCACGGGAAAGTCGACCGGCACGGAGCCGAACACCAGTTCCGCCGCCCGGCGGGCGCACTCCTGCACCAGCGCCGCGACCTCCTCGGCGGCTCCGGCCGGCACGTGGAGCATGACCTCGTCATGCAGGAAGAACACCAGGTCCCCGAGGTCGCGTCCGGCGGCCCGCTCCGCGCGCAGCCGCCGGCGCAGTTCGCCGAGCCAGCACAGCGCCCACTCGGCAGCGCTGGCCTGGACCACGAAGTTGCGGGTGAAGCGCCCGCGGGCGCGCGCCAGCTGGTCCGCGCGCCGCTGCTGCTCGGCGGTTTCCGTCCGTTGGGCGGCCCGCCAGCGCTCCGACGGCGGCGGGCTGCACCGGCCCAGGTGCGAACAGACCGTCCCGGCGGCCTCACCCTGGCGGGCTGCCCGTTCCACGAGTCCCACCGCGCGCGGAAACGTGGCAGCCAGCTGCGGCATCAGCCGCCCGGACTCGCCCGTGGTGGCCCCGTACATGGCCCCGAGCATCGCGATCTTTGCGTGGGCACGATCGCCGCCGAAACCGAGGTCGGCGATCCCCTGGTAGAGGTCCCGGCCGCGACCGGCAGCGGCCAGCGCGGTGTCCTCGGCCAGGACGGCGAGGATGCGCGGTTCCAGCTGTGCCGCATCCGCCACCACCAGCATCCTGCCGGGGTCGGCGCGGGCGGCGTCGCGGACAGCGTGCGGGATCTGCAGCGCCCCGCCGCCGCGCGAGGCCCAGCGGCCGGTGACCACCCCGCCGACGACGTACTCCGGGCGGAACCGCCCTTCGGCGATCCAGGTGTCCAGCCAGGCCCAGCCGTTGGCGGTGTGCAGCCGCGACAGCTTCTTGTAGCGCAGCAGCGGAGCGATCGCCGGGTGGGTGAACTCCTCCAATTCCCACTGGCGGGTGGTGTGCGCCTCGATGCCCGCCCGATGCAGGGCCCGCAGCAGATCCTGCGGGGAATCCGGATTCAGCCCCGGCGCGCCCAGCAGGGCGCGCAATTGGTCGGCGAGTTCCTCCAGCCTGGCGGGCCGGACGCCGGGCGGGGTGCGCGGTCCCAGCGCGCGTTCCAGCAGGTCGGCATGGAGGTCGCGGCGCCAGGGGACCCCGTGGTGGGTCATTTCCGCGGCGATCAGCGCGCCGGCGGACTCGGCGGCCAGCAGCAGGTGCAGGCGGCGGCCCGCGGGGGTCGGAGGCAGCGCCGCGAGCTGGTCGCGGAACTCGGCGGCGACGGTTTCGGCTGCGGTCGAATCGTCCTGCGGCTCCTCGAAGAGCGCCGACTGGTGCTCGGACACGCGCGGCGGGGGGAGCAGGTGGGCGGGGGCCTCGAGCTCGTCCTCGACGGGACGGGCGCGCAGGTCCCGCACATAGGGGGTGTCCGTGGCGGCGGTCGAAAAGCGCAGGATGGTCCGGCACAGGGCCACGTCGTGGGCGCGGGAGACATCCGCCCCGGCGCGCAGCAGGTCCGGGTACCAGTCCGCGGTGCGCTCCCACACCCACCGCACGCCCTGCGCCTCCAGCGCGGCCACGGCCGCGGGCAGCCTGTCCCGCGTCACCATTGCGGCCGGACCCTGCGCGTTTCCCGCGCCGTCCAGCAGCTGCACGACGGCGGTGGGCACGCCAGCCTCCGCCGCGGGCCCCGGGGCTGGCGGCGTGAGCGCATGGGTGGCCAGAACGGCGTAGCGGGGCACCCGACCATTGTGCCCGACGCGGGTGACAGCTCAGCCCCGAGCGACAGCTCGGCCCTGTGCCACTGGCGCCCCTGCGGCTGGCCAGCCCCATGCGGCCGGGTGGCTCGAAACTTCCCCTCCACAGGCGCTCCGCTGCGGTCGGAGAGGCCGCTGTGCCCCCAATGCGGCCGCCAGGGACCCACCCGAATCCCCTAGGGGGCAACCTGTGGGCATGGAGGATGCGCGATGGGGCGGTGCCGACGTTGACCGAATGGATGCGCGCCGTAGGGATGCTGACCGGCATGAAGCTGACCGTGCCGGCGCTGATCGTGCCGGGGTTGATCGAACTGGGGTTGCCCGTGCGGATGTTGACGGCGCGGGGACGGGCCGGGGAGGCGTCGACCGCTGGGGTTCGGCCCGTACGGATGTGGGCAGGGTCGGGGCAGGGAACAGCGACGAGGACAGGGACAGGGACAGGGCCAGGAACAGGAACACGGACGAGGACGGGACCGGGGAAGAGAGCGGGGGAGCGGACGGGAACCCGGGCCGGCGCACCAGGCGGGGGCGGAACCCCCGCGAACCCGGCGGCCGCCCCTTCGTGGCGGCTCCACCGGCACTGCCCGCCCGCGCTGCGTCTTCCTTTGCCGTGTCTTCCTGTGCACCGTCTTCCCTTTCTGGTGCTCCGCCCCGTCCGCTCTCAGGTGCCGCGGCACAGGGATCGGTCGAGGCAGGCGCGCGCACCCGGGGTTCCGGCCACCCCGAGGCGCAGGACGAGGGAGACGGCTGCCTGCTGGCCACCCGGGACGACGCGCTGGCCGATGCCGTGGCGCTGGTCGCCGCCGCTGCGGGGGTCCGGCTCTCCGTCCTGGGCGATGTCCCGCCACCGGGAACCCCGGCGAGCGCGCTGCTGCTGGGGCCGGACTTCGCCGGTGCCGAGACGCCCGGGTGGGACGCGCGGCCCGTGGTCCTGCTGGGGCATCCGCCGGAGGAGGATCTGCTGTGGCGGGTTGCCGCGCAACGGCCGGGAGTCCGGGTAGCGGTGCTTCCGCGGGCCGCCGCGTGGCTGGGGGAGTATCTCGGGGAACTGGGGCTGCGCGGTGGAACCGGGCGGGTGCTGGTCCTCGCCGGCGCGGCAGGGGGAACCGGGACCTCCACCCTGGCCGCGCTGGCCGCCGGGGCGTCCTCCCTGGCGGGGGCGAGGACCGTGCTCATCGACGCCGATCCGCACAGTTGCGGTGTGTGGCCGATGCTGAAGCCACGAATTCCCGACGGGGTCGGCTGGGAGGACCTGGGCCGGTCCAGCGGGCAACTCCCACCGGCCCAGCTTGCGGAAGTCCTGCCGCTGGCCCAGGGAGCGGCGGTGCTCACCTGGTCCGGTGGCACCCGGCGGGCGGACCTGCCACCGGGCTTGCTGGGCGAGGTCGTCTCCGCGGCGCGCAGGGTTTTCGACGAGGTCGTGGTCGATGCCGGCCGCACCGCGGGCATTGAACCGGCCTTGGCTACCGTTGCCGACGCCGGGCTCGCCGTCCTCCCGGCCGGCCGCATCTCCACGTCCGTGCTGGGGGTCCGGAGCGGAATCGACCGAGGCGGGGCCCCGGCGGGTTTCCGGGCCGGGGACCCGTTCGGCGGAACGGGCTTCGGCGGAGAGCCTTGGTGGCAGGCCGCCGTGGTGGGACGGCTCGGGGCGGGGATGGACGCCCGCCGGGTGGCAGCGGCCGCCGGACTTCCGTTGGGCGGCTACCTGCCGTGGCTGCGGAGCGTGGCCCGCTCCGCCCAGGAGGGGCGCCTCATCACGGCCCTGGCCCGGCGCAGGGTCCGGGCCCCGATCGAGGAGCTGCTGCGCCGGACCCGGACCGATCCGGCGCAGGCGGCATGAATACCGTGAGCAGCACGCCGGCGGGGGAGGGCGGCCAGGGCGCGCAGGGCGCACACGGGCCGGAGGCCGCCACTGCGACGCGAAGAGGCCGCCGCGCCTGGAGTTCCGCGGCCCTCCCCGCCCACACCTCGGCCGGGCCCAGGGACGAGCGGCTGCTCGAAGAGGTCAGGGGCCGAGCCGCCGCCGGCAACGGCCGGCTCTCCGGTGCGGACCTGGCCGGAGCGGTGCGTTCTTCCGGCCTGGCGGTGGGCAGCGGCAGTGCCCAGCGCGCGGTGCGGAGGCTGCAGGAGGACCTGCACGGGCTGGGCCCGCTGCAGGCCCTCGCCGACGAACCGGGCACCACCGACGTGCTCGTCGATGGTGGCGGCGCGGTGTGGGTCGACGGCACCGGCGGGCTGCGCCCTACCGGGATCCGGCTGGTGGACCCCGAGGAGGTCCGTGCGCTCGCCGTCCGCCTGGCTGCGGCGGGCGGACGGCGGCTGGACGATGCGGTGCCGTTCGCCGACGTCGTGCTGGGCAGGTACCGGATCCACGCGGTGCTGCCGCCGGTATCCACCGGCGGACCCCTCGTCTCGGTGCGCATCAGGCACCGCAGCAGCATGGGGCTGGGAGAGGCGCTCCCGGACGGGACCGTGGACGCCTGGCTCGGCCCGTTGCGGGCGATCGTCGCGGCACGGCTGAATTTCCTGGTCAGCGGCGGCACGGGCAGCGGCAAGACCACACTGCTGGGGGCCATGCTGTCCGCCGCGGACCCGGCCGAACGGCTCCTGCTGGTGGAGGACGCGCAGGAACTGGCGCCGGAGCATCCCCACGTGGTGGGCATCCAGTGCCGCACCGGCAACATCGAGGGCGCCGGGCAGGTCACCCTGACCGACCTGGTGCGCCAAGCCCTGCGCATGCGGCCCGACCGGCTGGTGGTCGGTGAATGCCGGGGCGCCGAGGTCCGCGAATTCCTTGGGGCGATGAACACCGGACACGACGGCGCCGGCGGGACCATCCACGCCAGCTCGGCCGGAGCGGTCCCCGCCCGGCTCGCGGCCATGGGTGCCCTGGCAGGCATGGGGCCGGAAGCCGTCGCCCTGCAGGCTGCCAGCGCCTTGGACCTGGTGGTGCACATGGCCCGGCCGGGCGGACGGCGGATGCCGGTGGAAATCGGCCGCCTGGTCCACCGCTCCAACGCAGCCGGGGCCAAGGCGGAGGCAGGAGAAGGACACGGGCCCGGTGGCGCGGGGCTGGCCGTCGTGACCGTGGCCCGGCGAACCCCCGAAGGCCGCTTGGAACTGGGGCCCGCCGCCGAGTGGTTCCGGCACACCCTGGCCGAGCGTTCGATCCCTCCGCCGTGGTGACGCCGTGTTGGTGGTGACGCCGTGATGATGGTGGTGGCCGCCGTGCTACTTGCCGCCGCGGCGGCTTGGCTGGCCTGCCCGGGGCCGAGTGCTCCGGACGGGTGGGGTTCCGGGCGTCCCGTGGGCGGGCATCCCCTGACCGGCGGGGTGGGTTCCGGCGGGGCGGGTTCCGGCCGGGTGGGTCCCGGTGGACCGGCACACCGCTTGTGGCCAAACCGTTCGTCCCTAGTGCGTCCGTCGACGCCTGGTTTGCCGCAGTCCGGCCCATCGTTCTCTGGCGTCTCTGGCGCGTGGCCGCGCGGCTGGCCGCAGCGGGCACGGGCGGGTCCCGACGCGGGGTTGGAGCAGCACGTCCGGGCCGTGCGCCAACTGGCCTCCTTGCTGCGATCGGGACGGTCGCTGGCGGAGGCGTGGCTGCTGCTCGAACGGGCGTGGCGCGACGGCCCCGCCGGCCCCGTGGCAGCGGACATCGCAGCCGCGTGCCGTGCCGCGCTCGCCGCCCACGGCATGGGCCTGCCGACGTCCACAGGCCTGGAACGCCATGTCCGTGGCAGTTCCGGAGCATCCGCTGCGGCGTGGGAGCGGGTCGTATGGTCGTTGCGGCTGGCCGAAGGGGTGGGAGCCGCCCCGGCCGAGTTGCTGGACCGGGTGGCGGACCAGCTCGAAGCCACGGAGGACCGGCGCCGTTCGCTGGAAGCCGTTATGGCCGGACCGCGTGCCACCCAGCGGCTCCTGTCTTGGCTCCCGTTGTTCGGTTTGGGGCTCGCCCAACTGATGGGCGCCGAGCCGCTGATTGTCCTCACGACCCACCCGCTGGGCGTGTCCTGCCTGGGCGCCGGACTGGCCTTGTGGTGGCTCAACAGGGTCTGGGCCGGACGGCTGGTCAGGGCAGCGGAACGGGACGGGCCGTGAGCACGGTTCCGGCGCTGGCTGCCGTGGTGCTTGCAGCCGTGGCCGCCTGGCTGGCTGCCGGGCCGCTTCCCGCGGCGCGGGCCCCGCGCCGCGGGGGGCCAATCCGGCGAAACCGATCCGGCGGTGCGGGCGCAGTTGCCAAGGAGCGGCGGGGCTTGGGCGGCCGGTCCTCGATAGCCGGGAATCGGGCAGCCGGGAGCCACACGTCCGGAACCCATACCTCCGGAACCCTCACCCCCGAAACCCGGGTCGGGCCGATCCCAGAGGCGCGGAACTCGGACGCAACCGGTGCGGCTGCCCTCGGTGAGGCGGATGCGGCACTGCTGCTGGAGCTGTGCGCTGCGCTGCTGGCTGCCGGGTTGCCCCTTCCACGGATCCTGGATGAGCTTGCCGAACAGGTGCCCGGCTGCGCCCCCCTGCGCCGGGTGGTGCGGTCGCTGGAGCTGTCCATGTCGTGGGAGCGGGCGTGGGCCGGCCAGCCCCCGGTCCTGCGCAGGGTCGGGGACGCCTTGGCCTTCACCCACCTGACCGGCGCGCCGTCGGCCGCCGTGCTGCGCTCCTCCGCCGCCCTCGAACGGCGGTCCGAGCTGCGGCGGGCCGAGCGCCGGGCCGCGGAGCTTGGGGTGCGGCTAGTGGTGCCGCTGGGGCTGTGTGCCCTGCCCGCCTTCATCTGCCTGGGCATCGTCCCGGTGGTCATTTCACTGCTGCCGCAGCTGGGCTGAACAAGCAGGCTGGCCGGATGGGCAGCCCGGCCCACCCCTGAACCGGCAAGGACCGCATCCGCGGGCGCTTCCCGTGTTGTCCGCCGCACATCCCGGCCCACCCGCCCTCCACAACCGCTCAGTGGCTCCGTCGCGTCCAGAAACCGGGCAGCGTCAGTGGCACGCCGGAGGCGCCGCGCACAGGCTGGAAGAGGGTCGGACCCGGCCCGGCAGGAAAGCCACCAGGAAAGGAAAACGACATGCATCCACACCACGACCCGGGCCGGCGGAACGCTTCGGCGCTCCGAGGCCGGCGGACCATCGACCGTGGATCCAGCGATTGGCCCGCGGAGGGAATCCCCGCGAAAGGCCCGGCGGAGGCGCCGGGCCGGGGAACCAGCGAGGACGGCATCGCTACCGCCGAATTCGCGATCGTGACCCTTGCCGCGGTGGGCTTCGCCGGTTTGCTGGTCACGATCCTCACCAGTGGCGATGTGCGGGAACTGCTGCTGGGGCTCGTCCGCCAGGCGCTGTCCTACTGACGGCGGCGCCTGATGGGCGAGTCCCGGCAACGCGGCAGCAGTACGGCGGAGGTGGCCGTGCTGCTGCCGGGCATCGCGCTCCTGGTCGCGCTGGCCGTGGGAGCCGGGGCCGTAGGAGCCACCCAGGTGCGGCTGGAACAGGCCGCCCGGGCCGCCGCCCGGGAACTGGCCCGCGGCGAAGACGCATCCGTGGCCCATCGGACGGCCAGGCGGCTGGCGGGAGACGAGGCCAACGTCGGCATCGGCGCCAGCGAGGGGTTCCGTACCGTCAGGGTGAGCGTGGGAATCGATCTGCCGCTGTTGGGAGGCGGGGCCGGGTTCGCGCTGACGGCCGAGGCCTCCGCACGAAGTGAGCAGGAATGAGCACGACGGGAGCGGACACTGCGGGGAGGGGCGCTGCCGGTACACGGGGAAGCGGAATGGGAAGCATGAAACCGGCGAGCGCGGGGAGGAATGGCGGAGGACTCGGCGGATGCACCGAGCCGGGGCAGCCCGGGCCTTCCGACGGGGCCGGCACTGCCCTGGTGGCCGCCGTGGTCGCCGTCCTGCTGCTCGCGCTCGGACTGGTCCTGGGACTGGCCACGGTGGCTGAGGCCGCGGGCCGCGCGGCCACGGCGGCCGACCTTGCGGCCTTGGCGGCCGCCGATGCCGCCCGCGGATTGCAAACGGGGGAACCGTGCGCCGTTGCGGCGGCCACCGCCCAACGCAATGGGGCGGTGCTTGACCGGTGCGTGCGATCCGGTGACGGAGGAAGCATCGTCGACGTGTGGACGAGGGCCCGGTTCGACTCCGGCTGGCAGTGGCTCGCGGAGGTCGGGGTTGCCGCCGCGGGACGAGCCCGTGCGGGACCGCCGCCGCAACCGTGGAAGCCCAGCCCCGGATAGTCCAGAAGGTGCCGGTGCGGGGCCGGGGAGGCGGGGCCTTCCCGCTCGCGTCTCAGCCGTGCCTGTTGAAGAACTCGAGCACCGTATCCGCAACTTCCTTCCAGCCGTGGTCCAGGATCAGCGAGTGTCCTCGGTCTTTCATCTCGATGATTTCGGTCGGCGCCGGGTTCCTTATTTGGCGCTTGTAGGAGGCGTTCGAGATCGCCCACGGGACGGTGCGGTCCTTCTCCCCGGCGACGATCTGCAACGGACCCCGCTGTGGGTTCTTCGTATCCACTTTCGCGCCGGTGAAGGGGTTGATGTTCGCCGTGGCGGCCTCAAACAGGGGGATGCCGGACGTGGCCACATGGAACGTGTCGTAGAGCCGGCGGGCCTCGTCCTCGGGCAGCTGGCCGGTCCAGCCGTAGTTGAATTGCTCGTAGGTCAGCGCCACCGCGCGTTTCCGGTTGGCGGGGTTGCCGAGCACCGGAAAGGCGGACTTGAGCGCCGTCCGGGGCAGCGGCAGCACCCCGCGGAAGGGTGCCGGCACGATCGCCGATGTGGCTTTGGCGGCCCCGGTCCCAGCGATCTTCTGGGCGATCAGGCCGCCGAACGAATGACCGACCACCAGCGGTTGCCGATCGAGAATCTCGATGGCCGCCAGGTAGCGGTCGGTCACCTGCTGGACCGTCTTGTGCGCGAAGACCTCCGGGTTTTGGCGGGCCACGGCGACGGTCGGCGGATCGTCCGGCCACCCGGGAGCGATCGTTGTGTAGCCGCGCTGATCGAACAGATCCCGCCATGGGTCCCAACTGCTGGCCAACAGCCACAGTCCGTGGACGAACACGACCGGTTGCCGTTCCGAAAGGTTGGCTTCCTCGATTTCCTGGAGTTCCCGTGTCGATAGGTCGACCATCGAACCGCTCCCTTCATGACTTCGGCAGTGCGGGAAAGACCGTGACCGGCCCTTGGATCGGTGTCAGGGCGTGGTGCCCCGCGGAGGGACAAGGCCGCGTCCGGGGAGCCCCACAGCACCGAAGCCAGTATCCCCGGGCACGCAGGACCCCACAATGGTTCTTCGCCAGGTGGAATCCGTGGCGCAGGAAGGGAACCCCGATCCTTCGCCCCGACCGGCGGCGCTGCCTTCAGGCAGGGTGGGAACCGGCCGCCTGGGGAGCGTCGGGTTGGGGGCCGGCGTCGTGCAGCAGCAGGCCCAGCAGCGTGAGGGCGCCGGCCTTGTCCAGCGGATTGTTCTTGTTGCCGCACTTGGGGGACTGGACGCAGGACGGGCACCCGGAGTCGCACTCGCAGGATTCTATGGCGTCGCGGGTCGCCCGCAGCCACACCCGGGCCTGCTCGAAGCCCCGCTCCACGAACCCCGCGCCGCCGGGATGCCCGTCGTACACGAAGATCGTGGGCATCCCGGTGTCCATGTGCAGCGCCGTCGACACCCCTCCGATGTCCCAGCGGTCGCTGGAGGCCACCAGCGGCAGCAGCCCGATGGCCGCGTGCTCGGCCGCGTGCAGCGCGCCGGGAGCGTCCCCGGGCAGGATGCCAACCGTCGCCAGCCGCTGTTCGGGCACCGTGAACCAGACGGCCCGGGTGAACAGGTCCCGCGCCTCCAGCTCCAGCGGCTCCTCGCCCAGGATCTCGTTGCTGATCAGCGCCTTGCGCTGGAAGGACACCACCTGCGTGGTCACCCGCACGTCGCCGAAGTTCGCGGTGACCGGACCCCACTGCTCGCTGCGCAGCGTCTCCAGCACCTCGATGGTGGTGATGTCGCGGGCCTGGGTGTAGAAGTCGGGGGTGGCCCGGCTGACCAGGACGCAGTGGTCCTGCTCGTTCAGCTCGTCGACCAGATAGGTGGTGCCCTGGTGCACGTAGACCGCCCCGGTGTGCGCCTGGTAATGGGTCGCGGGGGAGTCCATGGTGCCCAGCAGCGTTCCGGTCTCCGTCTCGATGATGCTCACCGGTCCGCCGCCGTCGGCCCGCAGGTTCACCATCGACGCGGCGTTCTCCGGATGCGTCCAGAACCACCCGGCCGGGCGCCGGCGCAGGTACCCGCGCTCCACCAGCCCGTCCAGCAGGCCGGCCGCGGTGGGCCCGAACAGCCCGGTCTCCTCTGGATGCAGCGGCAGTTCGGCCGCCGCCGCGCACAGGTGGGGGCCCAACACGTAGGGGTTCTGCGGATCGAACACCGTGGCCTCCACGGAGATGTCGAAGATCGCCTCCGGGTGGTTCACCAGGTAGGTGTCCAACGGGTCGTCGCTGGCCACGAACGCCGCCAGGGCGTCCTGCCCGGCCCGCCCGGCCCGCCCGATCTGCTGGAAGAAGGAGGCCCGGGTCCCCGGCCACCCCGCCACCAGCACCGCATCCAGCCCGGCGACGTCGATGCCCAGCTCCAGCGCCGAGGTCGACGCGACCCCCAGCAGCTCCCCGCTGCGCAGCCGTTTCTCCAGATCGCGGCGCTCCTCCGGCAGGTACCCCGAACGGTAGGTGGCAATGCGCGCCGGCAGCGACGGATGCACCTCGTCCACCAGCCGCCTGGCGATCGAGGAGATGGTCTCCGCCCCGCGCCGGGACTTGATGAACGCGATCGTGCGCACCTGCGCACTGACCAGGTTCGCGAGCAGGTCGGAGGTCTCGGCCACCACGGTCCGGCGCTGCGGGGCTCCGTTTTCGCCCCGGAACTCGGTCAGCGGCGGTTCCCACAGCACCACGGAGGTTTCCCCGTGCGGGGAGAAGTCCGTGGTGACCGCGAAAGCCTCGGCCCCGATCAGCCGCCCGAAGGATTCCTGCGGCTCCGCGCTGGTCGCCGAGGCCCCGATGAACACCGGCTCCGCCCCGTAGTGGCGGCAGATCCGCCGCAGCCGGCGCAGCAGGTTGGCCACGTTCGAGCCGAACACGCCCCGGTAGCTGTGCGCCTCGTCGATGACCACGTACGCCAGCCGCCGGAAGAACCGGGCCCACCAGGTGTGGTTGGGAAGGATCCCGTAATGCAGCATGTCCGGGTTGGCCAGCACGAAGTTCGCGTGGTCGCGGATCCACCGGCGCTCGCCGGGTTCGGTGTCGCCGTCGTAGGTTGCGGCCTTCACGGTGCCCAGCCCCAGCGCGCTCACCGCGGCGAACTGGTCCGCGGCCAGCGCCTTGGTCGGAGCCAGGTACAGCACGACGGCGCCGCTCGCCTCGAGCGTGACCGCCCCGTCCAGCGCGGCCCGGTGGATGGCGTCGACCGCGGGCAGCTGGTAGGCGAGCGACTTGCCCGACGCCGTCCCGGTGGCGATGATCGTGTGCCGCCCCGCATGGGCGCTGGAGGCCGCCTGCACCTGGTGCAGCCACGGCTGGCGGACCCCCAGGCGCCCGTAGGCGGCGACGACGTCCGGATGGACCCAGTCCGGCCACGGCCCGGGGACGGCGTCGCGGGCCGGCAGGACGCGCAGGTGGCGCAGCTCCTCCGGGTCGGTCCCGTGGCCCAGCAGGGGCACCAGCGTGCGGAAATCGGTCACGCCCTCATTCTGGCACCCCGGGCCGACACCGCCCGGGACGTGCCGCCACGGTCCGGGCCCCCTTGGACCCCGGCGCCTACCTCAGTTCCGGTTTGGCGGACGGGGCGGCCGCGGCGTCCCCGGAGCGCTTGGCCTCGAACAGCACCACCTTTCCCAGCGGGGTCCATCCCAGGTAGGAGTACAGTGCCTGGCCGTCGAGGGAGGCGATCAGCAGGCCCTCGTCGACCTCGTGCTCCAGGGCCAGCGCCGCGAGCGCCCGCATGACCAGGGAACCCAGGCCGCGGCGGCGGTACCCGGGGGCGGTGATGATCCGGTCGAAGACCGCGTAGCCTTCGACCACCGAGACGTGCCCGCTGGCGGCAACGGCCCGCGGATCCTCGTCGGGATGCACGGACACGTAGGAGTGCCGGCCGTGGCGCAGGGACTTGATGGAGAAGCCGTCCATCGGCAGGGGGTCCTCGACATCTTGGCCGTCCATGTCGGCGACCATCAGGGCCTCGTCCGCCTCGAGCACGGACAGGCCGGCGGCCTCACCGGCGGCAATGACGCCCGGCAGGTCCGCGGCAAAGACGGTCAGGCGGCGGGAGGGGTGCTTGGCCAGCGTCTGGGCCACCGCCACCAGTTCCTCGGACGTGGGTTCGTAGATGACGTATTCCCAGTCACCGGTGGTGTCGTGCCTGAGCGCGGCGTGGACGCGGCCCTCGTGGCGGCTCTCGTACCCGCGCGCACCGGCCCAGCCGGTGACCCAGGACCCAATCAGTTCGTCGCTCGCAGTCGATCCCATGGCCTGACACTACTCCGTGCAAGCCGGGGCTGGGGAGAGCATGCGCACAAACGTAGCACCGCCGTCAAACGCCGTTAACGGCCGCCTGGGGTCCGCTCCTCGCATACCCTTAAAGGCGTGTCCCAGAACCGCATTGTCCTGTACTACGCCTTCACCCCGCTTCCTGACCCGGAAGCCATCCGCCTCTGGCAGCGCACTCTGCTTGAACGCTGGGGGCTGCGCGGGCGCATCCTGATCTCCAAGGACGGCATCAACGGCACCGTCGGCGGGGAGATCAAGGCCGTGAAGCAGTACGTCAAGGTCACCCGCGAGCACCCCGCCTTCCGGACCCTGGACGTGAAGTGGAGCGAGGGCGGCGCGGAGGACTTCCCGCGGATCTCCGTGAAGGTCCGCGACGAGATCGTCTCCTTCGGCGCCCCGGGCGAGCTGAAGGTGGACCCCAACGGGGTGGTCGGCGGCGGCACGCACCTGCGCCCCGAAGAGCTGCACGAACTGGTCGAGGCCAAGAAGGCCGCCGGCGAGGACGTCGTCTTCTTCGACGGGCGCAACGCCTTCGAGGCGCAGATCGGCCGGTTCAAGGGGGCGATCGTCCCCGACGTCGACACCACCCACGACTTCATCCGGGAACTCGACTCCGGCAAGTACGACGACCTCAAGGGCAAGCCGGTGGTCACCTACTGCACCGGCGGCATCCGCTGCGAGGTCCTCTCCTCGCTCATGGTCAGCCGCGGGTTCGGGGAGGTCTACCAGCTCCAGGGCGGGATCGTGCGGTACGGCGAGAAGTACGGGGACCGCGGGCTCTGGGAAGGCTCGCTGTACGTCTTCGACAAGCGCATGCACCTGGAATTCAGCGACGAGGCCACGACGATCGGCCGCTGCGTGGCGTGCTCGGAGCCGACCAGCAAGTTCGAGAACTGCGCCGACCTCTCCTGCCGCAACCTGCGCCTCTTCTGCGCCGGCTGCGCGGCGGACGACGCGCTGCGCCTCTGCCCCGACCACGACCGGCGCGGGCACGCCCTGGAGGCCGCGGCCCGCTAAAATCCTCGGGTGAGCGACCACGATTTTTCCCGGATTCCCGACGCCCCGCAGAGCCACGACCAGGCCCTGCTCGATGCCCTTGCCGCGGACCTGCACGCGGCCGGCTACACCCACGACGGCGTCTCCGGGCTGCTCGGCGAGGAAACCCACGCGGCGCTGAACCGCGACCAGCTGGTTCCCGCGCTGCTGGTGGTCAGGCGGCTGCTGGCCGAGGAATCCCCGGCGCCGATCGCCGCCATCACGGCCTTCTGGATGCTGGGCCTTGACCTGCCCGCCACGGTCCTTGACGCGGCCCTGCCGCGCACCAGCGCCGCCGGGCTGCTGGTCCTCGGCCTCGCCGAGGCCGGACCCGACATCCCGGACACCGACGGCTCCGGCTTCGGCGGCCCCATCCTGCGTTCGGCCGTCGACCTGCGCCCGCACGCCTCCGACGCCGACGCCGAACTCTGGGTCGCCAGCGACCTGGGCGCCCACCAGCGGGCCGGCGTGCTGCGCCACGACCACGTGCTCGGCATCGGTCAGGCCTCCCTCACCCTGGCCCAGACCACCGTCCGCCCGCAGGTCCGGACCGCCCTGGACCTGGGCACCGGCTGCGGCATCCAAGCCTTCCACCTGCTTTCCCACGTCCGCCGCGTCGTCGCCACCGACATCTCCGAACGGGCGCTGGCGTTCGCCCGCTTCAACCTGCTGCTGAACCACCGGGCCCTGGATATCGACCCGGCCGACCCCGGGGCCCGGGTGGACCTGCGGCTGGGCAGCCTGCTCGACCCCGTCGCGGGGGAGCGGTTCGACCTGGTTGTGTCCAACCCGCCGTTCGTGATCACTCCGCGCACCGCGGGGGAGACCGAGGCGGACCGCTTCACCTACCGCGACGGCGGCCTGCCCGGGGACCATCTGGTCGCCGGCCTGGTGGCCGGCCTTCCCGACCTGCTGGTTCCCGGCGGCATCGCCCAGATGCTCGCCAACTGGGAGATCACCGAGGGGAACGACGACGGCGGGGACTGGAGCGCGGGCCCGCGCTCGTGGGTGCCGGAGGGCATCGAGGCCTGGTTCATCCAGCGCGAGACGGTGTCGCCGTCCGGCTACGCGGAAACCTGGCTGCGCGACGCCTCCGAGGCGCGCGACCCCGACCTGTACGCCGCCCGCTACGCCGACTACCTGGAGGATTTCGCCTCCCGCCGGGTGCAGGCCGTGGGCTTCGGCATGGTGTGGCTGCGCCGCCCCGCGGTCGCCGGGACGGCCCCGTTCGGGCAGGTCTTCGAGGAGATCACCTATCCCATCGAGCAGCCGATCGGGCCCCACCTGGCCGCCGCCGTCGAGCGCGCCGACACGCTGGCCGGGCTGGAGGCGGCGCCCGGGCGGCACCGCCTCGATGCGGCGCACCTGCTGGTCGCCGACGACGTGACCGAGGAGCGCCACCAGCGTCCCGGGGCAGAGCACCCCGGCGTCATCCTGCTCCGCCAAGGCGCCGGGCTGCGCCGCACCACGCTGCTGAGCACCGAACTGGCCGGCTTCGTGTCCGCCTGCGACGGCGACCTCAGTGCCGGGCAGATCGCCCGGGCCCTGGCCGCGCTGCTGGACCGCGACGCGGAGGAACTGGTGCCGGCGCTGCTGGACGAGGTCGAGGACCTGGTTCGGGGAGGGTTTCTGTTGAAGATGCGAAACAACCGCTAAAGTTCCGAACATGACGCAGAACACGCCGACGCAGGACGACATCGCACCCCAAAGCGTCCGTCGGCGCACCGCCAATCCCGTGGTCATCAGCGACCCGCAGGCCATTCGGGCGCTCGCCCACGAGGCCCGCCTCGAGGTGCTGGACGAGCTGTTCGCCTCGCAGTCCACCCGCACGGCCACCGAGCTGGCCTCGCGCTGCAACCTGACCCCGAGCGCCATGAGCTACCACCTGCGCGCGCTGGAGAAGTACGGGTACGTCGAGCGGGCGGCGAACGAGGGGGACGGCCGCGAACGCCGCTGGAGGGCCGCCGGGGACCAGCTGGTGGTGGGCACCCTCAGCGATTCGACCGCCGCGAAGAACGCGTTCCTGAACGTGCAGCTCAACGCCTTCCGGGAGCGCCTCAGCTCCGAGATCGAGCACCGCGACCAGGAGCGCCGCGCCGGCATCGAACCGGGGCCCGACCGGGCGCCGGTGCTGACCACCGGAATGGTCTTCCTGAAGCCCGAGCAGCGCGACGAATTCGTCAAGAAGGTCTATGCGCTCGTCGACGAGTACGAGGCCCTGGCCCTGCCGGAGGACCGCGGGATCGACGCCGAACGGCTCTACTACATGCTTTCCTTCCTCCCCGAGCGCCGCGCCGAGGATTCCTGAGCCCTTCACGGACCTGCCGCATTCCGGGGTCCACCACGCCGCTTGCTTCACGCGGCTCGGATGCGGCTAACCTAGTGCAGGAATGTGCGGGCGGACCCGTGCGGTTCGCCCATCGGCTGCAATAGGAGTGCTGTGCCCGCCAAGGCCAAGGAAAAGACCGGCAAGAAACTCGTGATCGTCGAGTCTCCCGCGAAGAGCAAGTCCATCGCCAAGTACCTGGGCGAGGGCTTCGAGGTGGATGCGTCCGTGGGGCACATCCGCGACCTGCCGCAGCCCTCCGACCTGCCCGCGGAGCTGAAGAAGACCTCCGTGGGCAAATTCGCCGTCGACCTCGACAATGACTTCGAGCCGTACTACGTCGTCTACCCGGACAAGAAGAAGCGGGTCGCCGACCTCAAGGCCAAGCTGAAGGACGCCGACGAGCTCTACCTCGCAACCGATGCGGACCGCGAGGGCGAAGCCATCGCGTGGCACCTGCTGCAGGTCCTCAAGCCCAAGGTTCCCGTGCACCGCATGGCGTTCACGGAGATCACCAAGGAGGGCATTGCCCGCGCCCTGGAGAACGTCCGCGAACTGGACACCGACCTCGTCGACGCGCAGGAGACCCGCCGCGTCTTGGACCGCCTTTACGGCTACGAGATCTCCCCGGTGCTGTGGCGCAAGATCGCCCGCGGCCTGTCCGCCGGGCGCGTGCAGTCCGTGGCCACCCGCCTGGTCGTCGAGCGCGAGCGCGAGCGCATGGCCTTCCGTTCGGCCTCCTACTGGGACCTGACCGGCGAGTTCTCCACCGGCGCCGGGGACAGCTTCCGGGCCAAGCTGGCCGCCGTGGACGGGGCCCGAGTGGCCTCGGGGCGCGACTTCGACGACCGCGGGGCGCTGAAGGCACCCAAGGGCGGCGCCGGCGTCGTGCACCTGGACGAAACTTCCGCCGCGTCGCTTGCGGCGGGCCTGGCCGAGGCCGCGTTCGCGGTGTCCAGCTTGGACAACAAGCCCTACACGCGCCGCCCGGCCGCCCCGTTCACCACCTCCACGCTGCAGCAGGAGGCCTCCCGCAAGCTGCGCTGGTCCTCCAAGTCGACCATGCAGGTGGCCCAGCGGCTGTACGAAAACGGCTACATCACCTATATGCGTACCGACTCGGTGTTCCTCTCCAACGAGGCCGTGAACGCCGCCCGCAAGCAGGCCGCCGAGCTGTACGGCGCCGAGTCCGTGCCGGCCGAGCGCCGCGTCTACAAGTCCAAGTCGGATTCGGCGCAGGAGGCGCACGAGGCCATCCGCCCCGCCGGCGACTCCTTCCGCCGGCCCGCGGACGTCCGCACCCAGCTCAGCCCCGACGAGTTCCGCCTCTACGAGCTGGTCTGGAAGCGCACCGTCGCCTCCCAGATGTCCGACGCCAAGGGCTTCACCGCCTCCGTCCGGCTCTCCGGAACGGCCGCGGACGGCCGCACCGCCGAATTCACCGCCTCCGGCACCGTGATCACCTTCCGCGGCTTCCTGGCCGCCTACGAGGAGGGCCGCGACGTGGCCCGCGAGGAAGAGGAGAACGACGGCGACCGCCGTCTTCCCGTGCTGTCGGTCGGCGAGGCGCTGGACGGGCGGGACATCCAGGCCGTCGGCCACGAGACCTCCCCGCCGCCGCGCTACACCGAGGCCTCGATCGTCGCAGAGCTGGAGGCGCGCGAGATCGGCCGGCCGTCGACCTACGCGCCGACCATCTCCACGATCATGGACCGCGGCTACGTCACCAAGCGCGGCGGCGCGCTGGTGCCGAGCTGGATCGCGTTCTCCGTGGTCCGCCTGCTGGAGGAGCACTTCGGCCGGTACGTCGACTACGGCTTCACCGCCCGCCTGGAGGACGACCTCGACGAGATCGCCAAGGGGCACCTGAAGCGCTCCGAGTGGCTGAAGCGCTTCTACTTCGGCGAGGGGGACGCCGCGGGCCTGCAGTCCGTGGTCGAGAACCTCGGAGACATCGACGCGCGAGCCATCAACTCCGTGGAGATCGCCCCGGGCATCGTGCTGCGCGTGGGCAAGTTCGGTCCCTATCTGGAGAAGCCGCTTCCGGCGGACGCCCCCGAGGGGACCGAACCGCAGCGCGCCAACGTCCCCGAGGACCTGGCCCCGGACGAGCTGACCGCGGAGAAGGCGCTGGAACTGATGGAGTCCGCCGGGCCGGAGGAGCGCGTGCTCGGCACCGACCCGGCCACCGGGCACCCCATCGTGGCCAAGGACGGCCGCTACGGCGCCTACGTCACCGAGGTCATCACGGAGCCGACCGCCGAGGAACTGGCCGCGCAGCCGGTCGAGTACTACAAGAACGGCAAGCCGAAGCCGCCGAAGAAGCCCGTGAAGGCCAAGCCGCGCACCGGGTCCCTGTTCAAGTCGATGACCGTGGAAACGGTCACCCTCGAGGACGCGCTGAAGCTGATCTCGCTGCCGCGCGTGCTCGGCACCGACGCGGAGGGCGTGGAGATCACCGTCCAGAACGGCCGGTTCGGCCCGTACCTGAAGAAGGGCACGGACTCCCGGTCGATCGGCTCGGAGGAGGAGATCTTCACGATCACCCTCGAGCAGGCCCTGGAGATCTACGCGCAGCCGAAGCAGCGCGGCGGGCGCACCGCGGCGGCCCCGCTGGCGGAGTTCGGCGCGGACCCGGTGTCGGAGAAGCCGATCGTGGTCAAGGAGGGCCGCTTCGGTCCGTACATCACCGACGGCATCACCAACATCACGGTTCCCCGGGCCACCGCGCTGGAGGAGCTGACCCGAGAGCAGGCGATCGCCCTGCTGGCCGAGAAGCGGGCCAAGGGGCCGGTGAAGCGCACCACGCGCAGCGCCGCCCCGAAGCGCACCGCGGCCAAGAAGTAGGAGCGGCCGGCATGCGCCTTGGCGTCCTGGACATCGGTTCCAACACCGTCCACCTGCTGCTGGTCGACGCCTACGCGGGCGCGCGGCCGGTGGCCTTCGCCACCCACAAGCGTCCGCTGTCGCTGGTGAGGTTCCTGGACGACGCCGGGGCCATCAGCGAGGAGGGGCAGGCCGAACTCCTGGACTTCGTCCGGGAAGCCGCCCGCTTCGCGGCGCGCCACGGGGCCGAGGACATGCTTGCCTTCTGCACCTCCGCGATCCGGGAGGCGGCCAACGGCCAGCAGGTCCTGGACCGGGTGCTCACCGAAACCGGCGTTGAACTGGGGGAGCTCTCCGGCGAGCAGGAGGCCGGAATGACGTACCACGCGGTGCGGCGCTGGTACGGGTGGGGCGCGGAGACGATCCTGGACCTGGACATCGGCGGCGGCTCCTTCGAGATGGCCATCGGCACCGACGAGTTCCCCGCGGCGGCGCGCTCGGTCCCGCTGGGGGCTGGGCGGCTGACCCGCGACTGGCTGCCCGGGGACCCGCCGGCGATCTCCGACATCAAGGCGCTGCGCACCTACGTGCGCGAAACCCTGGAGGACCCGGTGCGCGAGCTTTCGGCGCTGGGAAAACCCTCCCTGGTGGCCGGCACCTCGAAGACCTTCCGGTCCCTGGCGCGCATCACCGGCTCGGCGCCCAGCACGGAGGGCCCCTACGTGAAGCGGGTGCTGCGGCTGGAGGACCTGAAGCTGTGGACCAACCGGCTGGCGGCCATGAGCGCGGCCGAGCGGGCCGAACTGCCCGGAGTGTCCGAGATCCGCGCTCCGCAACTGCTCGCCGGCGCGCTCGTCGCGGGCGAGGCGATGAAGGCCTTTGGCATAAAGTCCCTGCGCATCTGCCCGTGGGCGCTGCGCGAGGGGCTGATCCTGCGGCGATTCGACCACCTGCTGTACGACGGGGAACAGCCCTTCGGGAGTAGCGTGGGAGTGGGCCACGTCCCCTTGGGCCAGCAGCCCGTGGCTCCCACGGGGGACTTGTAAGCGGTGGCCTGTGACCGGCGAGAAGTGAGGTGGTGCGCGAGATGACAACCGAGAAGAGCCAGACGGACCCGGAAGGACCGGAGGCCCGGAACATACCGGTGGCGCTCTCCAGTTCGTCGGTCTACCCGCTGAGCGTGCACGACGCGTTCGCCGTGGCCCGCGACCTCGGCTACGACGGGATCGAGGTCCTGGTCACCGGCAACGCCATGTCCCAGGACCCCCAGCGGCTGCGGGACCTCAGCTCCCGCTACGACCAGCCGATCATGGCCATCCACGCCCCCACCCTGCTGCTGACGCAGCAGGTCTGGGGCAGCGCCTGGAACAAGATCGAGATGTCCGCGGCCATGGCGGTGGAGGTGGGCTGCGACGTCGTCGTTGCCCATCCGCCGTTCCGCTGGCAGGGGACCTACGCCACCGGCTTCGCCGAGGGCGTGCGCCGCATCAAGGAGGACTACGGGGTCCGCATCGCGGTGGAAAACATGTACCCGTGGCGGGCGCGCGGGCGCGAGGCGCTGATGTACCTGCCGCACTGGGATCCGGTGCCTCAGCCGTACGACCACGTGACCTGGGACTTTTCCCACGCCTCGATTGCCGAGATGGACTCCCACAAGGCGTTCCGCGACCTGGGCGAGCGGCTCTCCCACGTGCACCTGTGCGACGGCAGCAACAATGGCAAGGACGAGCACCTGGTGCCGGGACGCGGCACCCAGCCCGTCGAGGAGTCCCTGCAGTACCTGCGGGACAGCAACTGGGACGGCGTCGTGGCCGTCGAGGTGTCCACCCGCAAAGCGAAAGGTGCCGGCGAACGTGAAGAGTGGTTGGGGGAAACCCTCTCCTTCGCCCGCCGGCACCTTGACCGGTCCGGTGTAAATGACACCACCGGTTCTTCATCACTCGCACCATGATGAGGCACTTCCCAAACTAGGAAGCCCAAATGTGTTCTCCCGCAGTGTTCGCTGGCAACCACCTGTGAATCGGTCGCCGTGGCAGAATTGCCACCATGACTTCCGCTGCCGCCTCCTCCGCCCTGCCCGCCCCGCGTGACTCCGGCCGAGAGCCCGCGCGCCCGTCCCGGCGCATCGCGTTCCTGGGCGCGGGCAACATGAACGGCGCCATCCTGCGCGGCATCCTCGCCGCCGGGGAGGAGCCCTCCGCGCTGGTGGCGACGGTCCGCGGCGCGGACAAGGCCCAGGCGCTGCGCAGCGAAACCGGGATCGAGGTGCTTGCCGGCGCGGACACCCCGGACGCCAACCGCGCGGCCGCCGCCGGTGCCGACATCGTTTTCCTCGGGGTCAAGCCGGTCGGGATCCAGGACCTCTGCCGCGAGATCGCCGGGGCGTTGCGCCCGGACGCCGTCGTCGTCAGCGTCGCCGCGGCGGTGACCATCGCCCAGATCGAGGGCGCCCTCGCCGCCGGTCAGCCGGTGGTGCGCAGCATGCCCAACACCCCGCTGACGCTGGGCCGCGGGGCAGTGGGCCTGAGCGCCGGCAGCACCGCCACCGAGGCCCACATCGCCGCGGTCGCTGCCCTCTTCGAGGCCTCCGGGCTGGTCCGGGTGGTGCCGGAGGAGCAGTTGGACGCGGTGTCCGCGATCAGCGGATCCGGTCCGGCCTATGCGTTCTACCTGGCCGAGGCGATGGCCCGGGCCGGCGTCGAACTGGGACTCTCGGCGGACCTGGCCCGCGACCTGGCCCGGGCCACCGTGGCGGGGGCCGGCGCGATGCTCGCGGACCCCGAGGCGGACCCGGCCGCGCTGCGCAAGGCCGTCACCAGCCCCAACGGCACCACCGAGCGCGCCATCGCGGCCTTCGACGAGGCCGGGCTGCCGGACATCGTCGCCCGCGGCGCCCGCGCAGCGGCCGAACGCGCGGCGGAAATCAGCCGCAGCCTGGGCTGACCCCTCGGGATTTTGCTCGTTGTCGGGCAGTCCGCGCGAGATTTTGCGCGCACAATTCGGCCCCGCACTGTCTGAAGGCAAGCAAAATCCCGCAAACACCCACCGGAGGCGAGCAAAATCCGGGAAGGGGGTCAGGGGCGGGCGGCGAAGCGCTCCAGCAGGTCCACGTGCCCGGCCACGATCAGCACGTCGCGACGGGTGACCTTGGTATGCGGCTGGGCGTAGGTGAAGTCCTCGCCGGGGGACTTCACGCCCACCACCGTCACCCCGTACTTGGCCCGCACCTGCGACTCCTGCAGCGTGAAGCCCTGGGTCTCCTTGGGCGGGTACATCTTCACGATCGCGTAGCCGTCGTCGAACTCGATGAAGTCGAGCATGCGCCCGCCGACCAGGTGGGCGGTACGGACACCGGCGTCCGCCTCCGGGTAGATCACGTGGTTGGCGCCGATGCGGCTGAGGATCTTGCCGTGGGACTGCGTGATCGCCTTGACCCAGAGGTGCTCGATGCCCAGGTCCACCAGGTTCACGGTGATCAGCACCGAGGACTCGATGGAGGTGCCCACGCCCACGACGGCGGAGGAGAACTCCTGTGCGCCGAGCTGGCGCAGCGCGTCGATGTTGGTGGCGTCGGCCTCCACCACGTGGGTGAGCGTGGAGGCCCACTTCTGCACGAGCTCCTGGTTCCGTTCGATGGCGAGCACCTCGCGGCCCTGCTTGACCAGCTGTTCGGCCACGGACGCGCCGAAACGGCCCAGTCCGATCACCAGCACGGGGGCGTTGTGGTCGTGCGTCCTGTCAGCCAATGATCGGCCTCTCTTCCGGGTAGTGGTACAGCTGGTCGCGCTGGCGCAGCGCCAGCGCGGAGGCCAGGGTGATGGTGCCGACGCGGCCCGCGAACATCAGCGCGGAGAGCACGTACTTGCCGATCGGCGGCAGCTCCCCACTCAGTCCGGTGCTCAGGCCCACCGTGGCGAACGCGGAGATCGACTCGAAGAGCACGCGGTCCAGCGTCGCCCCGCTGATCGCCAGCAGGGCCCCGGTGGCCAGGCTGACCAGCGTGGCGCCGAGCACCAGCACGGAGATGGCCACGCGCATGACCCCCTCGGGGATGCGGCGGCCGAAGGCGCGGACCTCGGTGTCGCCGCGGGCCTCGGCGAAGATCGCCAGGAACATGACGGCGATGGTGGTCACCTTGATGCCGCCGGCCGTGGAGGCGGAGCCGCCGCCGGCGAACATGAGGGCGTCGGTGAGCAGCATCGTGGTGGATTCCATGTCCCCCTGCTCCACCAGGTTGAAGCCGCCGGAACGGGTCATCACGGACGCGAAGAGCGCATGGATGACCTTGTCGCCGATGGACAGTTCCGCGATCGTGCGGGCGTTGTCCCACTCCAGCGCCGCCCAGGCGACCGTGCCGCCGACCAGCAGGATGGCGCTGACCACCAGGGTCAGCTTCGTGTGCAGCGTCCACTTGCGCACGTTGTTCCGGGCCATGATCAGGACCATCACCACCGGGAAGCCCAAGCTGCCGATGGCCACGCCGAGCATCAGCGGGATGAGGATCCACAGGTCGGTTTCGTAGGGGACCAGCCCGTCCGAGTGCGGAGTGAAGCCGGCGTTGTTGAACGCGGAGATCGAGTAGAAGATCCCGTGCCAGAGCGCCTGGCCGAACGGCTCCCCGAGGATCATGAAGCGCGGGGTGAGCATAAGCGCCAGCAGCAGTTCGATGGCCACGGAGGTGGTGATGACGGTGCGCAGCAGGGTGCCGACCTCGCCGAGCTTGCTGGTCTCCACGTTCATCGACTGCTGGGCCATCAGCTTGCCGCGGACGCCCAGCCGCTTGGACACCGCCAGGGACAGCACCGAGGCGAGGGTGATGATGCCCAAGCCGCCCACGAACACGGCTACCAGGATGACCACCTGGCCGAAGAAGGTCCAGTGGGTCGCCGTCGAGACGACCGTCAGCCCGGTGACGCAGACCGCGGAGACCGCGGTGAAGAGCGAGTCGTACAGCGGGGTCGCCCGGCCGGAGGTGGCCGCCACCGGCAGCGAGAGCAGGGCGGTGAAGATGCAGATCGCCAGAGAGAAGACGATCAGCGCGAACCGCGCGGGGGAGTGCGCGGCCACGGAGTCGACCAGGTCGCGTGCGCCGAGGACGAAGCGCCGCAGCGCTCCGTGCTCGGCGGGTGGCGCGTATGTCTGGTGGGGGCCCATGGTCTTCCGAAAGACTCCGTGCGGTGAAGGATGGCAGGTGGCGCGCCCGGGGGACGGGCGGTTGAAACAAACACAGTAAACCACCTTCGGGCCCCGCCCCGGTGCCTCGCGCATTCCCGGCGTCGCGTAGCCTGAGGGGTGATGACACATCTCACACCACCGGCGCCGCCCACACAGGTCGTCTGGAGCGGGGACATGATGGCATACCGCTTCAGCGAAACCCATCCCATGCACCCGCTCCGGCTGGATCTGACGATCCGCCTTGCCCGGGAGCTGGGCCTGCTTGACCACGGTTCGCTCACGCTCGTGGAACCCCCCGTCGCCACCGATGACGAGTTGGCGGCGGTCCACGACCGCGAATACATCGTCGCCGTCAGGAGCGCCGGCGAGCACCCGGAACGCACCGACGAGGCCCACGGGCTGGGCACCGACGACAACCCGGTCTACGCGGGCATCCACGAGGCCAGCGCCCGGCTGGCCGGGGGAAGCCTGCTGGCGGCCGAATCGATCCTGTCCGGGTCGGCGCTGCACGTGGTGAACTTCGGCGGCGGGATGCACCACGCGGCCCGCGGCAAGGCCAGCGGCTTCTGCATCTACAACGACGCCGCGCTGGCCATCCAGCGGCTTCTGGACGGCGGCGTCTCCCGCGTGCTGTACATCGACGTCGACGCCCACCACGGCGACGGCACGGAGCGGATCTTCTGGGACGACCCGCGGGTCCTGACCGTGTCCCTCCACGAATCGGGCATGTCCCTGTTCCCCGGCACCGGTTTCGCCAACGAGGTCGGCGGCCCCGAGGCGCGCGGCACGGCCGTCAACGTGGCCCTGCCCGCCGGGACCGGCGACGGCGGCTGGCTGCGCGCCTTCCACGCGGTGGTCCCGCAGGTCGCCGCCGCGTTTGCCCCGGAGGTGATCGTCAGCCAGCACGGCTGCGACGGCCACCGCCGCGACGCCCTCAGCAACCTGTGCCTGAGCGTGGATGCCCAGCGCCAGAACGCGCTCGACATCGCGGAGCTGGCCACCCGGCTCTGCGAAGGCCGCTGGATCTCCACCGGCGGCGGCGGCTACAACGTCACCGACGTGGTCCCGCGCGCCTGGAGCCACCTGATCGGCATCGCCTCCGGCCACCCGGTGCCGCTGCGCACCCCGGTCCCGCGGCCGTGGCGCGACTACGTGCTGGAGCGCTACGGCGCCGAGACTCCCGCGTCCATGGGCGACGACGTGGACCTGTGGTGGCGTTCCTGGGAGGTGGGCTACGACCCGGCCGACCCCGTGGACCGCTCCGTGATGGCCACGCGCAAGGAGGTCTTCCCCCTCTACGGCTTGGATCCCTGGTTCGACTGAGTCCTGATTTGGGAGGGCCCGGCCGGCCGCGGCGTGCCCGCGCGCCAAGATGCCTGCCGCGAAATATGCGGTTAGGGTGATGGAATGGCCCATGACGACGTCTTCACCGTGATTTCCGACGGCACCCGCCGGCAGCTCCTCGACGCCCTGCGGGAGGGGGACCGCTCCGTCGGCGAACTCGTCGAAGCGCTGGGGGTCAGCCAGCCCACCGTCTCCAAGCACCTCAAGGTGCTCCGCGAGGCGGGCCTGGCCACGATGCGCGCCGAAGGCCAGCGCCGCTACTACTCCGTCAGCCCCGAACCGCTCGACCACGCCGCCCGCTGGCTGGCGGCGTTCGCCGTTGGGGGCCCGGCGCCGGCGCCGGCCGCCGCGGACGCGGCGCCCGCCGTCGTTCCCGCCGCGGCCACCGCTTCGGCGGTGGTGCCGGAAACCGCGTCCGCCCTCGCTCCCGCCGTCGTGTCCCCCCTAGCATCCGCACCCGCGGCCGCGGCACCCGGCGTGCCGGTGGCCGGAACCGTAGCGCCCGCGCAGGCGACCCAGGCCGCGCAGCAGCTGGGCCGGACCGTGGGCCGGACCGTCGAACAGGTAACGGGCCGGGCCGCCGACCTGCTGGAACGCCTCCAGAAGCCGAAGTTCGGGCGCCGCCGCTAGAAAAACAGTGGAGTGGGACACGTCTCGTACATTACGGGACGGTTACAGGATGTTTCGGGCACGTTAATGGAAGGCGTCTCGCACTCTGTCACACTCGGGTGAGCAGGGGCAGCGCGGCCGGCGTTCAATGTTGCGCGCCCTGATGTCTGCCCCAGGTTTTTCGATCCCTTTTTGAGGAGTGAGCTTGGATCAGCATCTGTCCAACATCCGTGACGAAGTCTTCCGCCGCAATCCCGGCGAGGCCGAATTCCACCAGGCTGTCACCGAGGTCTTCGACAGCCTCGCCCCGGTGACCAAGAAGCACCCGGAATATGCCGAAGCGGCCATCCTCAGCCGCATGTGCGAGCCCGAGCGCCAGATCATTTTCCGCGTGCCGTGGACCGACGACCAGGGCCGCGTGCAGATCAATCGCGGTTTCCGCGTCGAGTTCAACTCCGCGCTGGGCCCGTACAAGGGCGGCCTGCGCTTCCACCCGTCCGTGTACCTGGGCATCATCAAGTTCCTCGGCTTCGAGCAGATCTTCAAGAACTCGCTGACCGGCATGCCGATCGGCGGCGGCAAGGGCGGCTCCGACTTCGACCCGCGCGGCAAGTCCGACGCCGAGGTCATGCGCTTCTGCCAGTCCTTCATGACCGAGCTCTACCGCCACATCGGCGAGTACACCGACGTCCCGGCCGGCGACATCGGCGTGGGCGGGCGGGAGATCGGCTACCTCTTCGGCCAGTACAAGCGCATCACCAACCGCTACGAGTCCGGCGTGCTGACCGGCAAGGGCGTCACCTGGGGCGGTTCCCTGGTCCGTCCCGAGGCGACCGGCTACGGCGCGGTGCTCTTCGCACGGGAGATGCTCAAGACCCGCGGGGCCTCCTTCGAGGGCCAGCGCGTGGTGGTTTCCGGTTCCGGCAACGTGGCCATCAACGCCATCGCCAAGGCCCAGAGCCTGGGCGCCCACGTGGTCGCCGCCTCCGATTCCTCCGGCTACATCGTCGACGAGGCCGGCGTCGACGTGGACCTGCTGCGCGAGATCAAGGAAGTCGAGCGCGGGCGCATCTCCGAGTACGCCGAGCGCCGCGGCTCCGCGGTCAGCTACGTGGCCGGCGGCAACGTCTGGGACGTCGACTGCACGGTCGCGCTGCCCTCCGCCACCCAGAACGAACTGGACGACGTCGCGGCCAAGCGCCTCGTCGAGCGCGGCCTGCTCGCCGTGGCCGAGGGCGCCAACATGCCCACCACCGCCGCGGCCACCGCCATCTTCCAGGACGCCGGGGTGCTCTTCGGCCCGGGCAAGGCGGCGAACGCCGGCGGCGTGGCCACCTCCGCCCTGGAGATGCAGCAGAACGCCAGCCGCGACTCCTGGAGCTTCGAGTACACGGAGCAGCGCCTGACCGACATCATGGTCGGCATCCACGACCGCTGCGCCCGGACCGCCGAGGAGTACGGCCTGCCGGGCAACTACGTCGCGGGCGCCAACATCGCCGGCTTCGTCAAGGTCGCCGACGCGATGCTGGCCCAGGGCCTCATCTAGTCCGCAGGGCGTCCGTGCCGGGCGCTGCCTGCAACGTACGACGGCGGCCGCCG
>NZ_BAABEO010000008.1:593550-666645 GCF_039540195.1 Arthrobacter ginkgonis | reverse complement strand
GCCGCCGTCGTCCGCGGCCTTTCGTTACGCCGCGCGCGGCGCCGGTTTTGGGCAGCGCGCGCAACAGGCGTACCGTGGGGGCCATGAACACCCGTTGGTATGCGTATTTTGTGTCGGCTCTGGAGGGGCCCGCCGCAAGGTAATCGCGCATACCCACCTTCAGAGCCGACAAGGGCCGGAGCATCATGCTCCCGGCCCTTCGCCATTTCCAGGCGGCCTGAAGGACCACGGATCCGGCCGGCCGCCGACCACCGCAGCCGCTGCCAACGAAAGAGATCCGATGAACGCCGTTTCCGCCACCGAAATGCTCGACACCATCCAGCGCACACCCAACTCCGACGAGCGCGTGGCCGGCTTCGCCCCGCTGCCGAGCCCCGCTCGGGTGCGCGAGGAGCTCGCCCCCTCGGAGGCGCTGCAGTACCGCGTCGGCCGGGCCCGCCAGGAGATCCGTGCCGTGCTCGACGGCGTTGACCCGCGCCTGCTGGTCGTCGTTGGCCCCTGCTCCATCCACGATCCGCAGGCCGGACTGGACTACGCGGCCCGGCTCGCAGGGGTGGCGCAGCGCCACCGCGGCGAACTGCTGGTGGTCATGCGCACCTACTTCGAGAAGCCACGCACCACGGTCGGCTGGAAGGGCCTGATCAACGATCCCGCCCTGGACGGAAGCCATGACATCGCCGCCGGCCTGCGCGCCGCCCGGCGCTTCCTGTTGGAGGTCGGAGAACTGGGCCTGCCCACGGCCACCGAGTTCCTGGAGCCCATCAGCCCGCAGTACCTGGCGGACCTGGTCGCGTGGGGCGCGGTCGGTGCCCGCACCACCGAGAGCCAGATCCACCGCCAGCTGGTGTCCGGGCTGTCGATGCCGGTCGGCTTCAAGAACGGCACCGACGGCGGCCTGCAGGTCGCCGTGGACGCCTGCGGCGCCGCGGCCGCCCCGCAGTCCTTCCTGGGCATCGACGCCGAGGGGCGCGCCAGCATGGTGCAGACCCGCGGCAACACCGACGTGCACCTGATCCTGCGCGGCGGCGCGGCGGGACCGAACTACTCCGCCGGGGACATCGCGGCCGCCTCGGAGCGGATGGGGGCGGCCGGGCTGAACCCCCGCGTCATCGTGGACGCCAGCCACGCGAACTCCGGAAAGTCCCATGTCCGCCAGGCGGAGGTCATCGACGAGCTCGCCGCCCGCCTTGCCGCCGGCGAGCCGGGCATCGCCGGCCTCATGGCGGAGAGCTTCCTGGTTCCGGGGGCGCAGAAGCTTGAGGTCCCCGCCCCGGACGCGGCCCGCGGTCCGCGGGAGAACCCCGTGCTCGAGGGCCTGGTCTACGGCCAGTCCGTCACCGACGCCTGCATGGGCTGGGAGGCGACCGAAACCGCGCTGGAGACCCTCGCGGCCGCGGTGCGTGCCGGACGCGGCGGCGCGTAGGAGGGGCTTGGGCGGACGGTCCCCGGCCCCGGTCGGGGGCCCGGTGCGGGACCTGCGTAAAGCGGGTCCACGGAGCGGTCAGGGCTTTCACTTTCACCCCTCCAGCCACTAGAGTGACTAGCCAGACGGCATCGCCTGCTGCGCGCCAACCGGTGCGTAGAGTCAACGCACCCGTCGTTCATCGATGGGCCGTGTTGTCCAAGTCAGGAGTGGATCGGGGATGGCAGACGCTGGGAATTTCGCGAACGCGCACTTCATGACGGTTGCCGAGGTCGCCGAGGTCATGCGCGTGTCGAAGATGACCGTGTACCGGCTGGTGCACTCGGGCGACCTCCCCGCCGTCCGCTTCGGGCGCTCCTACCGCGTTCCGGAGACCGCCGTCGAGGAATACCTGCGCACGGCACGTGTGGATGGGGCCTCGGAGACCGCCTGAGGCCCGTGGTCTGACACGCCTGCAGAAGCAGGTAACCTGTTAAGGAACGTTTGACGTCCAGTTGGCTGCGATCGGTTGCTTTTGGTGCCGGAAAGTAGTCGGCACATATAGACAGTGAGGAACCACTATGGGCTCTGTTATCAAGAAGCGCCGCAAGCGTATGGCCAAGAAGAAGCACCGCAAGTTGCTTCGCAAGACCCGCCACCAGCGCCGCAACAAGAAGTAGCCGCGCTCCGGCACAAGCCGGATCAAGGCACGACGGCGGGGCCGCACCTTTCGAAGCGAGAGGTGCGGCCCCGCCGTCGTTTTGTCTCCCGGCCTGCCCCGGACGGCAGGGGGAGCCGGTACCGTGGAGGCATGGATTCCTCCGCCACCGAACCCCGTGTCCTCCTGCTGACCCGTCCCGGTTGCCACCTGTGCGAGGCCGCCCGGGAAACGGTGGCCGCCGTGGCCGGCAGGCTGGGCGTGGCGTGGGCCGAACGGCGGATCGACGACGATCCGGAACTCCTGGCCCGGCATTCGGAGGAGGTCCCGGTGCTGCTCGTGGACGGAACCGTTCGCGATTTCTGGGTCATCGACCCGCAGCGCCTCGAGGGCCTGCTCACGGCGCCGCAGGCCTGAAAGCACAGCGCCGCAGGCCTGAAGCGGACCGGTCGTGGGCCTCAAACGGCCCGGCCGGTTGCGTCCTGCGCGGCGCGTCTTTTATTTTTGGGGCCGGCCCCGCGTCGGCCTAGAGTTGACTATCCAACCAGCACGAGGAGCGGTCGAGCATGCCACGCAGCAAAGGGCCGGCACAGCCCCCCGCGGAGACCGGTCCCGCCGCGGCGCGGCACCTGCCGGAAGCCACCCTGGTCCGCCTGACGCAGTACCTGCGTGCGCTGACCGAACTGCGTGACGCGGGGCGTTCCAGCGCCTCCTCCGAGGTGCTGGCCGAGGCCGCCGGGGTCAATTCGGCGATCCTGCGCAAGGACCTGTCCCTGCTGGGGTCCTACGGCACTCGCGGGGTGGGTTACGAGACCGAGGTCCTGGCCCAACGCATCACCGAATGCCTGGGGCTGACCCACGAGTGGCGCGTCTCCATCATCGGTGCCGGCAACCTGGGCCGTGCGCTGTCCGGGTACGGCGGATTCCGCAACCGCGGCTTCTCGGTGGTGGCGCTCTTCGACGCCAGCCCGGACCTCATTGGGCGGGACGTGAACGGTCTGCGCGTGGCCAACGTCGCCTTCCTGGAGGACGTCCTCACGTTCACCCGGACCAACATGGCAGTGCTGGCCGTTCCCGGACCGGTGGCCCAGGAACTGGCCGACAGGCTGGTCCGCATCGGGGTGCGCAGCATCCTGAGCTTCGCGCCGGTGGTGCTGCAGGTTCCCGAGGGCGTGACGCTGCGGAAGGTCGACCTGGCCACGGAACTGCAGATCCTGGCCTACCACGCCCAGCAGGCCGGCCAGACGGGCCTGCAGCGGCCGTAAGGGCCCGTTCCGCGCCGGCCCTGGGCGGCGGCGCCCCTTAAACGGCGGTGTCCGCATCCCGTGGGGGAAGCGGACACCGTTGTTGGCCTGCTGCTTGGCAGGGCTACTTGGCAGGGCTACTTGGCGAGGCTATTTGGCCAGGCCGGCCTTCTTCGCGGCGATGTAGTCGCTCGAGGGCTTCAGCCAGGCCAGCACGATGCCGGCGACGCCCAGCACGATCACGGCCGCGGTCAGCGGGTCGGCCCCCAGTAGGCCGAACAGCGACAGGGCGGCCAGCACGGTTCCGGTGATGCGGGCGCCGTTGCTGCCCTTGCGGATGAAGAACGCGATCAGGGCGTAGAGGCCGGCGCCGATCACGGCGAAGACCACGGCAAGGGTCTTGAACATGCCGATCATGGAAGCGAAGGTCACGCCGGCCGCCTCCATCTGGGCCTGCATCTCCGCGTACGTCGCCGCATCCTGGCCGCGCAGGGTGCCTTCGATCATGCCCAGCAGCACGTCGGAGGGAACCATCGCCACCACCAGGCCGGAGACCAGGGTCAGGGCGCCGGCGGCAAGGATGAGCCAGAAGGCAATGTTCAGCTGCTTCGGGCGTTCCACCGGCGTCGCCGGGCCGCCAAAGCCGTACTGGCCCGGCTGCGGGGCCTGGTAGCCGTACGGCGGCTGGCCGTAGGGGGCCTGCGGCTGCCCGTACGGGGACTGGCCATAGGGCGACTGTCCGTACGGGGGTTGTCCGGGCTGGGGCTGTCCGTATTGCGGTTGCCCGTAGGGGGCCTGCGGGGATTGCGGGGCCTGCGGGTCCTGCGGCTGGGCGGGCTGGCCGCCGTCCGGCAGGCGCTGGCCATACCGGGGTTGTTCCGGGACCTGCGGGGTGTCGTCCGGGGTGCTCATGGTTCCTCCTGGTCCGGCAAGGGCTGTCCGTTTCACGATATCCGCTGGTCCCCGCGCCGCGCCGTCATCAAGAAGGCTGATTTTCGTCCCGTCCCGGGCCGGACAGGAAACGACGGCGGCCGCGCCGCCGGAGGTCCCGGCGGCGCGGCCGCTGAAGAGGTGGTGGTGGAGGGTGGTGCCGCGGAAGGTGGCCTAGGACTCCTTGACGAAGGCGACGTCCAGGGTGATCTTCACCTTGTCGCTGACCAGCACCCCGCCGGCCTCCAGGGCCGCGTTCCAGGTGAGTCCAAAGTCCTTGCGGGAAATGGTGGTCTCGGCGGAGAACCCGGCGCGGGTGGCGCCGAACGGGTCGACGGTCACGCCGTTGAACTCGACCTGGAACTCGACCGGGAGGGTGACGCCGTGGATGGTCAGGTTGCCGGCCAGGGTGTAGTCCTCGCCGCCGCCGGTGATGTCGGTGCCCGTGAACTCCAGGGTCGGGAACTTCTCGACGTCGAAGAAGTCCGGGCCCTTGACGTGCGCGTCGCGGTTGGCGTCACCGGAGTTGAAGGACGCGGACCGGACCGTCGCCTGCAGCACGGAGGCCTCAAGCGAATCGGCGGCCTTGATGGTCGCCTCGGCCTCGGTGAACTTGCCACGGACCTTGCTGATGCCCGCGTGGCGGACGGTGAATCCGATCTCGGAGTGCGCGATGTCGAGGTTCCAGACGCCGGTAGTCAGGCCTGCGGGGATGCTCATGGGTTCTCCTTATGCGGTGGGTGGGGATCGGGGCCGTTCAACCCGTCACCAACAGACTATTGAATGCAAACGCATATATCTAGACCTTTCTTGAAGATTTAACGAAAAGTTCGCGTGATGGTTGTCACCGGCCCGTTTTAGGCTCTTTCCCGATCGTTTGAGACACTGGAACCATGCCTCTTGCCACCGTCCATCTCCTGCGCCATGGGGAAGTTCACAACCCGGACAGGGTGCTCTACGGCCGGCTCCCGGAGTTCCACCTGTCCGACCTCGGGCGCACGATGGCCCAGCGCGCCGCGGAGCATTTCACCGCCCGCCGCAAGGCCGGGGCGAAGATCGTGCTGCTGGCGGCCTCCCCGCTGGACCGCGCGCAGGAGACGGCCGCGCCCACGGCCGCGGCGCTGGGCCTGGAAATCGTCACCGAGCCGCGCATCATCGAGGCCACCAACCACTTCGAGGGCCTGTCCCGGATCGGGAGCCAGCTCAAGCGCCCGCGGCACTGGCCCTACCTGGTCAATCCGCTCCGTCCGTCGTGGGGGGAGCCGTACTCCGCTCAGGTGGAACGGATGATGGAGGCGGTGCGCGACCTGCGCGACCGCGCCGTCGAAATCGGCGGCCCCGGGGCGGAGGCCGTGCTGGTGAGCCACCAGCTGCCCATCTGGGTCACCCGACGCGCTGCCGAGGGCAAGCCCCTGTGGCACGACCCGCGCAAGCGGGAATGCACTCTCACCTCCGTGACCAGTCTTGTATTCGAGGGGGATCGACTGGTCGACGTCCGCTACGAAGAACCGAGTGCCGACCTGCTGGCCGGCGCCGCGAACATCCCTGGAGCCTAGCCCGATGCCCCTTCCCGTCCCCTCGCAGCCGAGCCGGCGCGCATTGCTGCGCGCCGCCGTCGTGCTTGCCGCCGCGCTTCCGCTGGCCGCCTGCGCCAGCGAGGATCCGCTGGCCGCGCAGGCGCGCGAAGGCAACAACAAGAACTACATCGCCGGCGACGGCGCGGTGGAGACGTACGCCGCGGACTCCCGCGGCGAAGCGGTCAAGGTGGCCGGAACCCTCTACAACGGCACCGCGGTGGACTCCGCGGACTGGGCCGGGCAGGTCACCGTCCTGAACTTCTGGTACGCCGCCTGCGCGCCGTGCCGCGTCGAGGCCCCGCACATGAAGGAGCTGGCCGAGGCGTTCACCGGCCAGGGCGTGCAGTTCATCGGCGTCAACGTGCGCGACGAGCGGGCCACCGCCGAGGCGTTCGAGCGCAGCTTCGGGATCCCGTACCCGTCCATGCCGGACAAGGACGGTTCAATCCTGCTGGCGCTGACCAAGTACGTGCCGCCGCAGGCGGTGCCGACCACCCTGGTGCTGGACAAGCAGGGGCGCGTGGCGGCACGCGTCCTTGGCGCCGTGGACAAGGGCACGCTCAAGGCCCTGATCGGCGACCGCGTCGCCGAAGCGGCGTGAGCGCCGCCGCGCTGGTGACGGTCGCCGCCCAGGCCAACCCCTTCGCCGAACTGGTCCAGGACGGTTCCCTCCTGATGGCCGCGCCCGTGGCCCTGCTGGCCGGACTCGTCTCCTTCCTCTCGCCCTGCGTGCTGCCGCTGGTGCCCGGGTATCTCGGGTACGTCACCGGGCTGACCGGCGCCGACCTCGCCGAGCAGCGGCGCGGGCGGATGGTGGCCGGAATCGGGCTGTTCGTGCTCGGCTTCACCGCGGTGTTCATGCTCGCCGGCGTGCTGTTCGCGCAGCTGTCCATCTGGCTCCGCTTCCAGGGCGCGTGGGTCACCCAGGCGCTGGGCGCCGTGGTGATCGTGATGGGCATCGTGTTCATGGGCGGCCTGTCCTGGTTCCAGACCGACCGCAAGATCCACAAGCGCCCGCCCGCCGGGCTGTGGGGCGCGCCGGTGCTGGGGATCACCTTCGGCCTTGGCTGGGCCCCGTGCATCGGCCCCACGCTCGCCGCCGTGCTGGCGCTGAGCAGCGGAGCCAACCCCGATCCGGCCAAGGGCGGGCTGCTGACGTTCGCCTACTGCCTGGGGCTGGGGCTGCCGTTCCTGCTGATCGCCGTGGGCTTCCGGCGCGGGATCGGGGCCCTGGCCTTCTTCCGCCGCCACCAGCTCGCGGTCATGCGGGTGGGCGGCTCGCTGCTGATCGTCCTCGGCATCCTGATGGCCACCGGCCTGTGGGGCGGCTGGGTCACGCAGCTGCAAGACTGGTTCGCCAACGAGGTGAGGTTGCCCATCTGATGGTAAAGAAAAACGCCGCGAAGACCGCGGACGTCGCCGTCCCCGCGCTGGGCCCCTTGGGCATGCTGCGCTGGGCCTGGACCCAGCTGACCAGCATGCGCACGGCGCTGTTCCTGCTGCTGCTGCTGGCCGTCGCCGCGGTGCCCGGTTCGCTGTTCCCGCAGCGCCCGGTCAACCCGGAGCAGGTCACCCAGTACCTGGCGAACAACCCCGAGCTGGGGGAGTGGCTGGACCGCTTCCAGCTGTTCGACGTGTACTCCTCGGCGTGGTTCTCCGCCGTCTACCTGCTGCTGTTCATCTCGCTGATCGGCTGCGTCATCCCGCGCGCGCAGAAGCACGCGAAGGCGCTGCGCACCCCGCCGCCGCGCACGCCCACGCGCCTGTCGCGGCTGCCCGAGCACGGCACCCTCGCGCTGCCCGCGGAGGACGACGGCGGGCCTTCCTCCGCCGCCGTCGTGCAGCGCGCCGCGGAACTGCTCAAGAAGCGCGGCTACCGCGTCGAGGCCCGCCCCGACGGACCGGCCCCGTCCGTGGGGGCCGAGCGCGGCTACCTGCGCGAAATCGGCAACCTGGTCTTCCACGTCTCGCTGATCGGGGTGCTGGGATCGGTCGCGATCGGCGGCATGTTCGGGTACAGCGGGCAGCGCCTGCTGGTGGAGGGGGAGTCCTTCGTCAACACGCTGGTCTCCTACGACTCCTTCAGCCCGGGCACCAACTTCAGCGAGGATTCGCTGGTGCCGTTCTCCATCGGCCTGGACAAGTTCGAGGTGGAGTTCGACCGCGAATCCAGCACGCACTTCGGCCAGCCGATCGACTTCACGGCCAGCGTGACCACCACTGACAAGCCCGGGGCCGAGGCCCAGCAGACGCAGCTGAAGGTGAACCACCCGGTGCGCATCGGCGGAGCCGCTGTGTACCTGGTCGGCAACGGCTACGCGCCGGTGGTGACGGTGCGCGACGGCAACGGCGACGTGGCGTTCCAGGGGCCGGTGATCGGCGTCCCGCAGGACGGCGCGTACACCTCCCTGGTGGTCATCAAGGTCCCCGACGCCCGTCCGGACCAGCTCGGCTTCGTGGGCTTCTTCCTGCCGACCGCCGTGATGGGCGAGGACGGGGTGTCCTTCTCCGCGGACCCCTCCGCCACTATCCCGCAGCTGAGCCTGAACTCCTACTACGGGGACCTGGGGCTGGATGCTGGGGACCCGCAGAACGTGTACGTGCTGGACCCCTCCACGCTGACGGAGCTGAACAACCGCAACCTCGACGCCGGCGGCATCGTGCTGGACGCGGGCACGTCCTACGACCTGCCGGAGGGGAAGGGCTCGATCTCGTTCGACGGGCTCAAGCGCTACGTGGCCCTCGACGTCCGCCACGATCCCGGCAAGGCCCCGGTCGCGGTGTTCGCCGTGCTGGCCCTCCTGGGGCTGGGCGTCTCGCTGTTCGTGCCCCGCCGCCGCGCCTGGATCAAGGTCGTGGAGGCCGGGGGCGACGGGCCCGCCGGCACCCGGTCCATTGGCACGGACGAAGCCGGGGAACGCATAATCGAATACGGCCTGCTGGCCCGCGGCGAGGACCCGCGGCTGGTGGCCGAGGCCGCGGAGCTTCGCACGCTCCTTGAGAGGGAATGGCCCGGCATGGTCCGGGAGCGAGTCTAAGGAGACCAAGGGAAAACCATGCCGTCAATCAACGAACAACTGGGCGCCTACAGCGACCTGTTCATGCTGCTCGCCGCCTTCGCCTACGCGGTCGGGTTCATCGCCTTCGCCTGGGACCTGGCCAAGTCCAACAGCACCATCCGCGAGCTCGAGGCCGGGCTCCTTGAGGCCGAGGCCAGGCAGCTGGCCACCGTGGGGGGACCCGCGCCGGTGAAGACCGCGGGCAAGCCCGCGGCCGGCGGGGCGCTGGTCAGCGAGTCGATGGACTACGTCACGGCTTCCGGCAAGCGCAAGGCCGCCAAGGTGGCCGTCTCGGTCGCGTGGATCGGCGTCGCCATCCACGCCGTCGCCGTGGTGTCCCGGGCCATTGCCGCAGCCCGCGTGCCGTGGGGCAACATGTACGAGTTCCTCACCACCGGCGCGTTCATCGTGGCGGCGGTCTTTATGGTGGCGCTGATCCGCAAGGACCTGCGCTTCATGGGCACCTTCGTGATGCTGCTGGTCACCATCATGCTGTGCGCCGCGACCATGGGCTTCCCGACGCCGGTAGCGCACCTGGTCCCGGCGCTGCAGAGCCCGTGGCTGGTCATCCACGTCTCGATCGCCGTGCTGGCGTCCTCGCTGTTCACCATCACCTTTGCGATGAGCGTGCTGCAGCTGGTCCAGGACGCGCGCCAGAAGCGCCTGGCCGCCGGCGGGCAGGACAAGCTGGCGTTCATGCGCCTGGTCCCCAGCGCCGTGGCGCTGGAGAACGCGGCCTACCGCGTCAACACCGTCTCCTTCGTGATGTGGACCTTCACCGTGATGGCCGGTGCCGTCTGGGCCGAGGCCGCGTGGGGCCGCTACTGGGGGTGGGACACCAAGGAGGTGTGGAGCTTCGTGATCTGGGTGGTCTACGCCGGCTACCTGCACGCCCGGGCCACCCGCGGCTGGACCGGCGCCCGCTCGGCCTGGCTGAGCATCATCGGCTACCTGTGCATCATCTTCAACTTCACCGTGGTGAACCTGTACTTCAACGGCCTGCACTCCTACGCGGGAGTCTAGGAGCCGAGGGGCCCCGGCCGAGCGCCAACGACGCCAGCAGCCACCCGCCGACGCAAAAGGAGCGGCCGCCAGCCCCCATCCGGGGCCGGCGGCCGCTCCTTTTGCCTGTTCCTTGGGCCCGTTCCCCGAGCCTACTTTTCGGAGGGGGAATCGGGCTTTTCGGAGGGCGAATCGGGGGAGTCGGCCGGGGGGTTCTTGAACTTGTCCTCGAGTTCGCGCAGTTCCTCTTCCTTGCGGCGCAGCTCCTCCGCCCGGGCATCCTCGCGGGCCTTCTGCCGGCGCCGGGCCTCCAGGCTGCGCAGGAACTGCTCGTCGTCGTCAGGGGCGCCGGTGGGGCGCGGACCGGCGGCGGAGCGCCCCTGGCCGCCGAAGCCGGGGGCGCCGCCCTTGCGGGGACGGCCCAGCCAGAACCAGAGCACGGCGCCGATCAGCGGGAGCAGCAGGATCGCCAGGACCCACGCGGGCTTCGAGAGGCTGCGCACCTCCCGCGGGCGCGTGCGGATGCATTCGATGAGCGCGTACAGGGTGACAGCCAGCGCTACCAGCGCCACCAAAATGAGGTTCCGGACCATTCCTCAATAGTAGTCAACCACCCCGCCCTGCGGGCGGGGCTTCCTTGCGCCCATGGGTGAATCGTGGCACCCGGCGGGTCCGCCGGAACCGGACGGCTAGAATTGAACGGTGCGGATCCTGACTTACACCATCCTTCGGCTTGTCCTCTTCTTTGGCGTCTTCGCCGCGCTGTACTACGGCCTGGCCTGGAACGTGTGGCTTTCCGCCGCAATCGCGCTGGTCATCGCCTTCGCCGTGACGTACCTGTTCTTCAACCGGCTGCGCGTCACGGCCACGCGGGAACTCGCCGGGAAGTTCTCCGGCGGGACGCCCAAGAAGCAGCGGACCACGCGGGCGGACGAGGACGCCGCCGCGGAGGACCAGAGCTAGGAACCCCGAACCAGGCACCCAACGGTTCAGGCCACGGCCTTCCGGCCAAGCGCCGGGGCGACCTCTTCGGCCACCACGGCCAGGATCCTGCGCACCACGCGGGCCGGGTGGTCGAACGGCAAGGCCAGGACCAGTTCGTCCGCTTCCCGCAGCGCCACGTCGCCGGACAGGGCCTCGGCGATCTCTTCGGGGCTTCCGGACGGCACCTTGCCGAACTGGAACGGGGAGGTGCCCGCGGCCTGCTCCGCCTGGCGCGTGCGGTCCCGCTCAAGGAGCCATTCCAGGTCCGCGGCGTCCTGCTCCGAGGTGACCGGCAGGATCTGCCGGCTAACGGAAACGTGGCCCGGCCGGCCGGTGGCGCGGACATGCTCGGCCCGGTAGGCCCGGATGCACTCCAGTTGGGTCTGCTCGAACGAAGCCCCGTTCGACTCCGTGTTCAGCGTCGACAGCTGCAGCCCCAGCCCTTGGCGGCCGGTGCGCTCGGCGCTGGCCAGCGATCCGGCACCGTAGGCGATGCGATCGCGAAGCCCGGGACTGAACGGTTGGACCGCCAGCGGGGTCCCGGCAGCGGCAAAGGAAACCTGCTCGTCGGCGACGGAGATGGCCTCGCCGGAAATCGCCTGGACGAAGCGGGCCACGCGCCGGTCCACGACCTCACGCAGCGCCCCGTCGACCGCCCCGTAGGCCTGGCCGAACGTGCCCTCGTTGTTCGCGTAGCCGGAACTCAGGCCCAGGTGCAGCCGTCCGCCCGTCAGCAGGTCAACGGTCGCGGCCTCTTCGGCGAGCCGGGCCGGGTTTTCGAAACGGATGGCCGTCACGGACACCCCGAGCCCCAGCCGCCGGGTGCGCTGGCCTGCGGCCGCCAGGAACGGCAGCGGCGCCGAAAGGTACGGCTCCAGGTGGCGGTGGCGGACGTAGCCGACGTCGTAGCCGAGGTCCTCGGCCAGTTCGAACAGCTCCAGGCCCTCCTGCAGGTCCCGCGACCGGTTCCCCTCCACCCGGGCGTGCTCGACGAAGGCGAGGAAGGAGAGGCGGAGCGGGCTGCTGCTCATCGTGCGTCCTTTGCGGCCGTTGGTCCCGGTGCCTTTTCGGCCGGGCCCGGTTCAAGCTGGTCCGGTTCAGCCTAGTCCGGGCCGCCTGCCGCCAACGGCCCCGCGTAACAGGGCCTAATAAATACGGCCCACCAAACCCGGGGCCCCAAACCTAGGAACGCAGCAGCACGGTGATCACCATGCCGGCGGCGAACAGCACGCTGTAGGCGATGCCAATCACGCCGGTCTGCTTCAGCACCGGGATCAGCGCCTTCGACTCCCGGCTCTTGAGCATCGTCCACGACGGCACCAGGCACAGCGGCGCGGCCAGCAGCACCAGCATCAGCCACGGGTACGTGCCCACCTGGACCAGCGGCAGCAGCAGCGCCAGCGCCAGCATCAGCACGTAGCTGATCCGCGCGCCCTCGTCGCCCAGCCGCACCGCCAGGGTCAGCTTTCCCACCTCGCGGTCCGTGGGAATGTCGCGGACGTTGTTGGCCATCAGCAGCGCCGTGGCGATCAGTCCGGTGCCGCAGGCGCCGATGAAGGAGGGCCAGGTCAGCTGCAGCACCTGGGTGAAGGTGGTGCCCAGGGTGGCGACGAGCCCGAAGAACAGGAACACGAACACCTCGCCCAGGCCCATGTACCCGTAGGGCCTCCGGCCGCCGGTGTAGCCCCAGGCGGCGGCCACCGCCGCGATGCCCACCAGGATCAGCGGCCACGCCTGCGAGACCAGCACCAGGATGCCGCCGAACAGGACGGCGGCGCCGAAGCAGAGGAACGCGGCGTTCCTGACCTGTGCCGGCTTGGCAGCCCCCGAGCCGGTAAGCCGCAGGGGGCCCACCCGGACGTCGTCCGTGCCGCGGATGCCGTCCGAATAGTCGTTGGAGTAGTTGACGCCGACCTGCAGCAGCAGCGCCACCAGGGCCGCGAGCAGCGCGCGCACCCAGTGGAAGATGCCGTCCACCTCGAACGCGGCCGCGGTGCCGATCACCACGGGGGCGACGGCCATGGGCAGCGTGCGCAGGCGGGCGCCTTCGATCCATTGGGCGACGGTGGCCACGGGTTTCCTTCCGGTTGGGGCTTCGGGTCCAGCGTCCCATTCTCCCCCCGGCCGGCGCCGCCGCGGAAATCGGGTCCCGCCGCGGAAATCCGGCCCCGCCGGGGGAAACCTCAGAGCGCGGCGAGCAGCCCCAGGATGCCTTGGCGGTCCGGCTTGCCGTTGGGCAGCAGGGGCAGCGCGTCCAGGTGCAGGATCCGGCGCGGGACCGCCGCGGCACCCAGCCCGGCGCGGACCGCGGCGGCGATGCCTCCGCCGTCCGCGTCCCCCACGTAGGCGAGCCCGACGGCGGTGCCCCATTCGGGGTCGGGGACGCCCAGCACCAGCGCGGCCTCCACGCCGGGCAGCGCCTCGACGCACCGCTGGATGACGCCGGCGGAGACCTTCACGCCGCCGGTGTTGATGACGTCGTCGGCCCTGCCGTGGACCTCCACGCGGCCGGCGGAGACGGTGCCCAGGTCCTCGGTGCGGTACCAGCGGACGCCGTCGGCGTCCGTGCTGAAGTGCGCGGCGGTCAGCTCCGGGTCGCCGAGGTAGCCGCCGGCGACCACCGGGCCGCCGAGCAGCAGGCGGCCGTCCTCGGAACGGGCACGCACCCCGGGCAGCGGCACGCCGTCGTACACGCACCCGCCGCAGGTTTCGCTCATGCCGTACGTCAGGCGGACGGCGAGCCCGTGCTTGGCCGCCTCGCGGCGCACCGCATCGGAGGTGCGGCCCCCGCCGATCAGCAGCGCGTCGAAGCGGCGCAGCGCCGCCAGCGTGCGCGCGGAGGGCTCGGTGAGCAGCCGCTGCAGCTGGGTGGGCACCAGCGAAGTGAGGCGGATCCGGTGCGTCAGGGACTCGGCGGCCTCCGTGAACGCCTCCGCGGTGAAGGAGGCTGCCGGATCCAGCGCCACCGGCCGGGTCCCGGCATGGAGGCTGCGGGTGAGCACGGCGAGTCCGGCCACGTAGGTGACCGGAAGCGCCAGCAGCCACTGGCCCTCCCCGCCCAGTTCCGCGGCCGTGGCCGCGGAGGAGGCCGCCAGCGCGGAGGCCGGCAGCAGCGTCCGCTTCGGCGTCCCGGTGGAACCGGAGGTGCGCACGACGGCGGCCGTCCCCGCCGGCGCCTCCGGCACCCGGGTGATCGCAGGGGTCCCGGGGGCGTCCCCGGGCAGGATCTCCACTGCCGCTCCGGTGCCGTCGAGGGCGGCGGCGAGTGCGGTCAGGGCGGGGGCGAGATTCACGGATGGCCTCTCAGGGGAAAAGCCCAACGCCGTCCCCGGATCCGGCGCTTTGCGGGGCGCATAACGGCGGATCCGGGGACGGCGTTCCGGGCCGGGAAGGGCGGGGCGGGGGAAGGGAGCTGGGAAGGAACCCGGCTGGGAAGGAGCGGGGCTCAGAAGTAGTACGGGTGGCTGGACCAGTCCGGCTCGCGCTTCTGGAGGAACGCGTCGCGGCCCTCCACGGCCTCGTCGGTCATGTAGGCCATGCGGGTGGCCTCGCCGGCGAACACCTGCTGGCCGGCCAGGCCGTCGTCGGCCAGGTTGAAGGCGAACTTGAGCATGCGGATGGCCTGCGGGGACTGGCGGGCGATGTCCGCTGCGTACTCCAGCGCCACTTCCTCCAGGCGGGCGTGGTCCACGGCCTCGTTGACCGCGCCCATGCGGACCATGTCCTCGGCCGAGTACTCGCGGGCCAGGAAGAAGATCTCGCGGGCCGTCTTCTGGCCCACCTGGCGGGCCAGCAGCGCCGAGCCGTAGCCGGCGTCGAAGGAGCCCACGGTGGCGTCCGTCTGCTTGAACCTGCCGTGTTCGCGGGAGGCGATGGTCAGGTCGGAGACCACATGCAGGGAATGCCCGCCTCCGGCCGCCCAGCCGTTGACCACGGCGATGACTACCTTGGGCATGGTGCGCATCAGGCGCTGCACCTCGAGGATGTGCAGGCGGCCGGCGCGGGCCGGGTCGATGGTCTCGGCCGTCTCGCCCCCGGCGTAGCGGTAGCCGTCGCGGCCGCGCACGCGCTGGTCGCCGCCGGAACAGAAGCTGTGTCCGCCGTCCTTGGAGGAGGGGCCGTTGCCGGTGAGCAGCACCGTGGCCACGTCGGGGGACATGCGGGCGTGGTCCATGGCCCGGTAGAGCTCGTCGACCGTGCCGGGGCGGAACGCGTTGCGCACCTCGGGGCGGTTGAAGGCGATGCGCACGCACGGCAGGTCGCGCACGACGGCGCCGTCGGCGTCGCGCTCCACCTGCCGGTGGTACGTCATGTCCTGGAAGTCGAAGCCTTCCACCACGCGCCAGCGGGTGGGGTCGAAGATGTCGGAAACCTGGGCGGGAAGTTCGGTGCTGGTCACCCTCCCGATCATAGTGGCGGCCCGGTGCCGGCCCGTGATCGGGGGCCTCACCCGAAGGCCAGCACGGCCAGGAAGCAGAACTGGGCAACGTGGTAGGTCGCCATCACATGCCACTCGCGCCACCGGAACGTGGAACCGGCCCCCTGCCCGACGTAGCGCCGCCAGGCCAGGAGGGTGTCCGAGGCATAGAACAGCCCCGCCCCGACCGCCGCCCACGGGTGCCCGCTGGCCCCGGCCGCCACGACCATCGCCGAGATCGCCGCCAGGTAGGCGGCTACCGGGGCGCGCTCGCCGCGGCGTTCGGCGCCCGCGAGGATCGTCCGTCCCAGCACGAAGACGGCCGAGGCCACCACGGCCGCGCCCGCCACCGCCCCGGCGGCGACGCTGGTCGGCCCGAGGAGGCGGGCGGACTCGAACGCCATGAGCGCGAAGGCCGCGGTGTACGCAAGGTGGGCGATGAGGAACACCCCCAGGCCCGCGGTGAACAGGTGTTCCCGCAGGAGCAGCACGTCGCCGACCAGGGACAGGGCCATCCCGGAGAGCACCAGTGCCGCCGCCGGGAGGGGAAGCCGGTGCGGAAACATCTCCTCCGGGGCCAGCACCACGGACGCGCCCGCGGCCAGCAGCAGGAACATGGCCGAGGTCTTCGTGACGGTGCGGAGCCCGGACGGCGGACGGTCCGCCAGGACCCAGTCGGCGGCGGCCGCCAGCGCCGCCGCCGCGGTGAGCAGGAAGGTCAGGTAATGCAGAATTCGTTCCCTTCGGGATCGGCCATGGTGTACCAGGAGTACGGGCCTTCGCTGGCCTCCCAAAGGAAGGTGGCTCCGCGGGACTCGAGGCGCGCCCGGACCTCGGCCTTGTCCTCGTCGCCGGCGCGGACGTCCAAGTGGAGGCGGTTCTTGACGGTCTTGGCCTCCGGAACGGACTGGAACAGGATGCGCGGGCCCTCGCGGTGTTCGGCATCGTCCACGACGCGGATGGCGGCCCCGGACTTCCACATCAACTTGCCGCGGTGCAGAAGGGTGTCCGATTCCTGGGCCAACCCCCGGGCCACCATGTTCCGGATGAAGCCTTCATCCGTGGGCTCGGTCTCCCACCCGAGGGTCTCCGCCCACCAGTCGGCCTGAGTGTGCGGGTCCGCGGAATCCACGACGATTTGGATGCTGTATGCCATGGGCCAACGCTACGCGGCGGCCGTCAGGGGCGGGAAGAGGGACCCCGCCCTGGTCGTTTCGGCACAGGTAGTCGCGGCTCCGGACCGTTTCGCCAAAGGCAGATGCGGGGTTTCGCCCTCAAAACCGACACCTGCCTTTGGCGAAACGCCAGGGGCGGGCAACAAGCGCCGTCGAAATGCTGCCGTGGGGAGGGCGCCGACGTTCCAGTCCGGATCCATTTAGGCTGGCTCCATGGAGAAGGTGCACTGGGAGGGCGCGGTGAATGCGCGCCGCGTGCTCGGCGACGTGTACCGGATGGGCCGCAGCGAATGGCTCACCGAGCGCGGGTGGCGCCAGGCGTACGACGACGGCGTGCGCACCGTGATCGACCTGCGGAACCTCGACGAGCGGGTGCGCCGGGCGACGGACCCGGAGGCGACGGACGTGGCCCAGGTGGGGATCGCCGTCGTACATCGCCCGACGGAGGACACCGGGCACGAGGCCTACCCGCTGGCCCTGCCCTACCTGAACCACCCGCGCTACTACCTCGACAACGTGCGGATCTTCCCCGACCTGATCGCCGGCGTCTTCCGTGCGCTGGCCGCGGCCGAGGGGAAGGTGGTGCTGAACTGTTCGGCCGGACGGGACCGCACGGGGCTGGTGGTGACGCTGCTGCTGTTGCTGGCCGACCGCCCCGACCTGGTGGGGCCGCAGTACGACGCCGGCGCGCGCGGGATCAACGATTGGCGCCGCACCAGCCCGGTCAGGCACCCTCATGAGCGGTACCTGACCGAATCCGAAATGGTCGAGACCATGGCCGACCGGCAGCAGGCGCTGGGGGAGTTCGTCCAGGCGGTGTCCGTGGAGGACCTGCTGCTGGAGCAGGGGATGACAAGCGGCGAGATTGCGGCCGTGAAGCGCAAACTTCTTGGTCGATCCGACTGAATCAGGGTGTGGATAACCCTCATCGGGGGTGGTTTTGCTGGCTATGCTGTGCTGACTCGTGATGTCCGCATACCTGATGTCCACGAACCGCCGTTGGGGGTCCTATGAAGTCGCACGTAGCTCCACCTGTGTCCCGGCACCGCCCGCAGCACGAATTCGCCCGCCGCTGGTCGCCGGCGGCCTGGGCACTTGCAGGAACATTGGCACTTGCCGGATCGTTGGCGCTCGCCGGGTGCGCCGCGAGCGGACAGCCGGGGGAGACGTCCGCCGCGCCCCACGCTTCGTCGAGCACCAGTGCGTCCTCCCCGGCGAGTGCCTCGGCGTCCGCATCACCCTCCATGGTCCCAGCGACGCCGACCAGCCCCGCCAAGAACGTCCCGGTCCCGGAACTGCCGGAAGCGGCGAAGGAGAAGACTCCGGAAGGCGCGGTGGCGTTCACGGAGTTTTATGTGGAGTTGGTCAATTACACGCGCACGACTAACTCCACCGACCAAATTCTGAAACGCGTGGTCGAAACGTGCCAGACATGCTTTGAGGGGACCATCAACCAGTCTGAATATCGGCGCGAGCACGGTCTACATGTGGTTGGTGGCGGTTTCGAGATCGAAGTACTCAAGGCTGACATCGACGGTAAGTATGGAACTGTGCTTGCGGAATCAAGGCTGCTCGAATTCAAGTCCTACGATGAAGATGGAGCTTGGGCTGAGACATCCCCTGCTACAGACAAATATCTGACAACTTTCACGCTGCAGGATGACGGCGGTGGTTGGAAGGTGTTGTCCGTTGAATCGGCAGAGATGTGACCGTCCGCTCCTGATGTCGTTTTTGATGTGGGTATTGGTGATTCCAATACTCGCCGTGTGCGTGAATATGGGCACGGCGTCACCCGCAATTTCTAGCAATTGCACGGTCGAAGTAAGAACGGAAACCGGGGCAATGCTGACGCGGCCTGTTCGATGCACCTACAGTGAAATTGGAAACTCCGAAAGCACTTATTACCGCCCTCCAGCCTCCGACGTCCGCTATCGCGTCAACTACGGCATCCTGTGTTCCGTAGGGACCGCCGTCGGAACAGGGTGCGGTGGGGCTGGGGTCAGTTGCCCCGACGGGGCGGACCTGGTGCTGCGGACGGTGTTCGCGGTACTGCCGGACGGAACCGAGGAAATCGTCAGCAGGGCAAACTTCTGCAACCTGGGTGCGGGCAGCGAACCGGAGCTGACCGTGGACGCGGAGCCGCCCTTCCAGCTGACGGTGGAGCAGGTGGATCGCCTCGGCATCGTGCCGGCCACCATCGGGACCGAGTTCAACGGCTTCACGCTGCGCAACGCCCACACCAACGTCTGGGCCGACGCCGATCCGCAGGAATTCCGCGAGACGATCCTCGGCGTGGACGTGCAAGTGCGGGTCCGCCCGATCAACTACCGCTGGTCCTACGGGGACGGCCACAGCTGGACCACGGTGATTCCCGGGGGACCCCTCGGCTCCGGCCAATTCGACGTCCAAACCGAAACCAGCCACCAGTACGCGGAGACCGGCACCCACCGGCTGGCCCTGACCACCACCTTCCAGGCCGAATACAGCGCGGACGGAGGCCCATGGCAGGCGGTGGTCGGAACCAACTCCGTCGCCAGCGTCCCGGCCACCGTGGACGTCTGGCGCACCAAGAAGCTCCTGGTCGACGCCACCTGCGCCGAGGAACCCGATGGCCCGTACTGCGACGGGCCCTTCAACGAGTGACCGGCGTCGCCCAGGGCACAGGGCGGTATGCCTGCGGCGACGGTCGCTATGCTGTCCCGTAACGCATCCCAAGGCGCCCCCGACTCGTTGGAGACCCCGTGGCAGAAGCAGTGAACCGAACCGAGATCGATGGAGTCCCGGTGTTCTGGGCCAACGCGCCCGGGGCCCTCACCGGGCTCCTGACCTTCCGCGTCGGCGTTCGCGACGAAACCTTCGAAACCCTCGGCCTGACCCACCTCCTCGAACATCTGGCGTTCTCCCGCCTGCCGCCGATCACCCATGAACACAACGGCAGGGTGGAACTGGGAGTCACGACCTTTTCCGCCACGGGCCGGCCCGAATCCGTCGCCAAGACCCTGACGGACATTTGCGTATCGCTGGCAGCCGTCGCCGCAGGAGACCTCGACCCGGGACTGTTGGAAACCGAAAAGGGAGTCATAGACGCCGAGGGAGGCATGCCGGTCGCGCCCGCCTACGGCGAAGCCCTGGTGCACCGCTATGGCCTCCGCGGCATCGGCCTTGCCGGCGCTTCCCCCAATTTCATGGACCGCATCGGCCCGCAGGACCTCGCCGCCCACGCTGCGCGCTACTTCACGCGCGCCAACGCCGTCGTGACCTTCACCGGACCGCCGCCGCCGGGCCTGCGGCTTCCGCTGCCCGACGGCGAGCGGCGCCCCGTTCCGGACGATGCCGAACCCACGGGAATCCGTCCCGCCGAATACGTTTCCGGCACCGACCAGTTGGTGCTGTCCTTCGAGGCCCCGGGCGCCGACAGTCCGCTCAGCTACGTGCAGGGCATCCTCGCCCACACCCTCCAGCGCCGCGCCCATGCCACCCTGCGCAGGACCGCGGGCCTGATCTACGACCTCGACGTGGTCAGCACCGCCATCGGACCCGGCCGCGGCGTCACGCTCATCACCGTGAACCTCAAGCCCGCCAACGCCGTCAGGGTCGCCCACGAGATCCTGTCCCTCTTAAGGCGGCTGCGGGACGAGGGAGTGACGGCGGAGGAGCTCGACGAGGCGATCGGCACCACCAGCGATTCCGGCCAGAACCCTGGCACCGCCGCCGAGGATGCCCAGGACGCGGCGATTTCCCACCTCGTCCAGCTGCCGGAGTGGCCGCACGCCGCCTATCTGGCCGCCCTGGAGAGCCACACGCCCGCCGACATGGCGGACTTCCTGTCCCGCCTCGACGAAACCCTGCTGGTCGGCCTGCCGGAGGACGCCATCCCCACGGACGCCAACGAGTCCACCGGGGTCGTCTTTCCGCCGCTGCGGCACGTGCCCGCCGACCTCCCGCCCGGCACGGGCCACAAGCGCAGCCTGATCGGAGTCTTCGCGGGCGTGCCGCGCGATGCCCGGTTGGAGATCGGGGACGCCGGCGTCGCCTTCTCCGCCGAAGGGGAACGGGAGGCCTACCGGTGGGCGGACGTCGCCGCCATCGAATGGGGCGACGCCGAGGAGGCCGGAGAGTCCGCCACCATCATCGGCCGGGACGGGTTCCAGATCCATGTCCTGGCGGTCTGGTTCCGGCGGGGACGGGAGGCCTTCGCCGACCTGCGCCGGCGCGTTCCGCAGCGCCTGCAGTACCACGAAGAGGCCGGTAACGGCACGGCTGGGGAGCCCGAAGCGGAGCGGGCCGCGTCCCCTGCGGATTGAGGCAAAGTGCGCGGCCCGGTTAGCGCCTCCCCGCCTCCCACGCCTCCCACGCCTCGCTTCGCTCGACGTGGGGCCCTCGGCGGGTAGCGCCTCCCCGCCTCGCTTCGCTCGACGTGGGGCCCTCGGCGGGTAGGCTGGAGGGGTCCCATTGCCTACGTGAGGAGCGCAGAAGTGAAGCTGCACCCGGCCTTCGCCTAATCCGCGTCGACGCCACCGGCTCGATGCATCACGCGAGACGGGAGTATCCCCATGCAGTTTTCACCTCTGATTTTCGACCACGTCGGATTCGCCTGGCCCAACGGCCGCCGGATCCTGCAGGACATCACCTTTACCGTCGGCCCCGGCCTGACGGTGCTGACCGGCCCCAACGGGCTCGGCAAGTCCGTCATCCTCTCGCTCGCCGCGGGACTCCATGCCCCGCAGGGCGGGCACCTGAGTGCCCCGGCCGCCGCACACCTGCCGCAGCGGCTGGAAACCCGTCCCGGCCAGCGGGTGGGAGACCTGTTGGGGCTGGGGGAGAAGCTCGGCGCCTTGCGCCGCGTGCTGGGCGGAGCCACCGAAACCCTCGCGGCCGATTTGGAGCTGATCGGCGATGACTGGGACCTGGAGGAGCGGGCCGCGGTCCAACTCACGGCCCTTGGCCTGGCCGGAGCCGGTGAAGCGGATTTCCTGGACCGCCCGGTCCTCTCCCTCTCCGGCGGGGAAGCGACCCAGGTTGCCCTGGCCGGGTTGATGCTTCGAGACGCACCGCTGTTGGTGCTCGACGAACCCACCAACAACCTCGACGCCCCAGCCCGGGAGCGCCTGCTTGAGGCGCTGGTCGCCCGCCCGGGCATGGTGCTGGCAGCCAGCCATGACCGGGGCCTGCTGGAGCGGGCCGGCACCATCCTGGAACTGACGCCGCACCGCATCCGGTCCGGCGTGGCCGACGGCGCGGTGTTGGCGGTCCACGGCTCGTGGGACGATCGCGATCGCTCCGTCGCAGCAGCCCGGCGGAGCGCCGAGTCACGGGTCAGTGCCGCCCGCACCGCCGTGGCGGACGAGCAGCGGATGCGCGCCGAAGCCCAAACACGGATCGAGCGCCGGACGGCCCAAGGCAGGAAGGCGGGAGGATCCATGCCCAGGATCCTGGCGAACGCCCGCGCGGCCCGCGCCCAGGAAACGGCCGGGGCCACGCGCTCGCGGCACGCGGAGGCCACCGCCGAGGCCCAACGCGAGCTGGAGGCGGCGCTCGACGCCGCGGCCACCGAACAACGGCTGCGGCTGGACCTGCCTGAGACCCTGGTGCCGGGCGGGCGCACCGTGGCCGCCCTGCGCGCACCGGGGCCCGGGGCGCTGCTGGTGGAGGGCGCGGTCCAAGTCGACGGCGGCGCCCACGGTGCTGGGGGCCACGGTGCTGAGGACCCCCGGGCTCAGGACAACAGTGCCGAAATCAGCATCGTGGGGGCCGAACGGATCGCCCTGACGGGAGCCAACGGGACCGGGAAGACCACGCTGCTCGAGGCGTTGGCCGGTGCCGCCCGGGTGCCCGTGGGGTACCTGCGGCAGCGGTTGCCCGCGGGCCGGGTGGCAGGAGGCGCGGCCGGCGTCGCACACCGTGCCGCCGAACCCGCCGTCGTACCGTCCGCGGGCGGCCAGCAGGACCTCAGCGTGCTGGAGGCCCTGCGGCAGGCGGCCCCAACCCGGACCCCGGAACAGATCCGCACCCATCTGGCGCGGTTCCTCTTCCGTGGGGCGAGGGCCGAGGCACCGCTGGCGACGCTCTCCGGGGGCGAACGGTTCAGGGCCGAGCTGGCCGCCCTTTTGGTGGCCGACCCGACCCCGCAGCTGCTGCTGCTCGACGAGCCGACCAACCACCTCGATGCGCAGACGGTGGACCAGCTCGTCGACGCGCTGGAGGCATACCGCGGAGCGCTGGTGGTGGTCAGCCACGATGCGCCCTTCCTCCAGCGCCTGGACCTGACCCGGCGCTGGGAGCTGGTCCGGCACCAGGCATAACGGACCGGTGCGGCCAGCGGCGGCTGCCCCGCCGCATAAGGAAAACGTGCCCCCGGCGCAACGCCGGGGGCACGTTTTCACTGTGTTCCTGAAGAAGGTGATCCCTAGGGAAGGTGTTCCCTAGGGGACCTGATGGCCTAGTAGGCCTTGACGCGCTGTTCCACGATGAGGTGGATCAGGGCGAAGGTCTTGTCCTCGTCGATCGCCTTCAGGGCGGCCTCGAGGGCGGCGGGGACGTCGGCGTCGGCCTCCACGCGCACGCCGAAGCCGCCGAAGGCCTGCGCCATGAGCGCGAAGTCCGGGTTCTTCAGCTGGGTGCCGGAGATGCGCTCGGGGTAGTGGCGCTCCTGGTGGGTGCGGATGGTGCCGTATTCCTGGTTGTCCATGACGATCACCAGCGGGGTGGCGCCGTACTGCGCGGCGGTCGCCAGTTCCTGGCCGTTCATGAGGAACTCGCCGTCGCCGGCGATGGTGACCACGCGGCGGCCCGGGTTCGCCAGGGAGGCGGCGATCGCGGAGGGGACCGAGTAGCCCATGGAGCCGTTGCGGGCCGAGATCATGGACGCGTAGCGCTCGGTGGGGAAGTAGCGGTGCGCCCAGTTGGTGTGCTCGCCGGCGCCCAGGGTGACCATGGCGTCCTGCGGCAGGGAAGCGCACAGGTTGGCCATCAGGGTGTCCATGCGGGCCTGGCCGGCGGTCGGGGCGGCCGGGGGCAGGGCGGCGAACTTCTCCTGCTCGGCGCGCATGCGCTCGGTCCAGGCGGCCCATTCGGCGCGGCAGGGCAGGTCCATCGTCACCAGGTCGCGGACGAACACGTCCGGCTTGGCCACGATCTGGTGGGAGACGGCGCCGGAGCGGCCGCGCAGCGACGGGTCGATCGTGACCAGGAAGTTCTTCTTGGTCCAGTCCTGGCGGACCACGAAGCCGTCGGTGATCACGTCGCCGGGCACGGTGCCGACGAAGACCAGCAGGTCGGTTTCCTCGAGCAGGTCGTAGGTCGGCTTCGGGCGGCCGTAGCCGATCGGACCCACGTAGGAGGGGGAGGAGAACGGGATGGTTCCCTCGCAGCGCCACTCGACGGCGGCCGGGATCTTGTGCTCCTCCAGCCAGGCGGTGAGCGCGTCCGCGCCTTCCTGGGTCCAGTCGTTGCCGCCGAGGACGAACAGCGGCTTCTCCGCCTCCTCGAGGGCCGACTTCAGCGCCTTCCAGTCGGTGACGGTCATGCCGCCGGTCGCGACCGGGATCACCGGGTGCGGGGTCGGATCGACCTGCTCGCGGATGATGTCCTCGGGCAGGCCGACGACGACGGGGCCCGGGCGGCCGCTCATCGCGGCGAACATGGCCTCGGCGACGATCTCGGAGGCGCGCTCGGCGTGGTCCAGGACCATGACGCGCTTGGCGCCGGTGTCGAACCAGGCCTTGATGTCGAACTCCTGGAACGCCTCGCGGTCGCGGTGCTCGAACGGGATCAGGCCCACGAACAGGACCATCGGGGTGGAGTCCTGCCACGCGGTGTGCAGGCCCACGTGGGCGTTCGCCGCGCCGGGGCCGCGGGTGACCATGGCGATGCCCGGCAGCTGGTTCATCTTGCCGTCGGCCTCGGCCATGTAGGCGGCGCCGCCCTCGTGGCGGCACACGATGGTTTCGATGTCGGCGTGGTGGAGGCCATCCAGGACGTCCAGGAAGCTCTCGCCGGGCACGACGTAGGTCCGCTCGACCCCGTGAGCCGCCAAGGCGTCGACGATGACGTGGCCGGCCGACTTCGTCGTGGGGCCAACAACCTGAGCGCCCGCCGGCGCCTCTTGAATCTGCGTCACGTGGTGACCTCTCTCGCTTTCGAACTCGCCGCTTGGGCGGCGGTGGGACGCAGGCGCGTCCCGGGTAGGAAAATGTCCGTGATTTGGCCCAAGCTACAGGATCGGAGAGGTTACTCACCGGTGTGTCGCGACATGGAGAAGTAATGATTGTGGCGGTAGTCACTTCAAATATTGAACATATATGTGCGAAATTTACACAGAACTGTCTGCGTCTGCACAAAACGGCCTTGTCCCGTTTGGATACACGCACTGTTTGTCGTTGTCGGCGACGGGGGTGGCGGCGCCTCCCGCCGTGCCGCGTTCCGGTAAAGGAAATGGCGGCTCCCGTGGTCCGGAAGCCGCCATTTCCCATGTCGAAGCGCAGGTTGCCTGCGCGGGCCGTCAGCCCTTGTAGGGGCTGGGCGGGTAAGCCTCGGCCTCCGCGGTGGCGGTCTCGGCCGGCAGGGGCCGCCAGGCCCACCACCCGTACAGGGCGGCGAGGACCTGGAAGACCAGCAGGGCCAGCGTCGCCAGGGCGGGGTTGCTGCCGAAGAGCACTGCGATGTAGGCCGCGCCGGAGCCGGCGATCGCCAGCCATGCCCACCGCACGCCGTTGGCGATGCCCACCAGGGCCGCCACCACCACCGATTCGAGCAGCAGGGACAGCCACAGGGCGGTGGTCAGGTCGGAGAAGATGAAGCCGGTGGTCAGCATCGGCCCCAGCGCCAGGGCGGTGAACGCCACGGTCAGGATCAGCCCCCACGCCAGGCTCCGGAGCGAGAATCCGCGGACCTCGACCTCGCGTCCGAACTTGCCCACCGGCGGGTACTTGCTGAACCGCCAGAGGCCGTAGGCGGCCACCGCCATCTTCGGCACCGCGCTGATCAGCCCCTCGTAGCCGTAGAGCAGGGCGATCGTCAGGGGTCCGGCGAACACCGCGAGGATCTGGGCCCACCAGGCCAGGTCGTTGCGGCGGGCCAGGAGCAGTAGGGCGATGCAGGTCAGCAGCGAACCTGCCGCGTACAGGGCCACCTGGGTGCCGGTGGCCGTGCCGGAGGCCTGGCCGAAGAGAGTGTAGAAAAGGTCGTCCACGAAGAAGTGCCTATCGAACGGGTGATGGTGGCCGTATAGATCCTAGCGCTCCGCCGGCTTCGCCGGGCTTTCGGGGTTCTGGCGGAGTGCGATTGACGGGATGCGCCGGGGCGCATATCCTGAACGAACGGTCAGTAAATAATTCTTGTCATAGTGAGGTGAGCACATGGCTGCACAGAACGACGCCGGCGGGCACCTGTCCGCGGTTCCGTCGCCCGAAGAGCAGGCCGGCTTGGAGCGCTTCAACGCGCTCATCGCCGAAGACTCGCGCATCGAACCGCGCGACTGGATGCCGGAGGCGTACCGCAAGACGCTGACGCGCCAGATTTCCCAGCACGCGCACTCCGAGATCATCGGCATGCAGCCGGAGGCCAACTGGATCACCCGCGCCCCGTCGCTGAAGCGCAAGGCGATCCTGATCGCCAAGGTCCAGGACGAGGCTGGCCACGGCCTGTACCTGTACTCCGCCGCGGAGACCCTGGGCACCCCGCGCGACGTGCTCAACGAGCAACTGCTCTCCGGCAAGGCGAAGTACTCCTCGATCTTCAACTACCCGGCACGCTCCTGGGCGGACATGGGTGCGATCGGCTGGCTGGTCGACGGCGCCGCGATCGCCAACCAGGTCCCGCTGTGCCGCGCCTCCTATGGCCCGTACGGCCGCGCCATGGTGCGCATCTGCAAGGAGGAGTCCTTCCACCAGCGCCAGGGCTTCGAGATCCTGCTGGAACTGGCCCACGGCACCGAGGCCCAGAAGACGATGGCGCAGGACGCCATCAACCGCTTCTACGCGCCGTCCCTGATGATGTTCGGCCCGCCGGACACGGATTCCCCGAACTCGCAGCAGTCCATGGAGTGGAAGATCAAGCGCTTCTCCAACGACGAACTGCGCCAGCGCTTCGTCGGGATGATCGCCGAGCAGGTCAAGGTGCTGGGCCTGACCCTTCCGGACCCGGAGCTGCGCTTCGACGAGGAAGCCGGCCAGTGGCTCCACAAGGACCTGGACTGGGACGAGTTCAAGGCGGTCATCGCCGGCAACGGTCCCTGCAACGCCCAGCGCCTGGAGCGCCGGCGCGAGGCACACGAGAACGGCGCGTGGGTGCGCGAGGCAGCTGCGGCATACGCCGCCAAGAAGGCACAGAAAGCACAGGTGGCCTAAATGGCAACAGGAGACCAGACGGCAATGGCGCAACCGGTCAAGACTTCCCCCACGGAAGAAGGACAGCGGCATGACAGGGCGGCCTGGCCGCTGTGGGAAGTCTTTGTCCGTTCCTCCCGCGGGCTTTCCCACGTGCATGCCGGTTCCCTGCATGCCCCCGACGCCGAGATGGCCGTGCGCAACGCGCGCGACCTCTACACCCGGCGCAACGAGGGGGTTTCCCTGTGGGTCGTCGCCAGCGAGGACATCATCGCCTCCGACCCCGACGCGAAGGGCGAGTTCTTCGAGTCCCCGCAGGGCAAGGACTACCGCCACGCGACCTACTACAAGAAGTCCGAAGGCGTGAAGCACCTGTGAGCGGAGCCGAAACCATGGACCACAGCCTCGACGCCCACGGCGACGCGACGGCCTCCGCCACCCGCGTCACGCCGGGCAATGCCCTGCGCCCCGAGGACATCGCCATCCAGCAGGAGCGTCCCGGCGACACCGTGGCCCGCTACGCGGTCCGCCTCGGCGACGACTCCCTGATCCTCTCCCACCGGCTCTCCGAATGGGTTTCCCGGGCGCCGGAACTGGAGGAGGACGTTGCGCTGGGCAACATCGCGCTGGACCTGCTCGGCCACGCCCGCTCCTTCCTGAGCTACGCCGGCCTGGCCTGGGACAAGACCGAGGACGACCTCGCCTACTTCCGCGAGGAGGAGGAGTTCCGTTCGCTGCACCTCGTCGAGCAGCCCAACGGGCACTTCGGGGTGACGATCGCGCGCCAGCTGATCGTCTCCATCTACCAAGACCTGCTCTACACGGCGCTGGCGGAGTCCTCCGACCACACGCTAGCCGCCATTTCCGCCAAGGCCGTCAAGGAGGTCGCCTACCACCGCGACCACGCCGTGCAGTGGACCCTTCGGCTGGGCCGGGGCACCGAGGAATCGGCGCGCCGCATGCGCCACGCGCTGGAGATCCTGTGGCCGTACGCCAACGAGCTCTTCCTCGACGAGCCGCTGCACGACGAGCTCGGTGACGCCGGTGTCCGTCCCTCCGCCCTCAAGGAGGCGTGGGAGCGCGACATCACCGCGGTCCTGGAGGAAGCCGGCCTGGAAATCCCGCAGACCAAGGCGGCCCTGTGCAAGGGCCGCCAGGGCGAGCACTCCGAGCACCTGGGCTACATCCTGGCCGAGATGCAGGTGCTGGCCCGCAAGCACCCCGGCGCCACCTGGTAGGAGCGAAACCATGTCCACCACCACAGCAGAGCTTCTGGAAATCGCCGCCCAGGTGACCGATCCGGAGATCCCCGTACTCACCATCGGGGACCTCGGGATCCTGCGCGGGGTCGAACCGGCCGGGGACCGGGGCGTCGTCGTCACCATCACCCCGACCTACTCCGGGTGCCCGGCGATGGACGCCATCCGCCAGGACCTGGAGAAAGCCTTCGGGGACGCCGGATTCTCTCCTGTGGTGGTGAACCTGGTCCTTTCCCCGGCCTGGACCACCGACTGGATGAGCGAGGCCGGCAAGGCCAAGCTCGAAAAGTACGGTATCGCCCCGCCCACGGGCAAGGGCCACAGCGGCCCCGTGACCCTCGGGATGGCCGTGAAGTGCCCACGCTGCCATTCGCTCAACACGCGGGAGATGTCCCGCTTCGGATCCACGTCCTGCAAGGCGCTCTACGTCTGCAGCGACTGCCTGGAACCCTTCGACTACTTCAAGGTGCTCTCATGACTGAAACCACTGACACTGTGAACGACGCCGCCGCCACCGGCGGCACCGAGGCCGCGGGCCGGCGTCGTGCAGCCTTCTATCCGCTGGAGGTCGCGGAGGTCCGCCGGCTGACCACCGACGCCATCGAAGTGACCTTCGCGGTCCCGGAGGAGCTGGCCGGGCAGTACGACTACATCCCGGGCCAGTACGTGGCGCTGCGCAAGGAGCTGCCGGACGCCGAGGGCAACCTGCACGAGGTCCGCCGCAGCTACTCGATCTGCGCCGAACCGGTCCCGGGCGAGATCCGCGTGGCCGTCAAGCGCGACCTCGGCGGCCTGTTCTCCACCTGGGCCAACGAGAGCCTCAAGGCCGGCGACACGCTGGACGTGATGAGCCCCGCCGGCGCGTTCATCTCCAAGCACAAGATGACCGGGCTGAACGACCCCTCCAGCATCGACACGGACACCGAGCACGTGTTCGTCGCCGTGGCCGCCGGCTCCGGCATCACCCCGGTGCTGGCCATCGCCCGCACCGTGCTGGCCGCCAACGAGAACGTCCGCTTCGACCTGGTCTACGCGAACAAGGCCGCGATGGACGTGATGTTCCTCGAGGAGCTCGCCGACCTCAAGGACCGGTACCCCTCCCGCTTCGCGCTGCACCACGTGCTCTCCCGCGAGCAGCGCATCTCCCCGCTGCTGTCCGGACGCATCGACTCCGAGAAGCTCAGCAGCCTGCTCGGCTCGGTCATCCGCACCGACCAGGTCGACGAATGGTTCCTCTGCGGTCCGTTCGAGCTGGTCCAGCTGGTCCGCGACAACCTCGCCGCCCAGGGCGTGGAGGCGGAGAAGGTGCGCTTCGAACTGTTCACCACCGGCCAGCCGAACCGTCCCGAGGGGAACATCGGCCGCCCGGTGGAGCTCGACGAATCCGGCGAGAACTTCGAGATCGAATTCCGTCTCGATGGCCTGCAGGGGCACGTCAAGAGCCCGGCGAAGGCCCGCGAAACCATCCTGAACGCGGCCCTGCGCGTGCGTCCGGACGTCCCCTTCGCCTGCGCCGGCGGCGTGTGCGGCACCTGCCGCGCAAAGATCGTTTCCGGCACCGTCGAGATGGAGGAGAACTACGCGCTGGAGCCGGACGAAGTGGCCCAGGGATACGTCCTCACCTGCCAGTCGCACCCGACCAGCGAGAGCGTCTCCGTCGACTTCGACGCCTGAGCCCCGCTGCCTGACCTCCCGGCCGCCTGACTTGGGCTGCCTGAAAGGGCACGCCAACGCTGTGCCGCCCGGCCCCCCCCGCACCTAGGGTGGGACGGACGGCACGCGTCCGCCCGCCGAAAGGATTTCCCGATGATTGAACTCTCCATCGCCGACGGCGTGGCCGAGGTGGTCCTCAACGCCCCGGAGAAGATGAACGCCGTGGACGAGGCCGCGCTGGCCGAACTGTCCGACGCCTACACCCAAGCGGCCCGGGCCGCCGGCGAGGGCCGGGTCCGGGCGCTGCTGCTGCGCGGCGAGGGCCGCGGCTTCTGCGCCGGACGCGACATCTCCGGCGTCGTTCCGGCCGACGACGACGTGCTCGGCTACCTGGGCGGCAAGGTGCAGCCGCTGCTGCGCCAGATGTCCGACTTCCCGGCACCGACCTTCGCCGCCGTCCAGGGCCCGTGCCTGGGCGTCGGGCTGGGGCTGGCCATCGCCACCGACGTGGTGTACGTGGCGGAGAACGCAAAGATCGGTTCCCCGTTCGCCAACCTGGGCGCCACCCTGGATTCGGGAGGGCACTGGTTCTTCACCGAGCGCCTCGGCGCGCACCGGACCCTGGACCTGATCTACACCGCGGAACTGATCGGCGGTGCCGAGGCGGTGCGCTCGGGCCTGTTCAGCCGTGCCCTGCCCGCTGATGAACTCCTGGAGACCACCCGCGCCACCGCGGCACGGGTTGCCACCGGCGCGACCGGCGCCTTCCGCGCCTCCAAGGAACTGGTGGCCTCCATCCGCGACCGTCGGATCGGGCTGTGGGAGTCCATGGCCCAGGAAAACCAGGCCCAAGCGGACCTGTGCGCCAGCGCCGACTACGCCGAAGGCTTCAAGGCCTTCCAGGAGAAGCGCAAGCCCGTCTTCAACGGCTAGCCCGCCGCCCTTCAATCCGCGCCCGGCGTCATGCGGCGGGCGCGGGTTGACCACCCACCCCCGCGGTGGGAACCTACTTATTGAACGATTGGTCGGTAATTTGCGCCGGGCCGTGGCTGCACTGACTGTGCCCGCACCGGCCGCGGCGGCAAAGGGCCGGATACGCAAAGGAGTTTTCATGGCCGAGGCATTCCTCGTGGGCGGCGCCCGCACCCCGGTAGGACGCTACGGGGGATCGCTCAGCGCCGTCCGCCCCGACGATTTGGCGGCACTGACGGTGAAGGATGCGGTGGAGCGCGCCGGCATCGACCCGGTCCTGGTGGACGAGGTCATCTTCGGCAACGCCAACGGCGCGGGGGAGGAGAACCGCAACGTCGCGCGCATGGCCTGGCTGCTGGCCGGCTTCCCCGACACCGTTCCCGGCATCACCGTCAACCGGCTCTGCGCCTCCGGCATGAGCGCCATCATCATGGCCTCCCACATGATCAAGGCCGGAGCGGCGGACATCGTGGTCGCCGGCGGCGTGGAGTCCATGTCCCGCGCCCCGTGGGTCATGGAGAAGCCGACGACGGCGTTCGCCAAGCCCGGCGCCAGCTACGACACCTCCATCGGCTGGCGCTTCCCGAACCCGGCCTTCGTCTCCGGCAAGCTCTCCCGCGACGGCAAGGCCGTGTTCTCCATGCCGGAGACCGCGGAGGAGGTCGCCCGCGTGTTCAACACCTCCCGCGAGGACTGCGACGCGTTCGCCGTGCGCTCCCACGAACGGGCCCTGGCCGCCATCGCGGCCGGACGCTTCAAGGAGGAGATCGTCCCGGTGACCGTCAAGGGCCGCAAGGGCGCCGAAACGGTCGTCGACACCGACGAGGGCCCGCGCGCCGGAACCACCCTGGAGGTACTTTCGGGCCTGCGCCCGGTGGTCAACGGCGGCTCCGTGGTCACCGCGGGCAACTCCTCCACCCTGAACGACGGCGCCTCGGCGATCATCGTCGCCTCCGAGCGGGCCGTGGAAAAGTACGGGCTCGCCGCACGGGCGCGCATCCTGGACGGGGCCTCCGCGGGCGTGGCCCAGGAGATCATGGGCATCGGCCCGGTCCCGGCCACCCGCAAGATCCTGGAACGCCAGGGCCTTGGCGTCGCGGACCTCGGCGCCGTCGAACTGAACGAGGCCTTCGCCTCCCAGTCGCTGGCCGTCATGCGCCAGCTGGGCCTGGACCAGGACATCGTGAACAACGACGGCGGCGCCATCGCCCTGGGCCATCCGCTGGGTTCGTCGGGCTCGCGCATCGCGATCACGCTGCTGGGGCGCATGGAACGCGAACTCACCGGGACGGGGCGCAAGCTGGGCCTGGCGACCATGTGCGTCGGCGTCGGCCAGGGCACCGCCCTGCTGGTGGAAGGCGTCTGATGGCGGAGACGATTCAGGAAACAGCAGGCGAGGCATACGACGGCGGGCCGCGCCTGGACGCGTCCGCGTTCACCACGCTGGTGGTCGAGGAGCTGGCGGACCGTTTGGCGGTGCGGCTGCACCGGCCGGAGGTGAGGAACGCGATCGACCAGACCATGGTGGATGAGCTGCACTTGGTGTGCGCCCACCTGGAACGGACCCCGAAGATCCTGATCCTGTCCGGCACGCCGTCGGATCCGGGGGCCGGGGTCAAGGGGATCTTCGCCTCGGGCGCGGACATCGCGCAGCTGCGCGAGCGCCGCCGCGACGACGCGCTGGCCGGGATCAACTCCGGGGTGTTCGAGCGCATCGCGCGCCTGCCGATGCCGGTGATCGCGGCCCTGGACGGGTTCGCATTGGGTGGAGGCGCGGAGCTGGCGTACGCGGCGGACTTCCGCATCGGCACCCCGGAGCTGCGCATGGGCAACCCGGAGACCAACCTGGGCATCCTGGCCGCGGCCGGGGCCACCTGGCGGCTGAAGGAACTGGTCGGCGAGCCGCTGGCCAAGGAGATCCTGCTCGCCGGCAAGGTCCTGCGCGGGCAGGAGTGCCTGGCCGTGGGCCTGGTCACCGAACTCGTTGAGGGCCCGGAGCTGGACGGGGCCGCGCACGCCTTGGCGGACCGGATCGCCGCGCAGGACGCGCTGGCGGTGCGGATCTCCAAGGCCGTGTTCCACGCCCCGCGGGAGGTTCATCCCGTGATCGACACCCTGGCCCAGGGCATGCTCTTCGAGTCCCAGGCCAAGTTCGACCGCATGCAGGCATTCCTGGACCGCAAGAACACCGACAGGAAAAAGCCCGCGGCGCCAGCCGCCACGAACGGGGAGACCGCCCCGGGAACCACCGACGACAAGTAAAGGACGCACCATGACGGAGAACTCCCCGGCAGACACCCTTCCCGCCCGCGTGGGCGTGCTCGGCGGCGGGCGCATGGGCGCCGGCATCGCGCACGCGTTCCTGATCAACGGCTCCGACGTCGTCGTCGTCGAGCGCGACGCGGCCGCGGCCGAGGCCGCCCACGCCCGGGTGGCCGACGCCGTCGGCAAGTCGGTCGAGCGCGGCCTGGCTGGCAGCGCCGAGATGTACACCTCGCGCCTGTCGGTGACCACCGACTACTCCTCCTTCGGGGACCGCGGACTCGTCGTCGAGGCCGTGCCCGAACTCTGGGACCTGAAGGTCTCCTCGCTGCGGGCCGTCGAGGCCGAACTGGACGAGGGGGCGGTGCTGGCCTCGAACACCTCCTCGATCTCCGTGACCGACCTCGCCGGGCAGCTCGCCCGGCCCGAGGACTTCCTGGGCCTGCACTTCTTCAACCCGGTCCCGGCCTCGGCCCTGGTCGAGGTGGTCATCGGCAAACAGACCCGCCACGACCTCGTGGAGACCGCCCGGGCCTGGGTGGCGGGCCTGGGCAAGACCGCGGTCGTGGTCAACGACGCCCCCGGCTTCGCGTCCTCGCGCCTCGGCGTGGCGATCGCGCTGGAGGCCATGCGCATGGTCCAGGAGGGCGTGGCCTCCGCCGAGGACATCGACAACGCGATGGTCCTGGGCTACAAGCACCCCACCGGCCCGCTGAAGACCACCGACATCGTGGGCCTGGACGTGCGCCTGGGCATCGCCGAATACCTCGCCTCCACCCTGGGCCCGCGCTTCGAGCCCCCGGCCATCCTGCGGGACAAGGTCGCCCGCGGCGAACTCGGCCGCAAGAGCGGCAAGGGCTTCTACGACTGGCACTGAGCCCCTCCGCCAAACACCAGTGCCCCGTCCCGCGGAAACCGCGGGACGGGGCACTGGTGTTGGAGCTACTTCTTGTTGACGATCAGGTTCGTGATCCGCAGGGTGCAGAGCCGCTCGCCGGCCTCGTTCTCCAGCACCACCTCGTGGCAGGTCATGCGCCGCCCCAGGCTGATCGGGGTGGCGGTGATGGTCACCAGGCCCTCGCGCGCCGACTTGTGGTGCGTGGCAGAGACGTCCACCCCGACGGCGACCTTGCCCATCGTGGATGCGTGCTTCACCGCCGCCCACGAGCCCACGGCCTCCCCGACGGCCAGCGAGGCGCCTCCGTGCAGCAGGCCGAACGACTGCCGGTTCCCCTCCACGGGCATGGTGGCCACGACCCTCTCGACGGACTCCTCGATGATCTTCACGCCCATCTTCTCGTCCAGTTCGCCGAGCGTGATGGTCCAGACTTCCGACTCCGTCATGGGTTCCTCCGAAATTTCACGTGTACAGCACCGCACCATACTGTACTGTGGGAAATAATACTGACCGATCGTTCAGGAAGGAAATGCCGAGGATGACTACGCAAACGGCAACCCTGGTTCCCAGCTACGTCCAGGGAGCCTGGTGGACCCCGGAATCCAGCGACGGGGCCGCCCCCGTGCTCGACGCCAACACCGGCGAACTGCTGGCCCACGTGAGCACGGCGGGGCTGGACCTTGCCGGCGTCGTCGACTACGGGCGCACCGTGGGCCAGGCCGCCCTGGGCCGGCTGACCCTGCACCAGCGCGCGCTCAAGCTCCGCGACCTGGCGCAGTACCTCAACGCGCACCGCGAGGAGCTCTACGAGCTGTCCTACAAGACCGGTGCCACCAAGATCGACTCGATGATCGACATCGACGGCGGCATCGGCGTGCTCTTCACCTTCTCCTCCAAGGGCCGCCGCGAGCTGCCGAACTCGGACGTCATCGTCGACGGTGCGGCCGAGCCGCTGTCCAAGGACGGGTCCTTCATCGGCGAGCACATCTACACCCGCATCCCCGGCATCGCCGCCCAGATCAACGCCTTCAACTTCCCCGTCTGGGGCATGCTGGAGAAGTTCGCCCCGGCCTTCGTCGCCGGCGTGCCCACCATCGTCAAGCCGGCCACGCCCACCGGCTTCTTGACCGAGGCCGTGGTCCGCCTGATCGTGGACTCCGGGCTCCTGCCGGAAGGCTCGCTGCAGCTGATCTCGGGTTCGGCCCGCACCCTGCTGGACGTGATGGACTACCGCGACCTGCTCTCCTTCACCGGCTCGGCCTCCACCGCCAACCAGCTCAAGACGCACCCCAACGTCATCGAGGGCGGGGTGCGCTTCACCGTTGAAACCGATTCGCTCAACGCCGCGATCCTCGGACCCGACGCGGTCCCGGGCACCCCGGAATTCGAGGCCTTCATCAAGGCCGTCGTCACCGAAATGACGGTCAAGGCCGGCCAGAAGTGCACCGCGATCCGCCGCACGATCGTGCCCCAGGCGCTGGTGGACGACGTCGTCGCCGCCATCGGCGAGCGGATCGCCCAGCGCGTGGTGGTCGGCGACCCGCGCGCCGAGGGCGTCACCATGGGCGCCCTGGCGTCCCTGGAGCAGCTGCGCGACGTGCGCGGGGCGGTCGACGCGATGCTGGCCGCCGGCGGGGAGCTGGCCTACGGCACCCTCGATGCCCCGCAGGTGCGTACCGCCGCCGGCGAGCAGGCAGTCGTCGCGGACGGCGCCTTCATGTCCCCGGTGGTGCTCACTTGGGCCGACGTCGAAGCCGAGACCGTGCACAGCCGCGAGGCCTTCGGTCCGGTCACCTCCGTGCTCGGCTACAAGGACCTGCCCGACGCGATCCGGCTCGCCGCCAAGGGCTCCGGCTCGCTGGTGGCCACCATCTGCACCAACGACGGCGACACCGCCCGCGCCCTGACCGTCGGCATCGCCGGCCACCACGGGCGCGTTCACGTGCTCAACCGCGAGACGGCCCGCACCTCCACCGGGCACGGCTCCCCGGTCCCGCACCTGGTCCACGGCGGTCCGGGCCGCGCCGGTGGCGGCGAGGAGCTCGGCGGCATCCGCGCCGTCAAGCACCACATGCAGCGCACCGCCGTGCAGGGCTCCCCGAACCTGCTCACCGCGATCACCGGCGTCTGGCACACCGGTGCGGCGCGCAACATCGCCGGCGCCCCCGAGTTCGGCGGCCAGCCCGGCGCCGTCCACCCGTTCCGCAAGGCGCTGGCCGAGCTGAGGATCGGGGACGCCTTCGCCTCGCCGCTGCGCCGGGTCACCCAGCAGGACATCGAGGACTTCGCCGCGAAGACCGGCGACACCTTCTACGCCCACACGGATGCGGCCGCCGCCGAGGCGAACCCGTTCTTCCCGGGCACCGTGGCCCACGGCTACCTGCTGGTCTCCTGGGGCGCCGGACTGTTCGTGGAGCCGGCGCCGGGACCGGTGCTGGCCAACTACGGGCTGGAGAACCTGCGCTTCATCACCCCGGTCCCGGCCGGGGATTCGATCCGCATCACGCTCACCGCCAAGAAGATCACCCCGCGCGTGACCGACGTCTACGGCGAGGTCTGCTGGGACGCGGTGATCCAGAACCAGGACGGCGACATCGTCGCGACCTACGACGTGCTGACCCTGGTTGAGAAGGAAGACACCACCTACGCGAACTGGCCGGCCAAGGCCTAGCGCCGCCTGGAACGGAACGACGGCGGGTCCGGCACCTTGGGTGCCGGACCCGCCGTCGTTGGGGCGCCTGTGCGCGGAGCGGCCGCGCGCCCAGGGACGCGGATGCGGGCTACTTGCGCGAGTTGGGATCCTCGTCGCCGATGTGTCCGGGCGCATTGGCGTCGAGCACGCGCTGGACGAAGGCGCAATACTCGTCCATGTAGTGCCGCAGGAAGGACTCGGTGGACTCGTTCCTGACCTCGCCGTCGTCTCCGAAGACGTCGGGGCTGAAGGTGATGTACGCCTCGGGGGTGTTGAGTTGGGGCGCGTCGAGGAAGCTGAGGACGCTGCGCATGGATGATTGCATGACCGCCGTGCCGATGCTGCCCGGGGAGGCGCCGATGATGCCCGTGGGCTTGCGCGCGAACGAGTTTGTTCCCCAGGGGCGGGATCCCCAGTCGATGGCGTTCTTCAGGGCCCCCGGGACCGACCGGTTGTATTCGGGGGAAATGAAGAGCAGGCCGTCCGAGGACTCGATGGCCGACTTGAGGTCCGTGCCCGCGGCCGGGAAATCGGAGTCGTAGTCCGGGCTGTACAGCGGGAGGTCCCTGATGGGGATCTCGGAGAACTCGAGGTCCTCCGGGGCGAGCCTGATCAGTGCCTTGGAGAGGATGCGGTTGATGGAGTTGCTGGCCAGGCTGCCGACGAAGTAGCCGATCTTGTAGGTGGGCATGGCTGATTCCTTCCCTGGGACGGGCGGGCCACGGGAACCTTGCCCGTCCATGCGTGGATGAGGGTCACACGCTCACTGGTTTACCACGGCGTCCTTTTCCGGCCTAGCGCCCGCCGGTTGCCCCTAGGCGGCCGTCTGGGCCGACTGCAGGCCGCCGAACACCATCGCGATGATGTTCTCCTCCACCTGTCCGGCGGTCACGGGTCCCTCGGGCCGGTACCAGTCGACCAGGGAGTTGATGGTGCCGAAGAGCAGGCGGGTGGTGGTGCGCGGGTCGATGTCGGGGCGCAGGGAGCCCTCCTGCTGGGCCGCGACGACGAGGTCGGACACCCGGCGGTCCATGGCGCGGCGGCGCTCCAGCGCGTCGCGTTCGACGTCGGTGTTGCCGCGCAGGCGCAGCAGCAGGGTCACGTAGGGCTGGCGCTCGATCAGCACCGCGATGGTGGAGCGCAGCATGAACTCCAGCCGCTCTGCGGCGCTGCCGGTGGAGGCCCGCTCGTCTTCGGCGATCGCCTCCAAGGGGACCAGGGCCTCGTCCAGGGCCAGCCGCAGCAGGTCGCTCTTGGACGCGACGTGGTGGTAGATGGCGGACTTGCTGATGCCCAGGTTCTCCGCGAGGATGCCCATCGAGGTGGCGTCGTATCCGTGCTTGTTGAAGACCTTCACGGCGACGCCCAGGACAGACTCCTGGTCGTAGCCGGGGCGGCCGCGCTTGGGGCCTGCGGAAACGGTTGAACGTTGGGGCATGGTCTCGATTCTCCCATATGGCAAGGGCGCGGCGGCGGCACCGGGTGCCGTCGCCGCGCCCTGGGACGGCTGTTCCCTGCGCTACTTGTCGCGCAGGTCGTAGATGCGGCGCAGCTTGCCGGAGGAGCGGGCCAGGGTGCCCGGGTCCATGACCTCGATGCGGCAGGAGGAGCCGATGTTGATCTTGATGGCCTTCTGCAGCTCCGCACCGGCGGCCAGGCCGCGCTCGGTGTCGCAGTCCTCGCGGCGCTCGATGCGCACGGCGAGCTCGTCCATGCGGTTCGGGCGGGTGATCTCCAGCTGGAAGTGCGGGGACAGCCCCGGCACCTTCAGCGCCAGTTCCTCGATCTGGGACGGGAACAGGTTCACCCCGCGCAGGATGATCATGTCGTCGCTGCGCCCCGTGATGCGGCCCATGCGCCGGTGCGCCGGGCGGGCGGTGCCCGGGAGCAGGCGGGTGAGGTCGTGGGTGCGGTAGCGGATGATCGGCAGCGCCTGCTTGGTCAGCGAGGTGAAGACCAGCTCGCCGTGCTCGCCGTCGCCCAGGACCTTGGTCGGGTCGAACGCGTCCAGGATCTCCGGGCGGAAGTGGTCCTCCCAGATGTGGCTGCCGTCCTTGGTCTGGTTGGATTCGCCGGCCACGCCCGGGCCCATGACCTCGGAGAGGCCGTAGATGTCGCACGCGTCGATGTCCAGCATGACCTCGAGCTCGTGGCGCATCTCCTGGGTCCACGGCTCGGCGCCCAGGACGGCGACCTTCAGCGAGGTCGAGCGCGGGTCGATGCCCTGCTTCTGCATCGCGTCGGCGATGGTCAGCAGGTAGGTCGGGGTGGCCAGGATCGCGTCCGGCTCGAAGTCCAGGATCATCTGGATCTGCTTCTCGGTCTGCCCGCCGGACATCGGGATGACCGTGGCGCCGAGGCGCTCGGCGCCGGCGTGAGCGCCCAGGCCGCCGGTGAACAGGCCGTAGCCGTAGGCGTTGTGGACCTTCCAGCCGGGCTTGACCCCGGAGATGCGCAGGCTGCGGGCCACCAGCTTGGCCCAGTCGTCCAGGTCCTGGCGGGTGTAGCCGACCACGGTCGGACGGCCCGTGGTGCCGGAGGAGGCGTGGATGCGCGAGACCTCGTGCTGGGGGACCGCGAACATCCCGAACGGGTAGGTCTTGCGCAGGTCCTCCTTCTCGGTGAAGGGGAACTTGGCCAGGTCGGCCAGTTCCTTGAGGTCGGACGGGTGCACGCCCACGGCGTCGTACTTCTCCCGGTACAGCGGCACGCGGTCGTACGCGTACGCCACGGTGTGCTGCAGGCGCGCCAGCTGGAGGGCCTCCAGCTCGTCGCGGCTGATGGTCTCTTCCGGATCCAGCGGGTTGGGAAGCTCGATTCTGGTGGAGAGGGTCTCGGTCATCGTGGGCCTTACGTGGTTGTTGCGGGGGCGGGGGAGTCTGCGGGGCCCTGCGGGCTCAGCGCTTGGGCACGGTGCGGGATCGGCCGCGGAATTCGGCGATCACCTCGTCCTCGCCGTCCGGGACGGACTGGAGGACCTGGATGTCGTAGATGCCGGTGCGGCCCGACTGGTTCCGCCGTTCCGCCGCGGCGGTGAGCGTGCGGCCGGGGATGCCGGGCTTGAGGAAGTTGATGTCCACGCCGGCGGCGACGGTGATGGTGTCCGCGGAGCCGGTGTGCGGGTTGCAGGCGAGGGCGAAGGCGGTGTCCGCGAGCGCGAAGATCATCCCGCCGTGGGCGATGCCGAAGCCGTTGAGCATTTCCCGGCGCAGCTGCATCGTAATGGTGGCACGGCCCTCGCCGACCTCCTGGACCTGGATCCCCATCCACTCGGTGGCGTAGTCGTTCTCCAGGATGGGGTGGGCCAGCGGGGTCCCGGCGTCCGGCCCGGAGGCGGGGAGTCCGGAGGTGTGCGTCGCGGCGTCGATCATGTGATGTCCTTCACCAATAATTACCGAATGTTCATTAGGTAATCCTGTTTGGCTCCAGAAGTCAAGGAAGACCGGCCTTCGGGAGCCGGTGCGCGGGCCCCCGAAGGGGCTCCAAAACCCCCTGCACCTGCCCAAACGCGCTGCATCTGCCAAAAACGCCCTGCGGCCGCCCGGTCCAGGAGACGGGGCGGCCGCAGGGCGTTGGGGCGGGCCTTCGGGGCCCGGGTCGGATCCGTTCGTCAGATCCGTTCGACGGCGCCCAGCGCGTCGAGCGTGAACGCGTAGTCCCAGGCACGGTCCTTCCAGGCCTCGTAGCGGCCGGAGGCGCCGCCGTGGCCGGCCTCCATCTCGATCTTCATCACGATCGGCGCGGGGCCGGTGGTCAGCTCGCGCAGCTTCTGGACCCACTTGGCGGGCTCCACGTAGAGCACGCGGGTGTCGTTGAAGCTGGTCACGGCGGCAACCTTCGGGTACGCGGCGGCCTCGACGTTGTCGTAGGGGGAGTAGGACCTCATGTAGGCGTACACCTCCGGGTCCTCGATCGGGTTCCCCCACTCCTCCCATTCCAGGGCGGACAGCGGCAGCTCCGGGTCCAGGATGGAGGTCAGCGCGTCGACGAAGGGCACCTGGGCCACCACGGCCGCGTACAGCTGCGGCGCCAGGTTCAGCACCGCGCCCATCAGCAGCCCGCCCGCGGAGCCGCCCATGGCGGCCACGCGCTTGGGATCGGCCCATCCGGCGGCCACCACGTGTTCGGTGACCGCGATGAAGTCGGTGAAGCTGTTCTTCTTGGCGAGCTTCTTGCCGTCGTCGTACCAGTGGCGGCCGAGTTCGCCGCCGCCGCGCACGTGCGCCACGACGAACACCACGCCGCGGTCCAGCAGGCTCAGCCGGGCGATCGAGAAGCCCGGGTCCATGCTGATCTCGTAGCTTCCGTAGCCGTAGACCAGCGCCGGGTTGGTGCCGTCCGGCGTGATGCCCCGGCGGTGCACGATGCTCACCGGGATCCTGGTGCCGTCCGCGGCGGTGGCCCAGTCGCGTTCGGCGACGTAGTCGGCCGGGTCGTAGCCGCCCTTCACCGGGGTTTCCTTGCGCAGGCTCAGCGCGCCGTCGGCCAGCGCGTAGTCGTAGACGCGCGGCGGGACCAGGTAGGAGGTGTAGGAGAGGCGGATCAGCGGGGAATCGAACTCCGCGTTGGCCAGCGAGCAGGTGTACAGCTCCTCGTCGAAGGCCGGTTCCACGGGCGCGGCCTGGTCCGGGGTGCCCAGCCCGGCCAGCGGCATGACCTGCACGCGCTCGGTGGTGTCCTTGCGGACGGAGACCGCAACGTGGGTGGAGGTGACGGCCGTGCCCTCCACCTTGACGTCGTCGCGGTGCCCGACGACGGTGGTCCACTCCTGCTCGGCCAGCGGCCTGGCGAACTCCTCCGGCCGGACCAGGGACACCATGTTGTTCACGGCGCCGCGGTTGTGCGTGACCAGGTAGGCGCGCCCCTCGGGGAGGATGACCGGATCCATGCCGTGCAGGATGCGCTCCTCGCGCGAAAGCAGCAGGCGCGGGCGGGCCGCGCCGTCGGTGAGGTCCAGGGTGTGGGTTTCGCTGTATTCGGAGTTGCCCACGCTGATCAGCAGTTCGGTGCGGTCCGGGGAGAGGTCGAATCCGGTCCACATGCCCGGGTCGTCCTCCTGGAAGAGCACGGTGTCTGCGGCCGGGTCGGTGCCCAGCGTGTGGGACTTGATCTGGTGGGGGCGCCAGGTCTCGTCCACCACGGTGTAGTAGGCGCGCTCGCCGTCGGGGGAGAAGGCCACCCCGTAGAAGACGCCCTCGATCGTGTCCGGGAGCAGGGCCCCGGTGTCCAGGTCCTTGAAGCGCAGGACGAAGCGCTCGTCGCCGGCGTAGTCCACGGCGTAGGCCAGCAGGTTTCCGTCCTCGGTGACGGCCATCCCGCCGATGGAGAAGAAGGGGTGGCCCTCCGCCTCGGCATTGCCGTCGAGCAGGACCTGTTCGCCCGCGAACGGCTTTCCGGGTTCGACGACGGGCGGGGTCCAGTCCGCGGTGGCGTCCCCGGTGTCCTGCGCCGCGACGCGGCAGTGGATCGGGTACTGCTGGCCCTCGGCCGTGCGGGTGAAGTACCACCAGCCGCGCTTGCGGGCCGGAACGGAGAGGTCCGTTTCCTCGGTCCGTTCCTTGATCTCGGCGAAGATGGCCTCGCGCAGCTCCTGCTGGTGCGCGGTCACGGCCTCCATGTAGGCGTGCTCGGCCTGCAGGTGCGCCACCACCTCGGGGTTCTCCTTTTCGCGGAGCCATTCGTAGTCGTCGACGAACACGTCCCCGTGATGGCGGCGTTCGGCGGGGACCTTCTTGGCAACGGGAGGCTGGGGCAGGGAGGCAGATTCGCTCATGGGTCCATTCAACCGAAACCCCGCCCCGGACGGGACCATCCGCACCCCGTGTTCGCCCCGGGCGCACCGGGACGCGGCTCCGGAGGCCCTGTCCAAAGGCCCCGCCGGGCCATATCGTCAAGACAACCGCGGGTTTCGCCGGCCCTGTCCCCGCGGCGGGGCCCCTGACGAGAAAGGACCCACCGTGCAGCATCCCCCCGTGCAGCATCCAAGAGTGCGCGGCACAACACCGCAGGGGCCATCGAGGGCGGCGCGGCGCCGCCGGAGGCTGGCGGTCGTGGCTGCGGCCTGGCTGGCCTTCGCGGCCCTGCTCCTCGGCGCAACCGGTGCCCAGGCCCAGGAAACCGACGGTCCCGGCGTCGAGGGCGAGACCTATGTGATCGGCACCGACACCACCTTCGCCCCGTTCGAGTTCCGCGATTCCTCCGGGGAGCTGACCGGCATCGACATGGACCTGATCAGGGCCATCGCCGAGAGCCAGGGCTTCGACGTGGAGATCCGGTCGCTCGGGTTCAATGCGGCCCTGCAGGCGCTCTCCTCCAACCAGGTGGACGGGGTGATTGCCGGCATGTCCATCACCGACGAGCGCAAGCAGATCTACGACTTCTCCGAGCCCTACTTCGAGTCCGGCGTGCAGATGGCCGTGGACCAGGACGACACCACCATCACCGGGTACACGGACCTGGCCGGGAAGACCGTCGTGGCCAAGACCGGGTCCGAGGGCGAGGCCTATGCCAAGTCGATCGCCGACCAGTACGGGTTCACCGTCAAGTCGCTGGACCAGTCCGCCACCATGTACGAGGCCGTGAAGTCCGGCAACGCCGCCGCGGTGTTCGACGACTACCCGGTGCTGGCCTACGGCGTGGCGCAGAACAACGGCCTCAAAACGGTCACCGACAAGGTGCCCGGAGGCTCCTACGGCTTCGCCGTGAACAAGGGCCAGAACCCGGAACTGCTGGCCGCCTTCAACACCGGCCTGGCCCAACTCAAGGCCAGCGGCGAATACCAGGCGATCCTGGACAAGTACCTCGCCGCCCCGCAGGCCACCGAGCGGTCGTCGTTCTGGGACCTGCTCACGTCCTCCTTCCCGGCCTTGATGAAGGGCCTGCGCAACACGTTCGTGGTCACCGGCATCTCCTTCGTGGTGGCCATGGTCCTGGGGCTGGTCTTCGGGTTCTTCAGGATCTCCACCAGCCGGATCCTGCGCGGCATCGCCGCCGTGTTCGTTGCCGTCTTCCGCGGCACCCCGCTGCTGGTCTGGGCCTTCTTCTTCTACTTCGGCATCCCGCAGCTGACCGGGCAGCCGATCAGCATTTGGGTGGCCGGCGTGCTGACCCTGTCGCTGAACTCGGGCGCCTACATCACCGAGATCGTCCGCGGCGGCATCCAGTCCGTGGACCCGGGGCAGCTGGAGGCCTCCCGCTCCCTGGGTCTTGGCTACGGCAAGTCCATGCAGCGCGTGGTGGTGCCGCAGGCATTCAAGATCATGACCCCTTCGCTGATCAACCAGCTGATCATCATGCTCAAGGACAGCTCGCTGCTGCTGGCTATCGGGTTCGCCGAACTGCTCTACCAGGGCCAGCAGATCTACGCGCAGAACTTCCGCATCACCGAGACGCTGTTCATCGTGGCGGTCATCTACTTCGTGGCCATCATGGCGCTGACCTGGCTGGCCAACGTCGCCGACAGGAGGTTCAACAAGTGAGCGAGTCGACCGCCCTCCCGGAACGGGCCCCGAAGATCACGGTCACCGGCCTGCGCAAGTCCTTCGGGACCAACGAGGTCCTCAAGGGCATCGACGCCGTGGTGTCCGAGGGCGAGGTGGTCTGCGTGATCGGGCCCTCCGGCTCCGGCAAGTCCACCTTCCTGCGCTGCCTGAACAAGCTCGAGGACATCACCGCCGGCCACGTGGTCGTGGACGGATTCGACCTGGCCGACCCCAAGGTGGACATCAACGAGGTCCGCCGCCACATCGGCATGGTCTTCCAGCACTTCAACCTCTTCCCGCACATGACCGTGGCGGAGAACATCATGCTGGCCCCGGTGGAGCTGAAGAAGGCCAACAAGGAGAAGGCGCGCGAACAGGCCCTGGCCCTGCTGGAGAAGGTCGGGCTGCGGGAGAAGGCCGACGCCCGGCCGGCGTCGCTCTCCGGCGGCCAGAAGCAGCGCGTGGCCATCGCCCGCGCCCTGGCCATGAACCCCGGAATCATGCTCTTCGACGAGGCCACCAGCGCCCTGGACCCGGAGATGGTGGGCGAGGTGCTGCAGGTCATCAAGGACCTTGCCCGCAGCGGCATGACGATGGTGCTGGTGACCCACGAAATGGGCTTCGCCCGCGAGGTCGCCGACCGCGTCATCTTCATGGCCGACGGCGTGGTCTGCGAGGAGGGGACCCCCGAGGACGTCTTCGGCAACCCCACGCAGCCGCGGCTGCGCGAGTTCCTGTCCAAGGTGCTCTGACGCCCGCCCCGGTGCAGGGTGGCCGGGAGGCGCGTGGGGGCGTGGACCGGGCATGCGCCGCGGGAAGCGCAGCAAGGCGGCATAATCGGGTGGGTGGTCATGCACGCACCTTCGCGCGAACTGGATGGACTGGACCGGCGGATCGTCGGCGCCCTCCAGGTCAACGGCCGCGCCTCCTGGCGCCGGGTCGCCGACGTGCTGGGGGAGTCCTTCAGCACCGTGACGCGGCGCGGCATGGCCCTCCTGGAGTCCGGGACGGTGCGCGTGGCCGGCCTGGTGACGCTGGGGCCGACCCATCTTGTCGAGGTGCAGTGCGAGCCCGCGCGGCTGGCCGGCATCGCCGAGGAACTGGCCAAGGATCCTGACGCCAACTTCCTCTATGCCCTCACCAGCCCCACGCGGCTGTTGTTCGAAGTCCAGGCCCGGCCGGGACGGCTTTCCAGCCTGGTGCTCGAGGAGCTTCCGGCGCTCGCCGGCGTGACGCAGGTGAACGCCTGGCCGCTGATGGAGTACTTCCGCACGGTGGCCGAATGGCACCCCGGCCCGATCACCGCCGCCGAGACCGCCGCGCTCCAGGACGTTCCGCCCCCTCCGTCCCGGCCCAGCGCCAGCGCCATCCTCGACGACGTCGATTCGCGCCTGGTGCAGTTGCTGGTCGCCGACGGGCGGGTTCCGGTCGCCGAACTCGCCGAGGCCGTGGGCCTGTCCGCGCCGGCCGTGCGACGGCGGCTCAATACCCTCCTGGAAGTGGGCAACCTGAGCGTCCGGGCCATCGTGGAACCCGCGGACATCGGGCTGCCGATCGAAGCCGTGATCTGGGTGCGCACCGCTCCGGCGGAAGTCGCCGACGTCGGGCGTCTCCTCGGCGCCGAGCCGTGCGTGCGCTACGCGGCCATGGCGCTGGGCGAGTTCCAGCTGATGGCCAACGTGACCGTGCCCGGCCTGAACGAACTGCGCTCCTTCCTCCTTGAATCCCCTTGGGCCGAACGTGCCCTCGCGGTGCGCAGTTCGCTGGTTGTCCGCGCGTACAAGCGCGGCGGCACGCGCATGCCCGAACGCTCCTGAGCCCGGCGCCGGCCCTTTTCCGGGCCTGACCGCCACCATCTGGGATCCAGTCGCCCTGGCGCCATGCCGTGCGCCCTTTCGACGCGTCCGGCCGCGCCTGCGTCCCCTGCCCAAGAAACCTTCGGCAGACCCCTAGCCAAATGTGATCCATGGCACTACGGTGATTCATCAGCCCCGTAATTCGCAAGTGGGCGATTCAAAAAGAAACAAAGTTAGGGCTAGATGAATCATGACGAATGAATTGGTCTACCGCGGGGCCGTCGAGCTGACCGAGCTGATGCGCTCCCGCCAGGTATCCGCCGTGGAAGTGCTGGAAGCCCACTTGGAGCAGATCGACAGGCTCAACCCCGTGGTGAACGCCGTCGTCACCATCGATGAGGATGGCGCGCGGGCGGCCGCGGCGGAGGCCGACCGCAAACTCGCGGCCGGCGAACCGACCGGGCCGCTGCACGGATTGCCCATCAGCTTCAAAGACACCGCCCGCACCGCCGGGATGCGGACCACCTTCGGCCACCCGCGCCACGCGGACTTCGTTCCGGACGCGAACGACCTGCACGTGCAGCGCATCCTCGACGCCGGCGCCATCCTGCTGGGCAAGACCAACGTGCCCGAGTATGCGGCCGGCTCCCACACCTTCAACCGCGTCTTCGGAGTGACCCGCAATCCTTACGATCCATCCAAGTCGGCCGGCGGCAGCAGCGGTGGCGCGGCCGCCGCGCTGGCCTCCGGATTCCAGCCGATCGCGGACGGCAGCGACATGGGTGGTTCCCTGCGCAACCCGGCCTCCTTCTGCAACGTGGTGGGACTTCGCCCGACACCGGGCATGGTCCCCAACACGGACGGCACCAATGTCTTCTGCCCCCTCGGAGTCGCCGGGCCGATGGGGCGCACCGCCGACGACGTGGCCCTGCTGTTCTCGGCCATGACCGGTGCCTCGCCGGAGGATCCGTTCTCGGTCTTCCCGCCCGCCGGGGAGGTTCCCGCCAAAGAGCCGTCCCCGCAGGATTTCGCCGGACTGCGGATCGCCTACGCGCCCACGCTCGGCGGCCGGGTGCCGGTGGCCCGGGAGGTCCTGGACGTCCTGGACCCCCAGGCCGAAGCGCTGGCCGGACTCGGCGCGCACGTCGAGCTCACCTGCCCCGACCTTGACGGTTCCGACGAAGTCTTCAGGGTGCTGCGGGCGGCCACGTTCCACGCGGCCTGGGGCGACGATCTGGACGCCGATCCCGCCCTGTTCCACCACCTGCTTGCCGGAAACATCCGCGACGGCGCACCCCTGAGTGGTCGGGATGTGCTGCGGGCGGAGGAAGGCATGACCCGCCTGATCCGCGAGGCGGCAAGGTTCTTCGAGCGCTACGACCTGGTGATCGCGCCGGCGTCGCAGGTGGCTCCGTTCGACGCCGATCTGGAGTACCCCACCGAGATCGAGGGGCAGCGGCTCGAAAGCTACCTCGACTGGATGCGTGCCCCGTACCTGTTCACCCCGCTGGGCCTGCCCGCCCTCTCCGTCCCGGCAGGCTTCACGCCTTCCGGGCTTCCCGTAGGCCTCCAGATGATCGGTGCGCGCGGCAGCGACGCCCGCCTGCTTCGCCTGGCCTCCGCCTTCGAACAACTCTCCTCCTGCTCATCCGTTCGCCCCCAAGGAGCCGCAGTCCTATGAGCACCGCCCTTGCCTCGCCCAAGCGGCTGGCCATCGCCGCCGTTCCCGTCCTGGGGATGATCTTCACGCCCCTGCTGCCCTTCGTCTCGAAGCCGACCTTCTGGCTGGGACTTCCGGCCGCCGTCGTCTGGATGTCCGCCATGGTGATCCTGACGGTCGTCTCCTTGCAGATCGTCGAACGGAGCTACCTGCGCGAGGGCGGCGACGAACTCGACCGCCTCGAAGCCGAACGCGACGACCTGCGCCGTGCACGGCACGCCGTCACCGAAGGGGAGGGCCACTGATGCTTACCACCCTGATCATCCTCGGCATCGTCTTCATCGGCGTGCTGGGGGTCTGGTCCCGCAAACGCCAGACCTCGCTCGCCGGCTGGACCGTCGGAAAGCGCGACCTGCCGCGGTGGACCACCTGGTTCCTGCAGGCCGGCGAGTCCCTGACCACCTTCAGCTTCCTCGGCCTGGCCGGCATTGCCTTCGGCGGGGGCGTGGCCGCACTCTTCGCCATCGGCTACCTGACGATTGCCTGCGTGCTGCAGTACTTCATCACCCCGCGCCAGCGGGCCCTCGGAGCCAACCGCGGCTACCTGACCATGGCCGACTTCTTCAAGGACCGCTTCGGGAGCCCCACCCTCGGCAGGACCGTGGCGGTCGTCGGCGCGATCTTCCTCATCCCGTACCTGCAACTGCAGATCACGGGCCTGGGCCTGATCGTCCAGCTCGCCACCGGCAGCGCATCCGCCAGCGGCTACAGCATGATCGTGGCCAGCGCCCTGGTGGTCGTGTTCGTGATTTGGGCCGGTATCCGCGGCCTGGCGCGGGTTGCCATCTTCAAGGACTTCGTGATGGTTGCCGCGCTGATCGTCGTCCTGGCGGGCGTCGTTGCCGGCGTCGGCGGAATCCCGGAGGTCGTGGGGAGGGTCAACGAGGTCTCCTCGGACTACTTCACCGTGTCCCGCACCGGCTTCGATTCCACCTTCTGGATCACCTCCGTCATCGTCACGGGCCTGGGCGCCGGCTTCAACACCTTCCCGCACCTGTGGGCACCGGTCTTTGCCGCCAAGAGCGGCAGGGTCCTGAGGCGCAACGTCAGTTGGATCGCCATCTATCAGCTGGCCCTGATCATCCCGATCCTGACCGGCCTGGCCGGCATCCTGATCCTCGACCCGAAGACCAAGGGCAATTCCGTGCTGCTGGGCGTCGCCCAGGCCACCCTGCCCGAGCCGCTCATCGCGGTGATCGCCATCGGCGGCGCCGCGGCGGCCATGGTGCCCGCCGGCGCCATCGCCATGGGCATCTCCCTGCTGATCTCGCACAACGTGCTCTCGATCAAGAACCCGAAGCTGCGGTTCCGGATCAACCACGTGATGGTCGCCATCGCAGTCGGCCTGGCGCTGAGCTTCGGATTGGCGAAGTCGGACATCGCCTCGCTCCTGCTGCTCACCTACGGAGGCCTGACCCAAATGGCTCCGGCGGTTGCCTTCGCCATCGCCCGGAAGGTGCGGGTGGGCGGCATCCCCGTCACGCTGGGCATCCTGGCCGGAACGCTGACCGTGGCCATCATCACCTTCGGCGGGATCAAGACCGGCGGCATCGACTCGGGCCTCATCGCCCTCGCCCCGAACCTCGTCGTCCTGTTCCTCGCCGAGCTGGCGCGCCGCATGCTGCGGCCGGGCCAGCCACCCGTTCCGGCGGAAGCCCACGAGGATTTCGACGCCGGCCTGGAGGACCGCCCCGCAGTCGCCGCCGGCAGCGCCCGGCACAATCCATCTGGGGCGCACTCCATTTGAGGCGCAGGCCACCTGAAACGCAGGGAATTCCTGTCGCAGGGCAGGAGCGAGCGGTCCACGGCCGGGTTGGCGTGGACCGCTCCCTTTTCCCGTGGATCGCGGCGGCCAGGCACCGGCACCAGTCACCGGCACCAAGCGGCCGGTTTCCGGGCCGCCCCGTCCTAGCCCCGGCGCCCGCCCGGTCCTACGCTGGAGGCATGGAAGCACTTCCTCTCGCCTATGAAGAGTATTTGGCCGGCCTCGATGAGCACCTCCGCACCGCGATGCTGCCGGTGTTCCGGGAGTCAGTGACGGAACACCAGTACGGCGTGTTGATCCGGGGAACCGGACTGCACGACCTCCAGGCGGTGGTGGACGAGACCCTTCCCTACGGGGAAGTCAGGATCGACGCATACTGACGGCCTGTCAGCGCCCGGCGGTTGCCGGCAGCCAGTAGTCTGGGGGGCACGAATCGTTCCGCGAGCGCAGGACCATGACAACGGGGTCATGGACGCCGGCTCCGGGGAAAGGCGACGATGACGTTGAGTTCGGCCCAGACAGACGGAAACCAGACGAGCGGAAACCAGGCAGGATGGACGCGGGTGGGGGAGCGTTCGTGGGTCCGCCCCGACGGCGGATTCGCGCTGAACACCGGCCTGGTGATCGGTGACGAGCGCGCCCTGCTGGTGGACACCGGATCCGGCCCGCGGGAGGCCGCCGAGATCTTCGCCGCCGTCCGCACCCTCACCGACCTCCCGCTGGTGGTCGTGAACACCCACGCCCACGGCGACCACTTCTTCGGCAACGCCTACTTCCGTGCCCGCGGGGTGGAGGACATCTGGGCCCACACCGCCGCCGTGCGCATGATGGAGGAGACCGGGGAGCGCCAGCGCCGGATGGTCCGCGAATTCGAGCCGGAAATGGCCGCCGCCGAGGGCCCGGACACCGGGATCGACCTTCCCAACCGCCTCGTCTCCGACCAGCCGGTGGACCTGGACCTGGGCGGCCACAAGGTCACCCTCTTCCATCTGGGCCGCGCCCACACCGAAGGTGACCTGCTGGTCGGCTCCGGCAACGTGCTCTTCGCCGGGGACATCGTCGAAGAGGGAGCGCACCCCAGCTTCGAGGATTCCTTCCCCTACGAGTGGCAGAAGGTCTTGGGCAAGCTGATAGCGATCGACGAACTCTACACCGTGATCGTGCCGGGCCACGGGGCCGTGGTGGACCCGGATTTCGTCCGCACCCAGTACCACCGGCTGCTCCAGGCCATCCGGACCACCACCACGGCCATCCACGAGTCGTCCACCGACTACACCAAGGCCGTGCCGGTGCTGCCCTACGGGCCGGTGCAGTCGCGGCACCTGATCCTGCGCATGAAGGCCACCGGGCCCGGCGGTGCCAGGATGATGCTCCGCTAGGATCGTCGGGCCCGGCCCGCCGGCGTCCGCCGTTTTGGCACGGTGCCGCCGCCGCTCCGGTGGAGGCGAGACTACGATGTCCCGGTGACCAGCGGCGAATTCAGACTCAGGGACCTTGCGTTCAGCGTTTATGCACCATCGCTGCTGTATTCGGTCGGCACCGGGGCCATCCTGCCCGTCATCGCGCTCAGCGCCCGCGGGTTGGGGGCCTCGGTCGCCGCCGCGGCGCTGACCATCACGCTCATCGGCATCGGTTCGCTGCTCACCAATGTCCCCGCCTCGATGATCACCGCCCGCTTCGGCGAGCGCGCCGCCATGATCGGCGCTGCCGCCTGGGCGACCTGCGGCATGGGGCTGGCCCTGGCCGCCCCCGTGCTGGGCGTCTTCGCGGCGGGCATCCTCATGATCGGCATGGCCGGTTCGGTCTTCAACCTCGCCCGGCAGAGCTTCCTTGCCGAGGCGGTCCCGGTGCAGTTCCGCGCCCGTGCCATGTCCACGCTGGGTGGGGTGTCCCGCATCGGGACGTTCATCGGCCCGTTCGTTTCCGCCGCCGTCATGCTGTGGTTGGGCCTGCCCGGGGCGTACTGGACCGGGCTGGCCGCCATGGCCGCCGCCACGGTGGTCAGCATCCGGATCCCGGACCTTGCCGGCGTCGTTCCCGGCGGGCGGCACCCCGCGGGGAACGACGCCGTCCGGCCCACCATCCGTTCGATCGCGGCCTCCCACAAGCGGGTCCTGGCCACGCTGGGCGTGGGCGTGATGCTGATTTCCGCGGTGCGCGCCACCCGGCAGGCGGTCATCCCGCTCTGGGCGGAGCAGTTGGGGCTCGATGCTCCCACGGCGTCGGTGATCTATGGCCTGTCAGGTGCCGTGGACATGCTGGTCTTCTACCCGGCGGGCAAGCTCATGGACCGCAAGGGACGGGTCGCGGTGGCGGTGCCGGCCATGGTGGTCATGGGCATCGCCCTGGCGCTGCTGCCGCTGACCTCCCAGGCCGCGACCCTGCTGGCCGTGGCCATGCTGCTGGGTTTCGGCAACGGCATCGGCTCGGGGATCGTGATGACGCTGGGGGCCGACTTCTCGCCCCGCGCGGGGCGCCCCCAGTTCCTGGGCCTGTGGAGGCTGCTCTCCGACACCGGGGTCATGGGCGGACCCGTGGTGCTGTCCGTGATGACCGGAGCGGTGTCCCTGGCCTCGGGCATTTGGGCGGTGGCGGCGCTGTCCTTCGCCGGGGCCGCCATCTTCGGGTACTTCATCCCGCGCACCCCGCGGTCCGGGTAGTGGCGGGCAGCGGCCGGCTCAGCCCCGCCGGCGGGTCTGGTGGGAGAAGAACGCGGATCCGAGGCCGAAGAGGAAGGCCGCGGAACCGCCGATGAACAGCACCGCCGCCAGAAGGTGCCAGCCGAGCAGGCCGGCCGTGCCCTGCAGCGCCGACGGCCCGATCACCAGCTGGTACACGGCGACGGCTCCGGCCAGGCCCGCCACCCCGGGCACCCACAGCACCGCCTGCCACAGGCGCGCGGACGCCCAGTGCGTGTTGGGACCCTCCCACACGTTCCACCACGGCTCCCGGCGCAGGAGCACCAGTCCGCCGAGCAGCCCCCAAAACGCCGCCATCAGGTAGGCGCCGAGGATGTCGGCGGGGCGGTGCCAGCCGAGCACCAGGGTCGCCATGCCGGCCACGGCGGCATAGAGGCCGCCGAGCGCCGCCACCAGGGGCCGCCAGCGGGGCGAGGCGACCAGGAGCACCGCCACCATGGCCGCGGCGGCGAAGGTCGTGTGCCCGGACGGGAAGGAATTCACCGACGCCGCGGAAATGTCCTTGTCCGGCCGCTCGAGCACCAGGTGCTTGAGCACCTGGGTGCTCAGCGCGGCGCCCGCGAACGCTGCCGCCGCCACGGCAGGGGCCCACACGCTGCGCCGCACGGCCGCAGCCGCCAGCAGCGCCAGCGCCCCGATCACGGCGGAGGCCTCCGGCAGGTACCCCAGGAACGCCAGCGCCGGGCGGCGGGCGGTGTCCGCGCCGAGGTAGGCCTCGGCCCCGCGCAGCGCGGTTTCGTCCGCCAGCTGCCCGGTTACGGTCAGGACGAAGCCCCAGTAGACGGCGCCGAAGGCCGCGGCTACGCAGAGCATGCCGAGGATCCACAGCGCCGGGTGCGGGGCGGCCCTGTGGGATGTTCCCCGCCGGGCCGGATGTGCCTTGGTTCGAATCATCGCAGTACAGCCTGCCACACCGGCGTGGGAAAACGCTGTGCACGCGGGTCCCGCGGTGACTTCCGTGGCGGTGACTACTGTGGAGACATGACCGAGACCGTACCCGCCGGGGTCCCCGGCGCCAACTTCCCCAGTGCCGAAGAGCTGGCCGCCCGCGCCCACGTGGTGGTGCTGCCGCTGAAGGTCCGTTTCCGCGGCGTCGTCGAACGCGAGGTCCTGCTGCTGGACGGCCCGGCCGGCTGGGCCGAGTTCGCTCCCTTCACCGAGTACGGCGACGCCGAGGCGGCGGCGTGGCTGCGCGGCGCGATCGAGGCCGGCTGGGAGGGCTACCCCGAACCGGTGCGCACGCACGTGCCCGTGAACGCGACGGTGCCGGCGGTCCCGGCCTCCGGCGTCGAACGCGTGCTGGCCGCGTACGACGCGGCCCACACCGTGAAGATCAAGGTCGCCGAGGCGGGGCAGGCGCTGGCGGACGACGTCGCCCGTGTCGCCGAAGTGCGCCGGCTGCTGCCGGGGGCGGCCCTGCGGGTGGACGCGAACGCGGGCTGGAGCCTGGACCAGGCGCTGGAGGCGCTGGAGGCGCTGGCCCCGTACGGGCTGCAGTACGCCGAACAGCCGGTCGCCGGCATCGAGGGGCTGCGCCGGCTGCGCATGGAGGTGGCCCGCCGCGGGCTCGGCATCCCCATCGCCGCGGACGAATCCGTCCGCAAGGAATCGGACCCGCTCGCGGTGGCGCGCGCGGAGGCCGCCGACCTGATCGTGGTCAAGGCTCCGCCGCTGGGCGGGGTGCGCCGCGCGCTGCGGATCGTCGCCGAGGCGGGCCTGCCCGCCGTCGTCAGCTCCGCGCTGGACACCTCCGTCGGCACCCGGACCGGGGCGGCCCTGGCCGCGGCGCTGCCCGAGCTTCCCTACGCGTGCGGGCTCGGCACGGTCTCCCTGTTCGCGGCCGACGTCGCGGCCGAACCCTACGTGGCCCGCGGCGGGATGCTGGACCTGCGCACGGTCGCCGCCGACCCGGAGCTGGTGGAGCGCCACGCGGCCGATCCGGCCCGCCGGCGCTGGTGGCTCGAGCGGCTGCGCCGGTGCCGGGAACTGGTGGTTCCGGGAACTTAGGCTCCCGTTCACCCGCCGGTGGGCACGCCGTAGTTTGCCCCTGACAAGGTCTGTTCGGAAAACCCGCCCAGACCTTGCGTAAGGACCGCCATGAGCCCCACCTTCCTGCCGATGCTCGGACACACCCGCGGAAACCGTTCAGCGGCGACCTGCCACTTCAAGTGCGGGAACGCCTGCGCCCAGGACGTGTGCAACACGTCCACGAACAACTACTTCCGCGACATCGCTGACGCGGCGCTCTCGCGCCGCGCGCTGCTGGGCCTGGGCGGCGTGGCCGCGGCCGCGGTGGCGATCGGCGTGGACGTCGCGCAGGCCCCGGAGGCCTCCGCCGACTTCGGCGGGTTCGGGCAGGGCGGCGGGAAGCTGCGGTTCACCGCGATCGAACCGGTCGCGCGCACCGTGGACGAGGTCACCGTTCCCGCCGGCTACGACTGGGAACCGATCATCCGCTGGGGCGACCCGCTCTTCCGCAAGACCCCCGACTTCGACATCGACAACCAGACCGCCAAGGCCCAGGCCGGACAGTTCGGGTACAACAACGACTACCTGAACATCATCGCGGACAAGGGCAGCAGCCGCTCCGGCGTGCTCGTGGCCAACCACGAGTACACCAACGAGGACATCATGTTCGACCCGGCGTGGCTGGCCGCCAACCCGGACGAGGCCCGCCGCACCGCCATGGCCGCGCACGGCTTCGCCGTCGTGGAGCTGCGCCGCAAGAAGGCCGGCGCCAAGTGGGAATACGTGCGCGGAGGCGCGCGCAACCGCCGCATCACCGCCACCACCGTCTTCGCCGTCGACGGCCCCGCCGCCGGCTCGGACCTGCTCAAGACCGTCGCCGACCCGACCGGCAAGCGCGTCCTGGGCACGCTGAACAACTGCGCCGGCGGCACCACCCCGTGGGGCACCGTGCTCTCCGGCGAGGAGAACTTCAACCAATACTTCCAGGGCACCGGCTCGGACACCGATTCCCGGTACGGCATCTCCTCCGGCGCCACCGAGCGCGGCTGGGAGCTGACCGACCCGCGCTTCTCCGGCCAGAACGCCGGCTACGCGAACGAGGTCAACCGCTTCGGCTGGGTCGTGGAGATCGACCCGCAGGACCCGACCTCCACCCCGGTCAAGCACACCGCGCTGGGCCGCTTCAAGCACGAGGGCGCGAACGTCCGCATCGCCGCCGACGGCCGCGCGGTCTCCTACTCCGGCGACGACGAGCGCTTCGACTACGTCTACAAGTTCATCTCCAAGGACAAGTACAAGCCGGGCAACAAGAAGCACAACCTGACGCTGCTCTCCGCCGGCGACCTGTACGTCGCCCGGTTCAGCGGCGGCTCGCCGGCTGCCGAGATCGACGGGTCCGGGAAGGTGCCGGCGGACGGCTCCTTCGACGGTTCCGGGGCCTGGCTGCCGCTGGTGGTCAACGGAGAGTCCAAGGTCGAGGGGATGAGCGTCGAGGAGGTCCTGGTCTACACCCGCCTCGCCGCGGACAAGGTCGGCGCCACCAAGATGGACCGCCCGGAGGACGTGGAGCCGAACCCGGTCACCGGCAAGCTGTACATCGCGCTGACGAACAACACCGACCGCGGCAAGGCGGGCAAGAAGGCCGGCGCCGACGAGGCGAACCCGCGCGCGGGCCTGACCAGCGCCACCAGCAACCGCGACGGCCACGTCATCGAGCTCACCGAGACGGGCAACGACGCCGCGGCGCTGACCTTCGGCTGGAACATCCTGCTGCTGTGCGGGGACCCGCAGGCGCCGGCCTCCCAGCTGTACTTCTCGGGGTACCCGGCGGAGAAGGTCTCCCCGATCGCCTGCCCGGACAACCTGGCGTTCGACTCCAAGGGCAACCTCTGGATCTCCACCGACGGCCAGCCGGGCACCATCGGCTACTGCGACGCCCTGCACAAGGTCACCCTCACGGGTCCCGACCGCGGCCGCGTCGAGCAGTTCCTGGCCGTCCCGGCAGGGGCGGAGACCTGCGGGCCGGTCATCCACGACCGCGACAACTCCGTCTTCGTGGCCGTCCAGCACCCGGGCGAGGGCGGCACCTTCGCCGCGCCGACCTCCCTGTTCCCGGACTACGTCGCCAGCAAGAGCCGGGAGAAGCGCGGCCAGGCGTACGCACCGCGCCCGGCCGTGGTCCAGGTCTTCAGCTCCCGCGGCAACAGCGGCGTCGGCCGCTCCCGCGGCGCCCGGGGCTAGCGGCAGGCCCGCCCCGGAACGCTTCCCACGCTCGCCGTGGCCACACCGGGGCCTGCCGCCTCCCGGATTTTGCTACCTTCCGGTGGGTGTTTCCAGGATTGCGCTCGCTTGGAGGCAGTGATTCGGAGATAGTGCACCTAGACCCGTGCACATAGGCCCGCGCCCCTCTGCCCGCGCAGCACGACGGCGGCGTGCGGCTTCCGCAACGAAGCCGCCCCCCGCCGTCGTCGCGTCTCCTGGTGGAAGCTGCGGTGCGCAGAATTCCGCCGCGACTGCCCCGGAGGTAGCAGAATCCCGGCGGGACTGCCTGGGAGGCAGCAAAATCCGGGCGGGTGGGGAGGGAGGGACGGCGGCGGATAGGCTGGTGGCCATGACCGCCGCACCTTCCGCACTGACCTCGCTTGAGTCCGCCCGGCTGGCGGTGGCCGCGCTGGCCGAGGGAGGGGTCCGCCACGTGATCGTCTGCCCCGGCTCGCGCAGCGCGCCGCTGGCCTACGCGCTGGCCGAGGCCGAGTCCCGCGGCGCCGTCACGTTGCACGTGCGCATCGACGAGCGGGACGCCGGGTTCACCGCGCTGGGCCTGGCGCTGGCCACCGGCCGGCCGGCCGCCATCGTCACCACCTCCGGCACCGCCGTCGGCGAGCTGCTGCCCGCGGTGATGGAGGCCAACCACGCCGGCGTGCCGCTGGTGGTGCTCTCCGCCGACCGGCCCGAGGAACTGCGGGGCACCGGCGCCAACCAGACCACCGACCAGACGGCGCTTTTCGGCACCCACGTCAGGCACTGCGCCGACCTTCAGGCCGGGACCGACCCGGTCCCCGAACTGCGCCGCGCCCTGCTGGCGGCGGAGGGGATCGTCGCCGCGGACGGGCATCCCGGCCCCGGAACCGCCGGGATGGGCGGGATGGGTGGGGTCTCCGTCCAGGTGGGGCCCTGCGGGCCCGTCCACGTGAACCTGGCCTTCCGGGATCCGCTGGTCCCGGAACCGGGGGACCGGCTGCCGTCCGCCGGCCCGGACGACGCCGGCCGCACCGGGTCCGCGGACCACCCGGCTCCCGTGGACGGATCCGGCCCCGCGGAGCGCGAGGGGTCCCGGCCGCTGGCCCTCCCCGACCTGGCCGAGCGGCGCACGGTCGTCGTCGCCGGGCACGGCGCGGGGCCGGTCGCCGAGGCGTTCGCGCGCGCCCACCGGCTGCCGCTGCTGGCCGAGCCCAGCTCCAACGCGCGGTTCGGACCCCACGCCGTGGGGCCCTACCGCCTGCTGCTCAACCCCTTCGGGGACCTGATCGAACGCGTGGTGGTCTTCGGGCGCCCCACGCTCAGCCGCCCCGTGGCCCGGCTGCTGGACCGCGCGGACCTGCCCGCGGCCCTCTACGTGCCCGAGCCCGTCGGATGGTTCACGCCGGGACGCCGCCGCGAACGCGTCGTCGAGGAACTCGACGACCTCTCCCTCTTCGCCGGGACCGGCCCGGCGGGGTGGCTGGAGGCCTGGACCCGGGCCGGACACGCCGCCGCGGCCGCCGTGGACGCCGCGATCCTGGACGCGGACCGGCTGAACGGTCCCTCCGCGGCCCGGGCGGTCTGGGAGGCCGCCGCCGGGAACCTGCTGCTCGGCTCCTCCAACGCCATCCGCGACGCCGACCTCGCCGGCGTCCCCGCGGCGGCCCCCGCCGCCCGGGTGTTCGCCAACCGCGGCCTGGCCGGCATCGACGGAACCCTGGCCACGGCCACCGGGATCGCGCTCGGGGCGGGACCGGGGGCGCGCACCACCGCCCTGATCGGTGACGTCACCTTCCTTCACGACGCCGGCGGCCTGCTGCTCGGCGACGGCGAACCAGAGCCGGACCTGGACATCGTGGTGCTCAACGACGCCGGGGGAGCGATCTTCTCCACCCTTGAGCACGGCGGGATCGCCGAATCCGGCCGCTACGGGCGCACCGTGGAGCGGCTGTTCGGAACCCCGCACCGCGTCCGGATGAACCGCCTCGCCGCCGCCTACGGGGTGGCCCACGTGCGGGTGGACACCCCCGAGGACCTGCGCGCCGCGCTGGCCTCGAGGGGTCGGGGACGCCGCATCGTGGAGGTCGCGATCGACCGCACCGGCGTGCGCGAACTGCACCGCCGGATCGCCGCCGCCGTGCAGGAGGCCGTCCCGGCCAGCGCCACCCGTTCGGCCAGTCCAGCCGGCCCGGACCCGGCCGCCGTCCCGGCGGCGGCGGCGGGCCAGGGGGCACAGCGGATCCACAGCGGGTCACAGCCGGGGACATAGCGGTCCCGGGCAGACTGGGACCATGAGCACCCCCGAGAACCACACCGCCGGGAACCCCAACACTGAAGACCGGGGGCCCCACCCCGACCACGACCGCGGACTCGAATTCGACCTGCGCACCCTCGTGAGCCGACGCCGCGCGCTGGGCCTGGCCTTCGGCGGGGCGGCCGCCGCGGCGCTGGCCGCCTGCGCACCCCCGGACAGCACCGGGAGCGGCACCGCGTCAGGCGCCAGTTCCGCCGGCGCATCCACGAGCGCCTCCAGCGGCGCAACCGCGGCCGCCTCGGCGTCGGCCTCCGAATCCGCGGTGACGCGGGCGATCGCCGAGTGCGGCGTCGAGATTCCCACCGAGACCGCCGGCCCCTATCCGGGCAACGGCAGCAACGGGCCGAACGTGCTGGAGGAGTCGGGGATCGTGCGCCGGGACATCACCGGCAGCTTCGGCGGCGGCGACGTCACCTCCGTGGAGGGCGTGCCGATGACGCTGACCCTGACCATCCTCGACTCCTCCAACGGGTGCGCGCCCTACGGGGGCGCCGCCGTCTACGCCTGGCACTGCGACCGCGACGGGAAATACTCGATGTACGACGCCGGGTTCGAGGACGACAACTTCCTCCGCGGGGTCCAGGAGGCGGACGAGAACGGGCAGGTCACCTTCACCACGATCTTCCCCGGCGCGTACAACGGGCGCTGGCCGCACGTGCACTTCGAGGTCTTCGATTCGCTGAACAACATCAATTCCACCGGGCAGGTCCTGAAGGTCTCCCAGGTCGCGCTGACCGAGGCCGCCTGCAACACGGTCTACGCCAGCGCCGGATACGAAACCAGCAAGCGGAACTTCCCGAACACCCCGCTGGCCCGGGACAACGTCTTCCGGGACGACGGCGGCGTGCACCAGTTGGCGACCATCACCGGGTCCGTGGGGGACGGGTTCGCGGCCGCGCTGAACGTCACGCTCTGACGGAACGGAAACGCCGCGGGGCCCCGCACAGGATGTGCGGGCCCCGCGGCGTTCGCGTTTTCGCGGTGCGGCAGCGGTCAGAGGACCTTCCCGAGGAAGGCCCGGGTCCGTTCCTGCTGCGGGTTCGCGATGACCTCGCGCGGCGGGCCGGACTCGACCACCACGCCGCCGTCCATGAACGTGAGGGTGTCGCCCACCTCGCGGGCGAAGCCGATCTCGTGGGTCACCACCATCATGGTCATGCCGTCGCGGGCCAGGTCCTTCATCACGTTGAGCACGTCGCCGACCAGCTCCGGGTCGAGCGCCGAGGTGGGCTCGTCGAAGAGCATCAGCTCCGGGTCCATGGCCAGGGCGCGGGCGATCGCCACACGCTGCTGCTGGCCGCCGGAGAGCTGGGCCGGGTAGTGGTTGGCCCGGTCGGACAGGCCCACGCGGTCCAGCAGCTCCAGCGCCCGCGTTTTGGAGGCGGCCCGGGACTGGCCCTTGACCTGGACCGGGGCCTCCATCACGTTCTCCATGGCCGTCTTGTGGCCGAAGAGGTTGAAACGCTGGAAGACCATGCCAATGTTGCGGCGCTGGCGGGCGATGTCCTTGACCGGCAGCATGTGCAGCCGGCCGTGCTTCTCGACGTAGCCCATCAGTTCGCCGTCCACGTAGATGCGGCCGGCGCTGGCGGTCTCCAGCATGTTCACGCAGCGCAGCAGGGTCGACTTGCCGGACCCGGAGGGACCGATCACCACCGACACCTCGCCCTGGCCGATGGCCATGTCGATGCCGCGCAGCACGTGCTGGTCGCCGAAGTACTTGTGGACGCCCTCGATGCGGACAAGGTCCTCTTTGGTCCCGGTCATCGTCCGCTCTCCTCGATGTATTCGCCGTCCACGGCCGTGGCCCCGCCGCTGAGCTTGGGCGGGTTGTGCTCGTCGATGCCGGCGGCGGCCGCCTTGGCCGCGGCCGGGTTGATCACCGGGCCGCGGGCCCCGGACACGTTGTCCACGCCCCTGCCGTAGTGCTTTTCGATGAAGTGCTGGCCCACCATCAGGATGCTGGTGATGATCAGGTACCACAGCGCCGCCACGATCAGCAGCGGGATGGGCAGGTAGGTCCGGTTCGCCAGCGCGTTGGTCTGGAAGGTGAGGTCCAGGGTGAACGGCACGGCCAGGACCAGCGAGGTGGTCTTGAGCATGCCGATGGTTTCGTTGCCGGTGGGCGGCACGATCACACGCATCGCCTGCGGCAGCACGATGCGCCACATGATCTTGCGGCCGCGCATGCCCAGGGCCTCCGCGGCCTCGGTCTGGCCCTTGTCCACGGACTTCAGGCCCGCGCGGAAGATTTCCGCCAGGTAGGCGGATTCGTTCAGGCCAAGGCCCAGAACGGCCGCCCAGAAAGCGACGAGGTAGTCCTGGGTGTTGAAGGAGAACAGTTCGGGGCCGAACGGGACGCCGACGGACATCTTCGGGTAGAGGACGGCCAGCAGGCCCCAGAACACCAGCTGGGTGTAGACAGGGGTGCCGCGGAAGAACCACACCCAGGTCCAGCTGGACCAGCGGAAGATCGGGTTGTCCGACTGGCGCATGAACGCCAGCAGGATGGCCAGCACGATCGCCAGGACCATCGAGACCGCGGTCAGCAACAGCGTCCAGCCGACGCCCTGGATGACGCGCGTGTCGCGGAAGTAGAGCCAGACGACGTCCCACCGGAAGTTGGGGTTGGTGGCCAGGCTCTGGATGAGCAGGGCCAGGAAGATCAGGATGACGGCGGCGCCGGCCCACCGTCCGGGGTGGCGCACCGGAACCGCGTCGATCAGTTCCGGTGCGTCGGTGCCCGTTGCAGGGATTGTGGTCGAACGCATCAGACGGCCGGGTTGACCTGGGATTCGGTGACGGCGCCGTCGGCAACGCCCCAGGTCTCAAGGATCTGGGTGTAGCTGCCGTCCTCGATCAGCTTGGCCACGACCTGCTGGACCAGGTCGGCCATGGCCTCGTCGTTCTTGGCGACCGCGATGCCCTGCGGGGCGGAGTCGTAGGTGTCGCCGAACCGCTCGAGCTGGCCGCCCGTCTGGGACAGGGCGTAGCCGACGATCGGGGAGTCGGCGGCCATCGCGTCGATGCTGCCGTTGACCAGGCGGGTGGTGATGTCCGTCTGGGCCTTGAGCGTGATGATGTCGATCGCTTCCTTGCCGGCGTCGAGGCACTCCTTGTTGCGGTCGGACAGGTCCGGGTTCTCCTGGACGGTGCCGGTCTGCACGCCGATGGAACGGCCGCAGATGTCCTCGAAGGAGAAGTTGGTCGGGTTGCCGGTCTTGACCGCCCAGGCGGTTCCGGCCTGGAAGTAGCTGACCATGTTGACGGCGGCGAGGCGCTCGTCGTTGATGGTGAAGGAGGAGATGCCCAGGTCGTACTTGGAGCCGAGCGCGGGCAGGATGCCGGTGAACTCGGCGGTCTGCACGTCGACCTCGAGGCCCAGGACGGCGCCGATGGCCTTGGCCATGTCGACGTCGTAGCCGACCGGGGTCTGGTTGTCCGTGCCGAGGAACTCGGCCGGGGCGTAGGAGGTGTCCGAACCGAAGATCAGGGTGCCGCGGGAGCGGATCTTCTCGGGAACGAGGGCCGCGAGGGTCTCGTCCTTGGCGATCGTCGTCGGGTCGAAGCTGGAGGCCGCGGCGCCGGAGGTCGTCGCGCCCGAACCGCCGGTCTCCGACGCGTTGGTGCACGCGGTGAGCGCCAGCAGGCCCGCTGCTGCCAGCGCGAGCGTCTTGGTGAAGGTGGAAGTGATCCGCATTGTGTGTGTCACTTTCGTCTCGGATTGGTGGGTCCGGAGGGAGGCTTGTAATGCTTCGTAATTCTAGCCCGCTGACTTGCGCGCCGAGAGATATGCATCACAGGCTACATTCGATCACTAGTTGTAAACAACTGGTTTTTTGGCAACACATGAAAGCGCCGCGGAAACGGCCGTTCCCGGCCGCCGGCTAGAGGTTCAGCGCCTCGCGCATCGGCCGCATCTTGGCCCAGGTTTCCGCCAGTTCCGCCTCCGGATCCGATGCCGCCACGATGCCACACCCCGCATAGAGGCGCACCCGCAGGGGGGATTCCACGACGCCTCCGCGCAGGGCGATGCCGAACTCGCCGTTCCCCGCGGCATCCACCCAGCCCACCGGCCCGGCGTACGGACCGCGGTCCATGCCCTCGAGCTCGCGCAGCAGTTCGCCGGCGACCGCCGTCGGGGTGCCGCAGACGGCGGCCGTGGGATGCAGGGCCTCGGCGAGGTCGAGCGCGGAGGGCGAGGTGCCGTCGGCGCGCACCGACAGCTGCGCCTCGACGTCGGAGGCCAGGTGCCACACGTTGGGCAGCTCCAGGACGAACGGCTCCGCGGGGGCGTCCATCCGATCCACCAGCGGCCCGAGCTGCTCGGTCAGCGAATCGATGGCGATCTGGTGTTCGTGGCGCTGCTTCTCGTCGCCGGCCAGCATCCGGTGGGCGTAGCCGGGATCCCCGGCGGGTGCGCCGGCGCGGTCCAGCGTGCCGGCGAGCACGCGGGCCCGGGCGGTGCTGCCCACCACCTCCACCAGCATCTCCGGGGTGGAACCGATCAGCCCGTCCACCGCGTAGGTCCAGCAGTCCCCGTAGCGCAGCGCCAGTTCGCGCAGCACCTGGGCCACCGCGACCGGGGAACCCAGCTCCGCCACGGCGTCGCGGGCCAGCACCAGCTTGGTGAGCTTGCCGGCGGCGATCGCCTCCACCCCGGCCGCCACCGCGGCGCGGTAGCCGTCCTCGGACACCTGTCCGGGCACCAGCCGGTCCCCGCCCCGGGCCAGCTCGTGCTCGGCGGAGACCTCGTCCAGCAGCACGGCCAGGCGTTCCTCGGCGGCTTGGACGCTCAGTTCCGCGGCGGGGTCCGCCGTCGTGTAGGTCAGCCAACTGGTGTCGCCGCGGCGGCCCACCACGAGCTCGGGCACCACCAGCCGCGACACGTGGGCGCTGGCGTGGGAGAAGGCGAAGGAAGCGAAGGCCGGCAGGCCGGTGCCGGGCTCCGCCAGCGGGTTCTCCACCTGGGCCGCCCCCGTCGCGGCGGCCCACCAGGCGCGCGCTGCGGCGAAGCGGTCCCGCCCGGCCGACTCGAAGCGCGCCGCCTCGCCGAAGCCGACCATGCCGTCGCCGCGCCGGCTCCAGACCAGCGCGTCGTCGCGGACGAAGTAGTCGAACAGGCCGTTCTCGCCCATCGGCGGACGGCGGACGGTGAAGCTGCGCAATGCGGGCACGGGGGCCGCGGCGGCCGGCGGGGAGGGCAGCGGCGCTGCGGCCAGCGGACCTCCGGCCACCGGAACCGCGGCACCGAGGGAATCGATACTCATGGTGGCTCAAGCCTACTCGGCGAGGGTCCCACCTCGAGCGCCAGCGAGTGGTGGGAGCCGAGGAGGCGCTACTCGGCGAGGGTCCCACCTCGAGCGCCAGCGAGTGGTGGGAGCCGAGGAGGCGCTACTCGGCGAGGGTCCCGCCTCGAGCGCCGGCGAGTGGTGGGAGCCGAGGAGGCGGTAATCCGTTTGGCGCGGCGGCCCGGATTTTCGCCCCCGTGGGGAACTGGGGGAGAATGGGGCGCGTGAGCCGTGCATCGCTGGAGAAGCGTCCCGAAGAAGTCCAAGCCATGTTCGACGACGTCGCCCCGCGCTACGACGTCGTCAACGACATCCTCTCCCTGGGCCAGACCCGGCGCTGGCGCAAGATCGTGGTGGAAGCCGTCGGCGCGGCCCCGGGCCAGCGCGTGCTGGACCTGGCCGCGGGCACCGGCACCTCTTCCGAGCCGTACGCCGACGCCGGCGTGCACGTGGTCGCCTGCGACTTCTCCCAGGGCATGCTGCAGGTCGGCAAGAGCCGCCGCCCCGACATCGACTTCGTGGCCGGCGACGCCACCAACCTGCCGTTCGCCGACGGCAGCTTCGACGCCGCGACCATCAGCTTCGGGCTGCGCAACGTCAACGAGCCCAAGAAGGCGCTCGCCGAAATGCTGCGCGTGGTCAAGCCCGGCGGCAAGCTGGTGGTGGCCGAGTTCTCCCACCCGACGTTCGCCCCGTGGCGCACCGTCTACTCCGAGTACCTGATGCGTGCGCTGCCGGCCATCGCGACCAAGGTGGCCTCCAACCCGACCGCCTACGTCTACCTGGCCGAATCCATCCGGGCCTGGCCGAACCAGGACGGCCTGGCCGCCTGGATCGACGAGGCCGGCTGGGAGGACTGCCGCTACCGCAACCTCACCGGCGGGATCGTCGCCGTCCACCGGGCCGTCAAGCCCCTCGCCGCGGGGTAGCCGGGTTTGTCTGTCCTGATTGTTGGGGCCGGCCCGGCCGGTTCGACCGCAGCCCACTACCTGGCGCGCGCCGGCGTCGACGTCACCGTCCTGGAGAAGACGGCGTTCCCGCGGGAAAAGGTCTGCGGCGACGGCCTCACCCCGCGCGCGGTGCGCGAGATGCGGCTCCTCGGCCTGCCCCATGAGGAGGCCGAGGGCTGGCGCCGGAACAAGGGCCTGCGCCTGGTAGCCGGCGGCCGCACCATCGAGATGCCCTGGCCGGAACTTTCCGACTTCCCGGACTACGGGCTGATCCGCACCCGGCTCGGCTTCGACGAGGCGCTGGCCCTGCACGCCCGCGCCGCCGGCGCCACCATCCTCGAGCGCCACTCCGTCTCCGACGCACTCCGCGACGCCACCGGCCGCGTCATCGGCGTCCGCGCCAACCTGCTCGACGAGCGCGGACGCAAGACGGGGGAGTCGAAGGACTTCCATGCCGACGTCGTGCTCGCCGCGGACGGAAACTCCGCCCGCACCGCGCTGAGCCTGGGCTACGAGAAGCGCGACGACCGCCCGCTGGGCGTGGCCTACCGGACCTACTTCACCAGTCCCCGCCACGAGGACGACTGGATGGAGGGGTGGCTGGAACTGCCGGACAAGGCCGGCAACCCGCTGCCCGGCTACGGCTGGGTCTTCGGCGTCGGCGACGGCACCTCCAACGTCGGCCTGGGCATCCTGAACTCCTCCAAGCAGTTCGGCAAGCTCGACTACCGCCAGGTGCTGCGCGACTGGACGGCCGGGATGCCCGCCGAATGGGGATTCACCGCCGAGAACCAGGTCGGGGAGATCCGCGGCGCCGCGCTGCCGATGGGCTTCAACCGCACCCCGCACTACTCGCCCGGGCTGCTGCTGCTCGGAGACGCCGCCGGAATGGTGTCCCCGTTCAACGGCGAGGGCATCAGCTACGCGATGGAATCGGGCCGCTACGCGGCCGAACTGGCCATCGACGCGCAGGCGGGGGTCCGGGGCACGACGCCGGCCGCCCGGGACGCGCTGTACGCCTCCTACGCGGACGTGGTGCGCGGGAAGTGGGGCAGCCACTTCACGCTGGGCCGCTCCTTCGCCACGCTCATCGGCAAGCCGGCGGTCATGAAGCTGGCGCTGCGCACCGGCATGGGCGTGCCGCCGCTGATGCGCTTCGTGGTGCGGATGCTGGCCAACCTCACCGACGAGGGAGGCAGCGCGTTTGAGGATAGAGTGATCCATGTATTGGAGAGGCTGGCTCCCCCCACCAGCAACCAGCGTGCTCCCCGCGCGCTGGCCGCCACCAACGACGGATAGTAAGCGCTAGAACGTGACTGATTCCCAGACCAACTGGACCGCAGCCGGACACGGCGTGCCGGCCTCCGTGGACCTGAACCCGGAGACCAGCGCTCTGGCTGCCGTGGTGAACCTCCCGCCGGGCTTCGCGGCGGTGGCCGGGGACCCGGAGTTCGGGCCCGCCATCGCGACGGGCATGGCCCGGGTCGAAAAGCTGCTGCGCGACGCGATCGCCAACTCCGACCCGCTGATCGACGCCACCAGCCGCCACCTGGTGGAGGCCGGCGGCAAGCGCATCCGGCCGCTGCTGGTGGTGCTGTCCTCGCTGCTGGGCGGCGGGGTGAACGACGACGTCCTCAAGGCCGCGACCATCGTGGAACTGACCCACCTGGCCACGCTGTACCACGACGACGTCATGGATTCGGCGCCGTACCGCCGCGGCGCCCCCACGGCCCACGAGGTCTGGGGCAACTCGGTGGCCATCCTCACCGGCGACCTGATCTTCGCCCGCGCCTCCATCCTGGGGGCGGAGCTGGGGCCGCAGGCCGTGATGCTCCAGGCCCAGACGTTCGAACGGCTCTGCCTGGGCCAGCTGCACGAGTCCGTCGGCCCCCGCGAGGACGAGGACGCGGTGGGGCACTACCTGCAGGTCATTGCGGACAAGACCGCGTCCCTGCTCTCGACCTCGGGGATCTTCGGCGTCCTGTTCGGCGGTGCCGGGCAGTACGTGGAGACGATGCGCGAGTACGGGGAGAAGGTCGGCGTCGCCTTCCAGCTGGCCGACGACGTCATCGACGTCACCGGCGCGAAGGTGCGCTCGGGCAAGACCCCCGGGACCGACCTGCGCGAGGGCGTCCCGACGCTGCCGGTGCTGCTGCTGCGCGACGCGGCCGCCGCGGGCGACGCCTCCGCGGCCGCCGTGCTGGAACTGGTGGACGGGGACCTGAGCGGGGACGAGGCGCTGGCCGAGGCCGTGCGCGCCGTGGCCGGGCACCCGTGCACGCAGCAGGCCTGGGCCGTGGCCCGCGAATGGGCCGACGATGCAGGTGCCGTGCTGGCCCCGCTGCCGGAAGGGCCGGTCAAGGCCTCGCTGGCGGCCTTCGCCGACGCGGTCGTCACCCGCGAACTCTAGGCGCCGGATCCGTAAGACCACGACGGCGGGGCGGGAACCTTTCGTAGCAAAGGTTCCCGCCCCGCCGTCGTTTGCGGTCCCGGCCTGAGGGAACCCGGCAAGAATCAGAGGAATTCGGGCAGGACCGCGCGCAGCTCCGCGGCCTTGCGGGCGCGGACCTCCACCGGGACCCGGTGGCGCAGCTGCTTGTAGAGCTCGTCGCCGTGGAAGCGCGGGAACACGTGCAGGTGGTAGTGCCACACGTGCTGGTTTCCGGCGGGCTCGTTGTGCTGGCGCACGCTGGTGCCGTCGGGGTCCCAGGCCCGCTTCATGGCCAGGGCGATCTTGCGGGACATCACCATGATGTCCGCCGCGGTGCCGTCCGGCAGGTCGTAGAGCGTCTCGTGGTGCTCGGTGGGGACCACCATCACGTGGCCGCCGTGGTTGCCGAAGCCGTCGCAGGCCATGAACGCCATGACGGTCCGGTCCCGGTGGACCAGGTCGCTGAGGGCGCAGAGGTTCTCGGGGGAGCGGATCTCGCCGTCGCGCAGCTCGCAGAACGGGCAGGCGTAGTTTTCCGGGGCATGGCTGGACCAGAGCTGCTGCCCGGCCCGGGATTGCCCCGCGTCCACGCGGCTAGTCCCCAAGCTCCGGCTCGAGCTCCTCGAAGACCCACTCGAACATGTCCAGCACGTATTCGCTGAAGGTGCCTTCCTCGCTCTTCCAGGTCCCGCGCGCGTTCAGGCGGCGGTGCACGATCGGGTCGGGCACGTCCAGCTGGTCCGCCCGCACGCCCCAGACGTACTTCTCCTCCTCGTCCTCCATGAAGAGCAGGTAGCCGTCCTCGATCTCGAGTTCTTCCGGGTCCCAGATGTAGTAGTAGGCCTCCATGAGGTCCTCGCACCCGCCCAGGGCCAGGTAGAACTCGCGCAGCGCCAGCGGAATGTCCACGCCGGACACCTCGAGGGCCTCGTTCAGCTCCCGGGAGGTCAGCCCGTCCTCGGGCTGCCACGCATCGTCCAGGTACTGCGGGACCAGGGAACGGAACTTCTCGAGGAACATCTCAGCCATGCCCCAAATCCTATCCTCCCGAGCCGTCACTGGATGTCCCGCGCGGCCAGCGCGAGCCACAGCTGGACCCGGTCGGCCGTGTTGGAGGGGTCGTAGCCGCTCAGGTCGCTGACCTGCTGCAGGCGATAGCGCACCGTGTTGCGGTGCAGCCCCATCCGGTCCGCGACAGCGCCCACGCTGCCGTCCAGTTCCAGGTAGGTGCGCAGCGTGGACATCAGGTCCGCCGAATGGACGGAATCGAAGTCCTCCAGCGGATGCAGCGCCTCCTTGGCGAGCGCGGCCAGCGGCACGTCATGGGCGGCCAGCAGCAGGGAGGTCAGCGACAGCCGGGAGGGGCGGTTCACCCGTTCCCCGTGGCGCAGGGCCTCCAGGGCCTCGAAGTAGCTCCAGCGCAGCCCCTTCGCCTGGACGTAGGAGCCGCCGAAGGCGACGCGGGAGGGCACCCCGGCCCCGTGCAGGAAGGCGTCCAGTTCCCGGGCCACCGGCTCGGCGTCCTCCGTGGCCAGCACCACCGCGAGCCGGTCCTCCACCAGGGCCCCCGCAGCGGAGGCCAGCGCCGGCGGCAGCGGCAGCGTGCGCAGCGCGCGCGGGTGGCCGACGGCCTCGACCAGCAGCACCGCCAGCGGCGCCGAGGTCCCGATCCCCACGCTGGTCAGCCGCAGCGCCGCGTCCTGGCCCTCCAGGCTGCCGCGGGCGAGGTCCTGGAGCACCTGCCCGGCCGCGATGCGCCGGGATTCGCGCAGCCTGGCCTGGCTGGCCAGCTCCACGCCGAGCAGGCCCTGGGCGTAGTCCACCAGCCCGTCGTGCCCGTAGGGTTCGGCGATGGAGAGCACGCAGCGGTCGGTGAATCCGGTGGCGATCGCGACCTCGTGCCAGCGCTCCTGCCCCGGTTCGGGCCCGTAGATGCGCGCCCCGTACTGGTCCAGGGCCACCGCCGTGCCGAGCAGGCGGGAGAGCTCGTGCAGCAGCCCGTGCAGCCCGCCCCCGCCCAGCAGCGCGGCGGCCAGCTGCTGGTGGCCGTGCAGCAGCCGTTCCAGGCGCCCCAAGTGGTCCGCGGCGATCGCCTCGGCGATCATCCGCGTGATCGCGACGAACGGGGTCTCGTAGGGGACCTCGAAGACCGGCAGGCCCAGCTCCTCGGCCCGGCGCACGACGGCGGCCGGAACCTTCGCGTGGGTCAGCCCGGTCCCGTAGCCCAGCGCCAGCGCGCCGGCGTCGCGCACGCGGTCCACGAAGGCCGCCTGCGCGGCCGCTGTCTTCTGCCGCAGCCCGGTGGTGAGCACCACCTCGCCGCCGCCCAGGAACGGGGCGGGGTTCTCCAGTTCGGTCACCGCTGCCCACTGGATGGGTTTTTCGGCGGCGGGCCCCATGGCCGTGAGCGGATGAAGGTGCAGCGGGGCGGATTCCAGCAGCGTGGAAAGGGTTATGGCCATGCACACAAGTGTAGGGAAGTTGTTGTGCGTTTATCCAATGCGCTCCGTCGCGGAGGGGCCTGCCGCCCCGCGCCCGCCGTGGCGGCCGTGCCAACGATTGTTGGAGGAGATTCAGAAGCCTACCGTGGGTCCATGACAACTCCATCCGACGCCGGCGCTGCGGCTGCGGCGGCCGGCCAGCGGGAAGTCTTTTCCTCCCGCCGACTGTTCATACTCTCGGCCATCGGCTCCGCCGTCGGCCTCGGCAACATCTGGCGCTTCCCCTACATCGCCTACGAAAACGGCGGCGGCGCCTTCATCATTCCCTACCTGGCGGCACTGCTGACCGCCGGCATTCCGCTGCTGTTCCTCGACTACGCGCTCGGACACAAGTTCCGCGGCTCGGCCCCGCTGGCCTACCGCCGCCTGCACCGCATGGTCGAGCCGGTGGGCTGGTGGCAGGTGCTGGTGTGTTTCGTGATCGCCGTGTACTACGCGGTGATCATCGCCTGGGCCATCATGTACACCGGGTTCTCCGTGACAACCGCCTGGGGTGATGACGCGTCCGCCTTCTTCACCGGGCAGTTCCTGCAGGTCTCGGAGACCGTCGGCATCGGGTTCGACTATGTGGCCGCCGTGGTCTGGCCGCTGCTGGCCGTCTGGGTGCTCACGATCGTGATCATGGTCGCGGGCGTGAACAAGGGCATCGCCCGCGCCAACAGCATCTTCTTCCCGCTGCTGATGGTGATGTTCGTGATCCTGGTGGTCCAGTCCCTCTTCCTGCCGGGCGCGATCGACGGCCTGAATGCCTTCTTCACCCCGGACTGGGCGGCGCTGGCCAATCCCGGCGTCTGGGCCGCCGCCTACGGGCACACCTTCTTCTCGCTGTCCGTCGCCTTCGGCATCATGGTCACTTACTCCTCCTACCTCAAGCGCAAGACGGACCTGACCGGCTCCGGCCTGGTGGTGGCGTTCTCCAACGGCGGGTTCGAGATCCTTGCCGGCATCGGCGTGTTCGCGGCGCTGGGATTCATGGCCTTCACCGCCGGGACCTCGGTCGCCGACGTGGCCGTGCCGGGCATCGGGCTGGCCTTCATCGGATTCCCCACCATCGCGTCCGCGGCCCCGTTCGGCACCCTGATCGGCATCCTCTTCTTCGGATCCCTGGTCTTTGCCGGAATGGCGTCGCTGGTGTCGATCCTGGAGGTCATCATCGCCGCGGTGGAGGACAAGCTCGGCTGGGGACGAGTGCCCGCCACCCTGGTGGTGAGTATCCCGACCGCGCTGGTGTCCTTGGCGCTGTTCCCCACGACCACCGGGCTGTACCTGCTGGACGTCTCCGATGCGTTCGTCAACATCTTCGGCATCCTCGCCGGCGCGCTGGTCCTGGTCATCCTGGTCGCCTGGGTGCTGCGCAGCCTGCCGAGCCTGTCCCATCACCTGAACCTGGTGTCTTCGCTGAAGATGCGCCGGACGTGGATACTGCTGATCGCGGTCCTGGTTCCCATCCTGCTCGGCTACATCATGATCAATGAGTTCATCGCCAAGATCACCACCCCCTACGAGGGCTATCCGCTGGACTTCCTGGCCGTCTTCGGCTGGGGCATGGCCGCGCTGCTGCCGGTGCTGGCAATCCTGCTCACCTTCATCCCGTGGAGCGCCCGGTCCAAGCTCCACAATCCCGAATACGAACAACACCAGGCCGCATTTGAAGAGGAGGCGGGACAATGAACGGCACCGCCCTGACCCTGATGATCATTTCGATGGTGATGTTGTGGGGAGGCCTGGCTTGGTCCATCGTGAACCTGATCCGCCATCCCGAGGATGAAGGCCACCTGCCCGAGGAACATGCCCCCGAACTCTAGGGCGGCGGCTCCCGGGCCCGCGCCGTTGCCGCCGGGCACCCGCCCGGCCCGGGGCGGTGACGGAGGCTGTGCACTTGCACGGTGGGACGGCGCTTTGGCTGTGCCGTTTCCACTGGTGGAGCGGGCCCGGTGGGCATAGGCTCGCCGCACGAACCCCTTTCATCCCCTGAGGCAACCTGCCGGAAAAGGAACGCCCCCATGGACATTCAGTACCGCCTTGAGCAGAAGCGACGCATCGACGGAGCCTTCCCCGGCCCCAAGTCCGCGGCGCTGGCCGAGCGCCGCAGCTCCGCCGTCGCCGCCGGTGTGGCCTCCTCGGTGCCGGTGTACGCGGTGGACGCCGACGGCGGCGTGATCGTGGACGTGGACGGCAACTCCCTGGTGGACCTGGGCTCCGGTATCGCGGTGACCACCGTGGGCGCCTCCAACCCGAAGGTCGCCGCCGCGGTGGCCGAGCAGGCCGCGCGCTTCACCCACACCTGCTTCATGGTCACCCCCTACGAGGGCTACGTCGAACTGGCGGAGAAGCTGGCCGAGCTGACCCCCGGAAACCACGCCAAGAAGGCCGTGTTCTTCAACTCCGGCTCCGAGGCCGTGGAGAACGCCATCAAGGTCGCCCGCATCGCCACCGGCCGCCAGGCCGTCGTCGCCTTCGACCACGCCTACCACGGCCGCACCAACCTCACCATGGGACTGACCGCCAAGGCCGCCCCGTACAAGCGCGGCTTCGGCCCGCTGGCTCCGGAGATCTACCGGATGCCGATGAGCTACCCGTTCCGTGAGGAGAACCCGAGCATCTCCGGCAAGGAAGCCGCCGAGCGCGCCATCCTGGCCATGGAGAAGCAGATCGGCGGGGACCAGATCGCCGCGATCATCATCGAGCCGATCCAGGGCGAGGGCGGCTTCATCGTCCCGGCCGAGGGCTTCCTGCCGCGCCTGGCCGAGTGGGCCAAGGAGCAGGGCATCGTCTTCGTCGCCGACGAGGTCCAGGCCGGCTTCTGCCGTACCGGCGCCTGGTTCGCCTCCGACCACGAGGGCGTGGTTCCGGACATCCTCACCCTCGCGAAGGGCATCGCCGGCGGCATGCCGCTCTCCGGCATCGTGGGCCGCGCCGACCTGCTCGATTCCGTGCACCCGGGTGGCCTGGGCGGCACCTACGGCGGCAACCCGGTCGCCGTCGCCGGCGCGCTGGCCGCGATCGAGTACATGGAGGAGCAGGACCTCAACGGCCGTGCCCGTGAGATCGAGTCCGCGTTCTACGCCTGGGCCCGCCCGCTGCAGGAGCAGGTCCCGGCCCTCGGCGAGGTCCGCGGCCGCGGCGCCATGCTGGCGCTCGAGTTCGTCAAGCCCGGCGGCAAGGAGCCGGACGCCGACCTGACCAAGAAGATCGCCGCCGACTGCCTGGCGCAGGGCGTGGTCATCCTCACCTGCGGCACCTACGGCAACGTCATCCGCCTGCTGCCGCCGCTGGTCATCGGCGACGAACTGCTTGCCGACTCGCTCGCCGTCCTTGAGGCCGCCATCCGCGCCAACGCGTAGCGGCAAGCACCGGTGTAGCGGCAAGCATCGGCGCAGCCGCGCCCCCGGCGCAACGGCGGCGGCCGGCGCCCTCCTTCGCGGAGGG